>NZ_JACJQD010000007.1:0-279420 GCF_014696485.1 Limnothrix sp. FACHB-1083 | reverse complement strand
GATTGAGCAAGGATTATGAGTTGTATTCGGAGACGAGCGAAGGGATGATCTACGGCTGCTTAATGCATTTGATGGTGAAACGATTAGCGGGGATGGCTGATTAATATTGTCTTTATAAATCAGCTCTTAGATTGGCACTGTTTCCAAGGATTCAGCGCTTCGTGGGGGCCCCAGCGGGCGGCAGTTCTCCACCGATGACGGTCGATCGCTCAAAGAGCAACTGTCGAGCGCGGGCGGCTCCCAATTCTCCATAGACCCGCAAGGTGTAGGAACCGGGCGGCAAGGGGCCGATCGTGCCGGTAATTTGGTAATCGCATAGACAGCGACAATGTTCCCCCTCATTGCGTTCCACGACGGTGATGATCGATTGGCCGCCTTCGCGATCGAGGGAGCGATCGAGCACAAAAGCCGCACAGCAGGTGTAGGTCAAATCATGGCCAAAGACCAGCGTTCTGCCTTCGGTGCTGATGGCGATGTTGCTGACCAACTCTCGTCCCAAAGCCAAGGGAGAACGGGTCAACCCCTCGGAGGCCCCACTTTTGCAGGTTAGGGCCCGAGCCGCCGCCCAAAGAGGCGCAACCGCAGGCGATATCGAGGCATCTTCGCAACCGGAAACCGAATAGTCAAACTTCAGCTCACGATCCGGGCCGGGCGCAGTCACCCGGGGCGCAGGCTGAGGTTGCCCAACCCGATCGATCGCCCCCGGGAGCGCCTGGGCCACCGCCGATCGCCCTTGATCAATCGCCTCAATGGCCAACAGGGCCACACAACCCAGCACCACAGCCCAGCCCAAGGGCGATCGGGAGGGCGATCGCTGGCCCGATCGGTCACGCGATCGATGAATTTGTTGCATTCCCCCAATCCTCCCTTGCGCCTCGTGCAATTTACCAGTTCCCGATCACCCCAATACTCCACTTATTCATGGCTGCCCGTCGCCATTCCGCCAGGGTGGCCAACCAATCTCGCTCGATCGCCCCAGGCTTCCGCAGTCAAACATCAAACGGGCTGGTTTGGGATCTGGCCGGCGCTGAATCGGGCTGGTCTTGGATTTTGTCTAGGATCTGCTCCAATCATAACGAGCACCCCCAAGCCGGAGTCATCCATCAAAGCAGTTGCCACCGCGTCCTGAACCGGTGCATAGTGCAGGTTAATGAAGTGACCGCTGGCTGACCCGAGCGATCGGAATGCTGAGATCAATTATTAACGATTGTTAAGAATTAATTGAGTGCTTGACACTTCTAGAGGAGTTCGCTAATTTAGATATCGCGAAAGGCGCGGACGGCAAGCAAAACGCGAGCGAAACGCCCACGGCAAAAGAACTCAAGCGATGGTAAAGTAAGTTTACCGAGCCTGAGCGTTCCGAGCGAAAGCTCAATGATATGCCCCCATCGTCTAGAGGCCTAGGACACCTCCCTTTCACGGAGGCGACGGGGATTCGAATTCCCCTGGGGGTATCAAAAACAAAACTGACTAGCGAGCCGGGTCACACCGGAAGTTAGGAAGGGTTAAGAGTCGAGAGCCTGTTGTGATTACGACAGGCTCTCAGCCCATTTGGGGGTTCCCGTAATCCTTGGGTGTTCCCAGGGGGGACAGGGTTAGGGCGATCGCCCGGGTTAGGGTTGGGAGACCCAACCCCTACGGCGATGGAAATGGCGATCGACCCTAACGCCTTTACAGAACCGCGCCGAGTTGTCGCTCCAGTTTCCGAATCAGGCCCGCACGACTGACCACGGTGGCCGTTTGCCGCTCGATGCGCACAAACACACGCCCCGAAAACCACTTGCGCCAGGAAGCGCGTTCATAAACCTGGATGCCGGTGCGATCGCCCAGCACGGTTGTGGGATCCACCGTCACAAATTCCCAGCTCGTGAGCAGTTGCTCCAGTTGCGTTTGCAGATCATTGCCCGATCGCACCGTCAGCTCCAGCGAAGCCGTGCGGTTGAAATAAGCCCCCAACAGCCCCAACACCAGCCCGATCGGCAAGGCTGTTTCGATCGCCTCCAGGCCCAACCGTCCACCAAACAGCAACGGCGCACTCGAGAAAGTGGCCACCACCGTCGCCATCACGGTGTAGTAGACAAATGTGAACAAAAATCCTGGCCCCTGTGGCATGGTCTGGCGACTCCGTACAACGTTTCCAACACAATTTCCCACCCAATTTAGACGCGATCGCCCGCCAGTCAAACCCCGATCGCGATTCTGTGGCTTTCCCCAATTGATCCTTTCCCCAGTCGATCCCCGCCCGGTTTTCCAGCCAATGGCAGCCAAGGCAAAATGGTAGGATGAAACCTCAGCGCCAGCTCCACCACTGGCCAAGCTAGGGGTGTCTGGGATCCTTGCCCAGGCTGAGAACACACCCTTAGAACCTGATCCGGTTCAAACCGGCGTAGGAAAGCTACTTTTTTGAGGAACCAAATATGTTGCGTAGCGAATGGGTTGCCAAGCGTCGCGGTCAAGAAAACGTGTCGCAAATGCACTACGCACGTCAGGGCATCATCACCGAAGAGATGCTCTACGTTGCCCAACGCGAAAACCTCACCCCCGAACTGATTCGCGACGAGGTGGCCCGCGGCCGGATGATCATTCCGGCTAACATCAACCACCCCAACTTGGAGCCGATGGCGATCGGGATTGCCTCCAAGTGCAAAGTCAACGCCAACATCGGCGCATCGCCCAACTCCTCCAACCTGGCCGAAGAAGTGGCCAAGCTGGAACTGGCGGTGAAATATGGCGCAGACACCGTGATGGACTTGTCCACCGGCGGCGGCAATCTGGACGAAATCCGCACGGCGATCATCAACGCCTCGCCCGTGCCGATCGGGACTGTGCCGATCTACCAAGCTCTGGAAAGCGTCCATGGTCGGATCGAAAACCTGACCGCCGATGATTTCTTGCACATCATCGAAAAGCACGCCCAGCAAGGTGTGGACTACATGACGATCCACGCCGGGATCTTGATCGAGCACCTGCCCTTGGTCAAGAGCCGGATCACCGGGATTGTGTCGCGCGGCGGCGGCATCATCGCCCGCTGGATGCTGCACCACCACAAGCAAAACCCGCTCTACACGCACTTCGACGACATCATCCAAATCTTCAAGAAATACGATGTGTCCTTCAGCTTGGGCGACTCGCTGCGTCCCGGCTGTACCCACGATGCGTCCGATGAAGCGCAATTGGCTGAGCTGAAAACCCTGGGCCAACTGACTCGCCGCGCTTGGGAGCACGATGTGCAGGTGATGGTGGAAGGCCCCGGCCACGTGCCGATGGATCAGATCGAGTTCAACGTGAAGAAGCAGATGGAAGAGTGCTCCGAAGCGCCTTTCTATGTGTTGGGGCCGCTGGTGACGGACATCGCACCGGGCTATGACCACATCACCAGTGCGATCGGGGCGGCCATGGCCGGCTGGTATGGCACGGCGATGCTCTGCTACGTCACGCCGAAGGAGCACCTGGGCTTGCCGAACGCGGAAGACGTGCGCAACGGTTTGATCGCCTACAAGATCGCGGCCCACGCGGCGGACATTGCTCGCCACCGGCCCGGTGCGCGCGATCGGGACGACGAACTCTCGGCAGCTCGCTACAACTTCGACTGGAACAAGCAGTTTGAGCTGTCCCTCGATCCGGAGCGGGCCAAGGAATACCACGATGAAACCTTGCCGGCCGACATCTACAAAACCGCTGAGTTCTGCTCGATGTGTGGGCCCAAGTTCTGCCCGATGCAAACCAAGGTGGATGCGGATCAACTGACGGAATTGGAAAAATTCCTGGCCAGCGAAGCCGCGAAGAAGGACTTGGTGGCGGCTCCGTAAGGATCAAGCACAGGATTGATGGGTGGTTCGATCGAGCCGCCTAACTAGCCAGGGGTGGGATTTTCCTACCCCTTTTTTTATGGGTTTTGGGGAGGCGTTGCGGCTCAAAAGGTCGGTTTCAACCACCATGTTGAAGGCGGCGGCGTTTTTGAAGGCAGCCCAGAGGGTTTGCTGCCCAGTGAAATCTTGAATCATCACCCGGTTTTGCAGTTTGGCGGCGGTTGGCGAGGCGACGTTGCAGGCTTTTCCAGGTGTTGGTGTGGGGTGTTTGGCTACCTTGGCATTGACTGCAATTTCAGGGGATCAGGACTTCATAGGTGAGGCGATCATAGCTCCGGTTAATTTTGTCGAGTTCGTGACCCACAATGGTCATCAGTTGGCGTTTGTTGGAGCCAGAAATGCGGATGGTGATGTTGGCTTTGGAGTAGCGATCGTCTTCAATAATTTCGGCGCGGGCGGAACAGTTGGTAATCACCATGCCATGTTTCCAGACGCAGAAAGTCTCCTCAATTTTCTCAATTTGTTCGTGGAGCGCCACGATTAGCTGCGGGAAAATGGCTTTGGGTTTGAATTGGTAGCGATAGCTGAGGATTAGGTTATCGGCGCTGTCCCAATCATAATCAAGGCGTTCTTTTTCAAGCAGTTGAGGGGCAATGTAGCGACCTTTGCAACCGGGAATTTCATAGCAAAGGGCAAACTCCTTCATCAGTTGCAAGAGTGCACTGCGTGTTTGCGATTCATTACTCTCATCCCACAGTTGTTCAAGGGTGTCGTCATTGAAGCGGCCAAAGTTGGCTCTAACTTCTTGGTTATCAAGAATTTTGTAGAGCGAAACAGTAGCCCATTCAGGTCTGAGAATCAGGAATCTCTTGAGGGATGGGACATTTTGAAAATGTAGGCAGATGCCCAAGTCGTGCAGAAATTGGCTGGCAGCTAGCATATCTGCTTCGGTGCTGAAGCCATTTTTCCGACAAAGATCGAAATAGTCCCCGAGTTCTAGAATGTTGCGGCTTTGGGAATAGTTGTCAATGACGGTGCGAATGTTAGCCCAGTGAGCGGGAATGATTTGTTGAACGTGATCGAGACTGCTGAGATACTGTTGAATTTTGGCACGAATGGTGTCTAGTTCGCGATTGGTTTCTAGGTTGGTGCTGAGGGATTCTTTGAGGTTGCTGAATTCGCCGCGTAGGGTGCGATCATCAGGCTGACATTGGCGATCTTGTTTTTCATTTTTGATGATCAGCAGGGGACTGTTGTCACCAAAGGCTTGTGCGATGTTGAGCCAGTAATAGAAATCGGTATTCTCTTTGCGATCGTCGGTAACCAGCAAATACAAAGATCGTTTTGTTAGAAAAAATTGGTGAGTGGCGTGGTAAATTTCCTGACCGCCAAAGTCCCAAATATTGACGCGCATCGGTGTGCCATCTAAGTGGGAAATTTCCCAGGGCAGCACGTCAATTCCCTCAGTGGATTTTTCTTTAGGTTCGAGTTGACAAGTTTCGTCTTCGAGCTTTCTGACGAGGCTAGTTTTACCTGTGCCGCCTTCGCCAATGATCAACAATTTGGCTTCGTAGAGGGGCTTGGGATCACGTTGGCTATTGAAATAAAAATCCAGAATAGTTTGTGACTCGTAATAAAGACCCCATAAATTTTCAGACAACTGTTCTTGTCTACATAGAATCTCTGGAGGAATGGGGAGAGGATTTCCAGACAAATCTAGATGTTCGAGGTTTGGTAATTCTCGAATAGATGCTGGCAACTCACTCAGATGGTTGTAGCCAAGGTCAAGATCTGTCAAATTTTGCAGTTGTGCGATCGCCGCTGATAGCTCTCTCAGTTGGTTATAGCTGAGGTTAAGCATAGTTAGATTTTGCAATTGCGCGATCGCCGTCGGTAGTTCCCTCAATTGGTTATCGCTGAGGTCAAGCGATGTCAGATTTTGCAATTGTGCGATCGCCACTGGTAGCTCGCTGATTTGGTTGTCGCCGAGGTAAAGCGTAGTCAAACTTTTCAATTCACTGGTTACCGCCGGTAGTTCTCTCAATTGGTTATCGCGGAGGTCAAGCTCTGCCAAATTTTGCAGTTGTGCGATCACCGCTGGTAGCTCGCTGATTTGGTTGTTGCCGAGGTCAAGCGATGTCAGATTTTGCAATTGTGCGATCGCCACTGATAGCTCGCTGATTTGGTTGCCGCTGAGGTCAAGCGATGTCAAATTTTCCAGTTGCGCGATCGCCGCTGGTAGCTCACTGATTTGGTTGCCGCTGAGGTCAAGCGATGTCAAATTTTGCAGTTGCGTGATCGCCGCCGGTAACTCCCTCAGTTGGTTTTCGCGGAGGTCAAGCTCTGCCAAATTTTGCAGTTGGGCGATCGCCGCTGGTAGCTCCCACAGTTGGTTTTCGCAGAGGCTAAGCGTAGTTAGATTTTGCAATGGCGCGATCGCCGCTGGTAGCTCGCTGATGTGGTTGTTGTCGAGGTAAAGCGTAGTCAAACTTTCCAGTTCACCGATTGCCGTCGGTAGCTCACTCAGTTGATTGTCGCGGAGGTCAAGCAATGTCAGATTTTTCAGTTGCGAGATCGCCGCTGGTAACTCGCTAATTTGGTTGTAGCTAAGGTCAAGATTTGTCAGATTTTGCAGTTGACCGATTTCGGGCGGCAGCGTCGTTAATTGATTGCCCTTCCATTTTTCGGTTTCCTCGTCCCACTTCCCCAAAATCAAAACCTGAAGCTGAGTTAGCTCACCAATTTCCGGGGGCAACTCCACCAAATCCAGCCCCGCCAGATCCAGCTCCGTCCAGCCCTCCGCCTTCGCCCGCTCCAGCAGCGCCAACAACTCCGCCCGTTCCATGCCGCCGCCCCCTCACATCACCGCTCCAATTGTAGGAGCCTATCCCCTAAGAATGTTGGGGATATGGGAGCAATGCCGCAGAGAAACTCGCAAGGGGTGGGAGTTTCCTGCCCCTTTTTTGGTGTTTTTAGGAAGCGTTGCGGCTCAAAAGGTTGGTGTCCCAAAGGGGTTGTCTTCACCGGGGGGCAGGGCTTCGCGGGCTTCCAGTCCGCCGCGCACTCCTTCGACCACCACGTTAAAGGCGGCAGCAGCGATCGCGCCGGGTACGCCAGCGCTGGCTAGGGCGATGCCAACGGCACTTTTGGCGAGTTCGGGGCCGGCGTTTTTGAAGGCGGCCCAGAGGGTTTGTTGCCATTCCAAATCTTTGAAGGTGACTTGGGTTTGCAGTTTGGCGGTGGTGGTTTGTTCGTCGATTTTCAGTTGTTTCAGCAGGTCTTGGATTGCCTGTTGGGCGGCTTCAGGGGTTTGGGGGGCGTGGTAGTTGTTAACGGTTTTGTCGCCTGCTACGTTGTCGCCGCTGCCGTGGTGGTTTTGGGTGATGTTGGTGGTCATGGGTTGATTGTCGTTTCGGTTGTAGATGTTGATTGTGGTTGGTTGCGGGCTGAATGGGGAGGCGGATTGGCTTTGGTTGGGTTGCTCGAATCTCTCCATTTTGTCGAGGTTGTCGCGGGGTTGGGGTTCGGCGATGTCGTCGATGAGGCGGCGCACATCGACATCTTCATAGCTTTGGTCACATTCGACGGTGCGGCGGCCGTTGGCGAGGCGGCGTTGCAGACTTTCCCAGGAGTAGGTGTGGGGGGTTTGGCTGCCTTTGCATTGGCTGCAATTGCAGGGGATTAGGACTTCGGTGGTGAGGCGTTCATAGCTGCGGTTAATTTTGTCGAGTTCGTGCCCAACAATGGTGAGCAGTCGGCGTTTGTTGGAGCCAGAAACGCGGATGGTGATATCGGCTTCGTAGTAGCGATCGTCTTCAATGATTTCGGCGCGGGCGGGGCCGTTGGTGATTACCATGCCATGTTTCCAGACGCGGCAGTTGTGCTCGATTTGTTCATGGAGCGCCACGATCAGTTGGGGGAAAATGGCTTTGGGTTTGAAGGTATATCGATAGCTGAGGATCAGGTTGTCGGTGCTGTCCCAATCATAATCAAGGCGTTCTTTTTCGAGCAGTTGGGGGGCAATGTAGCGACCTTTGCAGCCGGGAATTTCATAGCAAAGGGCAAACTCTTTCATCAGTTGCAAGAGTTCGTCGCGCATTTGGGATTCGTCGCCTTTATCCCAAAGTTGTTCGAGGGTGTCGTCATTGAAGCGGCCAAAGTCGGCTCTGACTTCTTGGTTATCAAGAATTTTGTAGATCGTGCCGGTTGCCCATTCAGGTTTCAGGATCAGAATTCTTTTGAGAAATCGGACATCTTGAAAATGGAGGCAAATACCTAAGTCATGCAGAAATTGGCTGGCAGCTAGCATATCTGCTTCGGCGCTGAAGCCATTTCTGCGGCAGAGATCGAAATAGTCCCTGAGTTCTAAAACGTTGCGGCTTTGGGAATAGTTTTCAAGGACGGCGCGAATATCAGCCCAGTGAGCAGGAATGATTTGTTGAACGTGGTCGAGGCTGCTGAGATATTGCTGAACTTTGGCGCAGATGGTGTCTAGACCGCGATTGGTTTCTAGGTTGGTGCTGAGGGATTCTTTGAGGTTACTGAATTCGCCGCGTAGGGTGCGCTCATCGAGCTTGCATTGGCGATCTTGTTTTTCATTTTTGATGATCAGCAGGGGGCTGTTGTCGCCAAAGGTTTCTGCAACCTTTAGCCAGTAATAAAAATCAGTGTCATCTTTTCGTTCATCGGCAACCAGCAAATATAAGGAGCGCTTAGTTAGGAAAAATTGGTGGGTCGCGTGATAGATTTCTTGACCGCCAAAGTCCCAAATATTGACGCGCATCGGTGTGCCGTCTAGATGAGAAATTTCCCAGGGCAGCACATCAATCCCTTCGGTGGATTTTTCCTGGCTTTCGATTTGATAGCTTTCATCTTTTAGTTTTTTAGCAAGGCTGGTTTTGCCTGCGCCGCCTTCACCAATGATCAACAGCTTGGCTTCGTAAAGGGGTTTTGGATCACGTTGGCTGTTGAAATAAAAATCCAGAATTGGTTGTATGTCACCTGGTTCGTACCGATTTTTTTCACCCAAAATTTCTGGGGGAATACGAACCGGATTGCCGCGTAAATCCAGCTTTTTGAGCTTGGGCAATTCTCGAATGAAGTCTGGTAGCTGACTAAGTTGGTTATTGTTGAGGCGAAGCTCAGTCAGATTTTGCAGTTGAGCGAGCACCGCTGGTAACTCCCTCAGTTGGTTGGAGCTGAGGTAAAGCGTGGTCAGATTTTGCAGTTGAGTGAGCACTGCTGGTAACTCGCTCAGTTGGTTATCGCTGAGGTCAAGCGCTGTCAGATTTTTCAGCTCACCGAGCACCGCTGGGAACTCCCTCAGTTGGTTGTCGCTGAGGTCAAGCGCTGTCAGATTTTTCAGCTCACCGAGCACCGCTGGTAACTCCCTCAGTTGGTTCATGCTGAGGTCAAGCGCTGTCAGATTTTTCAGCTCACCGAGCACCGCTGGGAACTCCCTCAGTTGGTTGTCGATGAGGTTAAGCGATGTCAGATTTTTCAGCTCACCCAGCACTGCTGGTAAATCACTCAGTTGGTTGCTGTAGAGGTTAAGCGATGTCAGATTCTTCAGCTCACCGAGCACCGCTGGTAACTCGCTCAGTTGGTTGTCGCTGAGGTCAAGCGCTGTCAGATTTTTCAGCTCACCGAGCACCGCTGGGAACTCCCTCAGTTGGTTCATGCTGAGGTCAAGCGATGTCAGATTCTTCAGCTCACCGAGCACCGCTGGTAACTCGCTCAGTTGGTTCACGCTGAGGTTAAGCGATGTCAGATTTTTCAGCTCACCGAGCACCGCTGGAAACTCCCTCAGTTGGTTGTTGCAGAGGTTAAGCGATGTCAGATTTTTCAGCTCACCGAGCACCACTGGGAACTCCCTCAGTTGGTTGAAGCGGAGGTCAAGCGATGTCAGATTTTTCAGCTCACCGAGCACCACTGGGAACTCCCTCAGTTGGTTCATGCTGAGGTCAAGCGCTGTCAGATTTTTCAGCTCACCGAGCACCGCTGGGAACTCCCTCAGTTGGTTCATGCTGAGGTCAAGCGCTGTCAGATTTTTCAGCTCACCGAGCACCGCTGGGAACTCCCTCAGTTGGTTGTAGTGGAGGTCAAGCTCAGTCAAATTTTTCAGCTCACCGAGCGCCGCCGATAACTCCCTCAGTTGGTTGCCGACGAGGTCAAGCGATGTCAGATTTTTCAGCTCACCGAGCACCGTTGGTAACTCCCTCAGTTGGTTGCCGATGAGGTTAAGCGATGTCAGATTTTTCAGCTCACCGAGCACCGCCGGTAGCTCCCTCAGTTGGTTGTTGAAGAGGGAAAGCGATGTCAGATTTTTCAGTTGACCAATTTCGGGCGGCAGCGTTGTTAATTGATTGCCTTTCCATTGTCCAGTTTCTAGCTCAAACTTCCCTAAAATCAAAACCTGAAGCTGAGTCAGCTCACCAATTTCCGGGGGCAACTCCACCAAATCCAGCCCCGCCAGATCCAGCTCTGTCCAGCCCTCCGCCTTCGCCCGCTCCAGCAGCGCCAACAACTCCGCCTGCTCCATGCCACCGCCCCCTCACATCACCGCTCCAATTGTAGGAGCCTATCCCCAACATCCCGTAGGGTGCATGGGAGCACGGCCAAAGAGAAACGACGATTTCGTCTCATCTCCCATGCACCACAATCCGTCACGCACTTAACGACCATTTCTTGAAAGCATCTGATCGTGAGGGAGCGATCGCGCTGCGGTGCATGGGAGAACCCATCCAGCGTGTTTTAACCATTGGGCCGTCCTCCCATGCACCCTACGGTTTTTGTTGTGATCAGCGCTGATCGCCCATCACGACAAACCCACCCCAAAAATGCAAGACTGAATTGCCCAGCCGCCCGATCGCGATTGGAGTCTCAAACCATGCTGAAACGACCCATCCTCGATCCAAACCATCACCCAAGATCTGCAACAACGCTCAATCTTCAGTAATTTGCCAGAAATTACCAGCATCCTCGTGGGCATCCTCAAGCCGATCGAGGCAAGCTCCCACCAATCCCCAGCCGAATCAGCCCCCCGATCGGGATGATGGCCATGGTTCTAGCGTCCCCAAATCCAATGCAAGAGCAGAATCAGCAAATACACCACCGCCAAAATCGCCAGACCATAAAACAGAATCGATCGCTCGTCCTTGGGGCTGGGTAGCGAGGGATCTGCCTCCACCGGACAAAACCGCACCAAACTCCGATTCATAAAAGCCTCGCCTAACACAGGATTGCTGAAATAGGCCAACAGTTGCTTACCCAACGTGGTTTCAATGCCCAGCCCATCGCGGGACACACCCACACGGGAAATGCCCCCATAGGCAAAAGCAGCCAGCTCCCGCACCGGTTGCTGGCTCCAAAAAGAGGGCAGAGCGATCGCGCAAAGTCGGGTACTGGTCACCAGCAACACCGCCGGCCCGTCATCAATGCGCACGGAAACCACGTCAATGAGCTGTTCTTCCGGTGCGTTCAGGAAATACACCAAAAATTCCGCCAGCTTGGGAATTGCGCCCTGCATCGGGAAACCCAGTTGGCCCGTTTCCGCCAGCCAATCTTCATAGACCTTTTCCGGTTGAATTAGGTCGATCGCCTCTTCGGGGTTGGGATAGGTCGGCTCAGGATAAATCGGCGGGAGTTGGGGCGCGGGGGCTGGGTTGGGCGCGGGGGGCGGCGCAACAAACCCGGTATTCCCCGGATCGTAGGTGGCGCTGATCTCCGTGGGCGCAGGGGCCGGGCTGGGGGCGATCGTGTAGCTGGGCGAACCGGTCAGGCCCAGAGCGCTCAACGGGGGCGTGGCCAAGGACATGCCAGAGCCATCATTGGCCAGATAGAGGGCATCAGTCCAGGTGGGTGCGCCGGCCCCGGCCGCCCAACCGGAGACCCGCACCACGCCCACGGGTTCGACCTTCAAGATGTTCATGCCCTTGCGAACAAAGGTCATCAGCGCCGGGCGATCAGGGGCGCGATCGGCCCCCAACAGATTCAAAATTAGGCAATTGCCATCAAGGCTCACTTCCACCGCAATCCCCGCCGTCTGTAACTTGCGGTTCATGAGGGTGGCGATCGCCTCTACATTGCCCTGCCGGGCGAGCAGTAACAATTCCGTCTGAGACATAGACCGGTGGTTCAATTGCCTGAAAGCCTGGAGGCTGCTCACCCAATCAACAGGGGCCCGGGGGGCTGCTGTTGGCCGGAAGCGCCATTTCTCGCAATCATACACCTGGTTTTCGGTGGCTCGCCCATGGTGGCTCGCCCATGGTGGCTTGCCGTGGGGGTGCGCCCCCTCAGGCGCGATCCCTTAGGCGCGGCCTCTCAGGCCCGGCCATAGTGGGCTAGGGGCTGACCGGTGCGATCGGCCCACAATTGATCGCCCCAGGAAAAGTGCCACCACTCTTGAGCATGTTGGGCAAACCCGCCCGCGGCCATGGCCCGTCGCAACAGTTGGCGATGGTCGTGGAACTGCTGGTGTTGGGAATCGGTGGCTGGGGCGAAGTGGTCGGGAAATGAGCGATCGGAACATTCATCGATCGGGGATCCCATATCCAGCAGCCGCCCGGCTGCGTCGATCAGGGTCAGATCCAGGGCGGCTCCGGTGCTGTGGGGTGGCGGGGTGGCGGGGTGGTCGCTGGGGCTGGCCCAAAACTGGCTAACGCGCGATCGCAGGGCTTGGGTTTGGGGATGCTGGGGATTTTGCGCCAGGGCAACGGGATCCAACCCTTCCATGAGGGCCAATTCGGCAAAGGTGTAGTCCACCATGAATTGCTGAACGGCCAAGGGGCGATAGGCATCAAAGATGGCCAGTTGCCAGCCCGGTTGTTGTTGGGCTAACCATTGGGCGGCCTGCAACAGCCGATCGAGCACACCCGATCGCACCCAAAAGGGCGATTGGTCACCATAAGGCGCACCCAACACCGCGTAGGGATGCGGATCCCAGAGCTGGAAGCGATCGGGCGGAATGGGCACTAGGGGTTCGCCACAGTCCGCGATCGGGATTTTTTGATAGGGCTTGAGGGCCATGGGGTTTATGGGTGCGGCGGTTGCGGAGCCTGAGGGCAAAGCTTGAGGGTAAAGCTTGAGGATGTCAACAACGGCGAACCCTAGGCGCGGCCCAATTCCTGCGATCGTTGCCAGGCTGCGCGTACCGCTTCGATGGTGGCGGAACGGAATCCAGCCTGCTCCAGGGCGGCCACCCCCGCGATCGTTGTGCCGCCGGGACTGGTGACCCGATCTTTCAGGATCGCCGGGTGTAGTTGGCTGTCTTGCAACAGTTGGGCGGTTCCCAAAACCGTTTGCAGGGCCAGGGTGCTGGCAGTGGCTCGGGGCAACCCGGCCGCCACACCCCCATCGGTGAGCGCTTCCACAAACAAGGCCACAAAGGCCGGCCCCGACCCAGACAACCCGGTGACCGCATCCATCAAAGATTCCGGCACTTCCACCACTTGCCCGATCGCCCCAAAAATCTGGCGAGCCTGTTCCATGGCCGCCTGCTCAGCCAAAGAACCGGGGGCGATCGCCGTGACCCCTGCGCCCACGGTGGCCGGTGTGTTGGGCATGGCTCGCACCACCGGACAGCCACCGAAGGCCGCTTCCAGTTTGGCCAAGGTTGTGCCGGCCAAAATCGACAGGATCAGGGGCGATCGCGCGGGATCCCAAGCACCGGCCACCTGGGCCGCCACCGTGGCAAAGACTTGGGGCTTGATGGCCAAAAGAACGATTTGGGATTGGGCCAGGAGCGATCGATTGTCATCGGTGACCTGTACCCCATAGCGCTCGGCCAGGGTCGCTCGGCGCTCAGCCATGGGTTCACTGACGCAAATTTGCGCTCCAGGAATCACGTCCCGATCGCACAACCGGGCCAAAATTGCCTCGGCCATCACGCCCCCGCCAATTACGCCCAACTGCCAAACCGCACCGGCCCCAGAATCCGTCATAAACCTTGTCTCATGCTGAATTTTTCGATCCAATCGATGCGGATTGGATTTAGTCAAGAGCAAAAATATAGGGCAATAGATTGACTACTGCCCTACAGTTTGGCCCGGTGTTCAAGGGCCCCTCGATCGTGATTGATCGTTGAAGATTGAGCCGTGATTAAACCGACTGAGCGGCGGCCTACTGAGCGGCGGCCTACTGAGCGGCAGCCTGTTGGAAGCGATCGGTTGCCCAAACGGGGGCTTGGCCAGGGCGAGCGGCAGCCTGGGCCGCAGCCTGAGCCTGGAACACTTCGCGCACCAAACCGCTGTGGGTGCTGACCTGCACACAACTGGGCGTGAACAGGAAAATGCTTTCGCCAATCCGCTCTTGGTGACCATCCAGGGCGTAGGTTCCGCCAGCGATAAAGTCCACGGAGCGTTGGGCCTGGTCGGGATCCATCATCGTCAGGTTCAACACCACCGACTTCCGCTCCCGCAGGGCCTGAATCGCTTGGGGCATTTCCTCAAACGAGCGCGGCTCCATCACCACCACTTCGGAAATTCCGTTTACCGCACCCGGCATACCAATCACGTTGCTCATAGAAGAAGTTGTTGGGGTTCCAGTTGTCGCGCGGGGGCTGGGCGGCACAATCGGCTCGGGCGATCGGGCCGCAGCCGGTGCCGGAAACCCACCGGCCAACGAAGCGGATGCATCAGCAACGGCGGCATAGCGACGGCTACGGCGGGCGTTGGCCTCATCCGTGGGAGCCGCAGCGGGCTGGGATTCCGCCGCTGGCTGCTGATACGAACCACGGTAGCCATTGTTATTGCTATCGTTTTCGTCGTAGTCGTAATCGTATTCCACTGGATCACCCAGACCCACAAAATCCCGAAGTTTCGTAAAAATAGCGTTCACCTCGTCCTCTCCACTTACTAACCACGTTGGGGGCTGGAGTACCGACGAGTTTCTAGGGGCTGATTGAACGCCGCCAAAACTCCGTCGGCTTGGTTGCCTAACATCCACTCCTCGACGAACCACCATTAACCACCATTTAAACCGCCATTGACCACAAGCGTTGCATCATTACTGCCGATGGGATTGATCGTCACCTTCAGCATTTTTGGCGCTTGTTGTCTTGAAAATGGGGTTTCAGCGCGGGGCTGTTCAATGATTGTTGAATGGGTTGGGGTTTAGGTCGCCCCGATTTTATCAGACTGGGCTAAAAGCCGCCTGCTTAAGGGTCTGAATCCAGACCTAATTCCCCAATCTGCACCCCAATGAGCTATTCAAAAGGAGCCGTAATTGATTGGCTGCCCGTTTTTTGGTCAACAGTCTACTCCAATTTTTTTGATTCCACCACGATCGGGTTGGCCACTGAAGGATGGGTGGTTGCCAAGGGCGATCGAGCAGCGGAGGGGGAGCGATCGGGGTTGGCGGTTACCTATGGTCACCATTCACGAAGATCAGTGGTCGATCGGGTCAAAATTGGCCACTTTCAGGCAGATCTTGACAGGTCTTGCTGAATGGTTGGGGAATTTTTTGTGCAATCTCCTCAATTCAACGGGTGAGGAATCTAGGCCCGATCGCCAAATAGGGTTCGTCCTAGGCGAATCAGGGTGGCTCCCGCTTGCAGGGCGATCGGCCAATCGTTAGACATGCCCATCGATCGCTCCGTCATGGCCAAGCGTTGCCAAGGTTGGGCTTGGATTTGATCCGCCAGCGATCGGGCTTCGGCAAAAAAGTCCGCTAATTCCGCTTCGCTTAAGCCCAGGGGAGGAATTGCCATCAATCCTCGAATTTGCAGATGGGTTAACCGATCCAGCTCGGGCAAGGCCGCTTGCAGTTCACTCGGCGACCAACCGGCCTTGTTGGGGTCGGGCCGCAACTTCACTTGCAGACAAATTTGGGGCGGGCGATCGCGCTCGGCGGCCAGGCGATCGAGCCGTTGGGCCAACTCCAATCGATCGACCGAATGAATTGACTCAAACAGTTCCAGGGCTTTTTTGGCCTTGTTACTTTGCAGTTGGCCAATTAAGTGCCAGCGAATATCCGTCAGGTCACTGAGGGCGGCGCGTTTTTCTGCCGCTTCCTGCACGCGATTTTCCCCAAAGTCCCGAATCCCGCATTCATAGGCTTCTCGCACGCGATCGGGGCCAAAGGTCTTGGAAACGGCCATGAATCGCACCGAGTCCGGCAAATGATCGCGCAAAAACTCGACCCGCTGGGACAAACGGGGCAGCATAGCCAAAGCCTGCACCCAATCCTGGGACATAGACGGCGCACTCATGGCAACAGGATGATTCGTAAGGCGATTTTACTGGAAGGTGCGCTGGTAGGCGGCCCGCACCGCTTGATATTCCTCCCGGTTGCCATTGCGCTGAAGCGCTCGCATTCTGACCTCGACCATGGTTCGGGCATCGCTGCGGGTAACCGGTTCAAACCGGAGGCCCGTCTCCGCGATCGACACCAAAAAGAACAGACGATGGGCGTATAGCGTCGTAAATAATTCGCGACTGTTTTCCAGCCGACAAATCATCAGCAATAACCCAAACGTGGGGTGATTTAGATAGGCTTCGAGGCTCATTCCAGCTCTAGTGGGGTAGGACAGCAAGCCGGCCACCCAGAGCGCTTGGCTCGGGATGGCCAAGGAAGTGCGATCGGGTTAGTTTATGGCGTGCAGATTGCCATCAAATCATGACGCAGCAAAACGTTCGTGTCGAACAGTTGCATCGAACAGTTAATAGTATCGGAATGCGATCGCCTTTCGCCGGGATAGTCCGTGAAATCTCTACGGGGTTTCTCCAATTTCCAGGGATTTTGCAAGGCGTTGCTAACGGGCGATCGGGGTTTTGGGTCGAGATTCGATCGGGGTTTGACCCAAATTCAGCCCAATTCGGTTGAAATTCTTAATTCCGATCACTGCGCCGGGATCAGAAACCGGGGATCAATCAAACACAATCCTTGCCTGGGTTTGCTGCTTTGTGGGGGAGATCGGCTCGATCGGCCCCCAGATCCGGTTCTGGATGGTTTGGCTACCTAACGTTAAGCCGTGGGGCCGGGGCGAGAACCGTTTTCATGGTCAGGATCATCCCGGAACCCAAGATGCTGCGGTTTCAGGGAAATGTTACGGCGGGCTAACTTTCTCAGGATCCGTCAAATTCCACCCCAAAATTTCCCCCCCAGAGACAGCGCCCAATTCAATCTCTGATCCAATACCTAATCCAATATTCAACATTCAACATCCGATCCTGTGCGGGTTGCCTTGGGAGCTGGGCCCAAAGAGTCAGACCCCGATCCACAAACCAGAATGGCGGAAGCGGTGGCATAGTCCCGATCATGGCTGAAACTGACTTGCCAATGGGCTTCGGGCCCAGCGCTGACAACGGCGGGATGGGTTTGGCAATGGAGGGCACAGCGGCGATCGAGGGCGGCCAGGGCCCGGCCATGCAAACAAACGCCCGGTTCGCCCGTGGCCCGGCGGGTAATTTCCACATCCTTGTAACCCACTCCATGCCAGCCTGTGCCCAGGGCCTTGACCACGGCTTCTTTGGCGGCCCAACGACCCGCCAACCGGTTCACCACATCGGGCGTGAGGTGATTGTTCAGCAGAGTTTCGGGACTGAGGGTTTCCCAGGGGATCGATCGAGCCAGTGATCGCCAACAAGTTCGCTGTTCCTGGGGAGTATAGACCCGTTGCAGAAAGCGGCCCCCGAATCGATCGAGGGCTGCTCGAATGCGGGGGATATAAACCAAGTCAGTACCCAGATAAAACACGGCGACCTAATATCCAAAGTCCAAACCCGAAATCTAAACCCCAATCCCTGATCCCTGCCTAGTCCGCAGAGCCAGCGGAGTTCAGCCGCTGTTGCCAGGCCCGATCGACCGCTTCCGGGTTCAGGGCTTCTTGCTCCGTCACATCCATTTCGGTGGTGTAGGTCAAATCCCGATCGGTGATTTGGTTGCGGGCTTGGGTCAGTTGTTGTCGGGCAGCCAGCTTGTGAGCCAAGTCTGGATCGGGATGGGTCACCAAATCCGCCAGGGCACTGCGCTGCTGGTTGCGCCGCTCGATCGCCCGATTGCGCCCCGAAATCACCCACCAACGAACCGCCGGAATGCTCAAAAATGCGCCGCTGTAGCCCAATCCCAGCAGGCAGGTAAAGCGCAAGAACCCATAGGCCTTGCCAAAGGTTGCCGCATCCCCCGCCGCAATCAGCCCCCCTAACACCAAGGACAACACCAACAGCGCCACCCCGAGGGCGATCGCCCCAGCCCGTTGCCCCGAGCTAGCGCGACTGAAGTTATAGATACGCTCCGACTGGAATCGCGGCAGGGCTTCGGGCAGATCAGTCAAATCCTGCACGGTGGTTTGCAAGTCGGGGAACTGATAGATAATTTCGCCGCGATCGGTCACCTGGGGATGGCCATTAAACCGCACCAAAACTGGCAACATCCAATCTTCGTCCAGGTCTTGGGCCTTGGGCATTGCCCGATCGGGCAGTTCCAGATAGGGAGCCACCTGTTCCACCACCACCGCCCCTTGGTTTTGGCGAATCACTTGGGCAATCAGTTGCCAACGTTCCTTTTCCAAATACAAATTCGGGTTGCCATCCCCAAACAGAAAGGAATAGATCGCCTCTAAAAAGTTGAGATCGGGCTTTTCCCGTCGCCGTTGGTAAGCGTAGTTGTCGTAGTCGGGCCACCAGATCCAAATCCAATCGGACCAGCCGTAGTAGCCGCCCCCGATCGGGAAACCAATATTCCAACTGCCCGAGCTGGAGCCAGAGCCTCGCGAATCGCCGCCACCACCACTATCACTGTCGCTGTCCCGAGAGTTGCTGAGGGCCACCAAAGCCACCACGATCGCCGCCACCACTGCCACAATCAACAGCAACAGCACAATGCCAACGGACAGCCGAATCAGATAAAACAGGACTTTCCAAATCTTGGCCCAGGTTTCCTGAAGTTGGAGTTGCCAGAACTTGTTGCGCAGAATGTCGCGAAAGTCGCGGGAAAAGACGTAAACCACGTCACCGGACTCGGCCACCTGCAGGTTACCGCCGGCCGAAGCCGCCAACACCATCAGCCCCCGTTCCGCCAGGTTTAAATCCAAACCCGCTTGGGCAGCCACATCGGCCACGGTGACACGGTAGTTCAGTTGCTCAACGGCTTCTAACAAGCCAGATTCGATCGCGGGCGCAGCAGCCATATCTGGGTCTTTTGCGGTTTTGCTCAATGCTGTTCTCAGTATAGGGAAGCCCCTTGGGTTTGAGCTTGGGCCTGAGTCGATCCCAACCGGTTCGGGCCGCTGGGCTGAGCTTGAGATTGCTTAAGCAACCGATCGACGCATCGCCACCCACAGGTCTTGATATTGCCGTAGCGACTCGGCCGGCAACGGTTGCAGCAGTTCGCAGCGATCGAGCTGCTCAGGTGTCGGCAGCAACACATCCCGCTGAACGCTGGCTGTCATAGCCGTGCGATCGCCCTCCAGCCAAGGAGCCGGAGCCGCATCCAACCACCCGGCCAACCCTTGGGCAATGTCCGATCGCCAAGCAAGACTGGCCCACAGGGTCGCCAAATCCAGCGATTCCGGAGCCGCATGAACCGGCCGCACCCACAGATCCGCCCAAAGGGCCGTGCCCGACTGGGGAACCACCGCCCGCAAACTCCGTTGGCGAGCCAGGGCCGTCACCACCTCATGGGACCAACCCACCGCCACCCAAGCATCCCCCAACAGCAACGGCTGCAAATAATCCTGAGTGGCATAGATCAGGGCCTGTTGATTGAGGGCCGCCAAAGCAGCGGTCAAGCCGGTTACGGACTGGGGTTGAGCTTCGTTATACGATCGCCCCAATCGCTTCAGAGCTAGACCAATCACCTCCCGAGGCCGATCGAGCAGCACCACCTTGCCCCGCAGCTCCGGCCGCCACAAGTCCGCCCAATCCTGAGGTTCCCATCCCAAGGCCGCAAACCGATCGGGCCGGTAAACCAACACCGTCGTTCCCCAACGGTAGGGAATTCCCCACAGGGATCCGGCGCGATCGGGCAATCCTTGGCGATTGAGTTGGATGACGGACTGCCAGCGATCGCCCAAAGTTACCCCCGCCGGGCGATCGGGCCAGGGTTGGATCCAACCGCGCCGCACTGCCCCCGCCAGCCATTCATGGCCCAGCAATCCCGTTAACCCCACCGGCCCCGCCCCTGCCGGCCGCAAAAACGGAATCCACGATCGCCAATCACCTTGACCAATGGTGGTTCCCGCCGGATCCCGCTGCCAGTCTTGCAACTGTTGCATCAACAATTCCGCCTGATCCAGCAAAGTCAGATGAATGCCTCGGGTGGCTCCCTGCGCATTCGCCAGCCGCTGAAAGGCTTGGAGCAGTTGGGCAGGAACCGTATTTTCGATCGCCAGCACGGTCAAATCATTGGGATTGCGCCGTCCACAGCCCCCCAGCAACAGGCCCGCCGCGATCGCCCCCGTGCCGAGCAACCACTGCCGCCGCCCCCACCGAGGCTCCAGATCCACCGCCATTCCGGGCGATCGATTCCCCTTCAACTCCGCCCTTGCCTCGGGATTTTGCAAAGCCATGGCCGCCTAGATTGCTTTAATTGATGCGAAATTGATGCGACTTGCGCGTCGCTTGTCCGTTAATGGCGCATTCATCGCGCATTCATTGCGCGGTGTTTTGCCAGGTCATTTTAGCGATCAACTCTCGATATTTGAAGTTTTATAAAGTTTTGACAAGTTTTTTGTGCATATTTTTCTAAAAGATCATTCTTTGGAAAAATGCGAAACACTTTCCAAAACAACAATATCCTGCACAATCTACCATGCGGATAATCGTTAAATGATTCAGCGATTGCTGAACTTTTGAGGATGGGTTATTTACGATAAAAACACAAGCCTCCGCCAGTGCAATCTAAAACCATGCGCTGACCTCCTATGGAACCATTGCAAGATCAAATTACACTCCTCAACCACAAGCTCGATGCGCTACATCAGTCGATTGAAACACTCTTGGGACGCTTAGCAAGTCGTGTTTCTTCCGAAGAGTCATCGTCCTTACATGAACCAATGGCTCAAATTCTTCAACGGGGTGCAGCCTTGGTTGATTCCCCCAGCCCTATCCTCCATTCCATGGCTGATCTGAATGCTGAATATAAAGATATTCTGATCGATGATAGCTATCGGGAACCGAGCGATCGCGCGGGTGACAAGGAACTCACGCCGGAAATTCAAGTGCAACGGTTAATGGCTCAATTAACTGCTGCCTACAATCGGATTGCCGACTTAGAGGAACAACTCCTTTCGCGACGGATCCATTAACTTGGATGCCTCCAAGCAACGAGTCGATCGACCCTTTGCCTTGGCCTCAATCCGATTGTAGGCAAGTCTGAAATTGGCAGTTATTCGCCGATGACGGTTCGGATTTGGGTCAACTTTATCATGCCTTTCTCATCTCCCGGAGGGGCAACTTTGAGAATACTGCTGTTAGTTTGTGATCAAAAATTTGATCAGATCCTTGAAGGTTTTTTGAAGGAATTTCTCTGAATTTTGTGGGATCAGCGGATCGCGTGGAAGTAATTCTGTTAGAGATCCCCAACCATTGCCCATGCTTTACGCATCAGGCCTCAGCAATTACGGAGCGTACCAGGGCTGATCGATCACGATCGGTGCGCAATATTCAATTCTGGAACCTGCAAGCTCAGTGGTTACTCCAGAATTCGTAATCACCCTCTGACTTCCTTAGCAAATCGGTGGGAAGACTTTACAAAGTATTATGTGGCTGCTTACCCTCTGGCTCAAAGGGGGGATGTGATGCCAATGGCCGATTCAGGGGCGCTCTGGTTGCGATCGATCGCCCCCTGAAAGCCCTGAACAGCCCGGCAAAGTCCCGCAAAATCTTGAACAATCAGCGTTGTTGCTCAGTCCAAAATGATGGGACGGGATGATGGATCAGGGCGCACCGCTGTGCATCCCGATCCGGACTCTCGGCCAAAATTTTGGGCCAGAATTCTTGATCTAACTTGATTTGATTAGTTTTGGCTTAGTTGTTGGCTCAGTTGTCGGCCATTTGCACCACGGCCAAAAATTCCGCCAAATCGGGAGCCGATCGCCCCGCAATTTCCGCGTCACGCAACCACAGCAAAAATTCCACATTGCCCGCCGGCCCCGTAATGGGCGATCGCGCCAGGCCGCCGTAGTGCCAACCGATCGCCTCAGCCCCTTGCCAAACCGTGGCGATCGCCTCCGCCCGATCGCGCGGATTGCGCACCACGCCGTTTTTGCCCAGGCGATCGCGCCCCACCTCAAACTGCGGCTTCACCAGCAAAATCACCTCGCGCGGCGGTTGCAACAGCGCCCACAGGGCCGGCAACACCTTCGTCAGGGAAATAAATGACACATCCGCCACACCCAAATCGGGCATCGGATCATCGGGCCCGTAAAGTTCCGCCGGGGTCAGGTGGCGCAGATTCGTGCGTTCGCGCAACACCACTCGCGGATCCTGGCGCAGGCTCCAGGCCACCTGCCCATAGCCCACATCCACGCCATAAACCTTGGCCGCACCCGCTTGCAACAGGCAATCGGTAAAGCCGCCCGTGGAAATGCCGCCATCGAGACAGACGCGACCCGTGGGATCGATCGGGAAGGCCTCCAGGGCGTGGATCAACTTTTCGCCACCCCGGGACACAAAGCGCGATCGGGCCGCTACTTCAATCTCGGCATCTTCGGCGATTAGGGTTCCGGGCTTATCGATGCAGGCGCGATCGACCCGCACTTCACCAGCCCGAATCCACCGTTGGGCCAACTGACGCGACTCGCACAATCCGCGACTCACCAACAGCGCATCTAATCGTTGTTTGCCCGTTTTTGCCACCCAATCAACCGAAATTAAGGGATTTTTGCCAAGATCCTGGATTTGGGCGCACAGCGGTGCGCCCCTACCCAATGTTTCCGGTCTGTAGGGGCGCACTGCCGTGCGCCCTCCGGTTCGATGCGCCCTCCGGTTCGATGCGCCCTCCGGTTCGATACGCCCGATACGCCCTCCGGTTCGATGCGCCCGATGCGCCCTCCGGTTCGATGTGCCTACGCCTCGTTCAACACCGCAATCAGGGCCTCACCCATGGCCGTGCAACCCACCAGGGTTTTACCTTCGGACATGATGTCGCCCGTGCGGAAGCCGCGATCGAGCACTTCATTCACCGCCTTTTCAATTCGGTCAGCGCCCTCGGGCAGATCCAACCCATAGCGCAACATCATCGCCGCACTCAACACATGGGCCAACGGATTTGCCTTGTCTTGGCCCGCAATGTCCGGCGCGGAACCATGCACCGGCTCAAACACACCCGGCGTACCCGGTTCGCCCAAGCTGGCCGAGGGCAACATGCCGATACTGCCGGTCAGCATCGCCGCCGCGTCCGAAAGAATGTCGCCAAACAGGTTGCCCGTGACGATCGTATCGAACTGTTTCGGGGCGCGAACTAACTGCATGGCCGCATTGTCCACATAGAGATGAGACAACTCCACATCGGGATAGTCCGCAGCCACGGCCGTCACCCGATCGCGCCACAGTTGCGACACTTCCAACACGTTCGACTTATCCACCGAGCAAAGCTTGCTGCCCCGACGCTTGGCGGTTTCAAAGGCCACACGGGCGATTCGATCGACCTCGCCTTCGGAGTACACCATCGTGTTTACGCCGCGCTTTTCGCCGTTTTCGCCCTCAAAGATGCCGCGCGGTTGCCCAAAGTAAATCCCACCGGTCAGCTCGCGCACCACCATGATGTCCGTACCTTCGACGACTTCCCGCTTCAGGGTCGAGGCATCCACCAACTGGGGCAAAATCGTTGCCGGCCGCAGATTGGCAAACAGACCCAGACCGGCCCGCAGACCCAGCAGGCCGCGCTCGGGCCGTTGGGCATTGGGCAAGCTGTCCCACTTGTAGCCGCCGATCGCCGCCAACAACACCGAGTCACTGTTGCGGCAAATTTCCAGGGTGCTGGCGGGCAAGGGTTCGCCGGTTTGGTCGATCGCGCAGCCCCCGATCGGCGCTTCGGTGAACTCAAAGGTCACCCCAATCTTTTGGGCGACGGTTTCGAGCACCTGAACAGCAACGCGGGTAATTTCGGGGCCAATGCCATCACCGGGCAACAGCGCAATGCGATAGGTCTGGGTCACGGGTCGGTCAAATGTCGGGAGGGTTGAACGGATTTCATCATAGGACGGGAGGCGGCCCTTTCCATGGAAGATTTTCCCGACGACTTAGGGCATAGTCGTGAAGACAAATGATTGATGGTTATCCAGATAAAAGGTCTAAATCATGAGTTCCAAAGTTGATATCACAGCCCAAAATTTTCAGAGCGAGGTGGTGAGCAAATCCAGCGAGAAGCCGGTGGTTCTGTACTTTTCCTCGCCCACTTGCAGCGCCTGCCAACAGCTCAGCCCGGTTCTAGAAGAGATCGTTAAAAACTACGACGTGGTTTTGGCCAAGGTGAACACTCAACAGGAAGTGGGCTTGGTGCAACAGGCGGGTGTGCGATCGACCCCCGATGTGCGCTTGGTGCAAAGCGGCCGCGCAACGGATCAGTTTGTGGGTGCAGTGTCCGGCAACGAGGTACGCAGCTTTCTCACTCGCAACAGCGTGAACTTGTTGGCGGGGCCTAAATTTTTGGACTTGACCAATGACAGCGATAACCGTGTTATTCCCGTCAATAGTCTCAGTGAATATCCCAGCGGGGTGCGGGCCTTGGGTGGCAATGACACCGTGACTGGTTCTAGTGACGTGGATGTGCTGTTTGGTAATGCGGGCAATGACCTGCTGTTGGGCAACGATGCCAACGATGTGCTCAATGGCGGTGCTGATAATGATGCGCTGGATGGCGGCTTGGGCAATGATCTCCTAAGTGGCAACCGGGGCAATGATTCTCTGGTGGGTGGCGATGGCAATGACATTCTGCGGGGTGGTCGGGAGAACGACACGCTGTTGGGTGGTGATGGGGATGATGTGTTGTCCGGCGACTTTGGCACGGATGTGCTGACGGGGGGCGCGGGCCGAGATTTGTTTGTGTTGCGGGCTGAGGAAGCCGTGGCCGGAGCCGGGGTGCAAACGGTCGATCGAATTGTGGATCTCAGCGTTAGCCAAGGAGATGTGGTGCTGCTGGCGGCGGATTTCGCCATTGCTGATGTGACGGTGACCGCTGGCAACGTGAACAACAGCGGAGCGGCCGATGCCATCATCAGCCGTACCTCCACCGGGGCCCTGTTGGGGGTGGTGCTGGATCAAACGCCGGATGTGGTGCGATCGGCCTTGCAGGTGATCCCGCCTTCCTCCCTCTAAACCGGCCCTGCTCAGTTGGCTGGGGGCTGCTAGGCGATCGCCCTGGCAGTCCCTTTTGTTTTGGTTGGTCTGGATATCAGGCTGCTCGGGTTGCAAGGGAGGTTCCTGGAGCGGAGATGGTTAAAAACCAGTTACAAAACTGGACGCTGAATCGCCGCCACCGCCAACGAGATGATCAGCCTTTCAGCGATCGGGCGATCGGCCAGCCTCCGTAGTTTCACGGCTGCCCCCCTCCGGATTTGCAACGCCCACGACAGTAAGAGTCATCAGGAGCGCGACGCAATCCAATCGCGACCCTGGCTGACCTTCACGACTCGCATCAGGGGCTTGAATCATGACCGCGCTTCAAACTTGCACCCGCATTGGCCAAAGCTTGACCCTCGTGGGCGTAATTCTGGGTTCGGCCGCCGTGATGCAACCGATCGATGGCCATTCGATCGATGCCGCGCTGGTGGCGGCCGTTGCGCCCCAAAGCGCCTCAGCCGCCCAGCCCACGCCTCCCGACAACGGTGGCCCCAGCCGCACTCAAGGTACGGGCACTCGCTAATCCTCCGGGGCGGGGGTTTCGGTTGGGGCCCTGCGTTAATGATTAAAATTTCAGTCTGAGCAAATTCATCAAAACTGGGACTGAAATTCGATGGCTATTAAGCTTTATGGCGGTGCGCGCAGCCGGGCCTCGATCGTGCAGTGGTATCTCGAAGAGTTGGGCCTAGACTACGAGTTCATTTTGCTGGACATGCAGGCCGGCGAACACCGCCAACCGCCGCTGACGGACATTAACCCCTTTGGCAAAGTGCCAGCCATTGAAGATGGCGACTTCAAATTGTGGGAATCCGGTGCGATTTTGCTCTATTTGGATGCGAAGTACGGCCCCGAAAAATCCACGGAGCAACGAGCAGTGGATCAACAATGGACGCTGTTTGCCAATTCCACCGTTGCCACCGGAATTTTTGTGGAAGCCAACCGCGATCGGGAAGCTCCGCGCTTGCTGGGCGGCATCAACGAGCTGTTGAGCCAGTCGTCCTATATCACGGGTGAAACTTTCGGGGTGGCGGATGTGGCCCTGGGGTCAATTTTGGCCTACATCCCCATGATGCTGAAGATGGATCTGTCGCCCTATCCAGCGCTGGGCGCTTACCTGAAACGACTGAGTGAGCGGCCGGCTTTCCACAAGGCGATCGGCTCGCGAGCTTAGACAGCGCGGCCAGCCCAGGGATAGGGATCAACCTCCAGATCTCAACAAAAAAATCCCAACGAATACGCAAAGGAAAGTGGGGGTCGATCGGGCGATCGGCCCCCATGCTTCGTACTCAATTCGTCATCAACTTGAACGGATTAGTTCGCTCACGCCCCGATCGCCCGCTGGTGGGTGGCAACGGGAATCGCAAGCACCACAGGAACTACTTGCCTTCCACAAACGCCTGGCAGCAACAGAAGGGTTGCGCGGCCGGCGCAGGCGTTGGCGTGGGGGTTGGCGCAGGGGCCGGAATCACCGTCTTGCTGCCGCAGATCACCTTTTGCAGCAGCCCCGTGAAACCGCTCAGGGCATCTTGCGAGGTGAAACCCTGACCGCCGGTTTCCTTGGCCACACGGGCATATTCACCCTCGATTTCTTTTTTCACACTGGCCTTCACACCGGAAGTCCCCAAGTAGGTGTGGACTTTCACCTTGGTTTGCTTGGCCGTGGCGATCGCCCGGTTGGCGGCTTCGATGTCTGCCTGATCCTGCTTGGCGTTCTCGTTGCCCCCTTCCAAGGACTCATCGCCCAGGAAGAAGACGGCCCGCGATGCGCCCGATCGCCAGTCAAAGTTCAGGGACACATCCTCGATCGCCCTTGCGCCGTCCTCTTGGGCCCCGCCGCCGGCCACCGTGCCCACCTTGCGGCCCTTCAGCGCCGATTCCGACACCTTGGCCGTTTCCGTCAGGTAATTGCGCACGGTGCGATCGAACCGCGTTCCCTTGAACACCCCCTCAATTCCCAAATAGGTCACCCGCAAATCAGAAGGGCAACTGGTTTTGGCCGCCTCGATCGCCGCGCCCACCGCCTCACTCAGGGCCGTCGCCTCATCCTTCATCGACACGCTGGAATCGATCACCACCACCAGATCCACCTTGGGAATCGTCAAGACCTCCGTGGGCGAGGGCGTTGGCACGGGGGCCGGTGCGGGAACCGGCGTGGCGGAGCCGCCCTGGCCGGTCATGGTGGCCGGAGCCAAGGTGGGCCATTGCAGCCGCTTTTGGGTTGAAACATCCCCATTGCCCCGGTGACCGGAAATGGGGCCCAGGCGGTTCGGTTGGGCTTGGCCAGCGGTCATGCCGTGGCTGTTGTAGGGATGGTTCCAGAGGTTGAAATCAAACCGATAGTGGGCCCCCTGCCAACCATTTGTCCAGTTGAAATTAATCAGTGCGCTGATATCCAGCGTGCCCGTCACCGGGTCGCTATACCAAAACGACAGCATCTTATTCGCCGTTCCGCCGGCCGACGTGCCGAAGTTGTATTGAATATCAACCCCATCCGGCGGCCCTTCATAGGCAAAACAGCCCCGGCCATAAACCGAACCATCCGGATTCAAGGTGTGAAAAACAAAACTCGTGACCTGAGGCATAGCAGCAAATTCCTGTGAGGTTTGGGCTTGGTGATCGTGAAACGTTGGGCAGGCCGCTGACTGGTGAACCCCTAGGATTCAACGTAGGCCTGGCAGCAACAGAAGGGATGTTCAATGCGGCGCGGTGCGGGCTTGCTGCCGCAAATCACGTCTTGCAACAGGGCTTGGAAGCCCCGCAGCGCATCCTGGGAGGTGAAGGATTGACCGCCCGTTTCCCGAGCCACCCTGGCGTATTCCCCTTCAATTTCCCGGCGCACTTTGTCTTTCACCGAGGAAGTTCCAAGATAGGTATGCACCCGCACGCCAGCTTCCTTGGCCACCGCGATCGCGAGGTTGGCGGCTTCGATGTCTCCTTGATCTTGCTTGGCATCCTGGTTCCCGCCATCCAAGGACTCATCGCCTAGGAAGAACAGGGCCCGCCCAGCCCCCGGCCGCCAGTCAAAATGGCGACTCAGATCCTCGATCGCCCTCGCGCCGTCTTCTTGGGCCCCGCCGCCGGCCACCGTGCCGCGTTGGCGACCCCGCAACTCGGCCTCCGCCGCTTTGGCCGTTGTGGTCAGGTATTTGCGAATGGATTGATTAAAACGGGTGTCTCGGAACGTGCCTTCAATGCCCAGATAGACCACTCGCAAGTCAGAGGGGCAATGGGCCCGGGCCGCCTCGATCGCGGCGGAAACGGCCGCATCCAGCGCCACCGCTTCGTCCTTCATGGAAACGCTGGAGTCGATCGCCACCACCAAGTCCACCAGCGGGATCGTCACGCCATCTTCTTCGATGACCTCGATCGTGGGCTGCCCGATCGCCACCCACTCCAACTTGCGCCCTTGACAGCTTCCGTCTTCCGTCGCTCCCCGGTGCGCAGACACATGACCCAGTTGATCCGGCGTTGCACCACCGGCCACCAAGCCCCGATCAAAGTCTGGCTGGGCCCAGGCGTTGAACTGGAACTGTTGCTCGCCTGCCCGATCGCTGAAACTCAAGCTCAACAGAGCGCTGAGATCCAACACACCGACGATCGGGTCGCGATACCAAAACGCCGTCAAGGTTTCCGCACTGCCCCGGCGATATTCCACCGAAGACTCGCTGCCATCCCCTAGGGTAAAGCACCCTTTTCCAAACTCAGTGCCGTCGTTGTTCAGTACCCGAAAGGTGTAGGCCTTTCCTGGGGTGGACGGTGCTGAGGTAGAAGAATCTGCTGTTGTATTGGTTGTTTCTGTGGCCGAACTCCAGGGAATCACAACACTGGGCGTGACATCCAGCCAACCACCATCCGTGACCGTACCCACATCCACCAACGATTGTGCGTCCAAAAACTCCATCAACCGCTCACCATCGTCCTCAAACCGATAGTGGCAAATGCCCTGATCAGCAAAAACAACCAGGTCTGAATCTTGGCGATAGACGACCTTAACGAAATTGGCTCCATCAATTTCCCAGCGGTAGCCAGGCATCGCTTCAACAATCTTTTGATTCTTCACAAATCACTTCTCCAAAAAGCACTGCAACCCTAGGGAAACACCAGGCAACTGATTCGGTCGATCGAGTCGATCGAGCTAATGGGGCTAAGGAGTCTGTCGATGGGTTCTCAATTGGAATCTTGTTTGAGCGGCTAACCTGCGTTCTTGGGAAATTTAGCCATCACCCTTGAATTAGCCCATTGCTTATCTCGATCGCCTTGATCTACTCCAAACGAATCTGCTTATTGGCTAATTCCAAATCAAACGGGTAATCTTCATTTCCCCCCGCAAGGGCCTTTTGGAAAGTTTCCTCATTCGCAAACTCACTGACGCGAAACCACCAATCTTCAAATACAATCACCCGCCCATCGGGACAGCGGTAGACCAAGACATGGTAGTCGTCGCGAAATTCGTTGCTGAGATCAAGAACCTCACCACCCATTGCCTGAGCAGCGGTGTCTGCACTGTTCACTTTCCAATCTACTGACATGTTGCACAATCTCCAGCTTAATTGGAGGGTTGATCAGACTTTCCAATTGGACTCTACGAATTGTGCCTCAAGCTAATTGGAATTTGAGAGAAGTTAATGTTAATTTTTTCATTTTTCTGAACAATTCTGTATAAACACGCAATTAAAAATTGGCAACAATTCTCTTAAAAATAAATCATTTCATTTTTAAACATTTGCAATACAATTTTTTACAGAAAATTTCAATTAATTCCAATTGTCAATCAAATTAATTTTTCTTTTTGTTGTAATTTTCATTATTCAATCCGAGCCGAAAATCAAGAATATTTTCTTGTGAATTTCAATTTGATTTGTTTTTATTTGATTCTTAAATGCGAATGATTCAATTGTTGAAACTCATAAAACTCCCAGAAATCTCAAGATTCAATATTTTTTCTTTGTTTTAAGTCATTTTTGATAATTGTATTTTATTTTACATTGACATTTCTGAAGAGAAAATGATGCTTGAGGTCAGAATTTTGGACTGAAAGGCCTTTAATAAAGACTAACTTTGCCTGTTGCTGGAAGCGATCCGCGATCGACTCCCGTTGACGATCGAAAGTGATCCGCCATTTTTAGGTTGGCTGGCGTTCGATCGTCTGAATTTTGAGGATGATTTGTGGTGGCTTTGGGCTGTTGCTGCCCAGCCAAAGACGAGGATCAGGGCGATCGGGGGTTTAAGTCAGGGTTGGCAATTTTTTTGACCTGTCTGCCGGGCGCTGGTGTGATCAATGATGCAGCCGGACTGAGAGAGCGATCGATCCGGTTGGAGGGCGCACATCGGTACGCCCCTGCGGACATGCCACGACTTTGGGTTGGGAAGATCAGCGATCGCGGTCTAGGTTGTGGGTGGCTGGTTTTGGCGGCGTTGGCTCTGTTTGGGGTTGCGCCACTGACGGGCCTGGCGCAGCAGCAACAACGACCACCGCAGGCTCTTTTCGAGCCGGCCCACGATGACGCAAACCGTCAGCAGGGCGATCAGCCAGCTTGGGGCATTTTGGGCGATCGGGAGGGACAAGATTGGGTCGAGTTGGGCGGGTTGGGCGATCGTTTCTTGGGTCGTTTGAATGGTGTTAGTTTGGGGTTGCGAATTCATGGTGAAAACCTCTGAATGGGTTGCAATGCAATCATTCTGGGTTTTGTAACCAGGGTGTGAACATCCCCTGAAGTACCGTCTTAGTCCCGTTTAGTACACCGCTTCCCCAATTGTTCGCTCAGAATAGGGAAATTACACTTATTTGCCGCTGCTATGGACTGGGACAAATTTTTAAGCACATGGATGAAGCGCTACGACTTCACGCCTGAGCAGCAGGAAGCGTTCTTAGCCCGTTTCAGCGAGGCAAATCAGCAAGAATCCGATGAACAGATTGCAGAATTACTGTGCATTAGTGAATCTGCCTTCAAGAAGCGGATGGGCGCTGTCTATGCAAGGGTAGGTAGCGACCACGACGAGTTGCAGGGGGAGAAGAGGCGCAAGTTTGGGGTGCTGCGCGGGATCTTGCGGGAGGCTTTAGATCGGGCCCAAGTGCCAGAGCTGCCCAACCCCATTGCAGGCTATGCGGAGGTCAGCACGTTGCTGAAGCGGGCCAAACTGGGGCTAGAAAGGCACAGCGGCGCTGACTTTTACGATGGTACAGAAGCCACTTGGGCAGACATTGCGGCTGGTTGTGATGTGGAGCGTGATGTCCAAGCAGATTTGTTGGCGTTTGTGAAAGAGCGGGGTGATTTGGGTGGCCCGTTGCCGATCGGGGTGGTGTTGGGGCGATCGGGCGATGGCAAAAGCACTTTGTTGATGCGGGTGGCGGTGGCACTGCATGAGCGCGGCGATCGGGTGCTGTGGCACGATGCAGATCACTTGGATCTGAATGTGGAAGCCTTGGAGGCGCTCAGTCCCCGCCGCCGGGTGGTGATTTGCATTGATGACGCGCAATGGATCGATCCGGAGGTTTGGGATCGGGGCTTGCGACGGTTGCACCAGTCAGGGGCGGGGGTGTTGCTGCTGTTGGGGGCGCGTCGTGAGCTGTGGTCTGGGAGCAAGCAAATTCCCCGATCGCGGGCTGTTGTGCAGGAATTTGCCATTGATCATTTGAGTGATGCGGAAATCGATCGGTTTTTGAGCACCTATTCAGCGGCCGATGCGTTGGGCAAGTTGGCGTATTTGTCCCCGGAGGCGCGGGTAGAAAAGTTTCGCGAGCGGGCCGATCGGCAGTTGTTGGTGATGCTGCTGGAAGCCAAGTACAACGAAAGCCTGACCAGCTATGTGCAAAAAACCCTAGAGGATTTGGCGGAGCGATTTGGCTCCAAGGTGGTGCGGGCCTGTCGGTTGGTGGCGGCGTTGCACACCTTTGGCATCAGGTTTCCCAAGCGCGACTTGGCGACGCTGTTGGGGGTGGATGAGCTGGGTACTGAGATTTTGGCCAAGACCAAGGGGTTTTTAGTGGCAGAGGGCTATCACCACCTAAAAACTCGCCATGCTGTGATTGCAACGGTGGTGTTTCAGAACGATAACGATGATGAGGAGGATCGCTATCTTCGCCTCAGTCAGTTCATTGAAGCCGATCTCCAGCAGCCTTCCAATAGCGATTTCACTACACCACGCCTGATGCACAACTTTCGGTTGCAAGCCAAGGCTCTGGGTTTGCAAGTGGAGCCACTGCGGGAGGTGTTTGAAAAAGCAGTTGACTGTGGTTCAATTCGCCGCTTTGTTTACAACATCTGGGCGGTGATGGAAAGCGGACTCAAGAACCACGAGCAAGCCCGCAAACTCTTTCAAGCCGCCACCAAAGCCGATCCGAACGACGCACCCGCCTGGCAAGCTTGGGCGGTGATGGAAAAGGAACTCAAGAACCACGAGCAAGCCCGCAAACTCTTTGAAGCCGCCACCAAAGCCGATCCGAACCACGCACCCGCCTGGCAAGCTTGGGCGGTGATGGAAAAGGAACTCAAGAACCACGAGCAAGCCCGCAAACTCTTTCAAGCCGCCACCAAAGCCGATCCGAACCACGCACCCGCCTGGCAAGCTTGGGCCGTGATGGAAAAGGAACTCAAGGACTACCCGCAAGCCCGCAAACTCTTTCAAGCCGCCACCAAAGCCGATCCGGTTAATGTGATGAATCGACAGGCTTGGGAGCAGTTTGAAAAAAAACACGGCACCATCGAAACGCGCCGCCAGTTCTATCAAGTCATCACATCACTGTTGGCTCGCCGTCACGAGTGGCTCACCGGCTATTTAAACAACTGGGCCATTCTGGAAAAAGATGCAGGCAACCCCGATCGCGCCGCCGAACTCTTTCAACAAACACTCGAACTCAAGCCCCAAAACTCTCACGCTTGGCAATCCTGGGCCATCATGGAAAAAGAACGCGGCAACTATGAAAAAGCCGACCAACTTTTTGCAGAAGCCATCCAGGTCAATCCCGACAACTTGCCCGCTTGGCAAGCTCGCGCCCTGATGCAATTTGAGTTGAGCAATATTGACCTAGCCCGAAATCTCTTTAAAACCGCATCCCAGCGATCACTACCACCCAAAATTTCCCCGGATCAGGTCAACCATAACAAAGCAGCACTCTATCAACCTTGGTCACGCTTGGAACTCAGCCAAGGCAACAGTACCAAAGCCTTAAAACTAGCCGAACAAGCTGTTCAACTTCGCAAGCGCGGTCACTACGGCTACCTTGCTCGGGGCAAAGCCTATCACAAGTTGGGTAATTGGGAAGCGGCCCAAAAAGATTGGATCACTGCCCGTAATTTCCTGGGTAAACAGCTCCAAAAATCCCCCAACGACAATCGCTTACTCAACCAAATCGCCGAGATTCACACCCTCCTGGGTGACTACGAAGCTGCCCAAGCTGCGATCGACCAGTCCCTAGCGGTTTCATCCCCCGGCCAGCAAGTCCACGCCTACAACGCCCTCGGTGACTTGCGGCTCGCCCAAGGCCAACCCACCGCCGCCCGCGCCGCCTGGGAAACCGCTCTCCGCCTCAATCCCCACAACCTGAAAGCTCGCAACCAACTGCAAGCCCTAACCATGCACCCCTCATCCCCATAGCGCGGGAATTTTTGGAGACAGCCGGGATGCTGATAAAGTGGCGTTGAATTCAGCTTGGCGTTGGCGGACTGGAAACTATGGCTGTTGCGATCGCACTAGGATTACTCGTTTTGGCCTACCTGCTCGGCTCCATCCCCGCTGGATATCTAGCCGGGCGCTGGCTCAAAGGCATCGACATCCGCCAATATGGTTCCGGCTCCACCGGGGCCACCAACGTGATGCGCACCGTGGGCAAACCAGCCGGGATCACTGTCTTTATCTTCGACATCCTGAAAGGGGCGATCGCCATTGGACTGGTGCGCACCTTCTGGACTGGCGACCTCATCGTCGATCCCACCTGGCTGGCAATCAAGCCCTGGTTAGAAGTGGTCGCCGGCCTCACCGCCGTGATTGGCCACAGCAAATCCCTGTGGCTGAATTTCCAGGGCGGCAAATCCGTCGCCACCAGCCTGGGCACGTTGCTGGCCCTGTCTTGGCAAGTGGGCTTGGGTGGGTTCGCGGCCTTCTGTGTGGTGCTGGCCATTTGGCGATATGTGTCCCTCGGGTCGATCGTCGGGGCAATCATGGTCAGCGTGTTGATGCTGTCTTTGCAAAATCCCTTGCCCTACTGCTTATTTGGCTTGGCGATTACGGTGTTTGTGATTGCGCGACACAAGACCAACATCAGCCGCCTGTTGAAGGGAACAGAACCCAAATTTGGCCAAAAGGTGCAAATTCCCGAGCCTGTGTCCGACAGCGCCAGCGGTTCTTAGGATTTTGGCCCTACTTCTGTGGTGGCGTGCCGGGTCGAAAGCAGGCCGGTCAAGAGCTGGTTAAGTCTTAAAAGCTTGACGAAACGCTGCTTAACCTTGATGGATTGGGGGCTTGGGTCTCTGGCCTGGCTCGATCGGGAAGTGGCCTGGGGATGATCATCTTCTGATTTGCCCCAAATGTAACGAATTGCAACGTATAATAGCTCTGAAAAATTAATTCTTAAGAATTATTCAAGGGAATCCAACACCCATCGCATTTCAAGCGCGATCGGGCGGTTTCCACCCCCATCAGCCCTGTGGCTTCCGTTGTTTACCCCTAGCGAGTAGGACTGTTGAAATCCATGCGAGTTGCAATCGCCGGTGGCGGCCTAGCGGGCCTGGCCTGTGCCAAATATTTGGTCGATGCGGGACACCAGCCGATCGTGTTGGAACGCGAGGCCGTGTTGGGTGGTTTGGTGGCCGCTTGGAAGGATGAGGATGGTGATTGGCTGGAAACGGGGCTGCACGCCTTTTTCGGCGCTTATCACAACATGAAGCAACTGATGGGCGAGCTGGACATTCTCGATCGCCTGCAATGGAAGCGCCACGCCCTGGTGTTTAACCAACCGGAGAAGCCGGGAACCCTGTCTTGGTTTGATGTGCCGGACATTCCCGCCCCGTTTAATGTGATCATGTCGATTCTGCGGAATAACGACATGCTGACCTGGGAGCAAAAAATTCGGTTCGCGATCGGGCTGTTGCCGGCGATCGTGCGGGGTCAGCAGTATGTGGAATCCATGGATAAATACAGCCTCTTGGAATGGCTGCGGCTCCAGGGGGTGGATGAGCAGGTGAACACCGACATTTTCATCGCCGCCTCCAAGGCCCTGACGTTTATTAATCCTGAGGATGTGTCGGCCACGGTTCCCCTGACGGCGCTGAATCGGTTTTTGCAAGAGCGCTATGGGTCCAAGGTGGCCTTTTTGGATGGGGCCCCGCCGGAGCGGTTGTGCCAGCCGATCGTGGACTACGTGACGGCTCGGGGCGGAGAAGTGCGCACCCAAGCGCCGCTGAAGGAAATTGTCTTGAATGGCGATCGATCGGTGAAGTCTTTCATTGTGCGCGGTCAAAACGGCGCGCCCGATGAGGAAATTGTGGCCGATGCTTTTGTGTCCGCCATGTCGGTGGATGCCTTAAAGATCATGATGCCGGACGCTTGGAAAGCCGTGCCGGAGTTCGAGAAGCTGCAAGGCCTCGAAGGTGTGCCGGTGATCAATGTGCAAATTTGGTTTGATTGCAAGTTGCCGACGATCGACCAGTTGTTGTTCTCCCGATCGGATATCCTCAGTGTTTATGCGGATATGAGCCGCACCACTCGGGAATACGAAGACCCGGATCGATCGATGCTGGAATTGGTGTTGGCTCCGGCCAAGGATTGGATCGGCCGCTCCGATGAAGACATCATTGCTGCCACCATGGACGAGCTGGCCAAGCTGTTCCCTGATCACATTCCCCACCAGGCAAAAGTTCGCAAAGCCAAGGTGAAGAAAACGCCCCGATCGGTCTACACGGCCCGGCCGGGATGCCAGGCCCTGCGCCCCCAACAGGAAACCTCGATCGGGAATTTTTTCCTGTCTGGTAGCTACACCATGCAAGAGTTTCTAGGCAGCATGGAAGGGGCTGTGCTTTCTGGTAAGCTGACAGCGCAAGCGATTGTCCGCAATGCCGCGCGCCTTGAGCGCGATCGCGATTTGGCCCTGGCCGCTTCCGCCTAAGCCACTCCTTTGACTGACCCATCGACCTTTCCCAGCCCCGCCGGTCTTCATGCTGCACTTGCCTGACCCGCCACGCACTAACACCCTGGCGACCCTGGAAGAATCCTATGAGTTGTGTCGCCAGGTCACAGCCAAGTACTCCAAAACGTTCTATTGGGGCAGTGCGCTGATGCCGTTGGCTAAGCGGCGGGCCATCTGGGCAATTTATGTTTGGTGTCGGCGCACTGATGAACTGGTCGATGGGCCCATGGCCAAACTGACCACGCCGGAAACCCTGGACGATTGGGAACGGCGACTAGAACAGCTTTTTGGTGGCCATGCGCTGGATGATTCTGATGTGGCCCTGGTTGACACGATCGGGCGCTACAACCTAGATATTCAGCCCTTCCGCGACATGATCGCCGGGCAGCGCATGGATCTCTATCGCAGTCGCTACGAGACCTACGAAGAGCTAGAGCTATATTGCTATCGCGTGGCGGGCACGGTGGGCCTGATGACCACACCGGTTTTGGGGGTGGCTAGCGAGCCGGCCCGCGCCCCTTGGGATGGGTTTTTGCAAATGCAAACCAGCCCCGATCGCAACCCGGATGACCCCACGGAACGGGCGATCGCCCTCGGCATTGCCAACCAGCTCACCAACATCCTGCGAGACGTGGGCGAAGACCGCCACCGGGGCCGAATTTATCTGCCCTTAGAAGATTTGGAGCGGTTCCGCTACACCGAACAAGACTTGATGAATGGTGTGGTTGACGATCGTTGGCGTGCCCTGATGCAGTTCCAAATTCAGCGGGCCCGCACCATTTTTGACAGCGCCGCTAAGGGCATTCGCCTGCTTCACCCCGATGCGCGTTGGCCCGTTTGGGCTGCTTTGATGCTCTACAGCCGAATTTTGCACTCGATCGAGCGCAACGGTTACGACGTGTTCAATAAACGCGCCTATGTCCCCACCACGGGGAAAGTGCGCTGTCTGCCCGTGGCCCTGATGCGATCGCAGGTTCTCTAGGCCAAGCTGTTAACCCGCCGCACAAAACCGTTGGGCCAGTCGATCGGTGCTCGTCAGCGTCTGGCTCAATTCAAACTGCTCAGCCCTCGATCGGCAGTCGAATCAAAAATTCAGCGCCTTGTCCTGGCTCAGACTCAACGGTCAGACTGCCACCGTGTTTATCCACTACGATTTGTTGGGCGATCGCGAGACCCAACCCTGTCCCTTTGCCCACGGATTTTGTGGTGAACAGATGGTCAAAGATTCTTGACTGCACCTCTGCATTCATCCCCTTGCCATTATCCCGAATCGTAATTTGTACCTGATCATCAACCAGAGTCGTGCTGATGGTGATCTGTTGAGGATGCGCTTCTAATTCCTTGAACGATCGACCCTGGGCCAGCTCATCAAACATATCGATCGCATTAGCCAGGATATTCATAAATACCTGGTTAAGTTGGCCTGGGAAGCAATCGATCGGTGGTATTTCGCCATAGTTGGTAATCACCTCGATCGCCGGCCGATTAGCATTCGCCTTGAGCCGATATTTCAGAATCAGCAGCGTGCTATCAATCCCTTCATGCAGGTTAGCGCTGACCTTATATTCCGTATCCGCACGGGAGAAAGTCCGCAAACTTGTACTAATCGATTTGATGCGATCGGTTGCCCCTTGCATTGAATTCAGGAGTTGAGGCAAATCTTCGCAAACATATTCCAAATCAATATCTTCAGCGTGATCTTGAATCTGGGAAGTGGGACTAGGATAATGCTGCTGATATAGGGCTAGATGTTCAAGCAAGTCCTGCACATGCTCTTTGCCATTATTGATGCTGCCATTCAGGAAGCCGATCGGATTATTAATCTCGTGAGCAACACCCGCCACTAGGTTTCCTAGCGATGCCATTTTTTCGCTCTGAACCATCTGTAATTGAGCATTTTTTAGTTCCTGCAAGGTATTTTCTAAGTCTTTAGATTTCTGCCTGATTGTATTTTCAGCCAAGATTCGATCGCTGATGTCTAGCAATAATCCATCCCACATTAAAGTTCCATCAAGCAGTTTTTCTACTCGCCCTTCGCCACGGATCCATTTAACTTTTCCGGAAGGAGTCACAATTCGCCCCTCCCACTGCCAGGGAGTTAAGTTTTGAGCTGAATCTGCCACTGACTGACGATTAGATTCAGCATCTTCTGGATGCACCATGTCCATGAGGATCTGCACATTAGCAATCGCTTCAGAAGCAGTAACTTCATAAAGGTCATAACAATCATTGCTAATGTAGGGCATTGACATCGAACCATCAGGAGCTATCAAATATTGATATACCACCCCAGGAACATTATCTACGAGATTATAGAAGCGAGATTGAGAAATTTTCAGCTCATCCAGCGATCGCTCTAACTGTTGGCTATACTCGCGAGATTGTTGATAGAGTCGGGCGTTTTCCAGAGAGATTGCGGCTTGGGTGCAAAGGAAGTTGAGCACTGTAATACGATCGCTCGTGAATACACCACTAGTTGATCGATTTTCCAAATACAAGATAGCGTTTAAATTTCCTTGACTGAAAATTGGCAAGCACAATACGCTCTTAGGTTGATGTTGAACGAGGTAATCGCCAATTACGGGAAGCTCAGTCTTGAGATCATCAACCACCACTGTCATTGAAGTGTTTTTTACGTAATGAATCAGTTTGGTAGGAACCGTAGAGTTATCTTCTAGCGGCACAGCTTGCAGTGCTACTTGTTTTGCATTTGCCATCACCCGAACTTGCCATCGATCGTCCTCGCAGAGCATTAAGGCACATCCATCTGCTCCAGAGTTTTCAAGCATGGCTTGGGTCAGCTTTTTGAGCAGTTCATCCAGAGCGATCGTGCTGGCGAAAGTCTGGGAAATTTGTAGCAATGCAGCTAAATCTAGAGTCTGATTGATATTGTTGGTAGAATAGGTGTGAGGCGTAGAATGAATTGAGTAAGTAGGAGCACTAAGACTCGATAGTGTTTCTAAAACAGTCAAGCGTTGATTTGCAGCTTGCAAAATGGGCTGCAATAACTGGGGGTAGCGTTCCTCTAAGTCATTTACTTTAGCCTTGGCTCCCCAGTGAGCATAGTGATAGTAAGCTTCTTGCATATAACTTTCAGCAATCTTCTCCTTTCCCCAATCAAGGTAAAACTTAGCAGTAAGTTCATTGGCGAGAGCCTCTTCTTGAATGAACTCGTTTTTTTGAGCCAGTAGGATGGCGCGATCATATAGATCAACTGCTGAACTGCGATCTCCACTCAAACGAACAAGCTCTGCTGTAACTAAATAGTATTTGTGCAAAAAATTATTAGGACAAGCCTCAGCCCATTTTTCTAATAATTTCTGATGTTCTTGAATTTGTTGATAGTAAGCTAATTGAGTTTCTTCGTTCACATCAGCATAGATGGCTGTCAAACTCAAGGGATAATAAGTATGGTAGATGATGATGGGAAAAAATCCCATGTTTGCAGGCAATGTATCTTGCAAAGTTTCTGATATTGCTAAAACTTGGGCATAATCACCTTTAAAGTAAGCTCGCTGTAAAACCAAAAAGCCATACCAACTAATAGCAACGTTAAAGTGACTTTGTTGCCATAACTGAAAAAATGGATGCTCAAAGTAGCCAGGTGCTGTTAGGATCTTGTCCTCAGTTACATCGTCTATTAGTTCTCGTACAAACTGTCTTTGAAGTTGAAAAACACACAGCATATTTTGATCATTTGTTTTTTCAACATAGCCGAGATATTTTTGAATTTCTTCTTGTACAGAAAGCAGAGGAGTTCCTTTCAAAAGATGAGACCAAATCAAGAAAATAATTGCCCATGCCCCAAAAACTAAATCGCCCGATTCTGCACACAGCTCAGCCGATTGTTTATAGAGTGGTATATTCTCTGCTAAAGGCCGCGAAAAAGGGTTGATAATGTGAGCAAAATGGTTATTGTTTTTGGCCATAAATTGAGTATTTTTAAACACGCGGTCAATATCTAAAGCGACCTTGCCAAATTCATAAGCGCTTTGATAATTTCCTTCAAATGCCAACATCATGCCGTAACAGCAATAAGCAAAGCTGGAGCTTTCTGCTCGTCCATACCTGAGGGATAGGTTCACCATGCGCAGAGTTGTTAGCAAATTCAGCAGTTGATTACCTGCCAAATAAGAAGCTGAATACAAAATTGCTAGAAGCTTCATGCAACTCTGCTGAACTGGTTCGGTCATTTCAGGTAAATTTAGCAGAGCTTGAACTGGCACTTGAGAAATATTAGTTTGAACTTGTTGCCGCTCTACCTCTACTAAAGATTTCAACTCATTTTCATCAGTTGGCAATACCATTTCTAAAACAGCTAAACCTTTAATCCCTGCTTCAACGCTAGATAGCATATTTGTTCCCAAGGTCATTCGCTGCGTCATAAGAATGCTATAAATTTGAGCTGTATCTAAAGGATCTGTAATCCACTCTAAAATGTAGTTTAGTAAAGTTTCTGAAGTACTAAATTCACCAACAAGGTAGCTACATTCTGCTTTTTCCCGATAGAGATTTAGCATGAGATGATAGTGGGAGTCCCAGATTTCTTGAGATAATCGCTGAAGTCCAATATTAAAGTATTCAATGGACGCTTGATAAGCGACCGAAATCTTGGCTTTCATACCCGCTAAAAGTGCTAATTCTGCTAACTGAATCACCGATACAGAATATGGATCAGTGTCAATTCCTATATTCAAATGATTGACAATGTCAAAAACTGCGACTTCTAATTCTTCTTGTGGCGTACTATTCAGCAGGAGCTGTCCAACTTTAAGATGAGTGGCTTGCTTTCGTACCTGCGGAATCAAAGAATAAGCCGCTTGCTGCACTCGATCGTGTAGGAATCGATAGGCTGGATTGGCATGATTTTGAGCTTCAATCTGCTCGATTTCTTCAGACTGAAAAAACTTGTAAACCTGAGTGATTGGGATGATTAGTCCTTCCTGTAAAGCTCTCCACAAGACGGTGGCTGTTTCCGTTTGCGATTGCTCTGCCACGATCGCCAGGGTCTGTAAATCAAACTGCGCGCCAATACAAGCTGCTAACTTCAAGACCTCTTGCGTCGCTGTCGGCAGCTTCTGTAACTGCAACGCCATAAACTCCACCACATCATCCGTCAGGGCCAGGGCATTGACCTGGGCAATATCACATTGCCAATAGCCTTGATCACGGTCAAAGACGATGTACCCATCTTCGTGAAGCGCTTTCAGAAATTGGGTCGTAAAGAAAGGATTCCCTTGGGTTTTACGATCGACCAATTGAGTCAGTGGCTGTGATAGCTCTTGGCTGCATTTCAACGTATCCGCCACCAAGCAATTGGTATGCTCTAGGCTCAGTGGCAACAAAGTGATTGTATTAACAGTTAAGTTCGCTTTTTCCAGTTCCCCGATCGTCAGCATCAGGGGATGAACTGGTGAGACTTCGTTATCTCGATAAGCACCCAACATCAGCAGATAGCCACTGCTTTCCATGAGCACTTTCAGCAATTGCAGCGAAGCGGAATCAGACCACTGCAAGTCATCCAGGAAGATTACTAAGGGATGATTGGCAGTCGTGAAAACTTGAATAAATTTCTGAAACAGTAAGTTAAATCGATTCTGGGCTGCGGTTCCTGACAGTTCCGGAGCTGCGGGCTGCTGACCAATGACTTGCTCTAGCTCTGGAATCACCTCAATTAAGACCTGGCCATTTTCACCAACAGCTTTGAGGATTTGAGCTTTCCATTCGGCTAGTTGACTGTCAGACTCTGAGAGCAGTTGCCCCATCAGATCCCGCAAAGCTTGTACGAATGCTGATAGGGGAATGTTGCGATTGAATTGGTCGAACTTCCCTTTGATGAAGTAGCCCTTTTGCTGAGTGATTGGCTTATGCACTTCATTCACCACAGCCGTTTTACCAATCCCCGAAAATCCCGCCACTAGCATCAGTTCTGACGCGCCTTGGGAAACTCGCTCAAAAGACTTGAGCAAAATCTGTACTTCACTCTCACGACCATAGAGCTTTTCAGGGATTAAGAAGCGATCGCTCAGATCCCGTTGTCCCAGTTCAAATAATGCAATCGTTCCTGTTGTTTCCCATTGGCTTAAGCATTGCTGCAAATCATGCTGAAGACCCAGGGCACTTTGATATCGATCCTCAGCATTTTTAGCCATCAGCTTGGCCACGATCGCCCCTACAATCCCAGGCACTGACGGATTCACCTGATCCACTGGCTGTGCTGTTTTGGCGATATGACAATGCAGAATTTCTAAGGGATCGTTGGCAATGAAGGGCAATTGACCCGTTAATAGCTGGTATAGCGTCGCACCCAAGGCATAGTAATCAGCTCGATAGTCAATGCCGCGATTCATACGCCCGGTTTGTTCGGGAGCCAGGTAGGCTAAAGTTCCCTCTAAAATATTTGGATTTTGAATTTCTTGAGTTTCTTTAGGTAATAAAGAAGCAATACTAAAATCAATTAATTTAATTTCTTTTGATTCGGGATTAATCAAAATATTGGCAGGTTTAATATCTTTATGAATAACGCGTTGCTGATGCAGATCGTGCAGAATGGTGGTCAGTTGCAGGGCAATCTTGAGCACTTCGACCCAATTAAGCTTGTGCTGCTGTAGGTATTGATTGAGAGACAATCCTCCCCAATCTTCCATCACCATCACATAGCCATTACCGAAGGGCTGAAGAGTCAGGGGGTGAATGATGCCAGGAAAATTGAGGTTTTTGGCGATCGCGTATTGATTCCGAAATTGCACCAGTTCGCCAAAGGTGGGATAGTCCGACAGCAAGACTGTCAACACCACCGATCGCTGATCACCATCCTGGACAGCTCGATAGACAGCCGTTCGCGATCCCCAATAAAGTTGCTCAATGATCGTATAGCCAGCAATTGCAGGCAATGGCCGGGATGAAGAGCTGGTGAGGGGGGACATGGATGTGGTTAAGAAGAAAACCTACTTTTCAGTATAAGGCTCCCTCCTGATAATACGACAACCTTGAAGTGCCTAATATGACATGACTTACGGACGTAATTTATCTCGATATAACAGCTTAGTATTGCGTAATAGAACTTATGACTTGATCGGCAGTCGAATCAAAAATGCAGCGCCTTGTCCTGGCTCAGACTCAACGGTTAAACTGCCGCTATGTTTATCCACTACGATTTGTTGGGCGATCGCGAGACCCAACCCTGTGCCTTTACCTACGGATTTTGTGGTGAATAAATGGTCAAAGATTCTTGACTGCACTTCTGCATCCATCCCCTTGCCATTGTCCCGAATGGCAATCTGCACTTGGTTGTTTACCAGAGTTGTGCTGATGGTGATCTGTTGAGGATGTGCCTCTAATTCTTTGAACGATCGCCCCTGGGCCAGCTCATCAAACATATCGATCGCATTAGCCAGGATGTTCATAAATACCTGGTTGAGCTGTCCCGGGAAGCAATCGATCGATGGTATTTCGCCATAGTTGGTAATCACCTCGATCGCCGGCCGATTAGCATTCGCCTTGAGCCGATATTTCAGAATCAGCAGCGTGCTATCAATCCCTTCATGCAGGTTAGCGCTGACCTTATATTCCGTATCCGCACGGGAGAAAGTCCGCAAACTTGTACTAATCGATTTGATGCGATCGGTTGCCCCTTGCATTGAATTCAGGAGTTGGGGCAAATCTTCGCAAACATATTCCAAATCAATATCTTCAGCGTGATCTTGAATCGGAGGAGTGGGACTAGGATAATGCTGTTGATACAGGGCTAGGTGTTCCAGCAAGTCCTGCACATGCTCTTTACCATTATTGATGCTGCCATTCAGGAAGCCGATCGGGTTATTAATCTCGTGAGCAACACCCGCCACTAGGTTCCCCAAAGAAGCCATCTTCTCGCTCTGCACCATTTGCAACTGAGCATTTTGTAGTTCCTGCAATGTACGTTCTAGATCTTCAGACTTTTGCTGAATTACAGCTTCAGCCAAAATTCGATCGCTAACATCCTGAATCATCGAAAAGATGCCAATAGCCTTCCCTTCATTATCTACCAGAGGCGTATTGATCCATTCACACGTGATGATCGTTCCATCCTTCCGAATGTTCTGATTTAAACTATGGAATCCCCCCCTTTGTTCCAGCAATGCTGTCATAACTTCAGCTACAAGGGGTCTATCCGATTCTGGAACAATCTGAGTTGCGTGGTGATCCAGCATTTCTTCTGCAAGATAACCAAATATTCTTTCAGCGGATGGATTCCAGCTCGCCACCTTAAATTGGTCATTCCATTCAATAATGCCAACAGGTGTTTGCTGAATCAGAAATGTCAGCCTCTCTTGAAAATCCCTCAACGAAGCCTCTGCCGCTTCGCGCTCTTGTGATGCAGCTTTTTGCTCACTGATGTCCAACAAAAGTCCATCCCAAACCAACGTTTCATCTGCCAGTTTTTTAATGCGTGATTCTCCATGAATCCACTTAACTTTTCCAGATGGGGTAATAATTCTTCCCTCCCACCGCCAAGGTGTTAAGGCTTGAGCTGAATCAGCAATCGTTTGACGATACAGTTCAACATCCTCTGGATGTGTCATATTCATGAGAATGCGTACGTCGGCGATCGCTTGTTCGGACGTAACTTCGTACAGGTCATAACAAGCGTTGCTGATATAGGGCATTGATACTGAGCCATCAGTTTTCATGAGGAACTGATACACTACCCCCGGAACGTTATCCACTAGATTATGAAAACGGGATTGGGTATTGTCCAACTCGTGGAGAGATTGCTCTAGCTGTTGACTATATTCTTGAGATTGTTGATAGAGTCGCGCATTTTCCAGAGAAATTGCCGCTTGGGTGCAAAGAAAGTTGAGCACTGCAATGCGATCACTCGTAAATACGCCGCTAGTGGAGTGATTTTCCAAATGCAAAATAGCTCGTAGCTTTCCTTGATTGAGAATCGGCAAACATAGAACACTCTTCGGCTGATGCTGATTCAGGTAATCACCAATCACTGGAAGATCAGTTTTGAGATCATCAACCATCACCATCGTTGCAGTGTTTTTTACGTATTGAATAAGCTTCACAGGAACCGTTAGGTTATTGTCGAGCGATGCAGACTGCAAAGTTACTCGCTCTAGGTCTGCTATTACTCGCACTTGCCATTGATTCTCTTCGCAAAGCATCAAAGCACATCGGTCTGCACCAGAGTTCTCAAGCATCGTCTGAGCTAGCGTTTGTAGGAGTTCATCCAGGGCGATCGTGCTAGCAAAGGTTTGAGCAATTTGCAACAGAGTAGACAGATCCAGAGTCTGGTTAATGTTGCTGGAAGAATGTGTGCGAGGCGTAGAATGAATTGAATAGGCAGGAGTAGTAAGACTTGAGAAGGTATCTAAGATAGTCAAGCGCTGGCTGGTTGCTTGCAAAACGGGTTGCAATAATTGAGGATAACGTTCTTCTAAATCTGCAACTTTAGCTTTCGCGCCCCAGCGAGAATAGCAGTAATAGGCTTCTTGCATATGAATCGCGGCAATTTTGTCCTTACCCCAATCGAGATAGAACCTAGCAGCGAGTTCATTGGCGAGAGCTTCTTCTTGAAGGTATCTATTTTCCTTAGCTCCGACAATGGCAAGATCGTAATACTCTATTGCTTTATAGAATTCACCCAATATCCGATAATATTCAGCTTCCATTAAATGAAATTTATGCTGATAATTATTTGGGGCGTGAATCGCCCATTGTTGCATACTCAGCTTCCTGTCATTTAATGTTTTTAACATGCTAGATTGATCAGAACTATTCAAATCAAAATAAGATGCAACCTTGGTTAGATAATCATAAAATGTAAATATTGATAATGCGATATTACCTGTCACAGCATCTAGATGCTTTTCTGCATGTTGTAGGGCTTCTTGTGATTCAGAAATATACCCCATCAAGAAAAATAAGCTACCGTGATTTAAAAGTGCATGAAATAATCCGTGAAAGTCTTGTTGTTGACCGAGACGTTCCAAAGTATTAGCCCGATCAGATTGCACGTTTGGGGTATTAACGTGTTTTTCTTGTAGTAATGACAGAATCGACTCCAAGTAAAATTGAGTCCAATTCATGGACGAGTCTTGGTTCAAGCTTTTCAGTATTTCAACACCATCAGCCAATTGTTCTTTGAGTGAACTCAAGTTGATTCCGGAAAAATAAGAGCAAAATGAATAATGAAACATTGCGTACCCAGAGAACTCGAGTTCACCTTGCTCAATTCCCCATTGGTGTACGTTCTTCAGCAATGCAACTACGTCATCGATATGATCTCTCCAAACATTAATGAACACACTAACACAGAACATGGTTCTAACTTGAATTTTGCGATCATTAAATTGCTCAGCTAAGATCGCCGCAAGATGTCCAAATTGATATCCATTTTCTATTTGATTTTTGTCACAAAGCAAAAGTCCATAGCAAGCATAGCCAAATGATGAAAAAGCAGTATTTCCATAGTCCAAAGATAGATCAATGAGCTTAAAGACCATTATCTGAAACAATGGTGCGTTAATTTGATAGATTGTAGGGACAGCACATTGAAGAATTTGAACCACAGCCAACCATTTTTTGTCTGTCATTCTTGGCAGTTGACTAAGAGCTTCAATCGAGTTATTTACCAGACGAAATATCTTAGTCTGTAGATCTGTGAAGCTTTGATCTACTGCTTTTGGGCTGGGTTTCTCTGGACAGTTAATTCCCAATTTTTCAAGAACTTGTAACGAAAGATTGACAACTTCTTGCTGTTGAGTTTGGGCGGTATATGCTTGAATCTTTGTCTGATAAGCATCAATTTGGTCTAGTACACTGGTAGTCTGATTGAGTAGAACAGATAACCACTGCTCCATCAATATAAAATCTCCCGAAAGGTAAGCCGTTTCTCCGGCGAGGTTATACAAATCGAGAGCCAAGTTATATTGAGAACTCCAAATATTGGGAGGTAGTAGAGAAATAGAAATCTTGAGATAGCCAAGTGCTGCATCATAGGCAATGGAGTTTTTTGCTTTCCGGCCGGCCAAAATATCCAGGTGAATGAGGCTCATCCTATCTGCTTCACTGACCAAGATCAGATCCAGAGCTTGATTCCAGTGATTCACAATATCGAAAATGCTATATTCCAGAGTCTCAATGCTCGTGCTTTCTAATAGCAATCGACCAATGCTTAAATGAGTTGATTGTTTTTGATCCCTGGGAATCAGAGAATAGGCCGCTTGCTGCACCCGATCGTGCAGGAATCGATAGGCTGGGTTGGCATAATTCTGAGCTTCAAGCTGCTCAACTTCCTCAGACTGAAAAAACTTGTAAACCTGAGTGATCGGAATGATTAATCCTTCCTGCAATGCTCTCCATAGGCAAGTGGCTACTTCCGTTTGGGATTGCTCTGCCACGATCGCCAGAGTCTGCAAATCAAACTGTGCGCCAATACAAGCTGCTAATTTCAAGACCTCTTGCGTCGCTGTCGGCAGTTTCTGCAACTGCAACGCCATAAACTCCACCACATCATCCGTCAGCGCCAGAGCATTGACTTGAGCAATATCACATTGCCAATAGCCTTGATCACGGTCAAAGACGATGTACCCATCTTCGTGAAGCGCTTTCAGAAATTGGGTCGTAAAGAAGGGATTCCCTTGGGTTTTACGATCGACCAGTTGAGTCAGTGGCTTTGATAGCTCTTGGCTGCATCTCAATGTATCCGCCACCAAGCAATTGGTATGCTTTAGGTTCAGTGGCAACAAAGTGATTGTATTAACGGTTAAGTTCGCTTTTTCCAATTCCCCGATCGTCAACATCAGGGGATGAACTGGTGAGACTTCGTTATCTCGATAAGCACCCAACATCAGCAGATAGCCACTGCTTTCCATGAGCACTTTCAACAATTGCAGCGAAGCAGAATCAGACCACTGCAAGTCATCTAGAAAAATCACTAACGGATGCTCAATGGTCGTAAAAACCTGAATAAATTTCTGAAATAGTAAATTAAATCGATTTTGAGCTGCGGTTCCCGAAAGCTCTGGGGCTGCGGGCTGCTGACCAATGACCTGCTCCAGCTCCGGGATCACCTCAATCAAGATCTGGCCGTTTTCACCAACAGCTTTGAGGATTTGAGTTTTCCATTCGGCTAATTGACTGTCGGATTCTGAGAGCAGTTGCCCCATCAGATCCCGCAAAGCTTGCACGAATGCTGATAGGGGAATGTTGCGATTGAATTGGTCGAACTTCCCTTTAATGAAATAGCCCTTCTGCTGAGTGATTGGCTTATGGACTTCATTCACAACAGCCGTTTTACCAATCCCCGAAAATCCCGCCACTAGCATCAGTTCTGACGCGCCTTGGGAAACTCGCTCAAAAGACTTGAGCAAAATCTGTACTTCACTCTCACGACCATAGAGCTTTTCAGGGATTAGGAAGCGATCACTCAGATCTCGTTGTCCCAGTTCAAATAATGCAATCGTTCCTGTTGTTTCCCATTGGCTTAAGCATTGCTGCAAATCATACTGAAGACCCAGGGCACTTTGATATCGATCCTCAGCGTTTTTAGCCATCAGCTTGGCCACGATCGCCCCCACCATCTCGGGTACTGATGGGTTCACCTGATCCACTGGCTGTGCTGTTTTGGCGATATGACAATGCAGAATTTCTAAGGGATCGTTGGCAATGAAGGGCAATTGACCCGTTAATAGCTGGTATAGCGTCGCACCCAAAGCGTAGTAATCAGCTCGATAGTCAATGCCACGATTCATGCGCCCAGTTTGTTCGGGAGCCAGGTAGGCTAAAGTTCCCTCTAGAATGTTGGGATTTTGAATTTCTTGAGTTTCCTTGGGTAGCAAAGAAGCAATACTAAAGTCAATTAACTTTACTTCTTTCGATGCGGAATCAATCAGAATATTGGCGGGTTTAATATCTTTATGAATAACACGCTGCTGATGCAGATCGTGCAAAATGGTGGTCAATTGTAATGCAATCTTGAGCACTTCGACCCAATTAAGCCTGTGCTGCTGTAGGTATTGATTGAGAGACAATCCTCCCCAATCTTCCATCACGAGTACATAGCCATTACCGAAAGGCTGAAGAGTTAGGGGATGAATAATGCCAGACAGATTGAGGTTTTTGGCGATCGCGTATTGATTCCGAAATTGCACCAGTTCACCAAAGGTGGGATAGTCCGACAGCAGGATTTTCAACACCACCGATCGCTGATCACCATCCTGGACAGCTCGATAGACGGCCGTTCGCGATCCTCTGTAGAGCTGCTCGGTGATTGTGTAGCCCGGAATATTGGGTATTGACTGTTCGGATACTCGAGTGGCAGTGGTCATAAGTGATACCAGGAGATCGGCTCAATCCATTCAAGACGCACGACAAATCCTCAAGCACTCGGCACTGCCAGGATATTGATTTAGTGTCTTAGGGCACTTAAGAGATCACTCAACGATCACTCAGCAATGCGGCTCTATAAATTTTGCGTAAAATCAGGAAAATCTCGGGAATAGCAGAAAAGTGCTGCGCAGAAACTTTCCCAGCACTCAGCACTGACAAGGCACTGATCCAATGTCATGGGGTACCAAGGAGATTACCCAGCAGTATAGCTCTACAAATTTTGCGTAAAATCGGGAAAATCTAGGAAATTACAGGAAAATTCCGAAAAAAAATCCAACTTGTTGGAGCAGGGAAGCGCTAATTGCTCAACACTGAGGCGAGAGGCTGAGGCTGCTGCTCAAAGAAGCGAATGCTGGTGGGCGTGCGGTTTTTGAGATCGGGGGCGTAGCGGGCTAGGTGGCGCACTACCCGATCGTTGACCCACAAAATGATGGGAAATCGAAACTGATGAGTAAAGGCGTTGAAGGCCCGATTGGTGGCCACCAACAGATCATCCAGTTCTTCTAGGGTTTCCAGCCCGGTAACCACCAGAGCTTGAGGTGGGTGTTGGCGACAGAGATTCTGGATGGGTGACAAGAGCGATCGGGCGGAGGTGGGCAACTGCAAGCACCCGACCTCCAAGGACAGCATCTCGCGTAAGCGATTAGTGGCACAACGCTGAACCGTTGGATCGTTGCAGTGCGCCAGAATCAGGGCAAATTCTCCCTGCTGGTGCAACAGAGTTCTGGCCAAAATGGCAACAGATCGCTCATTGGCGTTGGCGAGACCGCCTGGAACTTTGGGGCCCATGGCTTAACGCTCCTCTTTGGGAACAGTCGCATGACTGCTACGTATTGCGCCTGGGTGGATGGGTTAGGCCCAGGCGGCGATCATCTGGGAGTTAGCGGTTTTGTTGCTGCCAAGCTTGAAACCAATCGGTTTCTTCAAGGGAAGGGTTGATGCCAAACCACCGTCCCTGGGCATCGCGGTACTCGTAAACAATTTGAGTCCGCAGCAGCATTTGGTAGCTGTCCTCGCCACGCACACTTTGTTCGCGGACAACCTGGAAAAGGCGCTCTCGCTCAATGTCATCGATCGACAGGGTGAGATCGTCCCGACTGTCGCGAATGGCGCGCTCCAAGTTCGCCCGAGCAAAGGGAGGGTCTTCCTGCTGTAGGCAGCGATAGAGTAATCCTAACAGGCTTCGGGGGTGACCACCACTGACCCGACAAAGACGATTTAGGGTTTCCAAGTCTTCAAAAACTTCGCTGACATGGCTGAGTGCTTCGGTGGGAGAAAGGTTTGGAAAAGCCCTCGCCAAAACAGCCGATCGCAAGGCTTCCATGCCTGGTTCAAAGGGTTCCCCATTCCGAGTCCGCACCGGAATCATTGACAATACTTTGGGAGCCAAACCGCCGCCTAAGCGGTTTTTCATCGCTTCGTATTCGTCAGCAAACATTAACGAAAGGGGAACGGTGTAGACCAAATGGCAATTAATTCGCCGGAGCTGAGCACCGCGATCGATAAATAAATATTCCGGTTGCCGTCGCCCGATCGAGGGTAAGGTGCGGCTATCCACCCGATCAAGGTTATCCACAATCACCACTAGGCCCTTCTTGCCGCGCCGCAGCAATTCTTGGGTGGCCCGCTGAATAATTTCCTCGTTAATGGCCCGCAGAATTCCCTCCGTTCGCGGTTCCAGATATTGCCGCAATTGGCTGCGTAGTTTGGGATTGTCCTGGGTTTTGGCGGTAATTTTGGCAATTCCTAGGGAAACCTCCGCCTGAGCACCCAGTTCGATCGGGGTTTGCAGAAAATCTGAAACCTCTTGGAACAAATTGGCAAAATAGCTGGGTTTCAACTTAATGCCGACGGCATCTAAGTTTTCGCTGACCTGGCGAGTAATGGCCAACAAAATATCACTAATATCCACATCGGCCATGTCTAAGTCTTGGGTAGACTCGAAATAGACCACATGGAAATTCTCTTGCTCCAGTTCAGCTTTCAACCGCAAGAGTTCCGTGGATTTTCCACAGCCAATGTGTCCCGTAAAAAGCTGACAAGTGGGCACATCGGGAGAAATTCGGACGATCGTCCGTTTCAGCTCACCGATGATATTGCCACCGCGCACATTCGAGAAATCAATATAGTATTTTCGATCTTCCGGCTTGGCGAGATCGAGCGTATAGGAAGGATTACAGGCCTTAAAGAAGCGGGATATATCGTCAATTGCCATGGTACTGAGAAATATCGGCCAAAGAAAACAGCAACAATCGACTTGGACTAGGGCTACGATGCAACCATCATGACCAACCTAGCGATCAAAGTACAGGGACACCGGCATTCACCCTGAAATCTATTCCTGAAATCTTGTCCTGAAATCTTGAAATTGATTGAAGTTGTGCAGTTTGTCCTGGGTTGCTGCTGCGGTGGGCATGGCGAGCAGCGGCAACTATTCTAAAGGGCCCCATTTTGAATTGGGGTTGGGGGTCTTGGCCACTGAAGCTCAGGAGAAATCAGCAATCCCTTGCAGGAAGCCATTATTCAGGACACTATTCCAGACGCTATTACATAAAACAGATCAGTTAAATGGGCCAGATGTTTAACGGGCCAGATGACGGGCCGGATCCAGACCTGGATCCGCTTGTTCCCTTGTCTCGCCGCCACTTGGATCTGCGGCGATCGCACCTTCGCCGTCGTCGCCACTGGAAAATTGCGCGGCGGAGTTGGCGCTTGGTGGCGGTGGGGTTGGTGGCGATCGCGACGGCCAGCTTGGTTACGTCTGCCCCTTGGGTGATTCGGGGGCCCGAACAGGTGGACGTGCTGGGCAATCGGATGCTGAGCGATGACCACGTGCGATCGCTCCTGGGTATCAGCTATCCCCAATCTTTGTGGAAACTCCAGCCCCAAGTGATTGCCGCCAGTTTGCGGGCCAGGGGCCCCGTGGCCCATGCGGAAGTCACTCGCCAACTGTTGCCGCCCAAGTTGGTGGTGCAGGTCACGGAGCTGTTTCCGGTGGCTGTGATTGAGTCCACGGTTCCGGTGCAACGGGCTGGCGGCAACCCACGCGCCCAAATCGGTCTGATGGACAGCCAGGGCACTTGGATTGAGCTAGAGCGCTACCAAGCCATGCGCCCTGTTCCCCAATTGCCCGTGCTCAAGGCGATCGGGGACTATGGCACGATCCAACGGGAATGGGCTTTTATCTACCGTTGGCTGAGTCTGTCGCCCGTGGCCGTGCAGGTGGTGGATTGGCGCAACCCCCGATCGATCCGTTTGCAAACGGAATTGGGGCCCGTGGAATTGGGAACCTATGGGCGCGATCGCTGGGCCCAGCAAATGGCCCTCCTGGCGCGGATGCGATCGCTCCCGCAACAACTTGATCCCAGGCAAATTGATCACATTGATTTTCGGGATTTGGAGCGACCCGCCATCCAAATGCGATCCACCACTCTGGACAAGGGAGCACAACAACAGCTAAAACCACCCTAGTAACACTGTTGTTGCCTGAGCACATTGCCTGAGCACATTGCCTGAGCATTCCACCCGTTGATCGGATTTCCGCCTCAGCAACTTCCCCACACTCGTTTACGCCCCGGCCCCCTTGATCCAACAGCCGCCAGATTGCTGAGATAACTTTTTTCCAGCAACTTTCAGCAACTTACCCTATAGTTGTCTACAAATTCTGTAAATTCTGTCGGTTGGACAATCTAACCTTCGACCCTTTTAGCTTGCCAATCCCATGACGCTTAATGACCGCCTGGGGCCTGCCCAAGACAACCCAACCGCCTACGACTCCGCCGAGTACCCCCGTGGAGCCAGCGGAGCCTATGGAAGTGCTGGCCTGCCCCTCAGCAATATCGGTAGCGGCTTTAAGAATAATGGAGATGGCGGGATGCAGCCCGGTGAAACTGCCAAAGGAAGCGAGATCGTGCCAGGAAGCATCGCCCGTATTAAGGTCATTGGCGTAGGTGGTGGCGGCGGCAACGCTGTGAACCGCATGATTGCCAGCCAAATTTCCGGCATCGAGTTTTGGTCCATCAACACCGATGCCCAGGCCCTGACCCAATCGGCGGCCCAAAACCGCTTGCAAATTGGTCAAAAGCTAACCAAGGGGCTGGGGGCTGGCGGCAACCGCACCATTGGCAAAAGCGCCGCTGAAGAGTCCCGGGAAGAAATTGCCAACCTGGTGCAAAACACAGAATTGGTCTTCATTACGGCCGGCATGGGCGGCGGCACTGGAACCGGGGCCGCCCCGATCGTGGCGGAAATGGCGAAAGAAGCCGGTGCGCTGACGGTGGCAGTGGTGACCCGGCCCTTTAAGTTTGAAGGGCGGCGGCGGATGGCCCAAGCCGAAGAAGGCATTGCGGAACTGCAAGCCCAGGTGGACACCACGATCATCATCCCTAACGATCGCCTGCTGGCCGCCATTCCAGAACAAACCCCCGTCCAAGAAGCCTTCCAGTTTGCCGATGACGTGTTGCGGCAAGGGGTTCAGGGAATCTCTGATATCATCACCATTCCCGGTTTGGTGAATGTGGACTTTGCCGATGTGCGGGCGGTGATGGCCGATGCCGGTTCGGCGCTGATGGGCATTGGTATTGGTTCCGGTAAATCCCGGGCCCGCGATGCGGCCAATGCGGCTATTTCCTCCCCGCTGCTCGAAGCCAGCATTGAAGGGGCCAAGGGCGTGGTCTTGAATATTACGGGTGGTCGCGATCTAACCCTCCATGAGGTGAATGCGGCCGCTGAAGCGATCTATGAAGTGGTTGACCCGAACGCCAACATCATCTTCGGCGCGGTGATTGATGAGCGACTGCAAGGGGAAATTTGCGTCACGGTCATTGCAACGGGCTTTTCGGCAGATTTGCCCCCCAGTCCGGCGGCGGGCCGCTTGGGCACTGGTTTACCGCGATCGACCCCCAAGCCCCTCCCAAACCCCACGGGCGACCAAAAGGGCAACAGCATGTTGGGTGGGCTAGATATTCCCGAGTTCCTGCAACGGCGGCGGAATCCCTAGGCTCCCCGATCCCACCCGATCTTGATCGTCCTAGATCATCTAGACCATGAGCCAGGGATTGCAGCCCCCGATCGCCTTGACCATTGCCGGTTCCGATAGCGGCGGTGGCGCGGGAATTCAAGCCGATTTAAAAACCTTCGCCATGCACTGTGTTCACGGTGCTTGTGCTTTAACCTGCGTGACAGCCCAAAACACCTTGGGGGTCACCAGGGTTGACCCATTGGCTCCGGCGGCGGTGGTGGCCCAAATTAATGCGGTGGCGATCGATTTAGGCATCGCAGCGGCCAAAACGGGCATGTTGCTGAATCGAGATATTATTTCGGCCGTGGTCGATCGGCTCACGGCCGACCCGTTACCGGCCTTGGTTGTGGATCCGGTGATGGTGTCCCGCACGGGGGCGCAGTTGATTGATGATGACGCGGTGGCACTGATGCGCGATCGGCTGTTGCCCTTGGCAACGGTGGCCACGCCCAATTGCTATGAGGCGCAATTGTTGGCCGGACGGGCGATCGAGTCCTTGGCGGATTTGATCGCGGCGGCGAAAACCATTTGGCAGTTGGGGCCCCAGGCGGTGGTGGTGAAGGGGGGCGGTTTGCCGGGAGATTTACGGGGCGTGGATGTGTGGTTTGCGGGCGATGAACCGGTGGTGTTGCGAACGGAAACCGTGGACACCCCCCACACCCACGGCACGGGCTGTAGTTTGTCTGCGGCGATCGCGGCGAACTTGGCCTTGGGACAAGCCCCCTTGGCGGCAACCCAGGCAGCCAAAACCTACGTCACGCAAGCATTGCGCCATGCTCTGGCGATCGGGCAAGGCCAGGGGCCGATCGGGCACTTTTTCCCATTGTTAAACGGTTGATTGAACGGTTGATCGCCCCTGCATCGCACCCCGTGAATTCCTGACTACCGATCTCCAACCACCAATCCCCCACCGCGATCGCACCCTCATTCCCCAATCCTGGAAGTTTTGAGCAGTAAATTGCCCGAACGCGCTGAATTTTCACCAATCTCAGCACCCTAGCGGGCGTGGGCAGATTTGACGACCGATCATCGGCCAGTTTCGCAGGCGACAATCAGCCCCTCCCCAGTCCGGAAGTCTGCTGCTTCGGTAGGAAGAGGAAAAAAGATGGTGACGATCGCTACGACCGGTGGTGAAAACACGGAAATTGGGCGATCGGGGACAGGCTGCTGCATGACTGAGATCGGTCTCCGTTTGCGATCGCCGTCGCCATCTGTGATTGCTAACCGAGTGAAACTAGAGATATCACAAGCATGATGGGCGATCGAGCAATGATGAGCACGCATTCCCCCAAATCTGGCCAGCGTCCAGAGGACAACGTGCGGGCGATCGCCGACGCGTTGGCCGTCTATCTCGCTTGGTCGTTTCGCAACAGTGTGACGCAGGTCAAAAAAACAACAACCGCTACCCCGGAAGTGCCCGCTGCGGGGCGGTCAGCTTCGGATTCCCAACCATCAACCACGGTCGAAGCCATGGCCAACCAACCGCCAGCCGACTTGGCCGACTCTGGGGCCTTGCCGGCCACTCCGGAGAAGGCTGAGGATGACTCAGTGAATTTACGGAGATTGACCCAGTTCGCGCAACCGGGCCCGGACGCGATCGAGCCGATCCTTTCCTCTGAGTCATCTTCTGAGTCACGGCCGACGGCTGAACTGCGGGCGGAAACGGAACCCTCCCGTCAATTGCCAGGGTTGACTGCGGCCATGACCACCACGGAAACCATGACCAGCGGCGTGAATTTCCAAAGTGAGCGATCGAGCACTACCGCTCCGACTCAAGGATCGCCAGACTCCGATTGGGTAGATTTTTGGGCCGATCCTTGGGATACGGCTCTGGAACCGGGCATGGGTTAAACCGGTTCTCACTCGATCGCCTAGCGACAACCTTCACGGCTGACCTTCACAGCCAAACCATTCTGACCAACTAGTAGCATGACAGGCTGAATACATTGGGTCAAAGTTGCGGAGCCAGTCGTGGTAACAAGGGGCTTAAGCCCCTTGCTAATTAACGATCAGGCGACGGTAACAGCCATGTGATTTAACCCAGCGAATTAAGGCAGCCATGCTAATAGGGCGAATTTTCTGAACCGACCGCCCTAAACCAGCCAGCCCGTTTCGTCATCATTACTCTTGCGCGGGTCGATCGGGCCCGAGACCGAACGGCGCGGCGGCAATCGGCGCGGGGTCGGTGCATTGGGACGAGTCAGGGGCTTCGGCAGGTTGCGATCGTTCATCGGGTCGATCGGGGCGGGGGCAACCGGCGGAGCCAAATTCAAAATGCGGGGCTTGCTGCGGCGCTCCGGCACAATCGGGGCTGCCAACTTAGCCGGCAATTGTGGTGGTGTGCTGGCGGGGAGGCTACGGCTAGCGATCGCCGGGGCCGCAGGTTCCGCTTGTTGGGCTAACCACAACCGCAACCCATCCTCGATCGCATTTCCAGGTGCATCGGTCAGTTCCAACACCCGATTGATCAAGGTCGGATCCAAGAAAACCGTATATTGCTCGCGATGTTGGCTGGACTGACCGGATGGGGCGGATGGTGCAGACATGGAAAGCGTAGCGATCGGGTGGGCAAATAACTAAATCCATTGTCGCCTGTTTTGGGGCCGATCGCCCATTGACCTGGGGCCCAACCAATCCCGAGTGGACGATCAGCGGGTCAACCTCGCTCGGGCAGACGACAGCCACCGATCGGCCGCTAGCAGGCAGGCAACCAACAAGCCATGGGGCGGAAATTGGCTTAGCCAATTGGCCTGGCAGGATTCGGCAAAAAATTGACAAAAAAAAGGAGAGTCGTTGCGGACTCTCCCAGTCATCAGGGTGCATCTACTTAGCACAGTATAACAGCAGAAGGGCGAGGGGTGTCACCCCCTTTTTTGAAATTTTGATGAACTCTTGGAAATCCAGCCGGCCGATCGCCTAGCCATTCAGCAACTCCTCCAGCAATTGGTTCGTGAGCTTCGGATCCACGCGGCCGCCGCTCTTCTTCATCAGTTGCCCCACAAAGAAGCCCTTCAGCTTGGTTTTTCCAGCGCGATATTGTTCCAGTTCCGCCGGATGGGCCGCCAAAACCTCTTCGATCAGGGTCTTGATCGCCCCTTGGTCAGAAATTTGCACCAACCCTTTGCGATCGACCAGGGCCTTGGGCGAGCCACCTTCCGTTAGCAGCTCCGGCAGAATGTCCTTGGCGATTTTGCCGCTGATGGTTCCATTCACAATTAACCCCACCAACTCCGCCAACTCCGCCGGTTTCAGGGCCAAGTTTTCGATCGACTGTTTTTCGTTCTTCAGCCAAGCGGCAATATCGCCCATGATCCAGTTCGCCGCCTGTTTCACATCACCCCCAGCGGTCACCGTGGCTTCAAAATATTCCGCCACCGCCCGCTCATCGGTCAGCACCTGGGCATCGTAGGCCGACAGCCCCAGCTCCGTTTCATAGCGATGGCGCTTTTGGGCAGGTAACTCCGGTAACTCCTCACGCCAAGATTCCCGTTGCTCTTCCGACACCACGATCGGGGTGAGATCCGGCTCTGGGAAATAGCGATAGTCGCTGGAGCCTTCCTTAGAGCGCATGGAAATGGTGCGTTGGCTGCCCTCTTCCCAAAGACGGGTTTCTTGGACGATCGGCTCGCCGGTTTCGATCGCCTCAATTTGGCGCTCAATTTCGTACTCGATCGCCCGCTGAATCGCGTTGAACGAGTTCATATTTTTGATTTCAACCTTCGTGCCAAAGGCCTTTTGGCCCACCGGCCGCACCGACACATTCACATCACAGCGCAGGGAACCCTCCTGCATGTTGCCGTCACTGATGCCCAAATAGCGCACAATTCGGCGCAGTTCCTTGGCATATTCCGCCGCCTCTTGGCCCGTGCGAATATCCGGCTCCGAAACGATTTCCACCAGCGGCACACCGGCTCGGTTGTAGTCCACCAGGGAATAGGCTGACCCGGCCAGGCGATCGGCCCCCGCATGAACCAACTTGCCCGCGTCTTCTTCCATGTGCAAACGGGTGATGCCAATCCGTTTGCGGGTGGCGTTTCCTTGCTTGTCCACAATTTCAATTTCCAGCCAGCCATGCTCCGCGATCGGCAGGTCGTATTGGGAAATTTGATAATTTTTGGGCAAGTCGGGATAGAAATATTGCTTGCGATCGAACTTGCTGTAGGGGGCGATCTGACAATTGAGCGCCAAGCCCGCCTTCACCGCATATTCCAACACCTTTTGATTCAGCACCGGCAGCGTGCCCGGCAACCCCAAGCACACCGGATCCACATGGGTGTTGGGATCGGCTCCAAACTCCGTGGAACTGCTACAGAAAATTTTGCTTTCCGTGCTCAGTTGGCAGTGGGTCTCGAGACCAATGACGGCTTCGTATTCGGTCTTGGCAGGCGCGGCAACGGTCATATGCTTGGCTGAACTTGCTGTGAGTGACGGATGAGAAGTTAATAAACCGAAAGTGCATGAACCAGAGTTGAATGAACCCAGAGGAACTGAGTCCGGCTGAATCAGAAGACCGATTCAGTAGACCGATTCAGTGTCCATGGCCCATGGCCCGTCCAGTATTCCTACTGTGGGTCTTTGAGCGCGATCGGCCTAGAATCCCGAAAGGGCCCCAGTTGGCATGATTGAAAGGGTGAATCAACCGTTGAGCCAGTGGCCAAATCAACTAGCCAGACCATCACCCGATCAAAAACCCGATCAGAGCGCTCGGACTTCATTCTATCGCTAGCGATCGCCCGGCCCCGGTTGGAAGCAAAACTTTTGACGGTTGCCCGGGCCATCGACCGGGCGCTTGACCTAGCAATTTTGACTGGCTTTTTGACTGGAATTCATTTCCAGGATTCAACAACTCAAGGATTCAATAACGGAAGGTGGCCGTGCAACGCAAGGGGCAAATCCTGATTGGGCTGTTGGGGGTGTTGGCGGTTGCGGGGCTGGGTCTGGAGTGGTGGCTGCGTAGTGACCCGATTTTGAGGGCAGCGCGATCGGCCTATGACCAAGCCAACTGTGCTGCCGCAATCCCTCGGTTTCAGCAGGTGGCTGATCGATCCGCTCCGGACGATCGAGACCCAACGGCTGTGGAAAGTCGCTATCGGCTAGCGGAATGTCAGCTTTATCAAACCGCTGAACAGGCCCAAAAGGCTCGCCAATTGAACAAGGCGTTTGGAGCCTATGTGCAATTTGCCAAGATTTATCCCCACAGTGCGCTGATTGGCGCGGTGCGGGCTAATGTGCGCCGAATTTTGGATCGCACCAGTCCGGGCAGCCTGGCCAGTCCGGAAGCTTGCCGAGGGTTAACCATTCTGCTCGATCGGGCCGTGGTCAGTGCCGAACACCCCAGCGCACCGCTGTTGTTGTTGACCTGTGGGCGGCTGTTTACCCAACGGGCTGAATATGCCCGGGCTGTCCATACCTATGTGGCTCTGGAAATTCACTATCCCGATCATCCCGTGATGGAACTGTTTCCGGAGGAGCTGGCCCAATTGCTGCGGTTGGGGCAATTTTCGGAATCTTCGGTGCGCAATATCTATCAGGTGATTGAGCAACGGGATTTGGATCGACTGAATTGGACAGCCCGCCCGGAACCGGATACGGACTGGATGATGGCGAATCCGCGCTCTTGGGAATTGGTGCAACAGTGGCTGGCCAATCCGGAATCTTGGCTGATTCTGGGAGGCGGGGCGGTGGGTTTGGGGTTAGGGCTGGCGGCCAGTCGCTGGTGGCGGCACCGATCGCCCCGGCCCCGGCGATCGGTTTCCCGGCGATCGCCCGTGCGAGTCACCCAAGAACGGCCTACGGGGTTTCGATTTGATGGGGGTCAATATCGCCTGACCCGGCAACAGCTCAACCAAATCAAGGCGGAACCCAGCCAGACCATTCCCAAAACCCAACCTCAGCAGGCCGATCGCCCTACGCCCTCCCCGTCTACCTCGTCCACCGCTTCCTCGTCGCGATCCACGTCCTCTCGATCAACTCCACCCCCATCAGCCCCATCCCGATCGCGGCGCGATCGCCCGGCGGCCAAGCGGCCGCCCCGCCCAGACCCCAAGCCCAAGCCCCCCAAAAGTCGCGGCCCCAGCCGGGCCCTGGAAGCGCAACTGTTGCTGTTAGTGCAAAACCAGCGATCGACCGCTGAACGCTTGGTGGCCTTTGAGCGATCGCGGATGCCGGGTAAGTCGGAGGATTGGTACTGGCAAGCGGCGATCGATCGGCTCATTCGCGATCGGCGCTAATCAATTGCTGCTAATCAGTTGTTCCTAACCAATCGTTGCTAACCCAACCAGGAATCTTCAGGGTTGAACCGGGCGATCGCGATTGGCCAACCACCAACCCAGCCCAATGCCCAGAAAGCTACAAACCAAATCCACCCCGCTAAAGGTGCGATTGGGGGACAGGCTTTGTAACCATTCTTCCGCCGCCGTCCAAATTGCAAAGCCCAAGGGAAACAGAGGCCAAGCGCGACCGCCCAGGCGGATGGTTTTCCAGCGGCTGAAGCGGTGGCCCAGGTAGCTGCCCATGGCATAGAGGATGATGTGGCCGGGGATGTCGTAGTGGGGAATTTTGCCTAAAAAACTGGGTAGATTTCCCGTGTAGGCCAGCCAAAGAATGCCGCAAAACAACAGGCCATAGAAGGGAGCCAGCCATCGCATCCAATCCACATGGGGCGATCGGGCGGCGGGCGTGGGGTCGGGTTCGCTGGGGCGATCGAGCGGTGACATAGATGGAGTTAAGGGTCTGGAATAGGCGGCAAAGGATCCGGCAGCGATCGCACCCGCAGGTCTTGATAAAACTCCGTTTGATCCAATTCCACCTTCGATTGGGATGCCAGCAGCAGCAACGCCCAAAAGGCCCCTGCCCGATCGCTCTTGGTGGGTTGGTCACTGAGCAGCTCACCTTGACCCATTGACCCATGATGCGCGATCGTCAGCGGAATTGCCTGGGGGCCCGTGCGGGGGACTTGAGCGACCAATTCATCAAAACTCAGCCATCGATCGCCAAAGGGGCGCAAAAATGCCGCCAAGGCCTCCGAAACTTCCCCCAGATTTTCTTGGTGCGCCAACTGCTGCACCGCGCGCATTTTTTGGCGGCGGTTGGGGCGGCGGGTTTTGCGGGGGCGGGCCGGTTGGGTGGCCAACAGGCTGGCCACCTGCTGCAATTGCTCAATCATGTCGCCCAAGGACACGCGCCGCTGGCCGGTTTGGGGAGCCACGCCGCGCCGCTTCAGGCATTGTTCCAAATGCAGGGGCAACCGACCACGGGCGATCGCCTCAATGGCAGATTCCGCTTCTTCTTCCCAATCATCGCCCTCCGTCAGCGGTGGAAATTCGGCCAGGGTCAACCGGTTCGCCTTAATCAACACCAACAGGGCCGCCGAAACAAAGGCCTGAGCCGATCGAGACAGATGCACATCGTAGGCCGCCTTACCCATTTGGCCCGCCACCGGTTCGATCGCCCGTTGCAGTTGATCCAAGTACCGATCCAACACCTCCACGGCCCGCACATCCCACGGGTCGATCGACCCCTGTTCCGCCATTTCAATCAATGAGGCGATCGTTTCTTGGATGACTAAGCCAGCCATAGGCGACGGTAAAGAAGGGGCGTGGAAATAGTTGGGTTAGCGTGCTGGGGTTGGGAACCCTAGTGGCATGACAGGCTCAATTCGTTAGGGCAATGTTGCGGAGTCAGTTGCAATAACAAGGGGCTTAAGCCCCTTGCTGCCTAACGATTCGGTAACAGTAACAGTCCACTCACGTTAACAGTCATTTGACTTCACCTGTGAAAATAAACTTGCCGTGCTACTAGGCTAAAAAAAACGAGTTGCAAAACTAGTGATGACCCAGGGATTCCCGATTGGATTGTTGCAACCACTCGATCGTTCGGCGACAGCCTTCCTCAAAGGACACCGGAGCACGATAACCCAAGCGGGTTTCCGCCTCTGTTAAGGGTAAATGCCATTGGCAGCGGTAGAGAGCCGAAAGCTCCTGATTCAAAGGCGACAACACCGGGCGCGGCCGCTGGCCGCTGGCTCGTTTGCGTTGGGCTTGCAAACCCGATAGCAGTGTCCCCACCAGGCGCATTCCCCGCAGTGTTTCCCGCAACTCTTCCTTCACACTGGGGCGAAAGGCTTCGATGTTGACGTTGGGCAGTTGATCAAAGGATTGACCGAGGGCGGCCGCGATCGGGCGGTAAAGGTCAGCCCAGGTCACCACTTCCTGATCCCCAATGAAAAAGGCCGCGCGATCGACCTTGGCCGCTTCGGCCGCCAGCGCAATCCCATGAACTAAGTTATCCACATAGACACTGTTGCAAATGCCGCGCCCATAGTCCGCTTGGTAAGCCACGCCATCGGTGACCGCATTGGCGAAAGCCTCGATCCAAGTGGACTTGGGGCCCCAAACAATCCCGGGGCGGATGATGACTAATTCGGTTTTGGTCTGTGCTCGATCGGCCTGTAAGCGCCACTCTGCCCTCACCTTGGCGTTGTTGTAGGCGATCGGGTAGTTGTCCCGCAGGGGGCTTTTTTCCGTGGTGCCGGGGGCCGGCGCTTGGCCATGCACCACGGCACTGCTGAGATAGATAAATCGTTTCACCTCAGCATCGGCGGCCGCCTGGTAAACCACGGGCGCGTTTTTGCGCACAAAACTGGGACTACCGGCCAGGCAATAGACCGCCGCTTGGCAACCCGTCAGGGCTTGGGCCAGGGAAGTCGGTTTGGTGGCATCAGCGATCCGGGCGATCGCCCCTTCCGGCACGCGCTTGGGCACCGATCGCCCGATCGCCACCACCGTGAAGTTCGGATCCTGCGCCAGCATCTCCACGACCCGCTGGCCAATAAACCCGCTGGCCCCAATTACGCCCAAGGTTACGGTCATCGTTGCCCACTCACTCCATAGCTCGGAAAATTTGGATTGGGAAATGGGGACAGTGATCGAAAATCTCGAAATCGAAAGTATCAAAATCGAAAATATCGAAAATGATGTTCTAGTCCCGCTCCGTGCGTACCCATTCCGTCTGTCGCCGCTTCAGGAATCCCAAATAAATCGGCACTTTTTGCAGCACATAGATCGGAATCATCAGCAACATTCGGGCTGACAGAAACGGCCGCCCCACTCGCCACCAAGCCAGGCCGATCGCCCCAAACAAGACCAACCCCAACACCCCCATCCCGATTGCAGGTTGCCAACGCCCCACCAGGGCCCCCACACCGGTCACCGCGATCGCCGCACCCACCCAAATCATCACCAAAAACGACAGGGGCGGCACTAGCAAATCCAACCCCATCACCAGCAGGGGGCCATTACCGGTGCGAATGGCACGCCCCAACAACGGCGGCACAACGGAAGTCATCGTTTGCAAGTGACCATGCTCCCAACGGGTGCGTTGGCTGGTGGCGGCGCTTTCGGCCTGGGGCAACCGACCGGTCACGGGCGCGTCGGGACAAAACAACGGCGGCGAGCCGGCCACCGTCAGATCAATGCCCATTTGCATATCCTCCACCAGATTGCCGCTGGCCAGGGGCAGTTGGGCGATCGTCTGCCAAGGAAATGCCATCCCCGTTCCATTTAACAGACAGGGCAACCCCAACCGCCGCAATCCCTCCGATCGGGCAAAATTTTTGACCGCAAAGGCAAAGGCCGAAACCCGCCGCGCCGCGCTGGGCGATGGCGGCAGTTCCATCAAATAGCGTCCTTGCACCGGGCGATTGTGCTTCAGCGCCCACTGCCCCAAGCGATCTAGGCTGCCCGGCTCCAGGGTGCAATCCGCATCCACAATCACCACCACCTCCGGCGGCTCCTGGGCCAACACCCGCACCCCAAAATCGAGAGCATAGCCCTTGCCCCGCTGCTCGGTGTTGAAGCGCTCCGCCACATCTGCACCGGCCGATCGAGCCAGTTCCGCCGTGGCATCGGTGCAGTTATCCGCCACCACCAGGAGCCGATCGCCCGGTTGCAACTGGGGCTGAATGGCTTGGATGGTTGTCCCGATCGAGGCCGCCTCATTGTGAGCCGGAATCAGCACCGCCACCCTGGGCCGTCGCCAGCCCGCCGTGGAGGGCGATCGGCCAAAACCCGGCAACAGCCCTCCCACCAAACACTCGATCGCCAACATCGCGATCGGCAACGACACCAGACCCGTCACCCCCCACAGGGCCCACTCCACCCCCAAGGCGACCTCAACCACCCCAGATTCAAGCAGCAGCGGCGGCATCGGTTGCCAGATTGAGAAGCAGTTAGCCATAGGTCGATCGCCTGAGAAATAAAGAGTCTTGTGGTGATTAGTTGAGCGAATCGCCTTCGCCACCCCCAAGGGCCAACTCAGAGCCTCATGAGCGCCAGATTCGCGCCAAATCTGCGCCAAATAGGTCAATCACCATCACTTTACCTAGCTGAAATATCAGTCGCAATACTCGTCAAAACACCCTTAATCGGCTCCATTCTGCCTAAAACCACAGGGCTTGCAAAGGGCTGCAGTCAAGAATTGCCAGATTAGGAGAACTTCCCCATTATCTCCAATTGGCTTAATTCAACCCCAATTCAGACTCGATTCAGCTGGGGAAATTCACTAGTCAGTTTTTTAAAGACTTTTTGAATGATTGATCGAAAAACGATGGTCTTGATGCCCTCAATCACGGTGGGCATTATGATAGCTTCATAAGGATCCGGGGTGCAAGCCAACATTGGGCAAGGCCATTACAGCTATTAATTGGGCATCGCGATTAGGCCCTGGATGAAACAGGCAAATTGGATCGTTCAACTGAGCCATTGAATTCGGCCATTAGACCAATTTTGACCTAATGGGGAAATTAACCCTGAGGCTGTTCCCCAAGGGTGGATGAATATCACGAGTGCAGCGAGTGTATTTGACCAGATATCTGGAGCGATCAGCATTTTTGTCTTTCGAGCCACTGATTATCCATCTCTCATCACTGCACAATCACTCTGAGTGTCACATCTCAATAACTACCTATTTTGGAGAGGCTGCCATGACCTCGATCGCACCCAAGGTTCCGATTCTGAACATTACGCTCGACAACATTTCCCAACAGAAGTTGTTGGCAAATTTGAAACGGGGCGGTTGGGTAACCACGCCCAATATTGATCATTTGGTTAAAACTCGGAGAGATGAGGTTTTTGACACGATCTATCACAAAGCCGATTACTTGGTTTGTGATAGCCAGGTTTTGATTTTTGTAGCCAAGCTGATGGGCCACCACATCACTGACAAAATCTCGGGATCCGATTTCTTTCCGGTTTTTTATGAATACTATGCCTATGACCCAGAGATGACTATTTTTCTGCTGGGGGCCATGGAGGGAGTGGCCGAAAAGGCTCGCCATTTAATCAATGAAAAGGTGGGCCGCGAAATGGTCACGGGGGTTTATTCACCACCTTTTGGCTTTGAGCGCGACCCGGTGGAATGCGCCAAGATTGTTGACTTGATTAATCAATCACGGGCTAATGTTCTGCTGGTGGGAGTTGGCGCACCCAAGCAAGAAAAGTGGTTTTATCGCCATCGCCATTTGCTGAAACATGTGACGGTGGCCTTTGGCTTCGGGGCGACGATCGACTTTGAGGCGGGCAATGTGCCCCGATCGCCCCGCTGGATGAGCCATGTGGGTTTGGAGTGGCTATTTCGGTTGTCCTGTGAGCCAAAGCGTCTTTGGCGGCGTTATTTGGTGGAGAGTTTGCCGTTTTTTATGGATTTGGGGGCGGCCCTGTTGGGTCGCTACCGACTGCACCGACCGATCGGGATCTTGCTGCAAGAGGCGGGATTTTTAACCGAAGGGCAATTGCAGGAGCTAATTGAGTGGTATGAACTACGCCAGCCACTACCCCTAGAACAAATTCTGTTAGCCAAGGGCGTGGTGCAGCCACCGGTTTTGCAGTTTTTTGAAACGGTTTTGCCACGGTTGGGCGAGCGATCGGGGGTGGATCTCCAGTCGCGATCGGCGATCGTCCAGCTCTGCGAACAGGCTGGATTGTTGACCCCTCAACAACTCCGGGAGTTGGAAGCCGGTGACAGCCCATCACCAGAATTAGTGGCGATCCAGCGAGGGTGGTTGAGCGCCCAAATGGTGCGGCTGTTGCAATTGGCAATCCCGTCCGGCGGCCTGACCCTGAAGCCCGAGGCGGCCCTTTACCGAGCTGGGTTGATTGATTTTGATTGGATTGCGGCGGCTCGGGCCTATCAACGCAATCCCCAGTGGCTAACGTTGGGCGAGTTGGCGGTGGCTCGGGGCTTAATTTCCCATCGTCTCCTGGTGTTTATGCAGGAACACCAAGCAGAACTGTCAGCCTTACCTGATCCCCAGGCCCTGCGCGATCGGTTGGCGGTGGCGGGACTGGCCGCCCCCAATGGTTTGAAGAGGACAGCTTAGCGGCCAGGGCCGTTGAGATATTCGATCGTCCCTCGGGCGATCGCCCAGGCCATTTGCGATCGCCAAGTGGGATTGGTCAGCAGGGCCGCATCTTGTCGGCCCGTCACAAAACCGGTTTCCACCAAAATTGAGGGCATTCGACTGTTACGCAGCACATAGAACCGAGCCGTGCGCACCCCGCGATTGCGCATGAACGGAAAGGCGCGCATGATGCTTTGTTGCACCGCCTGGGCCAACTGGCCACCGGACTGGTGGTAGTAGGTTTCCACGCCACTCACGTCCGGGCGATTAATACCCGCTGAGTTGGCATGGACACTAATAAACACGGTGGCATTAATGCGGTTAGCCAACTGGGTGCGCCCATCCAAGCTGATGAAGGTGTCGTCATCGCGGGTCAAAACCACGTCGGCCCCTTGGCGACGCAGCAGAGCCGCCAGTTGCAGACCAATATCCAAAACCGCTTGCTTTTCTTGTAGCCCCCCAATCCCGATCGCCCCGGGATCGCGACCGCCATGGCCCGGATCCACCACAATGCGCACCCGCCGATTCAACATCGGCAAACCGCCCAGGCGAGGATCGGGGTAATCGTTCACCCAGCCAGGCGATTGGCCAGAGTTGTCCGGTTGACGGGGCCAAGGCCGCGGCGGCAAAGGGTTGGCCGTGGGCGGGTTGGCAGCGGGGGGATTCACGGCGGTGGTGCTGCCGATCGGTTGGGCAATCACCAAGCTCTCTTCGGCGCGAGCCTGCCAATCGGGGCTGCTCGGATCCACCACCAACAAAATTCTTACCCGAGGCGGATACCCACCTCGTTGGGGAGTGACGATCAGACGGGTTACGCCCGCTCGGCCGCCCACGAGTCGATCGACCCCATTGGCGATCGAAGCGTTATCTAACCAAATTTCGATCTGTCGGCGATCGGGGCTGCGGTTCACCGTAATACCAGGAGTTCCGCCGCTCACCCGCAGGGCCAATCCGCCCTCAGACAGTTCCACCCCCTCCACTTGAGCGATCGGGGAATTGCCGCCCGATCGTTCCAAAACCTCTCGCAATGCGCCGGGAATCCAAGGACGATCGGAACCGTTGGAATTATTGGGGCTATTGGGAGGCGTGGGTTGTGGGCGATTCCGCTGGCCAGGAAGCACAAGCTGCTGGGGAGGCTGCTGGGCAAGTGGTTCTCCGCCCAGTTCCACCGTCCATTGGGTCGGAGACAAGCTGCGCACCCGCACCCGATCGGGATCAATGCGATAGCCCGGTTGGAATTCGATCGCGATGCGGGTGGTGTTCCGATCGGGCTGGCCCACGCGCACCGCTCGCACCATACCCCCAAACCGCTGTTCCTGAACCGGTTGGGCCAAGGTGGTGTCTGGCAGGTCAATGGCCAGGCGATCGGGCCCCGACACAATTTGGGCCCGGGGCTGCACCCCTTCATCGGTCGTGAAGCTCAATTGATTGCGTGCCGGATCAAACCGCCAATTCAGCAGTTGCCCGGCCTGGGCTGGCAACGCTGCCACCAACGATCCCAGCAGCCCCAACAGCCCGACGGCTGCCATTTGCTTTCCGGGGGCCGACTTCCGGCCATCGCCAAACAAACGCAAAGCAACCAAAATTGATCTCCAACAAACCAAAACTGCCGGGCTGATTGGGCGATCGACATTGGCCCGTCTTGGGTGTCACTTCAGACCCATGCGATCGCGCCCCCTTGCCGAATGCAGTTTAGCGCCCAGGCGAAATTTTGACCAAATTTGCTCGTTAGAGATCTACAAACGCAGCAGCAAATTCGGCCCGTGGGTGTCTGTCCCGCAAGTCATCAGCAGCCCAAATCGTTCCGCCAACTCTTTTACTCGGGCGGTTTGATCGGGGCTAGGAGTCCAAGGATTGGGATTGTTATAGGCATAGTAAGCCTCTACCCCATCAATCCCTAGGGTTGCCGCCGCCATAACCAGGGGCTTGGCATCCAGGCGATAGCGAGCGGGGTGAGCCAGCACGGCAATGCCCCCCGCTTGTTGGATGGCATGAATCACTCGATCGGCGTAGTAATACTCATCGCGCACGGGTCGCCCTTGCAAATAGGGCTGAATCACATCAGCGCTGATATCAAAGGCATAGCCCAGGATATGCACCTCGGTTCCCAGCAACCCTGCATTAATTTCAACCCCCGTCCACAAATGGGGAACCACCAGCTCAGGGTTCACCGACTTAGCCAATTGCAGCGCCTTCGCCGCAGCGAGATAGCCATTCACACTGTGGTGATCGGTAATGGCAAAGCCTTTGAGACCAATTTGCAGGGCCTGGTTAATCAAATCGGTGGGGCTGAGGCGGCCATCGGAGGCCGTTGTGTGCATGTGAAAGTTGTAGTGACGCGGGCAACTCGTCGGAGTCAAAGATTGGAATACGTCCCGCAGCAGCGCCTGGTCTTCAGCCGTCACCGAAGCTGTCACCGACAGCGGACTCAAGCCACGGGTAACGCGAGCTGTCATAGCGACACTCCCAAAGAATGGAGAAAAATGGCTTCACCAATCTTAAACAATTTTTAAAGACTTTCTGTTGCAATTCGTCCTGTGCCATGCATTCGTCATAAATGGTCTTTGGTCAAAAAAGAAACCCTCTAGAATTTTGATGGTTTTAAATGCAAATCAAACTACTTTTTGATGATCCCAAACTTTTAGAAAGTTTTTAAAAAGTTTGAGAAAAAGGCAAAAAAATTCCCGGCCAATCCTCACGCCTACCGTGGGTCTGTTTGAGGTGGGGATCGGCCGGGCCAAAACTGCCTCAACTCTGGGATCAGGAGAGTTGGCAGAGTTAGCAAAAATCAATCATCAATTGATGGCAGTTTGGGTGATGGCGGTTTGGATGATGGCGGTTTGGGTCGCCACTTCACCCGATCGGGTGCTGAGGGAGCTGAGATTGGTGCGCGGCTGCAAGAGACGGGGAGCGCGATCGAGCATCAATTCTCGGCTGAGACCCTCGCGAGCATCATCCCGGTTCAGCAAACTGCAAATCAGCTCGCCGGGCCCATGGGGGTCGAACACATGGCGGATGCCATCCAGCCCGACCCAAATTCGGCGGCGGCAGTTGTAGGCCGATCGGGGCCGTTCCACCCCATCCACCGCCACCGTGGCCCGAAACTCCCAGTGTTTCTTGGCACTGCGCTGAATTTTCAGAATGCAAATTTGCTGACCATGCCAGGGCCGACAAAAATCCGCCGCTTGGGCTGCCGGAGTTTCCAGCCCCCAAATCAGCCCCCCCAGCAAGCCCCCCAACAGCAGGAACCCAGCCAGCACCAAACCGACCCGCCAGTTTTCAAGCCAACGCTTTTGGATCAATCGCCCCTTTGCCACTAGAGCACACCCTTGGAACTGGGAATTTTGCCAGCACGACGCGGATCCACCTCGATCGCCATGCGCATCGCTCGGGCAAAGGCCTTGAACGTGGCTTCGATGATGTGGTGCGAGTTGATGCCATCCAGTTGGCGAATGTGCAAGGTCATTTGCGAGTGATTCACCACCGCCACGAAGAATTCCCGCACCAATTGGGTGTCGTAGGTTCCCACCCGTTCCGTGGGGATTTGCAGCCCATAGCTCAAGTGGGGCCGGCCGGAAAAGTCCAACGCCACCTGCACCAAGGCCTCGTCCAAGGGGGCGACAAAGTGCCCAAACCGGACGATGCCCTTGCGATCGCCCAAGGCCTGATGCAGCGCTTGGCCGAGGGTAATGCCCACATCTTCGTTGGTGTGGTGATCATCAATATGCACATCCCCAGTGGCTTGGATATCCAAATCAATCAGCCCATGGGAGGCAATTTGATCAAGCATGTGATCCAAAAAAGGCACGCCGGTTTGGGCAGAGCAACGGCCCGTTCCATCCAAATTCAAACCGACATGAACATCGGTTTCGCCGGTTTTGCGGCTGACGCGGGCGGTGCGATCGGGCGTGAGGATAACGGGGCGATCGAGCATCGGCTCGGTGATTGGCTCGGCAATTGGCTCGGTGGTTTGCATGATTTGAGGAACGATCGGAGGGCAAACGGCAACAGGGGCGATCGGGCAAAGGGGGGGCAGACAAGGGCGATCGCCCGTCTAGCCCCCATGGGTTATGGGTTACGAATCCCAGGATGAATCTCAGGCTGTGGAGAATGGGGGCCAGCAGCTACATTCCACAGCTACATTCCAACGATGTTGTAGCCCGCGTCCACGTAAATCACCTGGCCCGTAATCCCGCTAGACAAATCGCTGCACAAAAAGGCCGCCGTATTGCCCACTTCCACTTGGGTGACTGTGCGGCGCAGAGGGGCCGTTTCTTCCACGTGGTGAATCATGTCCAAAATGCCGCCCACCGCCGAAGAAGCCAGCGTCCGAATGGGGCCCGCCGAAATGGCATTCACCCGAATTCCCTTTTCACCCAATTCCGTGGACAAGTAGCGCACGCTGGCTTCCAAGGCCGCCTTGGCCACGCCCATCACGTTGTAGTTCGGCACGGCCCGCACGCTGCCCAGGTAGCTGAGGGTGATGATGCTGCCGTTGTCGTTCAGCAGGGGCTTGGCTGCTGCTGCCAACTTGGTCAGGGAATAGGCGCTGATGTCTAAAGCGCGGGCAAAGCCTTCGCGGGACGTGTTGCTGAAATCTCCGGTCAGTTCTTCCTTGCCAGCAAAGGCCAGGCAGTGGATCAAGATGTCAAAGTTGCTCCACTTGCTCTGGATGGTGGTGAAGGTTTCGGCCACCTGGGCATCGTCCTGCACATTGCAGGGCACCAGGAAGGTGGGGTTGAGGGGTTCAATCAACTCGGCCACTTTCTTTTCGGCCTTGCCCTTGTCATCGGGGAGATAGGTGGCGGCAATTTCGGCCCCGGCCGCGTGGAGCTGTTGGGCAATGCCCCAGGCGATCGAGCGGTTGTTGGCAATCCCCGTAACGAGGGCTTTTTTTCCAGAGAGGTTGAGCAGCATAGGTGTTCTAAATTTCAGCAACAGAATCTCAAATCACAAAATCCCAACACCAACTCAAGATCCCAACACCAACTCAAAATCCCAATCACCGAGTCCCGAGGGCGTTTCCCTTGGCGATCGGGTCAGCGATCGGGCGCGCGGGGCTTGATGGGGCAGTGGTGGGTTGCAAAGTTGCCATTCAATGGGGATTGGCAGCCCGTTGTTGACTCAAACCGTATCAGAGGCTACAACGAGCGAATTACAATGTTCGAGATTGTAGTGCTGCGAAGGTGACCTGAATCAGTTTAGACCGGTCAGGGGCTTCTGAAAGACCTTCGCGGGTTTTGAGTTTTGGGCTTGGCGATCGCGAACCTAATCGATTGAGATCGGGTTTTGTATCCACCTCTCAAAAAATCAAATCCGAAAAAAATGCGCGAATCGATCGCGCTTGGTATAACGTTTCTCAGTAGTTCGGCAGTTCGGCGCAGCGAGATGCCCTTATCAGTAGACAAGCCTTTAGCCGTTGTTTTCCGCCAACTGAGCGGAGATTCTTTCTCACCGCCCACTGAGCGGTTTGATCGGGGCAAAACGATTTTTTTCCCGGGTGATCCGGCTGAACGGGTTTACTTTTTGGTGAAAGGGGCCGTGAAACTCTCCCGTGTCTACGAGGCCGGCGAGGAAATTACTGTGGCCCTGCTGCGCGAAAACACGGTTTTTGGGGTGTTGTCGCTCCTGACGGGCAATCGATCAGATCGCTTCTATCACGCCGTGGCCTTCACGCCCGTGGAGTTGCTGTCGGTGCCGATCGATCGGGTGGAAAAGGCCCTCAAGGATGATCCCGACTTGGCCATGGTGATGCTCCAGGGATTATCATCGCGAATTTTGCAAACGGAGATGATGATCGAAACCCTGGCCCACCGCGACATGGGATCTCGGTTGGTGAGCTTTTTGCTGATTCTGTGCCGGGATTTTGGGGTTCCCAGCTCCGATGGGATCACGATCGATCTGAAGCTCTCTCACCAAGCCATTGCCGAGGCGATCGGGTCCACGCGGGTCACGGTGACTCGGCTACTTGGGGATTTGCGCGATCGCAAGGCCATCTCAATCCACAAAAAGAAAATTACGGTACACAACCCCGTGAGCCTGGGGAACCAGTTTACCTAACCATCCAACGTCCTCGCCCAAACTATCATTGCAAAGGCCTAGATTGTTGGGCAAAGGCCGCTTAAGGAGCGATCGCACAGAGGGCGATGACGATCGGGTATGTACTAATTTTGCTAGCCACCTTGGTGTTAGGTGGGGCGATTGCCACCATGGGCGATCGGCTCGGCACCCGCGTGGGCAAAGCTCGCCTCAGCCTGTTCAACCTGCGACCGCGCCAAACGGCCACCCTCGTCACGATCGTGACCGGCAGCCTGATTTCCGCCTCCACCTTGGGCCTGTTGTTCTTGGCGGGCATTTTTGAACTTGAGGAAATTCAAACGCGCCTGGGGCGGGCCCGGCGGGAACTGGATCAAGCCCGCGTCCAACAGGATCAGGCCCGCGCTGAACTGAGCCAAATCAACCGATCGCTGCAAGCCTCCCTGGCCAGGCAAGCCCAAACCCAAAATCGCCTCAATGTGGCCCAAAAGCGTCTGCTCCAGGCCGATAAACAATTCCGACTTGCCAAGGCCCAACTCACCCAGGTTTCCCGCCGGGCACGGCAACTGCTGAGCGACATCAAAACCCTCCAGGGCGAGCGGCTCAGCCTGCAAAGCGACCTGCAACGCCTTGGGGGAGAAAATCGCCAACTTCAGGGGGATCGATCGCGCCTTTTGGATGAGCGATCAGCCCTCGATCGCCAGAATCAAACCCTAATTGCCCAAAACCGCGATCGCACCGTCCAAATCCGCGATCGGGAACAGCGGCTCAAGGACGTGGAATCCCGACTGCAAGATGCCAACCAGCGGTTTCAGTCGGCCCAATCGGAGCTGCAATCCTTAGAAGTTTCCGTTCGGCGGCTGGAGCGAGAATCCCAGACCCTGCGGGAAGGAAACGTGGCCCTGCGGCGGGGCGAAGTGTTGGCGGCCGGCATTTTGCGAATTCCCTCGCCCGAAATGACCCAAGCGGCGATCGAGCGGTTGTTAGTGGCCGCCAACCGCGCCGCCCTCGAACGAACCCAGCCGGGCATCGGAGCCAATCAACAGGCCATTTCTCTCTCGCGGGGAGAGGTGGAGCAGGTGATCTCTCAAGTGCGCGATGGTCGCGAATATTACGTGAAAGTAATTTCCACCGCCAACTATCTGACCGGCGAAGAACCGCCCATCCGCGTCGTTTTGGATGTGGCGCTGAATCAAATTCTCTTTACCCGTCGCGAAACCCTGGCGATGTCTTCCCTGGATCCTGCCAACCTGTCGCAACCGGAACTGCGCGATCGCCTGGAACTCGCCTTGGGCCAAGCCCTGTTTCGGGCCCAGCGAGCGGGAGTCGCCGCCGATGGCTTCCGGGTGGAAAATGTGCCGGGCTTGATCCAATTTGTGCGCTGGCTGGAGTCTCAAACCCAACCCGTCGAGGTGCGGGTGATTGCAGCCCGCGACATTTACACCGCCGGCCCCCTATCCCTGTCCTTTGTGGCGGTTCGCAATGGCCAGGTGCTCTACGAAATTGAACCACCCCCAAACACCCCGATTGAATCCCGTCGATCGACTCGCCCCAGGCGCATCGGGTAAGGAAATCTTGCGCGTTGGCCGGCCCGCGTCAATGGGGCGCGATCGGGTAGGGGCGTAACGGCGTAACAACGACGAGCGATTTGGCGATCGAGACCATCTAGCCTATTCCAGATCGAGATGATCCAATGTTTCGATCGCTAGGCTCACTTGGGCCTGTCGATCGCGCAGGAACCGATCGCACTGTTGCAGGCGATCGACCGCAGTGGTGAATTGATCAAAAGCTTGATCCAAATCCAAGTCGCCCGTTTCCAGTTGCCGCACGATCGTTTCCACCTCGGCCATGGCCGTTTCGTAATGCCAATCGGGGGCGGTTTCAGGAGGGCTGGGTTGGGCTTTAGCGCGGGGCATGATCAAAAAGCAATAGCGAGCAGGTAACAGATCACAATCATAGACAAGGGGTTGAAACCCCTTGACCCCAACGATATCGCATTCTGCTGAGGCGGTCAGGGTGGAGGCGGGCGGGTGGCGATCGCGCCTTGCGGGAATTCTTGCGGGAATTCTTGCGGGAATTGTAGTCACGGGCCGGGAGTTTTAAACTGACGATCGCTCCCTATGCCCAACTCACCAATGATTTCCGCCCAAGAAGCCGAAGCGATCGCCCTACGGATCACGCCACCGCTCACTGACACTGAATCGATCGCCAGCGTGGCGGCCCTGGGTCGGGTGTTGGCGGAACCGGTGCGATCGTGCTTGGACTTTCCCCACTGGGACAACTCCGCCATGGACGGCTACGCGGTGCGCCAAGCTGACCTAGCCCAAGGGCCAACGGAATTGCAGGTGATTGAAACGATTCCGGCTGGGGTGGCTCCGCAACAAACCTTGGGCCCCGGCCAGGCAGCGCGAATTTTCACCGGGGCAATGATGCCGCCGGGGGCCAATGCGATCGCCATTCAAGAGGACACGGAACCGGCTGGGCCCGATCGGGTGAAAGTGTTGAGCCAGCCGGCCGTTGGGGAATTTGTGCGGGCAAAAGGGATGTTTTGCCGATCGGGCGATCAGATTTTGCCTGCGGGGTTAGCGATCGGGCCCGCTGAATTGGCGGTGTTGGCGGCGGCTCAGTGCGATCGGGTCGCGGTGGTGCGACGGCCGCGGGTGGCGGTGTTTTCCACGGGTGATGAACTGGGCACGATCGACCAACCCCTACAACCGGGGCAAATTGTCGATTCCAATCAATACGCCCTGATCGCCTTTTTGCAACAAATGGGCGTGGAACCGATCACCCTTGGGGTGGTACGGGACGATCGCGCCGCTTTGAAAGCCGCCGTTGAGCAGGCGATCGACCAAGCGGATCTGGTGCTGTCCACGGGGGGCGTGTCCGTGGGGGATTATGACTATGTGGATGCGGTTTTGGCAGAGTTGGGCGGCGAAATACACGTCAAATCCGTGGCCGTGCGGCCCGGGAAGCCGCTGACCCTGGCCACCTTTGGCCCCAAGGTCTATGTGGGCTTGCCGGGAAATCCCGTTTCGGCCCTGGTGGGTTGTTGGCGATTTGTGGCTCCCATGCTGCGGAAGCTATCGGGGCGATCGGGCCCCCACGGGGTGCAGTGGCTGACGGCGCGATCGGCTCAGGATCTGCAAGGGGCCGGGCGGCGAGAAACTTACCTTTGGGGGTCGTTGCAGATCATCGAAGGGCAACTGGTCTTTAGCCAGGCTAAAGGCAGCCACAGTTCTGGCAACCTGATCAACCTAGCAGGAACCACCGCCCTGGCCAAAGTTCCCCAAGGAACCAGCGAAATCTCCGCCCACAGCGAAATTCAAGTGCTGCTGCTTGGCGGAGCCGTTGGGTGATCCCTTGACTGAACCCGATGGGCCTCCCCTGCCATCCCCATTGGTTGGATCACTCGTTAAAACGTTGGATCACTCGTTAAAACGTTGGATCACTCGTTAAAACGTTGGATCACTAATTGGTGTAATTCCACCGGGCCCGATATCCCCGATTATCCAAATGGGTAAAGGAGGAGCCATAGCCCAAACCACCGGGCCACCAAGGATCCAAAATCCGTTGGGCCGCACGCGGCGACAACCCCGCCACCACAAAGTCCACACCATAGCCGCGAATGTGGGTTGAGTTGCGGGCCCCGCCCACGGCCCGGTTCACGGCCGGGGGCCGATACCAGCTCGTGATGGTGATGGTGCGATTGCCCAGCCGAGCCCGCACCTCTTGCATTCGTCGGGCCATGGCAATGATGTTTTGGGTGATGGTGGAATTTTCGGGAATCCGCGTGCCATCTTTGGTGGCTTCACCCCAACTAAAGTTACCGCGAGGAATAATCGGGTCACGAGTCCAGACCGTACCCAGACCGGGCACTTGAATCCGCCGTCCCCGATCGGGCACAGGAGCAGGGGTAGGAACCGGGGTTGGCGTGGGCGCAGGCACAGGAGCAGGCACAGGAGCAGGCTGAGGATCCCGAGGCGAGGGATAGTCATCCACATTCAGCAAGGTGATGTGGCCTTCAAAAATGAACCATTCAAGCCGGTTATTGATGGGTTTCACCAGCCGAATCCGCAGGTGATCACCCACATCCTCGTAGCTGCGAATTTGGAATTCTCCGGGGGACAGGGCCACCTTTTCTGCATTTCCCAAGCTGCTGGACTGCAAGGGGCGGGTTTTGAGGAAGGTACTGGTTTTCACCAACATGGTGGCCGGTTCCAAAAAGTCTGCATGGCCCCGGTAAACAAACCATTCCCGTCGATCGCGGATTGGCTCCACGGTCAGGATTCGATAGTGGGTTCCTTGCTCGATCGAGTCAATCAGCGACAGTTCCCCGGCGGGCATGGCGGCCACTTCGTTTCGCGGCAGGGCGCTAGCCTGAACCGGTTGACTTTTGAGGACGGTGTTCTGTTTTAGGATCATCACCTGCCATTGCATGGTGCGCAGATCCGTTTCCAGGGAGCCGATCGCGGCCTGCTGGGTTTCTAAACCGCGCCACAGTTGCACCAACCGAGTCAAAGCGCCCTGTTGATTTGGGGTTGCTCGGTAGGCGGCTGGCAACCGCCGCAGAAAAGAAAGCAATTCCCGATCGAGCTGGGCGGCGGCGGTGCTAGCTTCGGGGGCCGCCGGATTCGCAAACACAATCGGATTCACCCCCAAGCTGGTGAGGGCCGCGTTGCGATTGTCCAAATCTCGCCACATGCGGACGGTTTCGGTGGCCGCATTGCGCTGAGTGCCGCTGCCCGCATAGAACTCCGGAACCCGCAGCACAAAGGCCAGCAGGGCCGGATCGTAATTACGGGGCAACAGGCTTAAGTTGCTGTCGCTGAGTGAGGCGATCGCCGATTGGCGTGAATCCAGTTGCCGCCAAATTTGCACCAACCGCAACAGGGCCTCTCGCTGGTGCGGAAAGCCGGAATAGTTGGGCGACAAACGCTGGATGAAGGTGACCAAGGCCGTGTCCAGGGCCGCATCGGTGTAGTTCAAGGCGGGCAACCCCAAGGAAACCAAGGTGTCTTCCCGGGTGGCCAGGCCGCGCCAAATGCGGGTCGCTTCAATCAGGGCTTCCCGTTGATGCACGTAGCCTTGATAGAACTGGGGCAGACGCTCGATCGTGTCGAGCAGGGCCCGATCGATGGTGAAGGTGCTGCCGGTGAGGGCGGTGTTGGCGGGAGCAATCTGGGTCGATCGCTCCAAGGTGCAAAATTGGCGATAGGCGGCCGTCAGCCGATCGAGCGAGCAACCAGCCAGAATTGGCCCGCCAATGGTTTTGTCTTCAAACCCCCGAGCCAACACAGCCAACACTTCAGGGCTATATTGTCCAGCGTTCACCTGCCAAATTCGATCGGCCTTCCAACCGGATTGGATCAAAGAATCCGTTAACCGTCGCACCAACAGGGCCGCTTCCATCACCTGATCCGGCAGGCTGTCCACCTGTTCTTGATCCGCACTGGTTAAGCCCAACCCCCTTTCCCCTTCTGGGGTTGGCTGATCATGGGCTTCCTGGAGCGCGGGCAAAATGGGCATATGAATTCCCGCTCGCTGGGCAGCCAGGTGAAACAGATGCGCGTCCCGATCAAGTGCGGTGGTAGCCATGGGTCCAGCCAATCCGTTAAATACGTTTAAATACGTTTGCAGGGTTTAGACGGTCTGAGGGAGCGTTGAAGGCCGAATCAGAATTTGTTCAGACAATTCAGACCATGGGGCGATCGCGCCACTTGCGGCCAAAACATTCCCCACTGTACATTGCGATATTTGCAAACGGGTCGATCGCTATGCCCCTGTCTCCTCAGTCCTCGCTGGCGGCGATGGCCGCTGCCCTTGCTCCCGGCCTTCGGGCGATCGCCACCGATATGGACGGCACCTTGACCCGATCGGGTCGATTTTCCAGTCACCTGTTTCTAGCCTTGGAGCGCTTGCAACAGGCCGGAATTCCCGTCCTGATCGTCACCGGGCGATCGGCCGGTTGGGTTAGCGCCCTGGTGGAATACCTGCCGATCGCAGGGGCGATCGCGGAAAACGGCGGTCTGCTCTATCGGCGCGATCGACCCGAGGGACAATGGCTAGTGGACGTAACCGACCCGATCGCCCATCGCGATGCCTTGGCCGATGTCTTTGGCATCCTCCAAACGGAATTTCATCATCATTTTCCCCACCTGCGCCCGGCCCCCGATAACCGCTTTCGAATCACCGATTGGACTTTTGATCTGGCAGATTTGCCGGGCATCGATCGCCAAACCCTATCGGCCATGGGGGAATCGCTGGCGGCCTTGGGCTGGGGATTTACCTACAGTGCCGTGCAAGCCCACATCAAGCTCCCAGAACAAAACAAGGCTGCGGGACTCCAACGGGCGATCGAACTGTTGTGGCCCGGTTGTTCCCTCGATCAAGTCCTGACGATCGGGGACAGCCCCAATGATGAAAGCCTATTTGACCCGACCCTTTTTCCCCGCTCCGTCGGCGTGGCCAACGTGCGTTCCTACCTCAGCGAGCTGCTCCATCAACCGGCGCACATCACTCCCAGCGCTGAGGGAGAAGGTTTCTGCGAACTAGTGGCCGCCATTCTCGCTCATTGGGCCGACTGAGCCTCTATGTTCAAAGAATTTTCTCAAAGATCCAGCAATTCTCTCCCCTTCAATAGCTTGAGCAACTGGGTACGATTTTTCCAACGTTCAACTCTGCCATCTCTGTAAATTTTGGCAATGAAGGGTGCTTGGTTGCCCTGGCTGAACCGTTCCAATTTGGGTAACACCTCAACAAATAAGGCAGCCATTTGCTGACGGTTCAAGTTGCCTGACACCAAAATGAAAACCCTTGCTTCAGCACGGGCGATCGCCCCCAGTTCCAGCTTATTGGTTCCAATCGCCTCATCTTTAGTCAGCACGACCCAACCCCGATCGCCCACCACCGTCAACCACTCTGGGTCAGGGGTATTTTGGGCAAAAAAATTGCCATGATGCTCAACTTGAGCACCCACTTCCCTGAGGGCCTTGGCCACCGACTTTCCGAGGCACCAATCAATGAAGAAAATAGGGTGATCGGCTGGAGTCACGCGGCACGGTTTTGAGCTTCAAACTGAATGGCAGCCTTAATTTGTGCAGGAGAGCAATCAAACTCATCTGCTACATCGTCGATCGAGTCACCCGCATCAATCAGGCTAACAATGGCAGCGGTAGGCACTCCCTGACCTGCAATGACCGGCTTACCAAACCGAATGGATGGGTCGAGGAAAATAATTTTGTCAGTGCCTGGCTCAGGAACCCACTCAATGATGGGAAAAAATCGGTTAGCGATTCCCTCTGCGTTCCACTCAATGCGGGTCAGCAGGTGTTTCAAGGTTTCGCGCATGGCAAGCTGGCCTGATCGGGAAACATTAACCAGCCGATCCACTTGATCCACAAACAAATCAACCCCATCGGTTTGAAACCGTCTCATCACCAATGGGTGAGCCGTGTCAAACTGCTGGCTCATGTAATCTAGGGCATTGCGAACTTTATCAAGCTTGACCTGATGGGTTTCACGAATAATTCGCAAAACATGAGCCTCTACCAGGTTTGTGAACGAGAGCTGGGGCAGCGCTAAATCGGGCCGCTGAATCAGTGGCTCAAACGCTTGCTGACCAATCTGGGTGGCATAGGAACGCCCCTTAAGCCAAGAGCGCAGAGTCACAACTGGGATGCGCAAATACCGCGCAGCATCCGTCACCGAATACGCTGGGGTGTTATAGATATCGTCATCCCACTTCACCATGTGTTGCCCAAAACAGTTTTGCTGACCAAGCGTTATCGGATTTTTGCTGAAGACTGAGGCAGCACCTAACCAGGGCTAATTAATCACAATGATGCCATTGCAGTGATCAGGAAACTCGATCAAGCAATCTGAGCGATTTGTCTAAGGGATTTGTTGGTTACCTGAAATCGCAGTGTTGCAGAAACTAAGCGGGTGATGGGACTCGAACCCACGACATTCAGCTTGGGAAGCTGACGTTCTACCACTGAACTACACCCGCGCGGTTGTTACTTTACCCCAATTGCTTGCCTTTGAGCTACTGAATCAACCTCTAGCCAGCCCTCAAGCAAGGGGGATTGGTGGGCTGATTCTCGGCTTGGGGGCCCGGAATTTTGAGCGCGGATAGTATTCTAGCACTGGACTTTCTCGCGCGATCGCCCCTGGAGCTTCGGTTATGACTGCCGCCGCCACGACCTTTGATGGGCCCACCCTGTTGAAGCAACTGCTCGATCGAGCCTCCCTGTCCCAAGCTCAGGCCGCCCAACTGATGCAAGCTTGGTTGGATGATGGGCTGGCTCCGGCCCTGTCGGGCGCAATTTTGGCTGCTCTCCAGGCCAAGGGGGTAACGGCTGATGAGCTGGCTGGGATGGCCCAGGTTTTGCTGAGCCAATCGGTGAGCGTGACGGGCGATCCGCTGCCCAGCCCCTCGATCGACACTTGCGGCACGGGTGGCGACGGGGCTTCCACCTTCAACATTTCCACGGCCGTCGCCTTTGTGGCCGCCGCCGCTGGGGTCACGGTGGTGAAGCATGGGAACCGGGCCGCTTCCAGCAAGTCGGGATCCGCCGATGTGCTGGAGGCGCTGGGAATTCGCCTCGGTGCAGATCCTGCCCAAATCCAAGCGGCGGCGCATCAGGTGGGGATCACGTTTCTGTTTGCGCCCGGTTGGCATCCAGCCATGAAAGCCGTCGCGCCCATTCGCCAAGCCCTGAAGGTGCGCACCGTGTTTAACCTGTTGGGGCCCCTGGTGAATCCCCTGCGGCCCACGGGCCAGGTGATCGGTACTTTCAAAAGCGATTTGATTGAGGTGATGGCCGGGGCCCTGAATCGGCTGGGCACTCAGCGGGCGATCGTCCTCCATGGGCGCGAAGGTTTGGATGAAGGGGGGTTGGCGGATGTGACCGATCTGGCTGTGTTGGCCGATGGGGCGATCGCCCGCTTTGAGTTGGATCCGGTGGCGGCCGGCTGTGCGGCCGCGCCCACGGCTGCCTTGGTGGGTGGTGATCCCAACGAAAATGCCGAAATTTTGCGCCAAGTGCTTCAGGGTCAAGGCTCGATCGCCCAGCGGGATGCCGTGGCCCTGAATGCATCCCTGGCCCTCCAAGTTGCCGGGGCGATCGCTGAGCCGATCGGGTCGCCGGAAGCCTGTGCTGTTGGTGTGGCTCGGGCCAAGGAAATCCTGGCGAGCGGGGCCGCCTGGGAAAAGCTGGTGGCCCTACGAGAATTCCTAAAGGCCTAAAGCTGCCGAGGATCAGGGGGTGATCGGGCGGGATTAGGGCTGATTTTTGGCGGTTCTTTCTCCTTCCCGATCGCAACCCGTTGGCATAATTGCGAGATTTCCAGCAAGTTTGTGCCAAAAAACAATGCCAATCTGGAAATTTAATTTGTGAAGATTCGGTTAATGACTGCTTTCAAAAAAAGATTAATCTAAAGACTATCTCCCTTCAGGGCCCAGACGCTTTTTCCATTAGTATGATAGAAAGGCTAGGCTAATTCAGATAGCATCGCGCTCAACTCAACTTAAAATTCAAAAGAATTCAAAATTTGGGAATTGACAAGCACCACAGCCTCAACCCATTTGACCAATTGAGAGTAACCATTCATGGGTTCAACCATGATCAGCCTTACAATCAATTCAATTCCTGTTTTTTTTTGTTTAATTTGATACACACTGAAAGCATAATAAATCATTCTTTTTCAGAATTATTTAATTTGAATATTTTTAATTATTGGTCGATCTTGAATCATTCTAGTCATTTTCTCGAATAGTTGATCTGATTTTTCTTGAAACCATGGCTGGAAACTATGATCCGAGATAACTACCTAGAGTTCTGATTTCAGTTGTCCTGCCTAGTAATGAAATTTGGCTAATAGCACCTGTCCCAAGGAGAAAGGTTTGTGATGCAACGTTGGAAGTGGGTTTGGCTGAGTGGAGCGTTGCTAGCGGGGCTAGGGATCATGGATTTCGGGTCTCAATCCTTGGCGAATCAATCGCTGTTCCAATACACCATGCAGGCTTGGGCATCACTGCCATTCAACGGGGGAACGGGGGGGGGTAGTGAACCCATTCCCCGAATTTTGGTGGATCAGTTTGGCTATCGACCTCAGGATCCCAAAGTGGCGGTGATTGCTTCTCCGCAGCGGGGTGAAAATGCCAACCGAGCCTTCACGCCGGGATCGGTTTATGAAGTTCGAAATACCTCGACTAATGCGGTGGTTTTTTCGGGTGCTCTTACCCCTTGGAATGGGGGCCAAATCCACGGTCAATCGGGCGATCGGGCCTGGCATTTTGATTTTTCGACCGTGAAACAATCGGGAACCTATGTGGTGGTCGATCGGGAACGGGGCGAGCAATCATTTCCCTTTCAAATTCAGGCCAATGTTTACCAAAAAAACCTGGTAACCGCCACACGTGTGTTTTATTACCAGCGGGCCGGTTTCAACAAAACGGGTTCTGTGGCTGGGAAGTGGCAAGATGGGGCGGCTTTTTTGGGCCCCAATCAGGATTCTCAAGCTCGATCGGTCAGTGCCAAGGATGATCCCGCCACGGCCCGCGATTTGCGAGGGGGATGGTTTGATGCAGGTGATACGAACAAATACAGCACCTTTGCGGGCCCCGTGGTGAATCAACTGCTGACGGCCTACGAAGAAAACCCCCGAGCCTTCACCGATCGGTTCAACATTCCCGAATCGGGCAACGGCATCCCCGACCTCATCGATGAGATTAAGTGGGAAGTGGATTGGCTGAAGCGAATGCAAGAAGCCGATGGCGGCGTGTTGATCAAGGTGGGCGTGCTAGATCACAATGCGGCCGATCGCCCCAGCCAAGATCGTCGCCCCCGATATTACGGGCCCAAATGCTCTTCCTCCACGATCGCCACGGCGGCCGCCTTTGCCCATGCGGCCCGAGTCTATCGGCAGTTTCCCGCCCTGCAAGGGGAGTCCCGAGATTTGGAACAGCGGGCCATTCGGGCTTGGAACTGGTTTCAGCAAAATCCCCTCAAGACCGATTGCGACACCCAGGAAATTAAAGCCGGGGATGCCGATCGCCCCGTGACCGAGCAACAGGGCAATGCTGCCGCCGCCGCTGTTCACCTGTTTGCCCTCACCGGCAACCCCGACTACAGCACCCAACTTGCAAAATATCTCACCGCTTCCCAGCCTTGGAACGACAACGTTTGGGGTCGGTATCGGGCCCACGAAGGCGATGCGCTGCTGCTCTATACCCGCTTGCCCAACGCAGATGCCGCCTTGGTCAAGCAAATTCGCGATCGATTCGTGAATATGGTGCGCACCCAAACCCAGGCCTACGGCTTGCGCATGGATCTGGATCCCTATCGGGTGTCACTGCCCGATGAGCAATATCACTGGGGCAGCAACCAAGTTCAGGCCAACTATGGCAACAGCAACCGAGATGCAATTCGCTATGGCGCAGTGCCCGATCGCAACACCAGCCTACAAGCCCGGGCCATGGCCCACCTGCACTACCTCCATGGCGTGAATCCCTTGGGGTTTGTTTACCTAACCAACATGGGCAGTCTGGGAGCCGAGCGATCGGTCACCAGCATGTATCACGAATGGTTGGGGCGTGGTGAGTATGAGCGCGTTGTCCCCGGAAAACCGGGCCCGGCTCCCGGATATTTGGTGGGCGGGCCCAACCGCGACTACACCGGCAACCAAGAATCCGTCAAACAACAGCCCATCCAAAAGCGCTATCTCGACTCACCCACCGGCTGGCCGGTGAATAGTTGGGAACTCACGGAGCCAGCCATTTACTATCAAGCGGCCTACGTTCGTTTGCTGGCCAGTATTACCAGTCCGTAATCTTTTCCAGAGGTTTTGTGTAGCGACGGTGTTAGTTTGGGTGCAATTTTCCACTCCTTTCCACTCTTCACTCACTAGCTCCTATGCCCAACCTTCAAGGAGTCCTGCAACGTCTGCGCACCACTCTGGGGAAATCCTCGGTGCAAGACAATCTCTGGATGATTGCCGCCAGGGTGATTAGCGTGGCGATCCAGGCGCTGTACTTCATTTTTGTGGCGCGGTTTTTAGGATCCAAAGAGTATGGCGAACTGATCGGGGTGTTGTCCTTGGTGGCCATGCTTTCGCCTTTCATTGGGGTTGGTTATGCCCACTTGTTGATGCGGACGGTTTCGCGCGATCGCAGCAGTTTCCGCACCGAGTGGGGGAAGTCCCTATTCGTTTGGGGCTGGTCTTCCCTGCTGGGCATTGGGTTGGTGATGTTGCTGGCGAGTCGAATTTGGGGCAGCCAAGTTTCCCCCTGGTTGGTGCTGTGGATGGCCCTGGGGGACTATTGGGGCGTTTGTCTGCTGGAATTTAGCAGTTCGGCGTTTTTATCGGTGGGGGTGGCGGCTCGCCCAGCCCAGCTCAAGGTGCTTTTCAGTGCCGTGAAGTTTTTGGCAGTGGGGGCCCTGTGGCTGGTTCCCGACTGGCGATCGGCAGAAACCTGGTCGATTTTTTACTGCATTGCGTCAGTGTTGCCGGCCCTTGTGGCCTTTGTGTTGGCTAGTCGGCAGGCGGGCTGGCCCCTGTGGCCCAAGCCCAATTGCGAGTGGGAACTGGGTCAAGGGTTTTACTTTTCGATTGCCGGTTCCGCTGAAACGATTAATGCCAATGCGGATAAAACCCTGCTCTCTAGCTTGGTGAATGAAGAGGCTGCCGGGATCTATGGGGCGGGCTATCGGTTTGTGGATGTGGGCTACCAGCCGATCTTGGCCATTGGCGCGGCGAATTATGCTCGCTTTTTCCAGGCGGGTACTAATGGCATTGACGGCAGTATTCAGTTTGCCAAGCGCCTGTTTCCGCTGATCGCGGGCTACGGGGTACTGGGGGGATTGGGGATGTTTTTCTTTGCCCCGGTGGTGGAGTGGATTTTGGGGTCGGAATATCGCGAGGCGATCGGGGTGTTGCGTTGGTTCGCCCCCGTGCATTTGATCTTGGGAATGCAGTATTTAGCGGCCGATTGCCTCACCTCTTCGGGCCACCAGGGGCAACGGAGCTTAATTCAAGTCACCGCTGCCATTTTGAATGTGGTGCTGAACCTAATCTTGATTCCGTCCTATTCCTGGACGGGGGCCATTTGGGCAACGCTGGCTTCGGAAACGTTCAAGATGGTGGGGCTGTGGGGAGCGGCGGCCTTTTTCTGGCGGCGCGAGTTGGCCATGAAGACCAAGGGTTAATCAACGGGTTAATCGACAGTTAGGAGTTGGTTGCTGTGCAAGCCGATTGATTTTCGGACTTGCCAAGCATTCATCGTGGTGGGCGCAAGGGACTGAAACCCATTGTCTTGGTCGATCGATCCCACTCTAGGACGGAACCAAGGTAACCATGGCATAGCGATCGGGGGAAAGATATTTTTGCGCCACCCGTTGCACGTCTTCGGGGCCCACGGCCTGGATCCGATCGGGATAAACCGTTGCTTCGGGCAGTTGATCCAACAGGCCGTAGTAGCCATAGAGACTGGCGAGTTGGTTGGGGGTTTCCGTGGCGAAAATATAGTCGCTGCACAGAAGACGCTGGGCCCGCTTCAGCTCGATCGGGTTAATGGGGTGATCGCGCAGCAGGGCCAGATGATCACAAATGCAGGCCTCCACCACGCCCACATCCCGCACATCTAGCCAAGCGCCGATCGTGAGTAAGCTGGCATCCCGTTGGGCACTGGCTTCGCAGTCGATCGCCAAAACCCATTGCCGGTCTTCGCGCAAATCGCTGACCAAGCGCGAGGTGCGCCCAATGCCGAGAACGGTGGCCAGCACTTCCAAAGCATAGGTGTCGCCAATGTCTTGCAAGCTGGGCCCCGTCCAGGCCATCATCACCCGAGCTTGTTCAAGATAGGGCCGGTGCAGTTCTTGGCGATGGACGGCGGCAATCGGCGGAGTTTGCCCGATCGGCTGGGGAGGACAGGCTTGGGGCTGACCAAAGGCCGCAAAGGCCGATTCCATCAAGTGACGGGCGCGATCGGGCGGCAACCCTCCCACCAGGGCCACCACCAGATTTTCCGGTTGGTAGTGACAGGCATGGAACCGCCGCATCTCAGCGGGCGATCGCTTCATTAAGGATTCTTCGCTGCCCAAGACCGATCGCCCATAGGCATGGTCGGGATAGACCCGCGACAGCAGCATCTGAAATCCCACCCAATCGGGGCTGTCATAGGCCTGGCGGATTTCTTCGAGCACCACCGATCGCTCCAGCTCAAATTCCTGGTCGGGAATCGTCGCATTCAGCAACAACTCCGCCAAGTGGGGCAGGGTGGCTTCCGCATGTTCCACCGCCGTGGTCACAAAATAATGGGCATAATCGTGACTGGTGGCGGCGTTGGTGGCTCCGCCGCGACTCTCGATCGCCCGGTCAAATTCCCCGGGGCCCAACCGGTCAGTACCCTTAAAAATCATGTGTTCTAGGAAGTGCGCCATCCCATCCCAGGCGATCGGTTCAGCCACAGCCCCCGCCTTCACCCACACATCCATGGTCACCACCGGGCTAACGGGCACATAGTGATAAACCACCCGCAAACCATTGGCCAATTGCCACAGTTCCGGCTGTTGACGGTTGGGGCGAGGAACTTGCTCAGTTCTCCAAGGACTCTGTACCATCCGATCGCCACTCCTAAAACACAACTGGGATCCGCCATCGTAGCCAGCACCTTTTATCAGGAACCGATCGATTCGCTACAAAATCCCAGTTCTCTAGTTTGGCAGGCGATCGCTGTCCCAGACCAGGGCTGAATGCTCACCTGTCATCACCCGTAACCAATGCCATTGAATGATAGGAGCGGTGTAGGAATTGCAGACAATCTTCAGGCGCTAGACCTGTTCTAACCGATTGCAGCCGCGATTTTGAGAGATTGAATCATTGGTTTAAAGTTATGCTTTGGATTGTTGAGATTTGAGTGAATTTATTAAATTCCAAGCGAAAATTCCCAGTCAAACTTTAAGGAAATTCAAATTCCACTCGATCCTCGTCCAAGACCTGTTCAAGACCCGTTTCAGACAGCAACCACCGCTAACTATTGCTGATATGCCGGATTTTGATTCCCCCGCTCCTGAACCAACAGAAATCAAAGCCTCAGGGGCCGATCGCCCGGCTGATGGGCCCTCGTCGGGGGCGATCGAGCCGCCGGAAGTCATGCCACCGGACATGATTCCAGAAGGCGCAACGGGCCAGGATGCGGAGCCGTCTTCAGCGTCGATCGGGGAGTCGCCCCGCGAGCCGCAGCGCCCGCGGTTGTGGACCAATGCTTGGCAATCGGCAAAGGATCGGCTGACGGGCTTGAATTTGCCGAATTTACCCAGTTTGCCCAACCTGCCCAACTTGCCGACGGAATTACCCAATTTGCCTCGTAATTGGTCGGTTAATTTGCCGAATTTACCTAATCTGCCGAACTTGCCAAATTTGCCAAAAAATTTGCCGAATCTACCAAAGAATTTGTCGGATCTATCTGCCGCCCTAGGTCATCTCAAGCCCGGCGAAACCCTGGCCCAGGGGGTGCAATCCCTGACCCAATGGTTTAGCGTCAGTGACGATCGGGTGGCGGCGGTGTTGGCGGAAGTGCGGGCCCAACTGCCCACCACAGAAGTAACCCTGTTGGGAAAACCCCAGGCGGGCAAAAGCTCGATCGTCCGAGGGCTAACGGGAGTTTCGGTGGAAATTGTGGGCCAAGGCTTTCGGCCCCACACGCAACACACGGCACGCTATGCCTATCCCTCCGATGAGTTGCCGCTGCTGATTTTTACGGACACGGTGGGTTTAGGGGATGCGGAACGGGACAGCCAGGCGATCGCCCAAGCCCTGCTGACGGATTTTGACGAGGATCCCGATCGGGCCAGGATTTTGATCCTCACGGTGAAGATCAATGACTTTGCCACCGAAACCCTGCGGCAAGTGGTCGCCACCCTGCGCCAACGCTATCCCGCCGTGCCTTGCTTGTTGGCGGTCACCTGTTTGCATGAGGTTTATCCGGCAACGGTTGAAGATCACCCGGCAGATCCTCTGGGCTTGGAGGCGGTGGGCCGGCCCTTTGCGGCATTGCAGGAAGCCTTTGCGGGCCTGTTCGATCGCGCTGTGCTATTGGATTTCACCCGCGAGGAGGATGACTATCACCCCACTTTTTATGGTTTGGAAGCCTTGCGCGATGCCCTGGCGGATTTGCTGCCGGAAGCCGAAGCCCGCACCATCCATCAATTGTTGGATTCGGTTTTGGACGGGGAGCCGGGCCGCCAAATCAGCAACCTCTATCGGGATGTGGGGCGGCGCTATGTGTTGGCCTTTGCGGCGGCCGCGGCGGCAGTTGAGGCCGTGCCCTTGCCCTTTGCATCGATGCCGGTGCTAACGGCGCTGCAAGTTTCCATGGTTGGCCTGTTGGGACAGCTCTATGGCCAAAAACTCACTCGATCGCAAGTGGGCGGTATCATCAGCACGATCGCGGGCGGATTTTTGGCCCAGGCGATCGGGCGGGAGTTGGTGAAATTTGTCCCCGGTTTTGGCAGTGCGATCGCCGCTTCCTGGGCGGCGGCCTATACCCTGGCCTTGGGAGAGGGAGCCTGTGTCTATTTCGGAGACTTAATGGGCGGCCGCAAACCGGATCCCGATCGAATCCAGGCCGCCATGAAAGCCACGTTCGATCGGGCCTTCGATCGCTCCCGCCTTGACCCGCCCGATCCGGAACCCACCGACGCACCCAACCCACCACCAGCCCCCTAGGGTCGATCGCCCTTTGCTGGTTAATTGCGAGTTTATGATTCTTGCGGATTGTCCGGGCCGGCAAGCCACCTAGCCCAACGATTCCATCACGATCGCTTCGTCACCCTTTCTCCATGACTGCCACCTTTTCCCCCGCCATCCCGCCCACGGCCGTTGTGGCCAGCGAGGCTTGGAGCTATCAACCCCCTGCCGAGGCGATCGGGGCAGAGCGAATTTTGGTGAAACCCAATTTGGGCTATCCCGTGGGGCCACCGGTCACCGTGGGCGATCGAGTCTTGGCCACTGTTTTGCAAACCTTGCGATCGGTTGCTCCCCAAGCGGAAATCTTGATTGTGGAAGGTGTATGCTCGCCGGTTTCCCTCGCGGAAATTGCCCAGCGGCGCGGTCTGCATCGGTTATTGGATCAGGGCATGGCCCTGGTTGATGCGGACAGCCTGCCCTTGGCGGAATACGAGAATCAATCGCCCTTACCCGTGCGCTTTCGTTCCATGTGGGCCCCGGCCCTGTTGCGGGAGGTGGACTGTCGAATCTCGATCGGGGCCCTCAAACGCACCCATTTGAAAGAGGCTCCCCTCATTTCCGCCTCCCTTAAAAATCTCTACGGTCTCTTTCCGCGCGATCGCTACAAAGCACGCAGCCCCCACTCCCGTGGCCAGCTCCATCGCCCCTCTGTGCCGCAGGTTTTGCAGGATGTTTATTTCTGCATTGGCCATCTGTTTAACGGGGCGGTGGTAGATGGCACGGTCAAATATTTCAGCCCCGACTATCGACCCGATCGAGGGCAAACCCTACCGCTCGATCGGGTCTTTTTTGGCAGTGATTTAATTGCAGTCGATCGGCTCGCTTGCCAAACCGGCCAAGAACCGCTGCCCGATTACTTGGCCGCCATCGATCGGCTCAGAACCCAAAGGGATATCCCCTAGATTTTTCGCCAGCGTTCTCGACTCAAGAACATGCCCCGACCATTCCGAGCGCGACAGGTTAAGCCGGTGGTTTTGGCTTCGCAACGAAATCCATTTCGCTCCCAAACCTGGTTGTAATTCAATCGAGGATATGGGCCCGCGATCGTGTCTCCCACACAAAGCACCTCGGTCTGGCCGTTGGCATTCAGCAAGATTTCATGACCCCAATCCAAATTACAATCGGCGGGCTGCGGGGGCAGTGGCCGCAACCCCGACTGCACATGACAGCGCAAATAGCCCTGGCCGCCATCCATCCAAGAGCCACAGATAATGTTACCGCTGGGTAACACAAACCCTTGAATCCCGGAATCAGCCTGCATAGGATGAACCTGAACCGTGCCCCAACTGAGGCCAGCCACCGCCGCCGGAATTAACCATCGAGAAAGTCGCGAAAGAGAATCCATCAGTTTCTACAGTTCCTAATGCCTTTTGCCCTGTTCTCGTCGCGAGCCAAGTAACAGCCGTTGGGCCGTTTCGCCGCAACACAACCCGATGCTAGCCGATGGTGAACAATGAGGAAATGTATATCACGCTACAAACCGGGTATAATACCGAGCACCATGAGTGACCCCAAGCCCTATGTTTACTGATCTGCTGCCATTGTCTCTGCATGTGGATGCAGCCCTTTTGGCAAGTTCAGGCCTGTGGTCATTCGCTCTCTATTTGGCGTTGCCGGCCGTGAGCGATCGGCTGATGGATCTCTTGATTCGCTGGTTTGACTTTGCCGAGCGATCGCTCTATTTTTCCACGGAAGAATTTGAAAAAACTCGGACTGTTCGCGAATCCCAAAACGCTTTTTATGCCTCCATTTTCAGTGTCATTCCCTTTCTCGGGTTTGGCTTTTTGGTGCATTTGTTCTTGTCCCAGGCGATCGGGACAGTGGCCACACTGGGCCTATCAGGCTTAGCCAGCGCCACGGCCGGCGTTTGGGAAACGATGAAGCCGAAAAACAGCAACCAGAAGTAAGGTCAAAATAAGAGAGAAAATAGAGAGAAAACAGAGAGAAAGGTAATTTAAAAATAAATGAAAATAAAAACGTAAAAATAAAAACGTAATTGAACATGAAACAGCAAGATCAACAACACCCACAAGAAATGGTCGATCGCAACTTGGTGCAAGCCATTTTGACCAGCGATCCCACCGATTTTTATGTTTGTGAATTAGCCAGGTTAAGAATTCGCTATCGCAACTTTCCGGGAGCCAGACAAATTCAAGCCGACCTGGACAAAGCCCTCAGCCGCTGGGGTTTTGATGAGGAGTCACTCTATCAAAAAACTCGCGAATTGCACGCCCAAGGCAATATTTATCAGGTCAATAGCCGTCGTCGTGATGAAGAAGATTGGAGTTAAAACCTCATCAATGGGGCTGTCAATACCTATCAATACAAGGGTGTCTGAAAAGCCTAAATTGCTACCTTACGAGTCTGACCAAACAACAAAGACAAGGGGCTTAAGTCCCTTGCCCCAACGACGGTTCGTGCTTGATCCACGTTAAAAAATACCTTGTAGACATCCTCTAATTCAGTCTTGATCAGCAATTGCGATCTGAAAATCTAAAAAACTGCCTCGGGAGAGCACGGAAAACTCCCGAAGCAGCATCTGGGTCGTCTGGCTTTGCTCACAGAATCCTAGGCTGCATTGAGCCGAGCTGATCTGTAAGGGAAGGATTGATCTACATCCAAAAAAAAGGGAAACGGCTTAGGCCGCGCTGCTTCCGATCGTCACAGAGAACAGCAACAACGCCGCAATCAAGAGCGACATGCCCGCCAACAAACCGATCGCCGTGGGCCAATCGGCCTGGCGCATAAAGGTTTCCCAATTGAACAAACCAAACTGCACATCCATGGGTTTTGGCAAGCGATCGCGATACTCTTCGCCATAGCGAGCCGTGTGCGCAAAGGTCACTGCACCGCTCGATCGCTGAGGCAAAATCCGCCGCCGTTGATAGGGAACCGTGTCCCGTCCAAAGTGGGTTTGATATTCCTCGCTGTTGAGCAACGAGTCAATGAACCCATTCAAACCTTCGGTGGCCAAAACGATCGACCAAGACAGTTTTTCCCGATCGTTATAAACCTCGCGACCCAAAATTCGCTGCACACACATCTGCACAAAGCGATAATTATTATTGGTGTCGTAATTGCGCGTGCGAAACACTTCGGAAGTGGCCAGGCCGCGAATGAAGTCTTGCACCGAAATTTGACCACAGCGCAGTTGAGATTCCAGCGCCAAAAGACGGCTGCTGGCCGTTAGCTGTTGCTCATTAAAAATTTGCCGATAGGCCGCGCGAATCACCTCATCAATCTCATTGGTGATGAGACGCAAACCACCTTGATTTACAACTTCAAAACCATCCACTCGCTGGTTTTGAGAAGTCAGGGGGTAATCCAGAAGGGGAAGTGCCATAAACCAATCACTCTTTCAGTTTCAATTCCGGATTTATAGAAGCTCGGTGGCTCCTGGTTGGAAGCCAAAGCCGAAGCCAAAGCTGAAGCCAAATTTTTGGAATCTGCTCAGTTTTGCTGAAGAACTGCTCTGGAAATTGGAATCAAAAGATTGTTCAATCCAGAGCAGATTGGCACTAGCAGGGAAGGAGATTTTAAAGAAGGCAACCGAATAGATTAATCCATCAAATTGCCAACAATGTTGAACAACATTCTTCTGAGGTTTAAACCACAACCTGCTTCAGCATAGGTTAGGGCATGAGTAATTAAGCTTAGTCATTTGAGAAAAGTAGGATTCCGCAATTCTTCTCAACTCCAAAGGCGGTTTTTTGCAAGTATTTGTAAGCTTTTCTCAGAGATTGAAGATTCAACAAATTTGATCTTCTTTGGAAATTGCAAAATCTCAATCGGTTCGCGCTTAATTTGCGCTTGATCGCCAATGATTCTGTTCTCGATCGCCTGTTAATCCAAAATCTCTGAAAATGAGAGTATGTAAAAAAATGTAATCTCCATGAGGAGCGATCGAACCCATCCGGGGCCGGTTTGGGTGCAGTCCCCGATCGATTGCTGGAGCTTTTGATTTGGCTGTTGATTTTGGTTCCGAGCTTTGAGCCGGTTTTTGAGTCCCTGGTTTTTGAGGCCCTAAGGATTGCAGAAGGGGCAGTAGGTGGGATCCGCAGTGGTTTCGCCTTGGGGAAAGGGATCGTCCTGTTGGTGGCCGCAGCGATCGCAAATGGAGCGATGCAGGCGAATCAGCGGCGTGGGCAACCCACATTCACCACAGGGCAATCCCGGCAGCCGCTGCGTGACCCAAAACCCCGGCCAGTGACAAACAGGACAGGTCGATCGCGCCTTGGCCACCAGGTTTTCCGTGGCTTGGGCAATCACCTGCATTCGCATGGGGTTGTGCATGGCTCGCATATCCGTTTCCACCCACAGGGAACCATCGGCCGATCGGGTCAGGGCCTCGGTGACGGCCGCCGCCAGGGCCGAGCGATCGCGCAGGCCCTTCGTCACCCCCTGAAGGTTTTGGGGTTCGCCCCAACCCACCACCAGCCCGTGATCGGGAAAGCCGATGGTTTCAGCAAATTTTTCCACTTCCGCCCAACTGCGAACCCGTCCTTGGCGATAGTTGGTTTTTAGGGAAATGGCCTCACCGACTAACTCCAGCCCCAGGGATTGATCAATCAGCAGCACCAATTCCCGGTTAGCCGCCGCGAAGGGAACGCTGGGATGGGGGCCAAAGGAACCCTCACTGGCTAGGGCGATCGACCCACCAGTTAGCGCCAAGGCCGCCAGGGCCTTAGCCCGGGCCGTGGCAAGCTGATCGCCGGGTCGATCGACTTCTCGGGTAAAGGTGCCAAACCGATCCGTATCCAGTTCCGACGGCACGATCGAGCGCAGGCCCCAGGTTTGCTCCAAAATCGGCGCAATCACCTGTTCCTTGCCATGCATCGTGGCGATCGTGATGGTTTCCCCTTCCCAAGCGTCCGTCAGGTTCATTGTTCCCCAAAAACCGATGCCCTCAAGTTCCTAACTGGCAATTGTGGGGTGGAAGAAGAAGGCCAAACCCAGCACCAAATAGGCTGCCAACAACAGCAACCCCTCCAGCCAGTTGGATTCCCCGTCGGAGCTGATGGAGTTGGCGATCAACACCGAAACGGCCACGGCCACCAGCTCAAAGGGTTGGAAGTTCAAATCCATGGGTTGCCCAAAAAACCAACCGGCAATCACCAACACCGGAGCCACAAACAGGGCAATTTGCAAGCTGGAACCCATGGCCACCGAAACGGACAAGTCCATTTTGTTTTTCATGGCTACGGTAACGGCGGTGGCGTGCTCTGCCGCGTTGCCAATAATCGGCAACAAAATCACCCCGGTGAACAGTTCCGTCAGTCCCAATTGTTCGGTGGCAATTTCCAGGGAATGCACCAATAATTCCGACTCGATCGCCACAAAAATCGTGGCCGCCAACAACACCCCCACCCAGAGGGGCAGGTTTGGCCGGTGCGCTTCCCCTTCGCCGGCCGATTCGTCGCTGGCTTCCGGATCGGGCACGTCCCCTTCTGCCACGGCCACATCGTAGAGATAGCTGTGGGTTTTCATGGAAAACAGCAGGGTCATCACATAGACCAAAATCAAGACCACCGCCACCGCCGTCGAAAGCTTTTGCAAGACGCTCTCGGCAATGCCCACGGAGGTGAAGTTCACCGCTGTGGGTAGCAGCATGGCAATCACGGCCAGGTTCATGGACGAGGCATTCATGCGGGCAATGACGGGCTGGAAGGTTTGCTCCTTAAAGCGCAAGCCACCCAACAACATCGACAGCCCCATGACCAGCAACAGGTTACCGATGATTGAACCGGTCAAGCTGGCTTTCACAACGCCAACGTAGCCCTCTTTGAGCGCAACCAAGGCCACAATCAATTCGGTGGCGTTTCCAAAGGTGGCGTTCAGCAATCCCCCCAGGGAGGGGCCGACCAGCCCGGCGAGTTCTTCGGTGGCATGGCCCATCCAGGCGGCGAGGGGCACGATCGCCAAGCAAGCGGTGATGAACACCACCAGCGGACTCCAGTGCAACCATTCCGCCGCGATCGAGACGGGAATAAACCCCAAAAGGATGAGGAAGACGAGATCTTTTTTGCTCATTCTTTTTTGTGTTTGTTTGCTTTTTGCGTTTTCTGCTGGGGGACTTCAGTTAGGGGAGCCAGCGAGGACGGGCCCCAGGCAGTGGTAACGCCTGCGGGGTCAATTTGGCAAAGGTTCCATCGGGATTTTGGGCCACGGGCAGCAACCAAAGTTGGCTGTGCTCGATTTTATTGCCATCACTCGCTTCGGGTCGGCGGGCAGCTTCGGGGTCGGTGGTCGATCGATCCGCACGGTTGCTCCGTCCTGACTCCCGATCGCCCTGGGTGGTTTCTTCTTCGCCTGATTCGGCCTGATCAGCGCGATCGCCCTTGGCCTTTGCCTTGGTGTCGATTTGGTCAAACAACAGGGCTGCACCATCCGGCGATAGATCAAGGGCAATATCGAGCTGCTCCGGCAACAGCAACAGGGGCGACAGGGCCTTGGTTTTTAGGTCAAAGGCTCCGATATAGGGCTGTTCGCGGTAGTTTTCATCCTCAACCCGTTGGGTAACCAAGGCGTAGAGCACACGGTTATCGGGGGTGAATTCAGCACGCAAAATCGATCCCTGAATTCGGGCCAGTTCCGTTTCGCCGCTGGGGGTGACCACAAAGAGCGATCGGGTAAAGTCACCGTTGAATTTCACCAGGGCCGCCGCTGAACCGTCGCTGGCAAATCCCAACACGGTTCCAAACTTGGGCAAAAAGTCCAGGGGTTGAATTTCCCGCCGGTAGCGATCGTTGTTGCCCGGATCGACGTTGGGTAGGGGCAAAATGGCCACCCCTTGCCCCTGGGTAATGGCGATCGATTGGCTGTCGGGCGTAATCACAAACTCGCCGCCGCCCTGGCTCTCCAACTTTTGGGGCGTTTGCCGATCGCGCAGTAGCCACAGACTGACATTGCTGGCATTTTTGCGCTCCGCCCGTTGCACCAGGGCCGCCGAACCGTCGGGGGCCAAGTCAAATTTCAAGTTTTGATAATCCCGGTTATCCAAGACTGGCATCACCTCGCCAGCCGGTTCGGGCGCTTGGTTGGTGACGCTCAAGCCTGTGGTGACCGTATAAAACTGCTGTTCGAGCAGGCTGGGGCTGTCGGTTTTTTCCAGGGTGCTGGTTTCGGTGGCAGAAAACAGGATCCGATCGCGGTTGGGATAGGGCTTGAAGTCGTTCACCAACAGGTTCGGCGGGGTGAGGATGGTTTTCCGCTGCTGGGTCAGTTCATACAGGATCAGGCGGCCGGCTTCCTCGCCTTCGGTGCCAATGTAAGCAAAAACCCGATCGCGCGATCGAAATGCCGCTGAGAAGGATTCCGCCGGTTTGCTGTCTTCGCGGGTGTCGCGGGCCCCGGCTCCCAACTGGAGCTGAAAGCTAGTGCCATAGGGTGCTGGGCGATCGAGCGTGAAGGCCATGCGAGTTCCGGCCCAGCTAACTTTCCCTTCTAGAGGAGGATCCAGTTTTAAATTAGCCTCCACACTGTCTCGATTCATCGGCCGATTGAAGGCCAACACAAAGGCGCGATCGTCCGCCCCAATGGTGCGATCGGCCCATGAGAAATCGCGCACCCGCGCCGCCGATCGATCACCCAGCACCAACAAAGCCGCGATCGCCACCACCAAAGCCGCGATCACCAGCCAGGCGGCTCGGTCAATGGGTTGCCATTGGGGATTGCCCTTGGGGCTGTTTTGCCATCGATGTTGCACGGATCGCCACATACCCAATCAGAAATTCCTCAGTTGATTGCACCGGATTGCGCCTTTGCTGCCGCCCGATCGCCCCTAAAAATCACGCCCAAGGGTCACGCCCAAAACTCATCTAGAACTCATAGGGATTTTTGGGAACCGGAATCGGGCGCATTGTTTGTGGCGCAATGCTCAACACTCGCTCGCCCTTGATTTCATCCACTGCCATTCGCCCCTGAATTTCTAGCCAAGTATCAGGGGGATAGTCCGGCATATTGGCCGGCCGGCGCACGGGCAGCCCGATCGGGTAAGCATCCGCCGCACAGCAGGTGATCGTAAATCGCGAAATCCAAAACACATCTGCCGGATAGCCCTCCACCTTGGTGACAAAACCGCTGATGTTCACCGGTTGGTTTCGGTAGGCTTCCGGTTCGGGATAAACCTCCAAAGTCCGCACCCACTCAATCAGCGATCGCTGTTCTGGGCGCTTGTTGCTGCGAAAGGCCTTGGGCGCACGGGCGATCGCGGTGGTGGGGTCGCCAATGCCCCGTTGCAAAGCTTTGTGGCTGGTGAGGGGCTGCGGCGCAATCCAAAACCCCCCGATCGCCGCCAACAGCAATAACAGCGTTGCCCACCCCTTGGGCAGCAAACTGATGTGTTGTTCTGAGTCAGGATCCGCCGCCAACGACAATCGCCGCCGCAACAACCGCCCAGATTGCACCAAATTAATCGCCAGACTGGCCGCCGCCATCAGCAACAAAAACCCCGTGACCACCACCAAGCCGTGATAGGCGGGATGGATCAGCAGGGCCAAGCGGCCACCGTGCCAGTAGTGCAACATCAGCGCTCCCCACGCTGCGATCGCTGCCACATCGACCCAAGGCAGCCAGTTCGATCGACTTGGTTGTGACAACACGGCCGAAGCAGCTCCCATTGGAGCCGTCGCGCTAAGGAATGGCTTCATTGTACGGGGTGGTTTTGACCCCAACCTAGCGTTCCCGTGGTCATGCCGTCGCTCAAATGCCCAGTGAATCAGCTTTTCAGCCCCCTGCGGCCTCCATTCTGAGCCAATGACCACCGAAAGATTCAGAAGGGGCGCGAGACGGCCCCACGGCCCAAAAAGTTCCGAGGGCAAGACAATGCAACAAGCGGCTAAAACCCACCCAAATTCGGCTGCTGTCCCCTTTACCGTTAAACACAGGCTTGATCGTTTATGGCTGGTTTTGTTGATAGTTGCATGGGTGGTTTTGTTGATATTTTTTCGGGTGATTGCTTGGGGAACTTCATGAATGGTTTCACAGAAAATTTCATGAACTATTTCGTGCTGTTTCACTGAGCCATTCACTGATGTTGACAAAAAAACAACAGCAGGACTAACAACCCAAATTTGGCCAATGCGCCTTGAATTTATTTCAATGGCTAATGATAGTTCATGATGGTTAATGGTGACCTTTCGGCTAGCAAGTTACGGCAACCAACGTGATGGGGAGATCATGCCCCATGGCTCCACCAAAATCGCCTCAAGATCCGCTGACATCACCACCAAGCACCTAAGCGCCAACTGTAATGCTGCTGGCAAAAACCCAAAAAAATCCTTGCAATTCCTGAATTTCGCCCCCAGAGTCGAGAGACTGAGCCTGGAGGTTTGTGGCTAATTCAGAGTGATGCCAAACAATCAAAAAACAGTTCATCCATCGTGACATCTCCCCAGGAGACACAATGGAGGCTCAACCATTCAATCAGGAGATGATTCCTATGAACCGTTCTGTGAACCGCACCTGTACTGCATTGGCAGCATTTTTGTTAGGGTTAGGAGTGGCCCATGGGGGCGCGATCGAGCCAGCCATGGCCCAAAGTTCCTGCCGCTGGGAAGGGGGCCAGTTGCGCTGTGATGATGGCAGCCGATCGGACAGCGATCGCAACCGGAATCGAGACCGCGATCGGGATGATTATCGCTACTACGATCGCAACGAAGAACGGTATCGCGACGACTACGACAACGATCGCAACAACTATCGAGGCGATCGACAGGACTTGGAAGATCGGATCGATCGGCTCTATCGCGAAGTGTTGGGCCGGCCCGCCGATCGCAACGGACTGCGTACCTATGTGGATCGGGTGCGCGATCGCAACTGGTCGCTGCAACGGGTGCGGGACGAATTAGCCAACAGCCGCGAGGCCGAATCCGCCATCGATCGCGCCTATCAAGAAATTTTGGGTCGCCGAGCCGACAACCGAGGAATGCGCACCTACCTCGAACGGCTGCGGGGGGGCTGGTCAATCCAGCGCGTTCGGGAAGCCCTCATGAACAGCCGCGAGCGGCGATAACACCCAGCTCAGCTCCACTTGCCCGGGTCATCTCGGCATTGCTGGACGGTTCCTGACCCATTCCTAAAGACCACCCATTCCTGAACAGAGGACAGATTCTTCACCATGGCTCGGACGGATATTGACTATCTCGATCTCACCAACAACAGCGAAACCATCTCCCTCGCAGCCGGCCAGCAGGGCCGCCTGGGTGTGCGGGCCCTCGCAGGCAACGATTACATCAACGGTTCCAGCGACAACGACACCCTCTATGGCAACAGCGACAACGACACCCTGATCGGCAACGAAGGTAGCGATGTGCTCTTTGGGGGCCAGGGCTTTGATTTTGTGATTGGTCGCGATGGGGATGACCTGCTCACGGGCAACCTGGGCAACGACCAACTAGAAGGCGGCGCAGGACGCGACACCCTCCGTGGCGGTCGCGACAACGATATTCTCTACGGCCAAGAGGGCGATGATCTGCTGGCCGGCGACTTGGGCATCGACACCCTGATCGGCGGCACCGGGCGCGATACCTTCGTCCTGGCGGTTGATGATGCCACCACAACCATTGCGAACGCCGATGTGATTGTGGATTTTGACTTCAACAGTGGAGATTTCATCGCGATCAGTCGTCAGGTAGACCTATTTTTTGATAATTCCCTCGACTACTCGCGGATTGTGGGTTTTGGCAGTCCCGATGTGAAGGATGTGTTGATTCGTGTGGGCGGAGCTGTGGGGCCAATCATCGGAGTTGTGGTGGATGCGACTGATCGCCAAGTGGCCCAAGCCTTTGCTGAAGGGCCACGGGTTCTGTAGCCCGCTGCCAATTGAGGGCTGATCAAAGGGTTGATCAATTCGTTGCTACGGCGATCGCACCAAAATCTGGCGATCGCACTAAACCAAAAGCGCCCCGCTACGAGTTCGTAGCGGGGCGGTCTTTAGGGTTTCAGATTTCGAGACTTTTGAGGGGTCTCTTCTTCAGTTCGCTCTGACTTGGTGTTCAGATGATTTGGTGGCGGGGAGCGGATTTGAACCACTGACCTTCGGGTTATGAGCCCGACGAGCTACCAGACTGCTCTACCCCGCGGCGCGAATTCAAATATAACCGGAAGCCCTAGAAAAAGCAACTACTTTCTGAAAATTTTCTCCCGCGCCACCCACAAGGGCCCAAAGGGAGGCTGAAAAAGCTGAAAAAAACGTTGAGCGAACGGTTTGAGCAAACGGTTCAACCAGACCCAGCCTTAGCCGCGATCGGCTCCATTCGCCCACCGGTCAACTGAGCGATCGCCCCAACCGCCGGTCAAAACATGTCGAGATCGTCTACCTGCACAATTTCGCCATTGAACAATTGCGCCAAGCTGCGGGCACTGCGGGCCACCAAGTCATCGGGCCCCGGTGGCGGAGGTGGCCCCGCTGGCGAAGGGGGCGAAACGGATTGGGGAGAAGCGGCGGGGGGCGGTTGGGGCGATCGCACAGGGCGATCGGGGGCGGGGGGCCGGGCCGGGGCCGGCAGGGGATTCGCAGCGGGAGCTGTGGGCAACAGGGCTGGGGATGCGGTGGGCGGGGGAGCCACCCTAGTCGCGATCCCACCAAACCCGCCCGCCGTTGGGTTCGCGGCCGTAGTCGGCATCGGATTCAGGTTCCGGGCTGGGTTCGGGGGCGGGGGGGGCGTTCCCCTGGGTGGATTTTTTGGGAAGGACGCGGGCGCGCTGGTCTGGGGGGGCATCACCACATTGGCCCGAATCGCAACCGTGACGCTCCGTTGCAGGTGCTGCTGAAAGGCCGTTTCGATCGCCTTGGTGCGGGACTCAAACTTGGCAACCCAACTGGGCGGAATCCCCACGACGGCGTTTTGACCATCAAAGGACAGCAGTTGCCCCATCTGCGACAACATCATCTTGGTGGCCGGGGGTTGCACATGAACCAAGATCGCTTGCCACAGTTGATCCAGCTCCGCAGAAGCGGGAACCGGCGCGATCGGGCTGGGTTCCGGTGCAAAGGTTTCATCGGGCCCAGCGCTGACCGGGGCCGGCTCGGGAACGGGAGTGGGCACGGGGGCCGGTTGGGAAACAGCGGCCACCGGAGCGATCGCCGCCGGAACCGTTGTTGCGCTTGGGGGAGTTGCGGTGGGGGTGCTTGTTGCGATCGGGGCTGGAGCCACACCTCCCATGGACTGCAACAAACCAATCAACTGCATCAGCGTGGCTGGATTCGTTTGGGCCCATTGGGTCACGCCCTGGGCAAATTGGGCGATCGCCCCCGGATCTAGCCCCAACTGGGCCAACAGAGCCGAGAGCGGATCGCTCGACGCAGGAACCGAGACGGGCGCGATCGGGGCCGGCACAGGAGCCGGAAGCGAAATCGGGGCGATCGGGCGAGGCGGCATCGGAGCCACTGACCCAACAGCCCCCACCGGAGCCACCGCCCCCGGCAACAGCCCCATCAAAGTCACCTCCAACCACAACCGAGGCTGGGTGGAGTTTTTCAGCAGCGATTCGCCGGTTTTGAGGTACTGCTGCCCATGCAAGATCCAGCTCAGTTCCTGACTGCGGGCAAATTCACAGAGTTGCTGCCAAGTTGGCTCCGTCAGGGCCACCAAATCACCCCGATCGGGCGCAGTCTTCGCAATCAGCAGATCTCGATAGAAACTCGCCAAATTTTGCAGCACGATCGTCGGTTCCCGCCCCCGATCCATCAGCCGCCGCAAACAATCCACCGCCCCTTCCGCATCACCCGCCGCCAAGCTGGACACCAAAGCCAGCAAATCTCGCTCCGGCACAGCCCCCACCAGATCCCAAACGGCCTCCACCGTCACCCCCGTGGGAACCAGACTCAGTTGATCCAGCAGGCTTTCCGCATCGCGCAAGCCCCCCTGTGCAATTTGGGCCACCAGGGTTAATGCTTCCGGCACAATCTCGATCGACTCCTGTTGGGCGATCGTCCCCAAATGGCTCACCATATCCACCAGGGGAATCCGCCGAAAGTCAAACCGCTGACAGCGAGAAATAATCGTCGGCAAAACCCGCTGCGGATCCGTCGTGGCCAACACAAACACCACATGGGCCGGCGGTTCCTCCAGGGTTTTCAGCAGCGCATTGAACGCTGCGCCCGACAGCATATGCACCTCGTCCAGCACATAAACCTTGTAGCGGCATTGCACCGGGGCAAATTGGGCCCGCTCAATCAGCTCCCGGATGTTGTCAACCCCCGTATTGCTGGCTGCGTCAATTTCCACCACATCCAGCGCCCGCCCCTGTGTAATTTCCACGCAAGTTTGGCAATGGCCGCAGGGTTCCGCTGTGGGCCCCTCGCTGCTCAGGCAGTTGAGCGATTTCGCCAAAATCCGAGCGCTGGAGGTTTTGCCCGTTCCCCGAGGCCCCGCAAACAGGTAAGCCGGCGCAATTCGATTTTGCTGAAGCGCGTTGGTCAGCGTTTGGGCGATCGCCTGTTGGCCCACCAAGTCGGCAAACCGTTGTGGGCGATATTTGTGGTGCAGCGGTTCGTAGGGCATGGCTAGGAGCGGGTCAATGAAGCGACCAGACAGCCATCTTATAAAACAACCGCTGTGAAAATCGCCTCCTGCCAGATTCCGTCCCCTGTGGCAATGGTGGGAGAAGCGGCATTCAACCGCTGACGGTCTCAGGGTTTGGCTTGGGCGCTCTCCTCATCGCTTGACACGAATCGACCCTCGGAGAGCTTGCGGATCGAAGGGCGCATGGCGATGTGGCCCCACAAGAATCGATTTTTCCGCGCCGGGTAGGGGCGTACCGCTGTACGCCCTCCACCAGGGGTGATCGCTTGACACGAATCGACCCTCGGAGATCTTGCGGATCGGAGGGCGCATGGCGATGCGCCCTCCTACGGGTGGGGTGGGGTGCTGAGTTCTTGCAGTAGGGATTGGGTGAGGGGGTGATCGGAGAGTTCGGCGGCGCGATCGGCTTCGATGGCGGTTTGCACGAGGTGACGGAAATTTCCCAAAACGGTTTGGGTGTTGGGATGGTCTTGACCGAGTTTTTCTAGAAAAATCTCCAAGCAGCGCCGGTAGAGGGGTTCCGCGGCCTCGTACCGTCCCTGGGATTTGTAGAGTAATGCCAAGTTGTTGAGGCTTTGGGCAGTGTCGGGATGGTCGGCTCCCAGCACTCGCTCTTTGATTTCCAGCGCTCGCCGTAAGAGGGGTTCCGCCGCCTCGTACCGTCCCTGGGATGAGTAGAGTAATGCCAAGTTGTTGAGGCTACCGGCGGTGTCGGGATGGTCGGCTCCCAGCACTCGCTCCCAAATTTCCAGCGCTCGCCGGTAGAGAGGTTCCGCTGCCTCGTACCGTCCCTGGGATCGATAGAGTTCTGCCAAGTTGTTGAGGCTGGCGGCGGTGTCGGGATGGTCGGCTCCCAGCACTCGCTCTTGGATTTCCAGCGCTCGCCGGTAGAGGGGTTCCGCTGCCTCGTACTGTCCCTGGGAATAGTAGAGTGCTGCCAAGTTGTTGAGGCTGGTGGCCAGGTTTTTCGATGGCTCCTGAGTGTCGTAAATGGCGATCGCCCGTTGGAAATAGTCCTCAGCGGGGATCGCTTCCCCCGTCCCCCGGCCTGCTTTGTAGCGATCGGCATAGCGATCGCCCAACTGTCGCAGCAGATCGGCCACGGCCAGGCTGGTCGGCCCCAATTCAGCTTCGGCAGCGGCCAAAGAAGCTTCTAGATCGGCGATCGATAGCCCCACCGGATCGGCAATGTCCGAGGGCAGCAACTCAAGGCGATCAGGGCGGATCTCCGATGAATTAGCCGTCTCCTGAGCCACCACCGCAAACAAAAACACGCCATCCCGCCAGCTCCAAAAGTCCGGGGCCTTTTTGGGCAGTTCTGGCCAAACCTGCGATGGCAACCACAAAACAATCGGGAGCGCCAACTCCCGCAAGGCTTCCCGCGTCCATTGCAAATAGCCCAGGAACTTCTCGATCGGCTCGGGGCCCGTCAGCCCCAGCGACTCCGCCCCCAACACCGTCACCAGGCTGGGCAATGCCGACCCCGCCTCCGCCAAGGCCAGGCTGACGGCACGGTGCAAGCTGGGGTCTTGGGCATCCAGCCGGGCCCGCAGGGGTTGCGCCTGGCCCGCCAACTCGGATTCGTAGCGCTCAATCCAGGCCAACCGTTGGCGATCGTGGTCGCACCGGGCCAACAAAACCTGCAATTGCCCCAGTCCCATTTCCAAGGAGGCAACGAGGCGATCGTAGGTGCGATCGTTTTCGGGGGTGATTTCTGAGCGATCGTCAGGGTTCATCCGCCAATCCGCTGCTCAATTCGCAACTGATCAATCAACAAAGGATGCACATCGTACCAACTTTCTTTGTTGCGATATTCGATCACATACAAGCTGTGCAGGAGATTCAAAAACTCATCAGCTTTTGGATCATCGGGCTGATAGTTGAAATAGGTTTGCTCCAGAATTTCGCGATCGGATTTTCCGAGGGTAATCGACATTTCATTGCGGAGCGAATCCAACGCCTCTTGCAAAATAGTCTGATCGATTTGAGCTTGGCTAATGTCTGCGCCCCGCCGTTGTTGCACACGCAACTCAACCCGCATCAGGCGACAACATTCCTTGGCAATCCGAATCAATTCCCGATTGACCCCGCCACTATAAAGCACAATTTTTTCGGCAACTCCCTCAGCAAACAGGTCTGGCACGACCCGGCGATGGAGAATCTGCAATAGCGTTTGGAACTTATCGGGCACGGGCTGCCCATCGGGCCGGTGACTGTCGTTTTTGGCAAACAACTTCAGCACGGGCATCACATAGATATTGGTGCTGGTTTCGGTTTCCAGATGGCTTTTGAGGCGAGTGTCCCGAATGGTGGCGATCGGGATTGTGTAGATCACAATGAAGTTTGGCTCTAGCAGGGACTTCAAATTTCGGTAGAAAATCTCATCAATTTGCGTCAACTCTAGTTTGTCTAGATCATCAATAATCGCCAGAATGGGTTGACCGCTAGCCAGCCGAATTTCGGTAGCAATGTTATTGATCGTATCAATTAGATCACGCAGATCCTTGGAAAATTCAGTTTTGATTTCCTCCCGCATTTTGGCATCGGTCTTCAGCTTGGTTTTGAGCAAGCCAAATAGATCGAAGCCCACTTCTGCCTCGCCACTCACTGATGCTTCTTCAATGTGGGTGCGGGTTTTAAACCAGTTGCGAAAGGCGTTGATCTTGCTGGGGGAAATCGCGATTTTCTCGGCTTCTGCCTTGGCCATCAACTGCACGGCCATGGTGAACAAAATATTGATGTGATTGATTGAGTAGCTTTCAATCAAATCAGCAATTGAGAAAAAAACGGTGAAATAGCGATCGCGCATCATCTTGGCGAATTCCGCCAGCACCGTCGATTTGCCGCAGCCGCGATGGCCCGCAAAGATGAATTGATTGTCTGACTCGGTGCTGTCTTCCACGAGCTGCTCCAGTTCCGCCAAGCAGCGATCGTTGTAGCTCACCCCAAAGTTTTTCCAATCTTGGTCGGCCACCAGGGGTTGAAGCTGCAAGTTTTGGAAGGCTTTCTGGAAGGCCTCGGAACGGGCAAGGCTGGCCGAAGATGCTTCAGACATGGGAAACCACAGACGAAATAACGGGCGAGAGACCGGGCGATCTGCTCTCGGGTCAATCACCCCAGCCGATGGGGGCGATCGTCGCCATTGTGCCACAGGGGTGCTGGTCAGAATTAGCCTGCTTTATCCTCACCATGGGCTTGGGTCAATCATAGCCCGCACCGGTTGCTGAGTTCTTGCGGGCGCTTGGGCAGGGGATCAGCGGCCGCCAACCGATCGCCGAAGACGGAACCATGGGACAAATCGATCGAGATTTTGCGGAAGATCGGCGCTTGTGTTAAACCGCTAGAGGGTTAATCAACCGGAAATTGGCGCTTAGGAGCTTGGGGATGGCAAAACGATCGAACGAAGGCACCGTCGCAGCCCCCGTTTCGCCAATGCCCGATCGCCCCGCTTCTGGGGTTTATGTGGTGGTGCATGGGCATTTTTATCAACCCCCGCGCGAAAATCCCTATTTGGAGGCGATCGTGCGGCAGCCCAGCGCAGCCCCTTGCCACGATTGGAATGAGCGGGTTTATCGGGAATGCTATCGACCCAATGCCTTCGCCCGAATTTTTAATGATTCGGGGGCGATCGTGGGGTTGGTGAACAATTTTGAGTGGATGAGCTTTAACGCGGGGCCAACGCTGCTGAGCTGGTTGGAGCGGTTTGACCCGGCCACCTATGCCCGAATTTTGGAGGGCGATCGCCTGAGCGCGGCTCGGCTGGGGGGCCATGGTAACGCGATCGCCCAGGTCTATAACCACATCATCATGCCCCTGGCCAATCGGCGGGATAAGCAAACCCAGGTGCGATGGGGCGTGGCGGATTTTCGATCGCGCTTTGGTCGATCGCCCGAAGGCATTTGGCTAGCGGAAACAGCCGTGGATTACGCCACCCTTGATGTGCTCATCGACGAGGGCATTAAATTTGTGATTTTTGCCCCATCCCAGGCCCAGCGCTGCCGACCGCTGCCCACGGAAGCCGATCCGGAGCCGGATTGGGTGGATGTGGGATCGGGGCAAATTGACCCCACTCGGTCTTATCGGTGTTTTGTGCCCAAGGGAGGGGAACCGGAGCCGATCGACCCGGCAGCGCCTTCGGATCCGGCGGCCACCTTGGCCCGAGACCGCTACATTGATCTGTTTTTTTACGATGGGCCAATTTCCGGCGACATGGGTTTTGGGGATGTGCTGACCAGTGCCGCTTCCTTTGCCGATCGGTTGGGATCGGCGGTGCGGGCCGATCGCCCCAGCCAGGTCATTTCCGTGGCCACCGACGGAGAAACCTTTGGTCACCACAAGCGCGATAAGGAAAAGTGCTTGGCCTATGCCCTCAGCATGGAGTTTCCGGGGCGAGGCTGGTGTACCACCAATTTTGCCCATTACCTAAGCCTGCACCCGCCGGAGTGGGAGGTGGCCATGAAGCCGGTGACGGCCTGGAGCTGCTCCCACGGGGTCGATCGCTGGCAGGATGATTGCGGTTGTGGCGGCGGCGGCGGCTGGCACCAGCGCTGGCGGCGACCGTTGCGGGACAGTTTGAACTATTTGCGCGATCGACTGGTGGCGGTGTTTGAACGCTATGCCACACCACTGCTGCGGGATCCTTGGCAGGCTCGCGATGAATATATTGAGTTGGTTTTGGATCGATCGCCCGATCGGATGACAGCATTTTTGGAACGTCATCGGGCCCGCCCCCTGTCAGCCCAGGAGCGAATCGATGCCCTACGGCTGCTGGAAATGCAGCGCCATGCCCTGTTGATGTTCACCAGTTGCGGCTGGTTTTTTGAGGAAATCTCTCGCCCGGAAGGGGTGCAGATTTTGCGCTATGCCAGCCGGGCGATCGAGCTGGCGGCCGAAGTGGCCGGCGTGAATTTGGAGCCGGACTTTGTGGCCCAACTGGCAGCGGCTCCCAGCAACGTGCCGGAATTTGGCGACGGGGCAGAGGTTTATCGACAGTTAGTTTTGGATGATCATGTCAGTTTTGAGCAGGTGGTGGCAGCCCACGCGATCGGCTCTTTGATTCCCAACCAACCGCGCCAAAGCCGAGCCTATTGCTACACGATCGAACAGCAGGATTACCAACTGCAACGGCTGGGATCTCTGGCTTTGGCCGTGGGCGAGTTGGTGGTGACTTCGGATATTGCGGGCGAGTCTGCCCATTTTGTCTTTGGAGCCTTGCACTTGGGCGGTTGGGATTTTCACTGTTGTGTGCAGCCGTTCCAAGGCCGATTAGCCTACAGCAAGCTGAAGGAGCGGCTGTTTGCGGCGCTGGAGTCTGCCAGTGCGGCCCAGGTGGTCTTGGCCCTGAGTGCCACCATGGGCGGCCAGTCCCGGGGATTTGCCTTGGCGGATCTCTGTGCGGAGGATCGCGATCGGCTGATGCGGGTGCTGGTACAGGAAACAACGGCAAGGCTGGATACGCTGTACGATCGCGCCTATCGCGACAACTGCGGGATCATGACCCGGTTTTATCGAGATGCGCTGCCGGTTCCCCGCGAATTACAGGTGGCGGCGGAATTGGCCTTGGGTCAGCGGGTGTTGTCTTTGGTGCAGCGGTTGGCCGGCGAGTTGGAAACTTGGCCCTTGGCAGCGATCGAGGCCGGGCCAGGAACGCTAACGGAGTTGGAAGCAGTGGCCGCCGAAGCCCAGCGCCTCCACTGTCAATTGGATGGGCTGGAAATTGCCCCTTGGATTACGCGGGCGGTCGGGCGGTTGCTGGAACGGGCATTGGGCTTGGTGGAAACGGAACTGAACGGGCATCCTGCCGCTGACCCAGAACAGTCCCTGGGCGGGTTCCGGGTGGCTGTGGATGCGATCGAGCGACTCACCAGCCTCAGCCGATCGCTTCAACTCACCTTAGATCTGGATTTGGTACAGGAACGGCTCTTTTTCTGGTGGCAGGGTTCCATGGCCGCCGCGCCCTTGGATGATCGGTGGTTGGGCTGTTTGGGGGATTTGGGGCAGGCCCTGGCTGTGCGGCTGCGACCGGGCCCCTACAGTAATTTGCTGATCGATCGCCCCCGATCATCTTGAGCCAATTGGCAGCAATCTGAATCGATCAGGGGCAATCCGAGGCGATCGCCCCAAGGCTAATCCCGTCGGGCCGCCGTATCTCCTAACCCGGATCGCAAAAATCTCGGAAATACCGGAGATATCAGAGGTTTACCCTGCTTTTGTGGTGGCGGTTTTCAGTATCATAAAGGGCGGTCAAAATGTCAGCCCTATGACCTACAACCCTCGGATTCAGGATCTACCCGCCACAGAACGCCCCCGGGAGCGGTTAGCCGCCTTTGGCCCCCGCAGCCTCTCGAATGCGGAACTGTTGGCCATTTTATTGGGCACAGGCCAGGGGCCGGGCAAACTCTCGGCCGTGGGGTTGGGGCAACTGATTTTGCAAACCTTGGGGGGCGATCGCCAGGATCCGCTAGCGGTTCTGCGCGATGCATCCTTGGCGGAACTGACCCAAATTCACGGGGTGGGGGATGCCAAGGCGACGGCAATTTTGGCGGCGGTGGAGTTGGGCAAGCGGATTTTGCAAACCCGACCACTCGATCGGGCCGTGATTGACACCCCAGCCGCCGCCGCTGCTGCCCTCAGTCAGGATTTGATGTGGCAACCGCAGGAACGGTTTGCCCTGTTGTTGTTAGATTCCAAAAATCGACTCCTAGCCACCCAAGTCCTGACGATCGGGACGGAAACCCAAACCCTGGCCCATCCTCGCGATATTTTTCGGGAGCTGATTCGGCAGGGCGCAGCCGCCTGCATTGTGGCTCACAATCACCCCTCGGGCGACCTAACCCCCAGTCCTGAGGATTTGACCCTCACGGAACAGCTTTTGGCAGGGGCCCATTTTCTGGAACTGCCGCTGTTGGATCATTTGGTGGTGGGCTATGGGGAATTTCGCAGCCTGCGCGAGACCACCGATCTTTGGGCCGCCTATCCCGACATGGGCTAAGGGGGCTAGCTCAAGGTTGGGCGGGTGGCTCCGGCGGTTCGGGATTCTCCGGGGGATCTTCCGGCGGGTCAAAGGTGGGCCCATCCCAAGCACTCGACCAATAGACCCGGCCGCCGCCGGTCATTGGTTTGGCCGGTTGCCAGCCGTTCAGCATCTCTTGCAGGGCATCCAAAGAGATCGATCGAGTCTCCCGCAGCTTGTGCCAAACCGATCGCGACAGCAGCAAGGAATGCTCAAATCGCTCGGCCCCAATGCTTTCCAGATAGGCTTCCCGCTCCGGCTGGTAGTCCGCAGAAGCCAGCAAGAGGGGCAAATCGGGATTGAGCGATCGGGTAATCCGCGCCATTTGGGCCATCAACTCGGGATAGAGCCAGGTATAGGCTGGATGCACGGTTAACTCCGCCCGGTGGGGCAGCGCTGCGTATCGGTGCGATCGCACTTGGAAATAGCCGATCGCGGCCTTCCGTTGGGGTTCAAACACATAACCCATCGTGGTTTCTAGCCCATCCATCCGCTGCCGGGTGTCCGCCAGGGCCGCCAACCAATCCGCCTTGAAGTCATCCACGCGCAAATCAAAGGTCTGGCGCACATGGGGGGGCATAGCCGCCGTATCCAGTTGATACAGCAAGGGCGCATCGGCATTCCCCACCGGCATCAGGTTGGGCAAGTCCGGTTCCCGCTCCGCCAGGGCTGTGAGGGCGGCCGGCGGAATAGACCAATAGGTTAACTGGGCGATCGGCTGGAATCCGTTTTGGCGATAGAGCGCCAGGGCATCTTTGCCATGCACATTCACCTCCAGCATCCAGGTGCGTGCTTCCCAAATGGTTTCAAAGCAGTAGCGCAACAGCTCGGAGCCGATGCCCTGGCTGCGACATTCCGGCATCACGGCCACCTGCTTCACACGCCAAGTGCTGCGCGATCGATTCACGGGCATCACTGCGATCGCGCCGCAAACCCGCCGATCGCGCTCGGCCACGCTGGCCCGTAACCGTCGCTGGCTGGGGGCCATCATATCCATCAGTGCCGATAAGCCATACCAAGTGCGCAGCCGCGACCAATCCACCCCTGCCGTTTCCAGGGGGCTTCCTAGCCCGTCAAAGTCCGCTGAGTCCGCCGCAAGCTGGGCGATCGCATCCAAATCGCGATATTGGGCCCCTCGCAGGACAAGATCGGCATTTTGAGGCAAAAAAGCAGGCATCGCGCAGCCGCTCCCACATGGCAGGTTGCTCCTACTGTAGCGGTTTTGATTCCCAGGTGGGGTAACCGTTGGCGAATCCCGATCGTCAATCCCAAACGCCAGTGCTGCGATCGGGGCTAGGGCCTTAATTTTCGGGTGAGTAATTCAGCCCCTTCCTTAACCGCTATTCAAGCCGTTGGATTGATTATTTTCAATTTTGCACTTTCGGTTTCTGATTCAAGAATCGCCTGATTCTTTATTCGTCAACATTCCAATTTTCAGTGGTTTATATCCAAATTCTTAATTGTCACAAGCTTCCAAAATTCAGAAAATTCAACACCCTGATTCGTTGCTTCAAGTAGTTGCAAACCTGACAGATTGATAACTGGCCCACCCCAGGAAACCAACCGAGAACCGCAGTTGTCTGATAAAGCAACTGAGAAGGAAAACCTCGGAATTCAATCGGGTTTGGGAATTTTGAAATACTCGGCTCCGTCAAGATTTGCCAGTTTTTCAACTGTCCATCCCTCCGATCTCCGGATTTCAAACCCCTTTTCAGAAGTATGCAAAGAAGCGCACAGAATGCTTCTCTCAGAATTTTTCAGGGGATTCTTGATCGGGTTCCCCCTCGCTCCTCAGGATTTAAAACCATGCTGAATCGCAATCGCTGGAAAGCCGCTGCCGCTCTGTTGATGACCTTTGGAATGAACGTCACCACCATCACCCCGATGCTGGTTGCTCCTTTGGCTGCTCCTGCTCCGGCCGTGGCCCAAACCATTTCATTCCCTGATGTACCTGCCAATCATTGGGCCAGTGATTACATCCGCGCGCTGGTTTCTCAAAACATTTTGGCGGGTTTTCCCGATGGCACTTTTCGCCCCGATGCACCGGTCACGCGGGCAGAATTTTCAGCCATGTTACGCAAGGTTTATCAACGAAGCAGCATCCGCAGCGCGATCAATTTTGTAGATGTGCCCAGCAGCCATTGGGCCTATGATGCCATTCGCCGCGCCTATGAAATGGGCTTTGTTTCTGGTTATCCCGATGGCATCTTTTTGCCGGAACAAAACATTCCGCGTGAGCAGGTTTTGGTGGCGTTGGCAAATGGTTTGAACTATCAAGCAGCGGCTCCCACGGAACAGGTTTTAGGCAATTTTGCGGATAGTGGGGCCATTTCCAATTTTGCCCGCGGCCCGATCGCAGCAGCCACTGAAAAACGGATGGTGGTGAACTATCCAAACGTCAGCTATTTGAACCCTGGACGCAATGCCACCCGAGCGGAAGTGGCGGCTTTTCTCTACCAAGCCTTGACCAGTGAAGGGCGAGTGGCGGCTCTGAGTTCGCCTTATATTGCCAATGCTCAAACCGTGGCCACCAACTATCGGATTGCGGCGGGCACATCCCTGCCTGTGAGCTACATGAAGGAAAAAATCCTGCTGATGCCGGATGAAACCTTGCCGGTGACTTTTAATGTGCGCAACAACATCACCACCACCACGGGCCAGGTGTTGATTCCGGCGGGCAGCCAAGTGAAGGGAAATCTGCGGCCGGCCGGCGACAAGGCGACGCAGTTTGTGGCGCAGGAAATTGTGATGCCCGATGGTTCAACGCGCTCCCTGAAGGCCACGTCCAGTGTGATTACAACGACGGAAACGGTGCGCAAGGGGGCTGATTTGGGTCGGTTGCTGAAGAATACGGCGATCGGGACGGCGGCGGCGGCGGCCATCTCGGCGGTGACGGGCGATCGGGCGATCGCCACAGAAGAGCTGCTGATCGGTGCGGGTGGCGGTGCGCTCTTGAGCCTGATCGAGCGGTTCTTGGGTCGCAACAGCATCGATGTGCTGGTGGTGCAACCGGAAACGAATCTGAACCTGACCCTCACGGATGATTTTGTGGTGGCGGCTCGCTAGGCGGGAAGTCCGCAAGCCCGGCAACGGGACTGAGACCCTGATTCAGAGCGTTCTCAGTCCCGTTGAGAGCATCCCGTTGAGCGAGATCGAGTGCAATGGCCCTTAGCTCGCGGGTTGCGGTTTCGATTTTGCTTCCAAATCTTCCAGGCGCGATCGCAGGGTTTGGTTGTCTTTTTTCAGTTGATCTAACTCTTGGCGTACCTGATCCAAGGCGCGATCAGAACCCGCATTGTGCTGCACTCGCTTCACAGCTTCTTCTGCCATCCGGCGCACGCGGCCATCGGGCGACTGGCTGGCCAACCCTTGCAAAATCCCGATCGCTTTGGTGGTTTCCAGTTGTCCCAGGGCAGCCACCACCGCCACTTGGGTTAGGAAAAAGCTCTCGCGGGCGTAGGTTTGCAGCCCATTCAAGACCCGATCGACCGCTGGGGCTTCTTGACCGTTGGCCACCGCGCCCAGGGCCCGAATGGCCGCCAAGCGCAGGGCCTGGGGAATGCCCGGTTGGCTGGTTTCCAAAATCAGTTCCAGGGCGGCGGCGGAGGTTTTGAGGGCGCTCAGGCCACTGATGGCCCCCGATCGCACCACTTCATTCCAGCCCGATCGCTTCTTCAGGGCAGATTTGAGCAGCGTAATCGCCTGATCGGCCAAGGCCGGTTGGGCAGACGCGATCGACCCGATGGCCGCCAAGGCCGCCGACTCGGTGGAATAGCTGGCATCACCCTTTTTGGCGATCGGCTCCAGCACCGAATAAGCCGCCTCGGTTTTGAGGGAAGCAATGGCCTGAATCACCGATCGACGCACGCGGGGATCCGAATCCTTCAACCCCGGCTTCAGGGCCGCCAACACCCCATCCAAGCCAATGGTGGCCAGGTGATCGGCCACCTCGGCACGCACCCCCCAGAAGCGATCGCGAGTCAGGGATTGGGCCAAAGCATTCAAGGCCTCCAGCGTGCCTTTTTGGGCGATCGCCTTAGCCGCAAACACCCGGGCGATCGGGTCAGGATCAAACTGCAATTGGGCTTTCAATTCCGGCAGCGGATAATCTAGCTCCACCGTTTTGAGCCAATGATTCCCCGGATCAAAACTGACGAAATCTGGTTTTTGCTCCAAGGGGAAATAGAAAGTTTGTTCCCGATCGTGAATGGCCAGCTTCACGGTTTTGAACGTGATCTTGGGGGCGGGGGCCGCCGCTTTTTTTGACTTTTTCGATTTCGGAGCAAGGCTGGCTGCTTCATAGCTGAGGGTTGCAAAGGCCACCGGAATTTTTAAATTAAACAGCGTCTCCAAATCCCCTTCCTTAGCTTGGGTTTGGATCACGGTCAATTTTGCAATGTTATTTTCCCCATCCCAGCTATAGGCAACTTTGAAATCAGGATGGCCTCCTCGAAACACATACTGATCAAACAGAAACAACAAATTGCGACCCGTTGCCTGTTCGATCGCCCGCAAGAGGTCGATCGTTTCGATGGCACCAAAGGCGTGATTTTTGACAAATGTTTGAATCGATTTCCAAAACAAATCATCGCCCAATTCCTGATGCAGCATGTGGTAAACACAGCCGCCCTTTTCGTAGGTATGGCAATCGTAGAGTTCGATCGGCTCGCGATAAACATGGGTCACCATGGGCCGCCGGTAGCGCCGCCGATCTTCCCCTAAATAGGCCCGTTGATCACCCAGGCGATAGTAGGCCGCTTCCTCCGATCCATATTCATGTTCAGTCCAGAGGGTTTCGGAATAGGTAGCCATGCCTTCTTTCAGCCAAGCATGAGACCAATGCTTAATGACCAGCAAATCGCCAAACCACTGGTGAGCCAGCTCATGAACCACCAAAGCCTCGGAATTGCGATTATCGCTCGCCGCTCGTTCATCTAACAAACAGCGATCGGTTAACAGGGTCATGGAGGTGTTTTCCATACCCCCGAAAATGAAATCCTCCATGCAAGCTTGTCCATACTTGCTATAGGGATAGTCATAGTCAAATTTTTCGCTGAGAAAGTCCATCATCGCTGGCGTTTTGCCCATGGTGCGCTGGGCTTCCGAAGCCCGATTTTGAGCGGTGTAATAGCTCACAGGTCGGCCGCGCCACTCATCCTTAATCTCTGCAAAATCTCCCACGGCTAGGGTAAACAGATAAACCGGATGAGGCTGTTTTTGATGCCAATGATAAGTGGTGGTTTTGCCCTTAGTGGTCTGATTAATCAGCTCTCCATTTGAGAGCACCAGCAAACCACTGGGCACTTGCACTTGCATTTCGGAGGTGCAGAGTTGCCCTGGAAAATCAAAGCAGGGAAACCAAAACCGAGAATCTTCGTCCTCGCCTTGAGTCCAAACTTGCACATTTTTATTGGGATAGTCCGCCGTGGGCTGCACAAAATAAATGCCTCGTTGGGGACGATCTAATTGATAGTCAATGACTAATTTAAAGAGGTGATCGCGCTGGGTTGGTTCCGCAAGGGTGATGGCTAATTTTTCGCCGTCATACTCAAATTTCTGGGCGGTTTTGCCCACTCGCACCCCTTGAATTTGCATCGCCACCGCATCTAATTCCAGGCGATCGACTCCATCTTGTACGGGCAACAGGTCGATCGAGCAAGTTCCCGTGACCTGGCAATTGGGAATATCCAACACCAAATCAAGGGCCACATGTTGCGTGCGCACCGGGCGATCGGGGAGATAGTGGGGCTTGGCTCCGGGAAGTTGAAACGATCGCGCTTCATCTGCACTCAAACCCCAAAATGCTTCCAAAAACCGATTCCGCGACATGGTGGATTGCCCCTAACGATGATGGACTAGCGAAAAATTGCTGACAAATTGAATGATTTGAGCCAGCTTGGCAAATTATTGATGGTCTTGGGCACAAAAATTATTGGCTCATCCCAGACGCGCCGTAGTTATTTTTAACATAACCATCAGAAAATTAGGGCAAGATCAATGGTAGAGATTACAAGATGGCTAGGAGTTGAACCCAATTGAAACCTGGCCCATCGGCTAATCTAGGAATAGTCAACGTTATGAGCTGTGACGAACCCAGCAACCGGATACAAGATCGCTGCTTATTGAAAAGCACTTCTCAAAATCATTTATTCACCAATAACCTCTTTCAAAATCTCCCGATCGAGTTACCCGAAGAGATCTTTGAGACGATTTTGCAAACTCCCGAGATCAAAATTGAGCGAATTTTATCAAAGGGACACCGATCGGAACCTGAGTTTTGGTACGACCAAGCGCAATCTGAGTGGGTTTTGGTGCTTCAAGGTCGTGCCCATTTGGAACTACCGGAAGGCAGGGTTGAGCTAAAGCCTGGTGACTATTTCAATATTCCTGCTCACCAAAAACATCGGGTTGCTTGGACAGACCCGGATGTGGAAACCATTTGGCTGGCAATTTTCTATTGAAATTTGTGGTCTGATGAGAGGGAATGAGTTATCGTTTTTGAGGCTTGATTAGCCCCGAAATGTTGCTTTCAAGATTGATTTCAAGATCGACTTTTAACCTTAGGTTCTTTTAATCTTGGTTTTTTTTAACTTTGGGCCACAACAACTCGATCGCGCCCGGCCCATTTCGCTTGATAGAGAGCGGCATCGGCCGCTTGCAAAAGGGTGGCTACGGTAACCGCATGTTGCGGAAAACTGGCCACCCCAAAGGAGGCAGTAATTGCCCCCAGGGTTTGCCCACCGTGACGCAAGGATAAATACTTCAGCTCTTGGCACATCACCTCCGCCCGTTGCACCGTTTCTTCGAGGGTGGCTCCGGGCAAAATCAGTGTCATTTCCTCGCCACCATAGCGACAGGCGATATCGGAACCTCGGATGCGACTTTGCAGAAATTGCGCCACTTCCTGCAACACCAAGTCTCCGGCATCGTGGCCAAAGGTGTCGTTGAATTGTTTGAAATGGTCAATGTCCAAAATGATCGCCCCGATCGGGGAGCGATCGCGCCGGGCCCGACAAACCGCTTGCTCCAGGGCTTCCTCTAAATAGCGTCGGTTATAGAGACCGGTGAGCGGGTCGCGGATGCTTTGTTGTTGCAGGGTTTCCCGCAATCGCAGGTTGGAAATGGCCAAGGCCACCTGCTCCGCCACGGTGCGGGCGAGTTGCTGTTTTGGAGCCGAAAGGGAATCGTGCTGCGGGGTGCAAAGATACAGCAGTCCTAGGGTTTCGCTTTGGGCCATCATCGGCAAACAAAGGGATTCCGCTTGGGATCCCAGGGGGTGGGCATGGCGACAGAGCAACCCCGTGTGTTTGTGCTCGGCCCAATGGATGCGGCCACGACGCAGGGCCCAGCAATCATCGGGATAGAACAGGGTTTCCCCGATCGGGTCAGGGCCCCAAGTGGCCACCGCCTCCAGGGCCACGCGAGTCGATTCCAGGGTAAACAGGGCCCCGGAACAGCCGGGAAACAGGGCTTGCACCAGGTCAGCCACGGCGGTGTAGGCTTCCTCCACGGTCACGCAAACCTGCAGGAAATCAATCATTTCACTCAGCAGCGCCATTTCGCGGTTGCGAAACTTCAGCTCCTCAATGCGTCGCTCCAGTTGTTGATTGGTTTCCTGAAGCACCTGTTCGGCCTGCTTGGTTTGGGTCACATCCCGAAAAGTCAGGGTCAGGCCGTCGCCTAATTTCACCGCCGTGAGTTGCAACCAAGCATCGCGGCCGTCAACTTGGGTGATTCGGAGCGATCGACTGAAGGCTTGGCCAGTTTCCACCACCCGCACATAGGCTTCAAAGAGGCCGTCTTGGCGCACAAGGGGCACTTGATCAAGCAGTTGTCGATTCAGCAGTTGATTGCGCGATCGCCCCAGCACCATTTCGGCCGAGGCGTTCACCGCCGTCCACAAAAAATCCACAATCTGCCCGGCCCCGTTGCGGATCGTGCGCAGGGCAGCAATTCCATCGATCGAACTGTCGAGAATATCCGCCAGTTCTTGTTGGGTACGGGCCAATTCGCTAATGTCCGTCAGGACTCCCCAAAGGATATCTTCCCCGTTGACCGCGCTGTGGCGCACCGCCCGCACCAGGCCATGAACAATGTTTTGATTGCGGTGCTCAAACCGCTGAATCAGTTGAATGCAGTTGGCCTGGTTCACCTGCACCGCCTGCCGCAGATTGTTCAGGGTCGATCGATCTTCCTCAATGAGCCGCTGTTCCCAAGTGGCCCACTCATCGGCCAACTCCGAGGGGCCATAGCCCAACAGGGCCTTCCACCGAGGCGACAACACCAGGCGATCAGTCGTTAGGTTCCATTCCCAAACCCCATCGTTCACCACTTGGGCAACCCCATCGCCCACTTGTCCCAGGAAATGGGTCAAACCGGCAGACCAGTAGCCATGCACCGGCTGCGAACAAATTAGCGGGGAATAGTCTGAGTCTGGGGCTGGTTCTGACAACTGACCAGCCAGACCGCCCCGTTCCACCACCGCTTCCAGCAAAGCAGTACGAGAAATAACCCCCGCAAAAACTCCCTGCTCCTCTAGCAACACCAACCAGGCGCATTTTTGAGCCTGAAACGTGTCCCAAGCGGTTTGCAAATTGGTCTGAGCGGGCAAGGTCACGGGTGGTCTAGCCAGGCTCATGAGGGCAGAGGTGGCCAATTCCCGCTGGGTCGCCACGGCCCAGGCCAGCTCGCTCACCGTCAGCACCCCGATCGGCTTCTCGCCCTGGGCCGTCGGCAACACCAGCACAATCAATTGTGATTCAGCAATCTGCGATGGGTGAATTCCCTGAAGATGCTGCACCATGTCTGCGATAGTTTTGTCCGCTGAAATCACCAGCGCTTGCGTTGCCGCAAGGTAGCCAGCTTCGCCCAGGGACAGGGAACGGACAGCGGGAATAATTTGGTGAGAATCAAGCACAGGATAGGAAAAAGCAAACGCCTGAATCAGTGAAATCGTTTGAATCGTTTTTGGCAGCCGTGATGCAGTGTTTGGGCCGATGGGGCCGGCTGACCATGAGCAACGTCCCCAGCGATCGCTAAGAGGTAAGCGGGCGGCTTGGGGCTAATTGATCACGACTAATATCCAAATTAATATCCAAAATCAGTACTCAAACAGTGCTAGGGCTGTTTATCGCCGCACAGAGCCGCGCGATCACCTGATCCTAACCCATTCATCCCAAGACCCTGATGGATTGCCTGATGCATTTCCCGATGTACTAGATCTCCAGATCTCCGACTAGATGCACGAACTGAGGTGCTCGTTATTGAATTTCCATTGAATCGCCGAATTGAATCACCGATTGGATTACCGGATGGACTGCTGAATCAGTTATTGGATGAATCGAGCGGTGGACAGCTTGCAGCAACCACCAAGCCGAGTGGCCAGTCACCACACGGCGGGACTAACCAGCAATCAACAGCTCCGCATTTATTATGAGTGGGTTGGCCCGGTCTTCACCAAGGGTTGTTGATGATCAGCCCTGTTGTTGAGGAATTGGGGGCGGCAATCCAAGAAAGTTCGCCTCAAAATCCGTATGGATTGATACAAATCACCGCAAGCTCTCTACCAATTGCTAGGATTGCCCTAATGACGGCGGTTGGTATGTGATCAGCGAGGCGGCGTAATGACTGATAATGCGGCCTTCTGGGAGGGCATCGAGCAGGCAAAACAAGGCGACCAAGCAGCGGCGATCGCTTGCTTTGACCAAGCCATTGCGGCGGATCCCCATTGGGCTGAAGCCTATTACCGGCGGGGTTTGGCCTATTTTGATATGGGCCGATTACAACAGGCCGCTTTTGACTATTCGCGGGCGATCGAACTGGCCAATGATTATCAACCGGCTCTCTATGGCCGAGCCTTGGTTCGTGTGGTTTTGGATCACTTTGATGGGGCGTTGGATGATTTAGCCCATCTGCTGCAGCTCAATCCTCAAAATCCAGCGGCCCACCAACTGAAGGCAACGGCCCTGCGTAAGCGAGGAGATTTGACCGCCGCGATCGTCAGCTTGCGCAAGGCGACGGAGCTTTATCTCGATCGCCGCGATCCCGTGGGGGCCCGGCAATGTTTGGATTTACTGAAGCAACTACAACCCAACGCCAGTCCGCCTGTGCTGACGGAACCGTTGCCCCCGTTTAATGCACCGCCCACGTTGGCCAGTTTGCAGGCCGCCGCCACGGGCACATCCAGTACAGGTGCGTCCGATGCGAGCACACCCAACACGGGCACACCCAACACGGGCACACCCAACACGGGCACACCCAATACGGGCGCACCCGTGGGAGCGATGATGCGCCCAGAGGCCTTTTATGCCCAGGCTTTGAACCGGGCAGAGTCGGGAGATATACAGGGGGCGATCGCGGAGTTAGATTGGGCCCTGAAGTTGGATCCTGTGGATCCAAAGGCGCTGGCTTGTCGGGCAGCGGTGCGCATTAAGCAAGGTAACTGGCAAGGGGCGATCGCGGATTGCAACCGGGCGATTCAAGGGGGTGGGGCTGATGCCACGCTCTACCGTTACCGAGCCAGGGCCAGGCTGGAAATGGGCGATCGAACGGGGGCGTTGACGGATTTAGATCAAGCCTTAGCCCAAGATGACCAAAACCCGCTGCTGTGGCTGGCTCGGGGCGATGCCCAACAGGCACTGGGAAACTACAGCGCCGCGATCGGGGACTATAACCAAGCATTGGAGTTGGGGGGCGATCGGCCCACCATTTTGCTGTTGCGGGCCCAAGCAGCCGTTCGCCAAGAAAACCTGAAACAGGCGATCGAGGACTACCAAACCGCCGCCAGCTTGTTTTGCGATCGCAACGACTGGGAACGCTATCGCGCCACCTTGGAACAACTCAAGATGTTGCAGCAGCCGGTGAACCTGTCTCCGGGGTTGCCCCAAAAGTCCCAAAATCCCCTTTGGCAGCGGCTGTTGGGGCGGGTTGGCGGCCAGGAAGCGATCGCACAAACCTTGCTCGATCGGGCCCGAGACCATTACCCCAACATGGATGAAGATTGGTATTTGGAAAAGGTGCTCTATGACCTGGAACGGGATGACCTCCCGGAGGATTAGGGCGCGTCGTCAAATCGCCTGAAACCCTGATGACCTCGTTTTTCAAACAATCAGTCGTAGGGGCGAGGTCTCCTCGCCCATTCCCGTGATCCTTGGGTGTTCCCAGGGGTGGATAGGGTTGTGGCGATCGCCCGGGCGAGGGTTGGTAGACCCAACCCCTACGACGATTGGGGCAATGAAAACAGGCCCCAAAGACCCATGATTTCGATTCGCGAAAAGTCTGGGAACTGGCTTTGGGAACTGGCAGCGAAAGGGTTGATCAGCTTTCGCCAGCCACAGGGGTTGCGATCGGAGAGAACATAATCGATTCCAGTTGAATCAGCGCCTTGTCTAGGTCGTCGTTCACCACCTGCTGATCAAATTCATCGGCGGCGGCCACTTCCTCGCGGGCCCGGGCCAAACGCCGCTCGATCGCCGCTTCGGCATCTTGGCCACGCGATCGCAACCGTCGTTCTAACTCATCCAACGACGGCGGCAACACAAACACCCGAAACGCCTCGGGAAACGTGGTTTTGACCTGACGCGCTCCCTCTAACTCAATTTCCAACAACACCTGCTCGCCCCGCGCCAGACGCTCCACAATCGGTTGGCGCGGGGTTCCATAACAATTACCGGCAAACTCAGCCCACTCCAGCAGGTCACCCGCTTCGGCCATGGCCATGAACCGATCGCGCGACACAAAGAAATAATCCTGCCCGTCCACTTCGCCGTCACGGGGCGATCGCGTGGTGGCAGAAACGGATAAATACAAATCGGGATGGCGTTCGCGTAACAGCTTCACCAATGTGCCCTTACCCACGCCGCTGGGGCCTGTTAATACCGTTAGCGTTCCGTTCGCCATTTGAGTTGCGCGCCGATCTTCAAATGCATTAATACTGGTCTCAATCAAGGGAAAACAGTGCTGATTTAAAGCTAACTTAAAGCCAGCCTAAAGCCGACTGAAGCCAACTTAAGCTGATCTAAAAAATCGAAACCTCGTGAATTAAAAACCTATCAATCAAGGACTCGTCAACCGAAAGCCTGTCAAGTGATGGAGCCAGGTCGCTCCTAGTCCATCAGCCTAGATCCCAATCATCCTGTCAGTTTTAGCGATTTTGAGCGTGGCTTTAGCCCCTTAGGCACTAGGCCCATGGTTGCATTTTCCATAATCGCTCGATCGCATTCTTGGGGCTATCTGGCTTGCCACAAAGTGTAGTTAGCCAATGTCATTAGCCTAATAAATTAGCCGGTGGTTACTGAACCACAATCTTGCCGGCCATGCCAGCGCCACGGTGAGGTGCGCAGTAGTAGCTGTAGGTGCCAGCAGGCAGGTCGCTCGGCAGGGTGAAGCCAGCTTCGCCTTTGCCCAACAGTTGGCCCAGTTTCTTCACTTCAGCCGCGTCAAACTTCGAGGCATCTTCCAACACCACGTTGTGGGGCAAACCAGCGGGGTTCGACCAAACGATCGTGTCGCCAGCCTTGGCGGTCACGGTTTCAGGGGAGAACTTCAGCAGGTTGGTCATTTCCACGCTGTGGGTTTCGGCCAGGGCGCTGGGAGCCACGGCGAACAACACACCAGCAAACAGAACGACGGCAGCCACCAGCAGGCTAGCGCGACGGGCGATCGATTTCATCCAAGCTTTCATTGGTCAAAAACTCATGAAAGGGGTTTTACAGGTTGAATTCTATCGCTCTCCCGTAGCAACGGTGCTGGTTTTGACCAATTTCCTTTGACCGATTCGATTTGACCGATTAGGTCAGATCGATTGGGTCAGATCGATTGGGTTTGATCAGCTTGATCGAGCTTATTGCTCCAAGGAACCGTGACCACAGCCGATCGCCTGGGTGATGGATGACCAGCCACGCTCCGCCAGCTTGGCCGCCAAGCCCTCAGCAATGCGGCGGGGCAGTCCCGGCCCCTCGTAGACAAAGCCGGTGTAGACCTGCACGAGACTGGCCCCGGCGGCAATTTTGTCCCAGGCATCTTCGGCGCTGAAAATACCACCCACGCCAATAATGGGCAGTTGGCCAGCGGTTTGGCGATAGATATGGTGAATGACTTCCGTGGCCCGATCGCGCAGGGGTTGGCCGCTAATGCCCCCGGCTTCGGCGGTGATTGGGTTGCCCGTTTGCTTCAGGGTTTTGGTTTGCAGTTGGTCGCGGCGAATGGTGGTGTTGGTGGCAATCACCCCCGCTAGGCCAAAGCGCTGGGCAAGGCCCACTACGTCATCGATCGCGCTCCATTCCAAATCTGGCGCAATTTTCACCAACAAGGGCTTCTGGCCTTGGTTGTCTTGCTGAAGGCTGTCCAAAATCTCCCCGAGTCGATCGGCATCTTGGAGCGATCGCAGGCCGGGTGTGTTGGGCGAAGACACATTCACCACGAAATAATCGCCCCAATCCTTCAGCAGCCGGAAGCTGCCCAAATAGTCGGCGGCGGCTCCTTCCAATTCAGTGATTTTGGACTTGCCCAGGTTGACCCCGATCGGGATGTTGGGATTTTCCCAGGGGGAAGGGCGAAGGGCGGCCAGCCGTTCAGCCAGCGCCGCAGCCCCTTGGTTGTTGAATCCCATTCGGTTCAGGACGGCGAGATCGGGCAGCAGGCGAAAGAGCCGAGGTTGCGGGTTGCCCGGCTGGGAATGGAGCGTCACCGTGCCCAACTCCGCAAACCCAAACCCCAGTTGCTCCCAAGCCCCGGCGGCTACCCCATCTTTGTCAAAACCAGCCGCCAGGCCCACGGGGTTCTCAAACTTTAAGCCCCAGAGGGTTTGACTCAGTTCCGGTGTTTGGGCACTGAACCAATGGCGCAGGTTGGCGAGCATTGATCGCCCCGTGGCCGATCGCCGCAACTGAGCCAACCCTTGCAATAACTCCATGGCCTGGTCGTGGGCCCGTTCGGGGCTAGGAGCCAAGGGCGAAAACACCAACGGACGAAGGACGCGATACCAATCCATAAAACGGCAACAAGAGACGGCAACAAGAGACTGATGCGGGCTTGAGTTCGCCAACAGCAGAGCAGACCCACCCCGATCGCGCAGGTCGCCAATCAAGTCGCCAAGGACGCAATCGGCGGTTTTAGGGGGCTTTGAACCGACGGCGGCTTGAAAACTGCTTAGGACGTAAGCGATCGAGACAATTCCACTTGATTCACAGCACGGTTTAGGTGGCGCAAAAACTCTTCTTTGCCTTCAAAGCGATCGAGCCGAAAAATTGGTTTTCCATCCTGAAACAAAATCACCGTCGGCAGGGTGGTGAGGCGATAGGAATTGGCTAATCTCAGATTGCTGTCTGCATTGACATTAACCAACTTGATCGACTCACCCCAGTCCGATCGCAGCTTATTCAGGAGGGGATCAATCAAACGACACAATCCACACCAAGGGGCCCAAAAGTTCACCAACACCAAACCGGGCGTTTGTAGCACTTCCCGATCGAAGCTGGAGTCATCCATGGTATCTAGCATTATGAACCGGCAAAGAAATATTAAAAAACGCTGGACGAGCAATAAACGAAAATAATCAAAAATCGCCGGGAATTTGGCACATTTCAGGAAGGCTAGTCACGCAAACCAATCTAGAAATGTCCTCTGTCCCCGGCGATCGATACCTACCAGTTTACGCTAGCCGTTAGCCGAATGAGCGCCGGATGGGCCCACCAAAATCCCAACACAAAGGCCGTGACCCCCACATAGGCCGGACGCAAAAATTCCGCAAGCTGAAGGGTTTGGCGGCCGTCAAAAATTGCCCGAAAAGGAATGATTGATGTGCGTTCCTTGACTTTTAAGAATGCATCGCCATAGCGGCCATACAAGCGCCGATCCCCGTGCCAAATTGCAAACAGGTGATGGGCAATCAAACCGGCACAGGTCACCATCATGAAACTGGTTCCCAACCAAAGGGCATGGCCCACGCACCAAATAATTTGCCCGATCGCCTGGGGATGGCGAGTGATCCGAATAATTCCCGTTTCGTACAGGTGAACTTGGGGCTTGGCGACGGCGGCCACTTCCAACAGGTTAAAGGTGGCCGGATAGAGGAACAGAAATGAAATGGCCGACAAGATCCAAACCACCGGCTGCACCCAGGCTTCCCCTTGCAGTTGCCAAAGTTGGATCCCGTCGTAGCGATGGTTGAAAAAGTAGGTAATCAACAATCCCGCGGCCGGCAAACTGACCAAGGCGAACAACACCCGGTAAGCCCGCGCGCCGATCAGAGCTTCGCCTTTGATCCGCAGGGCTGCCAGGCCGCTGTGCAAAACCGCAAACCCCACCAACAAACCCAGCATGATCCAATGGCTGGCGGGAAACCAGGCGGGAGTGAGCCAAGGGGCCAAACCCAGGAGGGAACTCATTGCCCCGATCGAGCCGATCGATCCAGTAAATCCGAGGGAGAAAATGGAAATCATGATGCAATCAATCACGCAATCGGCAGTGAGGGCAGAGGGAGGATCGTTGATCCAGTCGGGCAAAACCCGAAATAATCGAAAATGACCAAAGGTGACTGGAAATCGCCACAGGTGACCCGAGAGCGTCAGAAATCGCCCCGAAAATTGCTGGAAATCACCAGAGGCAACCCAAGATAGCTGGAAACAACCCCAGAGAGAGTTGGAGATCCCCAAAGGTGGCTGGAAGACGACAGAAACTGGCCTCAGCACCACCAGGATAGGAATTTACCGGTTTTTGGTCGGTGCGCCGCAGGGATTGGTGCTGTGTTTGATCCTGGGTCTATCAGGGAACCGAAATTTTCTCATAAATGTTTTTAATCAAATGGTGGGGGTCTGCTTCAGAATAATGAAGAACGGGCGATCGTGCGGCTAGGTCGAGATGAGATCCTAGGTTGATGATCATTTGTCACCGTTCGATCGCCTAAGGTTCACTGTCTACGGTTCAGTCGCCCCGTAACCTCTCGATTCACGCCTCCTTTCTCCAGAATGGTGGGCCTGTGAATTTGGCCCGGGCCCTGATGGTTGTCGTTGGGGACTCTTCCCAGTACAACCTTCCGCCAAAAGGCTGTTTCGCCTCGTGTTGTTTCGCCTCATGTTGTTTCGCCTCGTGTTGTTGCGCCCTGTGCTGTTTCGCCCTGTGCCGTTTCACCCGATCGCGCCGCAACATCTTGCAGCAACGGCTTTCTTCGCCAACTCCCGATCGATTTCCATCCCATTCCACTCGATGGCTTTCTCCAGGCTGTAGTACTGTCTATGTCCGATTTGCCATTCACGCTTGACCAACTCCGCATCCTCAAGGCGATCGCCGCCGAAGGAAGCTTTAAGCGGGCTGCCGATAGCCTCTATGTTTCGCAACCTGCGGTGAGCTTGCAGGTACAAAACCTAGAGCGCCAATTGGATGTGCCCCTGTTCGATCGCGGCGGTCGCCGGGCCCAACTAACCGAAGCAGGCCACATGCTGCTGAGTTACGGCGAAAAGATTCTGACCCTTTGCCAGGAAACCTGCCGGGCGATCAAAGATTTGCAAAACCTCCAAGGCGGAACCTTGATCGTGGGGGCCAGCCAAACCACCGGGACTTATTTGCTGCCTCGGATGATTGGCATGTTCCACGACAAATATCCCGAGGTGGGGGTGCAGTTGCATGTGCATTCCACCCGCCGCACCTCCTGGAGCGTGTCGAATGGCCAAATCGACCTGGCCATCATTGGCGGCGAAGTGCCGGCCGAGCTGCAAGAGTCCTTGGAAGTGTTGGCCTATGCCCGCGATGAGCTGGCACTGATTTTGCCACCTCAGCACCCCTTGGCCCAGCTTGATCCCATCGATCGGGAACATCTCTATGGGTTGTCTTTCATTGCCCTTGACTCCCAATCCACCATCCGCAAAGTGATCGATACGGTCTTGAGTCAGTCGGGAATTGACACCCGCCGCCTCAAGGTGGATATGGAATTGAACTCGATCGAAGCCATTAAAAACGCAGTTCAAGCAGGTCTCGGCGCGGCCTTTGTCTCCGTAGCGGCGATCGAAAAAGAACTGCAATTAGGCCACCTCCACCGCAGCCAAATCGAAAACTTCCGGGTTGAGCGAATCCTCAAGGTGATTACCAACCCCAACCGCTATCGCTCCAAGGCCGCAGAAGCCTTCACTCGCGACATTTTGCCCCATTTTGCTTCGGCCGATTTATATCCACCGCCCCCGAGCGTCCCTAGCTCTCCGGAGCCGGAAATGCTGATTAGTTTGGATTAATTAATCTGAGATTCATCAATCTTGAATTAATCCATCTTGGGTTAATCAATCTTGAATTAATTCATCTCGAACTAATCAATTTCAAACTAATCAATCTTGGGTTAACCGATTTTTAGAAAACAAGTGATCAAAAAACAATAGGCAACCAAATCGGAAACCAATTTTAAAATTTTGATCAGAAACCGGTTGATCAGAAAGTTGATCAGAAATCTGAACCATTGACCTTCTGGGGAATAATTGCCGGCCGTTGCGGCCCCTGGCTTAGACTGGAGGCAGCGACCGAAGGCAATCCCCATGGAGGTTTACTGCACGCGGCCGGGGTGCGATCGCCCCCGGAACGAGTTTCCCGATCTGGATCACCCTCAGACCCTGGTGTCTGTGGGGCAAAAGTTTTGTTCGCGCTGCGGAATGCCGCAAATTTTGGGCGGTCGCTATTTGCCGATTCGCCTGTTGGGGCAGGGCGGCTTCGGAGCGGCTTATTTAGCGATCGATCGCTACACCCCCGCAACCCGTAAATGCGTGGTGAAACAGTTTTTGCCGCCGGCCGATCTTCAGGGCGATCGCCTAGCCCTGGCCCAATCTTTGTTTGTGAAGGAAGCGGCGGTGCTGGAATCTTTGGGCCATGAGCATCCTCAAATTCCGGATCTGTTCGCCTTTTTTCCGCTCACGGTTCCCACCCCAACGGGCGATCGCACGCAGGACTACTTCTACATTGTTCAGGAATTCATTGACGGGCAAAATCTGGAAGAAGAGCTAGCGGATCAGGGCCCTTTCTCAGAGGCAGAAACGCGGATCGTGTTGCGAGAAGTGCTGAAGGTGCTGCATTTCATTCACGATCGGGGAGCCATTCACCGAGACATCAAACCCTCAAATCTGATGCGGCGGCGGGATGGGCGGCTGTTTTTGTTGGATTTTGGTTCCGTGCGGTTGGCGGCCCAAGGCTCGAATAACCAGTCCACCAGCATCTATTCCACCGGATTTGCGCCGCCGGAGCAGGTGACCGGCGGGATGGTTTTCCCATCCACGGATCTCTATAGCTTGGGGGTCACTTGCCTGGTGTTGTTAACGGGGCAAGCGCCTGAAACCCTTTATGACTCGTTTCAGGGCCAATGGCGCTGGCGATCGGGGGTGACGGTCAGCGATGAGTTGGCCGTGGTGCTCGATCGGCTGGTGCAGCTCACGCCCAATCAACGGTTCAGCTCGGCCCAAGAGGTGCTGGCGCGGCTTGATCAGGTGACCATTTTGCCGTTGGTGAATCCCGGCGCGGGCCAGCCCAGTTTGCAAATTTTGAGCGTGCCACCCAAACTCAGCACCTCTCAGCCAGTGGCCGCCGGCCCCGCCCCCCTTGCGCCCCATCCTCCAGCGCCAACCCAACCGCAACCCGCCACCTCCCCAAAACCCAGCAAGGGCAAGGCGCGATCGGGCACACCCTTCAGCACGCGCGAGTGGATCAGCCACAGCCTGTTTACTGGTGTTCAGGGCACATTAATTTGGAACTTTGGGCAAAGTTTGGGGCAATTGTTCGGCATTGAGGCGGCCGTGCCGGGCCTGTGGTTGCTGATTATTTTGGTGGCGCTGCAACAGTCGCGGACGATCGAGCGGTGGGATTTATTGCTGTTGCCGGTGATTACGATCGGGGTAGTCAGCCTGATTCCTCTGTTGCGAAACGGGTTAGCCCTGTTGGAATTGATCGTGCTGGCCGGGGCGATCGGGCTGGTTTGCGTCATCATCACCTGCATCATTCGCCTCGGATTTCTGCTCACAGGTCGCTCTCGACCCTAATCAGAATCTATGGACATCTTCAACACAACCAGACAAGGGGCTGAAGCCCCTTGTCACCCACGATTTCGCGAGAATTTTCGGCAGATTTAAGCCAAGGCTTTCACGATTTCTTCATCAGTTGAAAAGTCCACTTCCGCGCGATCGGCTCCCGACGGTAAGTAATCATTTTCAAACGCATCTCGCAACCCAGAAACCAAATCGTAGGCAGGTTGCCATCCCAAATCCTGTTTTGCTTGTTGATTACTGGCAAAGAAATGCTGCACGCGCATTGGAAAAGCCTTTCGCTTGCCAAAATCAAATTGCTTGGGATCGTAATGAATCAATTGCAATTGCTCCGGATCTTTACCGGCAGCCAATGCACAGGCCCGCGCCAAGCCATCAAACGTGACGTAGCGATCGCCCGAAATGTTGTAGATTTTGCCAATGGTTTTGGGGTTACCAGCCGCCGCCACCATTGCACTAGCCAAGTCAGCCACATGGCCCAGTTGGGTGATGTGTAATCCGTTGCCGGGAATGGGAATTGGGCGATCGCGCACAATCCGATCAAAAAACCAAGATTCCAGCGGATTGTAATTCAGGGGCCCGTAGATATAGGTTGGTCGAAATGATGTGAAAGGTTCATCATGGTGGGCTAAATAACTTTCCGTTTCATGTTTGCCCTTGTGACGACTTTTGGGATCAACGGGGTCTGCTTCGCAGTGGGGCAATTGGTCGGTTTTCAGGTAAACACCAGCCGAACTCATGTAGAGAAAATGCTCGGTTTTACCGCGCAACACTTCCACCAGCGGTTGCGTGTCGCTGAGTTCGCGACCGTTATTATCAAACACCCATTCAAAGTGGCGATGGGCTAGTTTTGATTTCAATTCATCGCCTTGGGTGCGATCGCACTGAATGACTTCCAAACCTTCAACGGGCGAGGGCTTGCGACCACGATTCAACAGGGTGACTTCATGACCTTTTTCCACCAGTAATCGGGTCAGATAAACGCCAATAAACCGCGTTCCACCCATCACTAAAACACGCATAAATCCCTTGCACCTTTCAAAAAATGGAGTATTGATCGCTTGGAAAACGAAATTGGGGAAAGAAATAGCCCGGAAGCTTTGAGACCACAGCGACGAGGCTATTTTATCGATTTATTCCCCACACAAACACTCCACCGCCCCTTAAGATTTGATCTGTTACCGCTTGCGATTGATTGTGCCTGCCCATGAGTCGGTTTGACCCCGCTGAAGATGCTGCCTCGGGCGATCGGGATGCGCGATCGCGCCGCAGCTTTGGATCGGCGGCCGATTGGCAAGGAGCAGGAGACGATTGGCCCTTGGAAGCGTTCAACGTCAAAGCATTTCGCAAACGGGGCGATCGCTCCGGTGAGCCGGGCCCCAGCGCCCGATCGCGCCCTCGATCGCACCCTCAATCTTGGTTGGGGCCAACGCCCGATCGGGATGACTCACGGGCCCAAAAATGGGAGCAAACCTGGCGGCAAATTCGCGCCCAGTTGCCCGACCCACGCCAGGTGAACCCGTCCCGCCAACGGGTGACGGTTGTGGGCGGCGTTTTGCTGGCGGCTGTGGCGGGGTTGGTATTGCGGTTGGTGTGGTTACAGGGCGTTCAGGGCGAAACCCTCACCAATCGGGCCCGCGCCCAACAGCGAGTAACGGTCAAACCCTTTGCGCCTCGCCGCTCAATTGTCGATCGACGCGGGGTGGCGCTGGCGCTCGATCGGGTCACCTACACCCTCTACGCCCACCCCAAGCTATTCAACAAGCCCAAATCCGTGGTGGCGGCCCTTGTGGCTTCGATTTTGCAGGAACCGGTGACGGAGGTGGCCCAAAAACTGGAGCGAGGCCGCAGCGGCATTCGGCTCCACGAGTCCCTGACGGAAGACCAGGCCCAACGGATTCGGCGCACGGCCTTGGATGGGCTGGAGTTGCATGAGCGGCCCGGTCGGGTCTATCCCCAGGATGAGATGGCGGCGGAGATTGTGGGTTATGTGAACCTATTTGACGGCCAAGGTAAGACCGGCTTGGAATATTCCATGGGGCGACTGTTGGCGCGATCGGTCAGTCCTGTGACCCTGGAACGGGCCCCGGGTGGCTATGCCCTGCCGCGCTTGGGCAGCCTGGAAAACGATCGGCTGAACCAGTTGACCTATTTAGACGATTTACAGCTCAAATTAACCCTTGATTTGCGATTGCAACGGGCCGCCCGGGCCGCCGTGCAAGCTCAAATGACCGCCAGCCGCGCCAAAAAGGGAGCCGCGATCGTCCTGGATGTGCAAACGGGAGCCATTCGGGCCCTGGTTTGTGAACCCAACTACAATCCCAATCGCTACTCAGAGGCGGATGTTGCCCGTTTCCGGAATTGGGTGGTTTCGGATTTGTACGAACCGGGGTCAACCTTCAAGCCGCTGGTGATGGCCATGGGGCTGGATTCGAGGGTGTTGAGTTTGGATGACACTTTTGATGACAATGGTTCGGTGCAAGTGGGCGATCGAATCATTCGCAATTTCAACTTTGCCAGGCTAGGGAAATTGAATCTGAGCAAAGTCATCCAAACTTCGAGCAATGTTGCCACAGTTCGGATTGGTTTGCGATTAGATCCAGGGGTGTTTTATCAATACTTACAGCGCCTGGGTTTTAATCAAGCTAGCGGGGTTGATTTGCCCTTTGAAACCCCTGGTCAAATTAAAGATCGTCAGACTTTTTTAGCCTCCAAAATTGACCGTGCCACCACCTCTTTTGGTCAAGGGGTTGCCATCACACCGCTACAACTGGTGCGGGCAATCGCGGCCCTGGCCAATGGGGGAAAACTCGTCACGCCGCACATTGTGGACAGCCTCAGCACCGTTGAAGGGCAACCCTATTGGCAACCGGCCCACCCGGAACCGATGCCCGTCTTTTCCGCCGCCACCACCCGCGAGGTGCTGAAAATGATGGAAACCGTGGTGTCTCAGGGCACGGGCAAACGGGCTCAAATTCCGGGTTATCGGATTGCGGGCAAAACCGGCACTTCCCAAAAACAAGATGAACGGGGCGGCTATCGGCGCGGGGCTGTCATTGCCAGTTTTGTCAGCATTTTTCCCGTTGAAAATCCTCGATATGTGGTGATGACCATTTTTGATGAACCTCCGGGTGGCTCTGGCGGGGTGGTGGCGGCTCCGGCGGCTAAGCCGATTTTGGAATCGATTATTACGCTCGATGGATTACCACCCCAATAGTTTTTCAGGGATAAAGGTTTCTCAATTTGCCCACCACTTGGGAACGGATTTAGCGCGATCGAATCACCGATAGCAAACTGGAGCGATCGTCTGTCCAAAGTTGGCTAGGGGGTTGGGGTGGAACCGGTTGCCATTGGGTTTGGGGGCGATCAATTAACCAATTCAGATCCTGGGGCGATCGGGCGATTGCCACCCAATGGGAAGGGGTTTTACCGATTGCTTTTTCCGCTTCCAAAACCCGTAAATCCCAGCGATGAATCGCCGTTAAGCGCAAGTCCTGGCTAATGGCTCCCAAGACAGGCAACAGATCAAGATAGCGATTCGTAATGTTAACCAAAATCAAGCCCCGATCGGTCAGTTTGTTGAGATAGCTGGCAATGGCTTCACGGGTAATTAAATGCACAGGAATGGAGTCGGAGCTAAAGGCATCCATAATCACCAAATCCAGGGAGCGATCGCCCACCGTTTGCATTTTTAAACGACCATCCCCAATTTCCACCACTACCTTACCCTTCGACAGTTCCAAGAAACTGAAATAGGTGGGATTTTGAGCGATCAACTTCACTGTGGGATCAATTTCATAAAATGTCCATTGCTGATCCGGTTGGGCATAGCTGGCCAACGTGCCAATGCCCAGGCCCAAAACCGCCACCTGATCGCGCCGAGATTGATTAAACCCCGCAAAAAATTCCCCGATCGGACCCGTTTCTGTGAAGTAGGTGAGCGGTCGATCGCGCCGTTGGGGAAGCAGGCTTTGTTGGCCATGGAGTGTGGAGCCGTGGAGCAAGGACATGACCTGTCTTGAGCGATCGCGCACCACCCGATTCACTCCAAAAAAGCTGCGATCAATTAACAACACCTCACCCCGTAAGCCCACGGAAAATTGCATCATTAAAATAATGGCCAGTCCCGCAGAAATGATCTTAGTTTTGCGCAATTGCAGCGCCCAACCAATCGAGGCCAGCAAGCCAAAAGCAACGCAATAGGCAGCCCAATAGTCTGTCAGATGATTGAAATTAATTCCTGCTAGCAGTGCGCCAAACCCCAGCCCGATCGCAATCCAACTCCACTTGGGCAAGCGGTGGGAGTTAATCACCGACAGCAGCGTCAAAATCAGAATCAGGGGATATTCTTGGGTTGTGGGAAATAGGTAGGGCGCAGCGATCGCGTTAAACGATCCACCCAAAGCTCCCCCCAAAGCAATCCAGAAATAAAACTGCGTTAGGTAGGTTACGGATGGCTTAATTAGCGCCAGAGTTTGATGGCAAACAAAGGCCGCGATCGCAAATCCCAGCCAGTGAAATGGCAACATCACCCACAAATTTTGGGCCCCATCCAAGCGCGACCAAAACACCAACGGAGTCACCAATAATGGCAAGCTGGCGATCGACAGTGGATAGGCGATCGCGCTCCATCGCCAATTGGAAAAAGCGACAATGTAAGTTAATAGATAAAGGCTGAGGGGAATTGCCCAAAAGAGGGGAATTGCCGCCAAATCCGTGGTGACATAGGTGGTGACACCCAGCGATAAGCTGGCTGGCAAGAAGGCAAATAGGGCCCATTGGAGTCGATCGCGCCAAGTGGGTTGCAAGGGTTTGTTTGGCGAGCTATCCGGCTCAGAAGCAAACGTTAAGCGATTGACCACTGCGCCATTTTTTGAACTAGCTGGTGTATTGCCGAGGGTGGTTAATTGCTCTGGTAATGTTGTTAATTCTTCTAGATTTTCGAGGCTTTCTAGTTTTTTAAAGTCTCCTAAACTTTCAAAATTTTCTAATCCTGGTTGTTGTTTTGATTGCAGAAATTGTTCTAAGTCATTTGAGTCGCCCGCAGAATTCCAATTGCGATCGCGCCAAGTAATTAGCACACAGGCCCCAATGAGAAGCAGCTCAACCCCATAGCCCAATTGCCAAAATTGTCGCTGTTCCAGCAGGGAAAAGAGCGGCTCAATAGCCCCTGGATATCCCAAAACGCCTAACAAGCTGCCTGCATTACTCGCAGCATAAAGGACATAGGGATCCTTACCTAAATCTAAGCGAGTTTGCGATACCCACCGTTGCAACAAGGGAGCCGTTGCTGAAAGGGCAAAAAACGGCAAAGCCACTCCTAAAAACAAAATTTGGAGCAGAGTGATTAAGGGGCGATCGACAGTAATGGTTGATTGACTCAAGACTTGGTTGAACTGACTCCAAAGCGCCAACCCACCCCCGATCGCCACAGCTCCATGGATCCAAAACTGAGAGCGTAACGACGGGCGATCGCTCAACCAAGCCGCATAGCCATAGCCGGCCAACAGCATCATTTGAAAGAAAGCCTGGCAAACATTCCAAACGGCCGGTGTTCCCCCCAACAGAGGCAGCAGGCTTTTTGCAACAATAAATTGCACCCAAAATAGTAAAAAAGCGCTACCAAAGAGCGCTACCGAAAATATTGTTTTTTTCATGATTCTTGTGAACCAAGGAAGTTTTATAAAACCAAATCATTACCTATCCAGTTCTGGCTAGCTCTGATCCTGCTGTCACCCATGCCAAACAAGCCGGTTTGGTCTTAACTCAGCACCTACTTAGCCCAAATTATCTTAACCTAGTTCCCCAAAAGACAAGGGGCTTAAGCCCCTTGCCCCCGCACTTTCGCACAATCACGATCTGCCAAGATCACGATCTTTCAGGGTTACGATCTTCCAGGGAAATTATTTTCCAGGTTCGTGACTTTTTAGCCTTCAGGATTTGAGGTGACGGAAACCAGATAATCAACGCTAGACCTTAGCGGGTTCTGAAAAGCGAATTTTCAGATAATCTTCTTCCATTTTAGCGCCCGTTGGTTGCAGAGCCGCCAGGGCTTGGGGCAACACCAAATTACGGCGATGGTTACCGATCCGAACATTCAGTTCATCACCGGTTTTGCTCAGTTCAATCTGGCTCTTAGGAATACCCGGCAAGTACATTTCCAGACTGTAGGTGTTGTCCACCTGCACCACACGCAGGGTCGTTTCTTTGTAATAAACCTGAGCAGGATCTTCGTTGTTGGGGTAAAGGGTTTCCTTCAGGCGATCGAGCGCTGCCAATCCGCACAATTCTTCAGAAAAAAGCGGCACTTCTTTCACCGGCAAGGGGCAGAAATTCTCGTGAATTTCATCCTTATATTTCTGTTGATCGGCTTTCCAGCGATCGAAAAAGGGATCGCTCACCTCCGCCGGAATCACCCGATTGGCCACTACCATATCGGTTGCCACGTTATATAAACTCAGGTAAGCATGGGCCCGCAGCGATTCTTTGATCACCATTTTTTCTGGATTGGTCACCAGCCGCACCGAAGTTTGGGAACTGTCGGTTAAGACCTTTTCCAACGCCTCAATTTGTTCATAGAACTCGTAGGGCGCGTCCATCACTTCCTTATCCGGCAATGAAAAACCAGCGATCGGGCGGAAGATCGGTTCCACCAATGGCCGCAGGGCGACAGACATGCTTTGCAGCGGCTTATAGAAGCGGCGCATGTACCAACCGCCCACCTCCGGCAGGCTCAAAAGCCGCAAGGCCGTGCCCGTGGGGGCTGAGTCAATGATCAAGACTTCGTATTCACCCTCGTCGTAGTGCCGCTTCATGCGCACCAGGGCGAAAATTTCGTCCATTCCCGGCAAAATCGCCAATTCTTCCGCTTGCACACCTTCTAGGCCACGCGCTTGCAGAACTTGCGTGATGTAGCGCTTCACTGCGCCCCAATTTCCTTCTAATTCTGCCAGGGCATCCAACTCCGCCGCCCACAGGTTCGGTCGCACCGCGATCGGGTCGTGACCCAACTCTAAATCCAGGCTATCGGCTAAGGAATGGGCCGGATCGGTACTGAGGACGAGGGTTTTGTAGCCCAGCTCGGCACAGCGCAGGCCGGTGGCTGCGGCGACGGAGGTTTTACCGACTCCGCCTTTGCCGGTCATCAAAATTACGCGCATGATGGAATTGCCTTTGTTTCGGAGGAGACGATCGCCCAGTGCGCCTCCATTATGGCGTTTTTTGTAAAGCTTTTTGAAGCCTGTCTCAGGTAGGTTGCGCGATCTGTCAACCGTTTGCGCGAGCAAAATGCTGTTTCAACACATCCCAGATGGAACATTGCCAATAGTCAATGTGGGAGTTGATTAAGCCCTGGGAATTCAGCCCCAGCTCGCTCCAACCGGTGATCGAAATTCGCGGTTTCCAGGGGATTGGTGTAGTCCAAGTCAGAGTCCAGTCTGTGCGGATCGTGCGATCGGTTGTCACAGCAATTTCATGCAGCCTGAGGCAAGGATCCTGAAACCATTGATCAATAAAGGCGATCGTTTTTCGGTAGCGATCAACTCCTCGAAATTCACTCGTTGGATCTTTGAAATAAACCTCCCGATCGTAAATTTCAAATGTTTGATCCTTAGGAAATTTCTGATAGTCTGCTTTCAAAATTTCAACAACCGATTCTATGTCCATCTGTCTATTCATTTGATTCTCGATATTGATCCAGGGAGTATTTTCAGCATCAAAGCCAATGTTCAATTTGTTTCATCAACCAACACACCAAATGGGCCTTAATTTTTAGCTTAGGCGATTGATGAATTTTTGTGATCACTACAATCACTCTTTGGTTATGGTTTCGGAACAAAATTTCTTGAAAATGCTATTCTTATTATGGATTTTCAGTATAATTTCTGCTGAGATTTTTTGAAATTAATTTCTCAATAAATTTTTAATCGCGTTTTTAAGTCAATTCTAAAGCACAATATTCAATAATTCTCAAAATAACTATTTAGTTATAAAATATTCAATGACTCACTCTAGAGCATTCTTTTAACATAGCTCTGCTTGATTATTGCTGAACTTAACTCAATTTTTTGCCCATTAATCTAGCAACTTGTGATTGCAATTGCTATGATCAGAGCCGAGCTAACGTGATCTTAAGCAGTCGTCAAGTTAAGCCCCAAAACTCTTCAAACCATAATCAAGACCGTAGCCCAATCAGCCTCGATCAAGGCTTGGGTCAGGACTAAGGCGCTGAATCCACTCCTCAACTGCATGACCGTAGCCCATGACTAGCCCACTGCAACAAACCTCGCCCACTTTGTGGCCCAACCTTGAGGGTTACGAAATTACTGAGCAACTTTACTCAGGATCTCGCACAGCCGTTTACCGGGCAATTCAGACGGATACAGGGCGATCGGTCGTCATCAAAATTCTTTGCCATGAGTATCCCAGCTTTAACGAGCTGACACAATTTCGCAATCAATATAGCATCGCTAAGTCTTTGAACATTACGGGTATTGTACATCCCTATAGTTTAGAAGCCTATGGCAACAGTTATGCCCTAGTGATGGAAGATTTCAGTGCTATCTCCCTAGAAAATTACCGAAAACAATACTCGATTTCATTAACTGATTTTCTGTTGATTGCCTTACAGGTATCCGAAATTCTCCATGACTTACACCAAAGCCGCGTTATTCATCGAGATATCAAGCCCGCCAATATTTTGATTCAACCCAGCACCAAAGCAATCAAGATTATTGACTTTAGTATTGCTTCCGTGCTTCCCAAGGAAACTCAGGAAATTCAGAACCCTAATCTTCTTGAGGGAACCATTGCCTATTTAGCCCCTGAACAAACCGGCCGCATGAATCGCGGCATCGATTATCGCACGGACTTTTATGCCCTTGGAGTCACCTTTTATCAATTACTGAGTGGTCGGCTCCCCTTTGAAGCAGCGGATCCCCTCAAACTCATTCACTGTCACATTGCCAAGACACCCACAGCGCTTGACCAGGTGAATCCTGCGATTCCTTCCATGGTGGCAGCCATTGTCTCTAAATTAATGGCAAAAAATGCAGAACATCGCTATCAAACCGCGAAAGGGTTAAAGCATGACCTGGAGGAATGTTGGACACAGTGGGAGGCCACTCAACAAATTCAGCCTTTTGAGTTGGGAACTCGAGATTTAAGCGATCGATTCCTGATTTCTGACAAACTCTACGGGCGCGATCGGGAAGTTGCTCATTTATTAGCAGCCTTTGAACGCGTTGCCCAAGGAAGCACAGAATTGATGCTGGTAGCGGGATTTTCCGGAATTGGCAAAACCGCCGTCATTCATGAGATTCACAAGCCTATCACTCGCCAAAAAGGCTATTTCATTAAGGGGAAATTTGATCAATTCAATCGCAATGTTCCTCTCTCGGCTTTTGTGCAAGCTTTCCGCGATTTAATGAGCTATTTGCTTTCTGAGCCAGATAGTCAATTAAACCAATGGCGAACCAAAATTTTGCAAGCCTTGGGAGAAAGTGGACAAGTTTTGGTTGAAGTCATTCCCGAGCTGGAGACCATCATTGGGTCTCAGCCAGCCGTGCCCGAACTATCAGGAACAGCCGCCCAAAATCGGTTTAATTTTCTGTTTCAGAAGTTTATTCAGGTTTTCACAAGGCCCCATCATCCCTTGGTTATTTTTTTAGATGACTTACAGTGGGCAGATTTAGCTTCTTTGCAACTTTTGAAGGTTTTGATGGGGGATAGTGCCCACTTATTCATGTTGGGAGCCTATCGCGATAATGAGGTTTCGCCCATTCACCCCCTCATGGTTACCCTGGAAGAATTGATCAAAGAAAAAGCGATTGTTAACACCATTACCCTAGATCCACTGAGTCTAGAACATGCCAATGATTTAGTGGCTGATACGTTGCGTTGCTCGCCCGATCGAGCCTTGCCCCTAACCAAATCAATTAATCGGAAAACCCAGGGAAACCCTTTTTTCACAACACAATTTCTAAAGTCGCTCCACGAGGAAGGCTGGATTACATTCAACCGAGAAGCCTGCTATTGGGAATGTGACATTTCCAGCATCTACACCCTAACCACAACTGATGATGTGGTGGAGTTTATGGCGGCGCGGCTTCAAAAGCTGCCTGAATCCACGCGATCGGTCTTAAAGCTAGCGGCTTGTTTGGGTAACCAATTTGACTTAACAACCCTCTCGATTATTGCTCAACAATCTGCCGCAGAAACAGCCAATGCCCTTTGGAAGTCGTTGCAAGAGGGCTTGGTTTTACCCAACAGTCAGGTCTATAAATTTTTCCAGCCGGAGGTACTAACCCCAGCCGATCGGGAGGTGCAGGAACCGCAGGTTAATCCAACCTATCGTTTTTTACACGATCGCGTCCAACAGGCCGCCTATTCCCTGATTGATCCGGCTCAGAAACCCATGACCCATCTGATGATTGGTCAACTTTTGCAGACTCAGCTCTCTGGTTCAGAGTTAGAAAACCGACGATTTGATATTATTAACCACCTAAATTTAGGCCAAGACTTACTCACCACCGATACAGAACGGTTTTCCTTGGCTCAAAGTAATTTGGAAGCTGCCCAAAAAGCCAAAATGGCAACGGCCTATGCGGCTGCCAGCAACTTTGTTAACACGGGGTTATCACTCCTATCCAATGATCGTTGGCAGAAACAATACCACCTGAGTTTGGAGCTACATATCTTAGCGGCCGAAGTGGCATGCCTCATGGGCGACATTGCCGAGATGGACAATCACTGTCAGCAGGTTTTAACGGCAGCTCAAAACCCATTAGACAAGGTAGAAATCTACAAAATTCAAATTAATGCCCTCGCCACTCGCAACCAAATGTCAGAGGCGATCACAGTCGGGGCCAATGCACTTTCGGAGCTGGGTGTGGCCTTGCCCACCCAAGCCGACTCAACCATGAGTCATCAAGTGCTTGAAGCATTAGCTCAGCAACTTAAAGATTATGTCATTGAGGATCTGGGGCATCTTGCTCCCATGACCAATCCTCGGATCATGGCAGCCATGAAGTTAATGGCGGCACTTTTTGCACCGATCTACATGGTGAAGATAGAACTCTTTCCATTGGTTTGTGCGCGGATGGTGAGCTTATCCTTGGAATTTGGTAACAGCTCTGTTTCCATGATTGGCTACAGTGGCTATGGCCTAATTTTGACCAATTCTTACAATGAGTTTGAAAAGGGATATCAGTTTGGCAAGGTGTCCTTAGAGTTGCTCGATCGCTTCAGTGCTCCTGAATATCGGGCCATGACCCTTTTTCTATTTAGTATTTTTATTCAGCATCGCCATAATTCTTTGCGATCAACCATTCCCATGCTCAAGGAAAGCTATCTGTTGGGAATGGAAACCGGCAATTTACTCTACGCAGTCTATAGCATTAATAATTACTTTTTTAATCAATTTTTCTCTGGCTTTTGTCTAACTGACATAGAACCGGAGATGGAGCAATATTGCATCATTTTGAGCCAGATGAAGCGAGAAAACCCTGTAAGTTATCTGCGCATGCAGCAGCAGGCTTTTCAAGGCTTTGTGACCAACACTGATTACCCCGATCGACTAATTGGTGAGAGCTATGATGAAACTGTGATGTTCCCCCAGTATGTACAAAAAAATGAATCGTCCGGCTTGGCATTTGCTTATATTTATAAATTGATTTTGGCTTATCTTTTTGATCATTATGAGCGAGCTATTGATTATATCAATGCAGGCTCCCCTTGCATGTATATCATCACGGGACATATTCATATTTCAGTTTTCTATTTCTATGCAGGGTTAACTTACTTTCGGGTTGCCACTACTCAGTCCAGCTTAGGGCGATCGCGGGCCTTATCTCTCGGAGAACAGCAGCAAGCTACCTTAGCCACTTGGGCCAATCAATCGCCAATTAATCATCAACATAAGGTGGATTTGTTAGAAGCAGAAAAGTGCCGCGTGCTAGAAAAGTTTTACGAAGCCGGTATTTTGTATGATCGCGCCATTGATGGAGCCAAGGCACAGGGATTTTTACAGGAAGAAGCTTTAGCGAATGAACTGGCTGCCAAGTTCTATTTAGATTGGAACAAGGAAAAATTCGCCGCCAGCTATATGCAAGAAGCCTATTACTGCTATGCCCGATGGGGTGCAAAGGCGAAGGTCAGTGAAATCGAACAGCGTTATCCCAAATTGCTGGCTCCTATTCTCGAATCGACTTCCGAGAAATTGAATCCTCTGGAAACATTTGTTTCTGTTGCGACAGCAACCTATAGCTCCACCGCCACACAAAATTCCAGCAGTAATAATCTCAATGTCATGCTCGACTTGGTAGCTATCATTCGAGCATCTCAGAGTATCGCTAGCACCATTCAACTAGAGGAGCTACTGCAACAATTAACGCAAATTATTTTGCAATATTCCGGCGGTGACCAATGCGTTTTGATGGTTCCTGATCAGGATGGTGAATGGTTAGTGCGGGCGATCGCCTCCACGGAAACGACCAGGCTTTGCACCATTCCCCTTCAGCATGAAAACTCCCTGCCTTTACCCCTAATTCAATGGGTGAAAAATACCAGAGAATCGGTGGTGATCAATGAAGGTCAAACCCATTTGCCGATCGGGGATGCTTTTCTTGATCGCCCGATGCCCCAAAGCGTGTTGTGCTTACCAATCCTCAACCAAGCGCAATTGGTGGGCATTTTGTATCTCAGTAACCAAGCTGCGAAAAATGTATTTACGAGCGATCGGCTCTTGGTTCTGAATTTTCTTTGTGCCCAAGCAGCGATTTCACTGGAAAATGCTCGGCTCTATCAGCAAGCACGCACCTATGCTCAACAGCTTGAACAATCTCAACTACAAATTGTTCAAAGCGAAAAAATGGCATCTTTGGGAAACTTGGTGGCGGGAGTTGCCCATGAAATCAATAACCCGATCGGCTTTTTAAATGGTAGCATTCAAAATTTGCAAGATTCTTTTCAGGATCTCATTGGTCATTTAGAACTCTATCAACAACATTATCCCAACCCTGAACCCAGCATCACGGAAAATGCAGAAGAGATTGATTTAGACTTTCTGAGTGAAGATTTGCCAACCTTGTTGAAATCGATGCAATTGGCAACCGATCGCATTAAAGGTATTAGCAATAGTCTGCGCACCTTTTCGCGGGCAGATACTGAATATAAAGTTCAAGCCAATTTACATGAAGGAATCGACAGCACATTATTGATTCTGAAATATCGACTAAAAGCCAATGAGCATCGTCCCGCCATTGAAGTCATTCAAGACTATGGGGACATTCCGGCAATCGATTGCTTTCCGGGACAGCTTAATCAAGTGTTTATGAATCTTTTGGCCAACGCGATCGACATGTTCGATGAGCTAGCACAAGGGCAAGCATTCGAGGCGCTAGCGGCCCATCCGCAAACCATTACGATTGGCACTCGACGGGTGGATGATCACGTGCAAGTGACCATTCAAGACAATGGCAAGGGCATGAACGAGGAATTGCAATCCAAGATTTTTGATCCCACTTTCACTACCAAGGCCGTTGGCAAAGGCACAGGGTTGGGCTTGGCGATCGCTCGCCAAATTGTGGTGGAAAAACATGGCGGTAGCTTAATGGTGCGATCGGAGTTGGGCCAGGGGTCGCAGTTTCTGATGAGTTTGCCCATTCACGGATCTTGAGCAGCTTGCGGAACGGTTGGAGATTTCGATCACAGATTGCCTGAAATTAATAACCTGGAGCTAATAGCCTAGAACCAATAACCTGGAACCAATAATCCGAAATTAATAACCTAGGCCCCATAGCCTGAAATTCAATGCCAATCAGCGAGCAACAATCAGAAACAGAGATCAGCAACAGAGATCAGAACATGAGTGATTACAGTTTTGTCGATGGGTTGCGCGATCGCCGTCGCCGGTTAAGCGATCGGGTGTCGTTTCCGGTGGCCCTGTGGTCTGGGCAAGGGGCGGCGCGAAATTTTCCCGCCAATCGCTATCCTTTTCGGGCCAGTAGTCATTTTTTATATTTTGCGGGTCTGTCCCTTGAGCGGGCTGTGCTGCTGATCCTGGACGGGCGCTCCATTCTGTTTTGGGATCAGCCCACGGTTGATGATGCGTTGTGGCATGGGCCGGAACCCTCGCGGGCGGAATTGGCGGCCCAAATGGGAGCGGAGGATGCCTATCCCCTGGCGGAGCTGGCGAGCTATTTGGGCGATCGGGTGGCGGAGGTAGCCACCATTGCGGTGCAGTCGCCTGCGGCTCGGGCCCATCAGGAAACATTGCTGGGGCGATCGCTCCCCCAACCGGCCCAGGCGAACGGCCCCGATGGGGCCCTGGTGGATGCGATCGTGGCGGTGCGATCGACCCAGGATCCGATGGCCCTAGGGGAGTTGCGGCGATCGGCGGCGATCGCGGTGGCGGCCCACCGGGCCGGCCTCGCGGCCACTCGCCAAGCCCCCAGGGAAGCGGCCGTGCGGGCGGCGATCGAAGCCACTTTGATCGCCCAAGAGGCTTGCCCTGCCTACAACAGCATTGTCACCACCCGGGGCGAAGTGCTCCACAATGAGCGCTATCACCACCCCCTCACGCCGGGGGATTTGTTGTTGGTGGATGCGGGGGCTGAGGTGGCCAGCGGCTGGGCTTCCGACATTACCCGCACCTGGCCCGTATCGGGGCAGTTTTCCGCCACGCAGCGGGCAATTTATGAGGTGGTGCTGGCGGCCCATGATGCGGCGGTGGCGGCGGTGCGGCCGGGGGTGGAATACCGCGACATCCACCACAAGGCGGCTTGGGTGTTGGTGGAAGGCCTGGTGGACTTGGGCATTTTGCGAGGACAACCGGCGCAGTTGGTCGATCGGGATGCCCATACGCTGTTTTTTCCCCATGGTGTGGGTCACCTGTTGGGGCTGGATGTGCATGACATGGAGGATCTGGGCGATCGCGCGGGTTATGCACCCGATCGCCAACGCAGTGAGCGGTTTGGCTGGTGCTTCCTGCGGCTCGATCGCCCCTTGGAGGTGGGCATGGTGGTGACGATCGAACCCGGTTTTTATCAAGTGCCGGGCCTGCTGCAAGACCCCGCTCGGCGCGATCGCTATGACGACTGTGTTGATTGGGAACGGTTGGCCCAATTTGCCGATGTGCGCGGTATTCGGATTGAGGATGACGTGTTGGTCACGGCGACGGGGCCGGAGGTGCTCACGGCCGATTTGCCCACGGATCCCGACCAAATTTGCGCGCTGATCACTGGTGCTTAGCGGGTTCAAAAGTCAGCCTCAAGTCTGGCTCCTGGACTGACGGGCGCTTCAGTCCAGGAGCCAGCCCCTAGCTAGACAGCAACAGAGACGGCATCGATCGCCCACCACCATTGGGCAGCATGGGCGGTATGGGTCGATCGCCCAAATTACCCCGAATCAGAAATCGATCGGGCAAATCCGCCGCCGATTCTGCCTCCTCCAACGCAGGCGGCGCAGGGGGCAACTCCACCACAAAGGTCGTGCCCTGATTGGGTTCCGACTCAAACCAAAGCCGCCCCCCATGCTGCTCCACAATGGTTTGGTAGGCGATCGACAGGCCCAACCCCGTCCCCTGCCCGATCGGCTTCGTACTAAAGAAAGGATCCAAAATGCGATCGTGCACCGCTTCCGGAATGCCGAGGGCATTGTCTCGAATCCGAATCACTGCCCGTCCGCTGGCCGGATCCAGGGCCGTGACCAGCCAAATGGTGGGGCGTTCCTCCTTGGCTAACCATGGGGGCGACTCGATCGCCACCGTCAAAGCATCGATCGCATTTTCAATCAGCGCCGCCAACGCCTGATTCAGCGGGCCCGGATAGCAAGTGATGGCCGGCAGTGCTCCCCACTCATGAATGAGCTGAATCGAATGGAGTTGATCACCGCTGCGCAAAGCATTCAGCCGCCCTTGAAACAACACCAAGGCACTATCCAAACTCTCGTTGAGGTTAATGCTCTTGACAATTGCCTCATCCAACCGCGAGAAAGCCCGCAGCGATCGAACAATCTTTTGGATTCGCTCCACGCCCGATCGCATTGATTGCAGCATTCGTGGCCAATCCTCAGCAATGTAAGCAGGATCCACCTCTTCCACCAACGCTTCCACCTCAGCCGCAGGAGCCATCCCCGATCGCGCCCACTCCGCTTGGTAGACATTCACCAAATTCAACAAATCCTGGATATAGTGCCCCGCGTGGGCCAAATTGCCCGCAATGAAGGCCACCGGATTGTTCACCTCGTGGGCCACCCCCGCCACCAACTGTTCCAGCCCCGCCAACCGTTCCGCCTGCACCAACTGGGCCTGCTGCCACTTCAGGGCCTGCAACGCCGCCTCCAACTGAGCCGCCTTATCCGCGAGCTTGTCCTCCGCTGCCTGTCGCCGCCGAATTTCCGCCTGGGCCTGTTCATACAGTTCCGCCTGCAACACGGCCACGGCCAACTGATGGGACAACCGCTCCAACAAATGAATTTCGTTCGGATGCCACTGGCGCGGACTATGGCAGTGGTGAGCGATTAACAGACCCCAGAGCCGGCCATGGTCAGAGATGGGCAACACCAAATTAGCCCGCACTTGGAACCGACGCAGCAAATTGCGATGGCACTCGCTCAGGGGAGCCGTTTCAATGTCGCTGATGGCGCTAATGCGTCCCTGTTGGTAATCCTGGGCGCGGCTGATCTGAAAGCAGGTGTCCTCGATCGTCACATCCAACGACGCATCCCAGCCCTCGCCCACGGATTCGGCCACCACAATGCCGCTCCAGTCGGGGTTAAAGCGATAGACCACCACCCGATCGGTCTGCAGCAGTTGGCGCACCTCATTCACCGCCGTGCTCAACACCGCCGTCAAGTCCAGGTCTTGGCGAATGCGTTGGGTCACGCCGCTCAGGAGTTGTTCCTCTTGCAATTGCCGATTTTGGCGCTTGCGGGCTTCCACCGCTTCAGTCACATCCGTTTGCACGCCGATGTAGTGGGTCAAGTGGCCCGCCGCATCATGCACGGGGCCGATCGAAAGGCGATTCCAAAAGGGCCGGCCATCCTTGCGGTAATTGAGCAACACCACCTCACAGGCCTCGCCCCGGCGAATGGCCTGGCTGAGTTGCTCCACCGCCACCGGATCCGTGTCAGGCCCCTGCATAAACCGACAGTTACGCCCCAACACCTCTTCCCGGCGGTAGCCTGTCATGGTCTCGAAGGCTTCGTTGCAATAGATCAGGGGGCGATCGGGCCGGCTCATATCGGCGATCGCAATGCCACAACTGGCCGAAGCCATCGCCCGTTCATACAACTCCAGGGTCACCGGCAATAACCCTGGACTCGCTTGATTTTCCATAAGCCTCCAAGCTTCAGGATCTGACTCGTCCTCTGATTGGTTTGTGGTTTGCCATCCGGCCAAACATTCAGAACCATTCAACAGCGCCGTTGAATCTTCAGACACCCTCTCGGATGACTGGGCATTCATGGTGTTTTCCGCCGCACCCTGCAACGACAAACAGCGTTCAAGGTCAATCCCTGGTGGATCCCGAATCCTTCATTGTTCCGGGCCAGTCCACGGTGATCAAGAGCTTGGTTAAAAAATTTCGCGATTCACCCGATTCAAATGCTGTTGATTAGGATTGGTTTTCACAGAATTTTATTTCCCTAATCTCATTCTAGAAGTGATTTCAGGAAATGATTGGGTCGGCGGCGGCCACCGGCCACGGAGCGATGGGAGCGATGGGAGCATTACAGGAGAATTGTGGGGGAGTTGCGGGAGCATTGCGAGAACGTGGTGGGAATGTTGCGAGAACGTTGATCGATCGCCCGAGACAGACCAAGGCAGACGGATTATTGTTGGCTGTTATTGTGGTTTTCGATTGATGTTGTGGTGTCTGGTGGCGATTCATGCCTAACCTGTTTTGGCCTCGGAAATGGACAAGGGCGATCGCTCCGGCTCGATCGCCCCAGTTGCGTCAGTCGTTGGGGGCGATCGGGCTGGTGGCCAGCTTGCTGGTGGGGGGCTGTGGCGGCGGCGCATCCACCAACTCCGCCAACCGTCCCAGCGCCAGCGGCCCGGCGGATAAAACCCTGAAGTTGCTCTATTGGCAAGCCCCCACCATTTTGAATCCCCACCTGGCCACAGGAAATAAGGATTTTGACGGGGCGCGCGTGGTCTATGAACCCCTCGCCAGCTACGACAAAACGGGCAAATTGGTTTTGTTTTTGGCGGCAGAAGAACCCACCCTGGCCAACGGTGGTGTGGCCAAGGACGGGCGATCGGTCACTTGGAAACTAAAATCCGGCGTGAAGTGGGCCGATGGCAAACCCTTCACCGCTGAGGATGTGGTCTTTACCTATGAGTTTTTGAGCGATCCTAAAACCGGCGCGGCCACCCTCACGGACTATGCCATGGTGAAATCGGTGCGGGCGATCGATCCGCAAACGGTGCGGATTGAATTCACAGCGCCCACGGCCAGTTGGTCTCAGCCCTTCACTGGCTACAACGGCATGATTTTGCCCAAACACATTTTTCAGGACTATGTGGGAGCCAGGGCCAAGGAAGCACCGGCCAACCTGAAACCGATCGGGACGGGCCCCTATCAAGTGGAGTCCTTTAAGCCGGGTGATTCGATCGTCTACAAACCGAACCCCAACTACCGCGATCGGGCCAGCCTCGCCTTCGAGCAGGTGGAAATCAAAGGCGGCGGCGATGCCACCTCGGCCGCCCGGGCCGTGCTGCAAACCGGCGATGCCGACTATGCCTACAATCCGCAGGTGGAAGCGCCGATTTTGAGGCAACTGGAAAGCGGCGGCAAGGGCAAACTGCTGGCCGTGACCGGGGCCCAATCGGAACGGATTCACTTTAACTTCACTGACCCCAACCGGGCCACTGCCGACGGGGAGCGATCGAGCGTGCAGTTTCCCCACCCCTTCTTCACGGATAAAACCGTGCGCCAGGCCTTTGCCCTCGCGGTCGATCGCGCCACCATCGCCCAACAGCTCTATGGCCCCACCGGCAATCCCACAGCCAATTTGATCATCGCTCCCCAGCAGTTTGCCTCACCCAACAACCAAGTGGAATTCAACCTGCAAAAAGCAGCCCAACTGTTGGATCAAGCGGGTTGGAAAGACACCAACGGCAACCAAATTCGCGACAAAAACGGCGTGGAAATGCGGGTGCTGTTCGTCACTTCGGTGAATCCCCTGCGCCAGAAAACCCAGGAGATTGTGAAGCAAGCTTGGGAGTCGATCGGGATTGGCGTGGAACTGAAATCCGTGGATGCCGGAGCCTTCTTCTCCGGTGACCCGGCCAACGCCGACACGGTAAACCGCTTCCAAGCCGATTTGCAGCTCTACACCACCGGCAACACCTCCCCGGATCCCAGCGCACACCTGAAATGGTGGACTTGCGCCGAAATTGCCAGCAAAGCCAACGACTGGAACCGCAATAACTACACCCGCTATTGCAACTCAGCCTATGACCAAGCTTGGGCCAAAGCCGACCAGGAATTGGATCCGATCAAACGGCAGGCGGCCCTGATTGCCCTCAATGACCAACTGATTCAGGATGTGGCCCTGATTCCCCTCATTGCCCGGGCCAAAGTGGGAGCCGTCAGCGATCGATTGCAGGGCGTGGATCTCACCCCTTGGGACAGCGACACCTGGAACATCGCCACCTGGAAGCGTCCCTAACCCTCCATCCATCCATCGGGTTCAGAAACCGCCGAGTTTCTCGCCCTTGCGTTAACGGGGGCCCTTCATGGTATGGTTATTGCGACCTGGACCCGCGCAATCCCAACGCCCGAACCGTGTCAGAGCCGGAAGGCAGCAGCACTAAGGGATGCTTGAGATAGGCGCGGTCTCCGGGTCTCTTTTTTTGTTGATTGCTTTTGCTGATTGCTTCTGTTTATTGCTTCTACTTATTTTTTGTTCGTATTCAATCTTGTAAAGTACCCCGATCAATCGCGGGATGGATCGCCGGATAGATCTCGGGATAGATCTCGGGACGCATTGCGGGATAAGTCGCGGGACACATCACGGGACACATCGCGGGATACATAAATCAACGGGCGAATTTCCTGAGTTGTTGATGAATCCAACAACCACAGACCTGAATTGCATAGGATTGAAGTATTCAGCCTGTTGAACTGAAACCGAGACAGTCCTAGCGAAGGCTGAGGTACTGGTTTTGGCAGCCGATCGATCGGGAACGTCTCAGCGGCAGCCCAGTTCAATCACCAGGGTCAGGGCGCGGGGATTCGCGATCGCACAGCCACTAGGAGCGTAATTAACAATGATGGAGCGGCATCATGGGGCCAGGCAGGCGGCCCAACAGGCCTTCTTAGAGGCCCTCGAACGCCTACGGGAAAATCTGACCGATCCTGAAGATGCGGCCGCCCTTGACACGGTGGAACCCAAAGCAGCCCCCAGCCCCCAGGCCGCAACCGAAACCGCACCTCCCGCCAACCAGGAAATTACCCTGGAGGATTTGGAAGCGGCGATCGAGGACATTGAGCGCTATATGGGCAGCCAGTACCCACAGGACGAAGACCCCCAGGCTCCCGTAAATCCTGAAGATCCCGAAAATTCCGAGAATCCCGAAAGCTCTGAAAATTCCAAGGTGGCACAGGGTGAGGCAAGCAACCCCGATCGCCCCTTGGATCAAGGGATGGAACCAGCGGCCGAAACACCCGATCTGGCAGACCCCAACGCGCTATGGGCGGAAATTTTGTTGGGACTGGAGCAAAAGACCGCTCCTCCGCCACCGCCTGCGCCCCCCGATCGGCGGCGCTCAGGGGAAACCCGTTGAGTGGTTCCCTCAACGATTAGTGAGCCTTTAGCCGCGCCGCCCCTCTGCGATGCCCTCGATCGCCTCAAAGTAGTCTGCGGCCTCTTGCCACACTTCCCGAAATGACATGGCTCCCGATCGCTCGTTGGGCGACACCAGATGTTCCCATTCGGCAATGTAACTGGTCACTAAATCCACCATCGGTTCACTGATGCTGCTGGTGGGCATTCCCGCTCCGGCAAACCGATAGACCTGATCGGTGGAAAAAGATTGCAGTTGAAACCCTCCCGGCTGGGTGATGGCTTGGTAGGGGCCAATTTGCACGGACGTTTGCGGGGACGGGGCGGGCTGTTCGATCGTCATGGTTCCAAGCAATGGGGAATTGGGGGGCAATGGGAGGCGATCGGCTTGGGCAGCGATCTCATTGGATTTCAATCAATCCATTCAGGCCAAGCAAACTAAGTAAGTCGGGACGATTAATCGAGATCAAGCCAACGCGATCGACCCAAAGCAATCGATTGTGATTAACCGATTTAGAGCAATCAAACCAACGCGATCGACCCAAAGCAATCCAGATCAATTCAGGGTGATCGATCCAGAGCGATCGGGCGATCGCGGCCCTAAACCCTGGCCGCAGCCGGGTTGCCAACATTGCTGGCTTGACGCATTTGTCGATCCTCCGGGTAATCCTTGTCGGGAATTGGGACGTAGGAACGAACAATTTTGCGGAATTCATCCCCTTCGATCATTTCTTCGTCGAGCAGTTGATCAACCAATCGATCGACCAGTTCTCGATGCTCACGGAGGATCTGACAGGCCTTTTCGTAGCAGTTGACGGCAATTTCCCGCACGGCGCGATCGATTTTGGCGGCCACCTCTTCGGAATATTCCGGCTGCGACATCCAACCTCGTCCCAAAAACACCTCGCCCGATTGGCTTTCCAGGGCCAACGTACCCAGATCAGACATGCCATAGCGAGTGACCATTTCGCGGGCTAAGGTGCTGACCACCTTCAGATCGTTGCTGGCTCCGACGGTGATTTCGGAATCGCCAAACACTTCCTGCTCGGCCGCCCGTCCCCCCAGGGTCATCACAATTCGATCGAGAATCCAAGCACGGGTATAGAGACCGCTATCCACCATTTCTTCATTGAAAACCTGTTGGGCAAACCCACCAATGCCGCCCGATCGGGGAACGATCGTCACCTTATTCAACGGGTCAGAATGCTTCAGCAGCGTCATCAACAGGGCGTGGCCCACCTCGTGATAGGCAATCAAGCGTTTTTTCTTGCTATCCAACAGGGGAGCCAACTTCAGGCCAATGGTGATCCGGTCGATCGCGTCGTCAATTTCCTCCAGGCTGATGGCCGGCTTCCGTCGCCGGGCCGTCAAAATCGCCGCCTCGTTGAGCAAATTCGCCAAATCGGCCCCCGCAAAACCGGGAGTGCGCCGGGCGATCGCCTCGATCGACACGCCTTCTTCAACTTTTTTGGTGCGAGCATGGACTTGCAAAATCGCCAGCCGACCCGTGTAACTGGGCAGATCAACGGTAATTTGGCGATCAAACCGGCCCGGTCGCATCAGGGCCGAGTCCAGCACATCGGGGCGGTTCGTGGCGGCAATAATAATCACCCCCGAGTTGCCCTCAAACCCATCCATCTCAGTCAGCAGTTGGTTGAGGGTTTGTTCCCGTTCATCGTTGCCGCCGCCAATGCCCGCGCCCCGTTGGCGACCCACCGCATCAATTTCATCAATGAACACAATGCAAGGGGCGCTCTCCTTTGCCTTGCGGAACAAGTCCCGCACCCGAGACGCTCCCACCCCCACGAACATTTCCACAAATTCTGAACCGGACATGCTGAAAAAGGGCACGCCCGCTTCCCCGGCAATCGCCTTGGCCAAAAGGGTTTTGCCCGTTCCCGGCGGCCCCACCAACAACACCCCGCGCGGAATCTTGGCCCCCACGGCCGTGAAGCGTTCCGGCTGCTTCAGGAAAGTCACCACTTCCTGTAGCTCCTCCTTGGCTTCCTCCACCCCGGCCACGTCATCAAAGGTCACGCCGGTTTTGGCTTCCATCTGAAACTTGGCACGGGATTTGCCAAAGTTCATGGCCTGGCCCGAAGCGTTGGCCGTGCGGCGCACAATGTTCACCAGTAGGGCAATCACCAACCCCACAAACAGCAAATTGGCAATGAGACTGAGGGCTGCGGTGCGATCGACCGACTCTTGCACCGAGAGTTCCACCCCCTTCGCCCGGGCAATTTCGATCAATTCCGGGTTGCGCTCAAACAGGGTCACTTCGTAGGGCGAGCTGGCGCGACCATTTTGATCCAAAAAGACCCGGGCCAGTTGTTCTGCGGGAAACAGATCAATCCGCTTGACCTGACCCGCCTCCAACTTTTCCATCAGATCGCCATAGGTGAGGGTGCGGCCGCGGCGCTGGTTGGCAGGCTGATTGGCCGGTTGGTTGGCGGATGGGCCCGTTGTGGAAGTCGCTTCCGAAGAAGATCGATCGTTATGTTGGCCTTGGGCCAGTTGACCTTGGGCTAAGGCGGGCGCGGTCACCGTCAACAGGTTAAACAGCAGCAGGGCCGAGGCGATCGCCCGTCGCCGACGATGGCGCGATCGGGTGGGTAGGATCCATGAACCGGGATGCCCCCCACCGGTTCGATCGGCCTGCGATCGGTTGGCGGTGTGGTGCGATGATTCCGAGGGAGATCCCATTCCAAAAAAGCGCATCATGCTGAAAGCTGCTGGCGGTGTGGACTGTTTCTAGTCTAGCTTGCTCCGTCTAGGCCCTTGGCGGTTTGCACAGCCCGGTTCGATCTCTGGGTCAGTGTTTGATCGGTGTCTGATCGGTGTCTGATCGGTGTCTGATCGGCGGATCGGGGCAATCTGCGATCGGCGCAAGCGTTCGATCGGGGCAAGCGTTCGCAATTCCCAGGCTTTTAGCGATCGCCCACCCGTTGGTCATCAACGGCCCCAAAAATTGCCTCAGGATGGACATAGTGTTTAAATTCCAGCAAATTGTGGAACGGATCGGCTAAAAATGCCGTGTAATGCTCCAATTGCTCCCCAGGAAACCGACGGCGCGGGGGCTGTTCAAAGGTGAGTTGTTTGGCCTCGGCTCGATCGATTAAGGCTTGCCAGTCGGCCAAGGCCGCAAACACCAACCCAAAATGGCGCGGATAGATCCCCTTTTGCGGTTGGCAAGCCCCAGGACTCACGTGGGCCACAATTTGGTTGCCATAGCAATTCAAAATCAGCGAGTTGGTCCCCTCGCGTCCAGCGGTGCAACCTAGCCCATCAATATAAAAGGCCTTGGTTTGGGCCAGGTCGGCCACCGGAAAGGCCAAGTGAAACAGGGCGATCGCCCGGGGATTTTCGGAACCGAAGGGTTGACCCGTGGGAGTTACTTCCAAATTTGCGGGAGTAGCTACGGCCCCGGTTGCTGAGGCCCCGGTTGCTGAAGTTATCGCTGTTGAAGTGATCATGATGAGAACGGTTTAGAGAAATTGCCAAAGTCAGAGGGAGCCACCATCCACCTGATAGCATGACAGAAGAAGTCTGAAGGAAAAGGCTGCCGTGGATTTCAGCGCGATCGCAACGCCCATTACCCAGCAAGCGACCCAACACCCTTGGCTCACGGCCGCAGTGCTGAACACGCTGCTGCTCACCCTAGTGGCGATCGCCCCCAAAAAACTGCTCACGCCGGCCGGCATTGTCCATGCTTGGATTTTGGGTGTGTTGGTGTGGGGTTGCATGGGCTGGCCGGGCTATGCCGTGGTAGGGTTCTACTTTTTGGCGGGGTCGGCCGTCACTCGGGTGGGTTTGGCCCGCAAGGAAGCCGCTGGCATTGCCGAGAAACGATCGGGCGCAAGGGGCCCGGAAAACGTTTGGGGATCGGCCCTGGGTGGGGCCCTCTGTGCCGGGGCGATCGGGCTGTTATCCTTAGCCGCTGACCAGGCGATCGCCCAAACCTGGATCCCCCTTCTCAGTTTGGCCTATGCCGCCAGCTTCAGCGCCAAACTCTCCGACACCTGCGCCAGCGAAATTGGCAAAGCCTATGGCCGGCGAACCTTTTCGGTGATTTCCTTTCAGCCCGTGCCGCCGGGAACCGAAGGAGCCGTCAGCCTGGAAGGAACCCTGGCCGGTTTTGCCGCCTCGATCGCCCAAGCCCTTGTGGCCTGGGGTGTGGGCTTAATTTCTCCCTTCGGAATTTTGGGATGCGCGATCGCCGCATTCCTGGCTACAACAGTGGAAAGTATTGTGGGCGCGACTTGGCAGGAGCAGCAACCGTGGTTAACAAACGAAGTCGTGAACGGTCTGCAAACCCTGCTGGCGGCCCTGCTGGCGATCGCGATCGGGTGGCCGGCGATCAGCCCGATCAGCCCCTAAACTCGCCCGCCGACCCCAACTCCCGCAGCCTTGGGGCCACGGCCCAAGCCGCGATCGAAAAGCATTGGGCCAAGGCCGGTCGCCACGAAGCCGCCGTCCTCAAAGACCAGGATCCCGAAGAGCTACACCAAATGCGCGTGGCCCTGCGACGGCTGCGATCGGCCATTGTGGGTTTTGCCGTGGCCATTGACCTGCCCAAACGGGCCAGCGAGCGGGCCGTGGGACAAGTGGCCAGAATTTTGGGAGAACTGCGCGATTTGGACGTAATGGACGAAGCCTTGCGCGATCGCTACCTGCAAAACCTGCCCCCGGAAGAACAGCCCCTTTTGCAAGCGGTTCGCGAAGAGCTGGCCGGTCAACGCCAAAAAGCCTTCGGTCGCGTCAGCAAAACCCTGCAAAAACGCGAATGGCCCGCCATCAACACAGCGCTGGGGCGTTGGATTGCCCAACCGCGCTTGCGACCCGCCGCCGATTGGCCCGCCGTGGTGGTGGTTCCCGATTTGCTGTTGCCCATTTTGTCCCACTGGTTAATGCATCCCGGCTGGTTGGTGCAAACCGAAGGGCGATCGGTCACGGATCTTTCGCTGTTGGAGTGGGCGGTGATCCATGACCTGCGCAAGGTGGCCAAGCGGGTGCGCTACCAAATGGCCCTTTTTACCGATTTCTATGGCAGTGACTACGAGCAATTGCTCGACACCATTGGCGATATCCAAACCGTGTTGGGCGATTTGCAAGATATCGCTGTGCTGGAAAACTTTTTGGTGAAAACGATCGGGATTCAGTGGGCCACTGATGCGCCCGTTTGGGCTGGATTGCTGGAACAACAGCGCGATCGAGCCTGGGAAAACTGGCTGCAGCTCCAGAAGCAGTTCGATCGCCCCAATCAACGGGAACGGATCCGAGACGTGGTAAATCGTCCGCGCCTCAACTCCTAACCATTGGCTGACTGTCTGAGTCGTTTCAAGCCTTAAAGGACATTAATCCCTTAAGCTGTGCCATCCTCGCCCAGACCATACCAACCTTGGAGATAGGTTTGCAGCATGGTGGCGGCCGTCGTGCGGCTGGGGGCCCGATCGGGCACAGACCACCACCCCCAGGCGCGATCGGGCGATCGCCAAAAAGCCTGATGGGCCAAGGGGGGATCAGCCCAAAACTGCGCCCGCCCGGGCCCCAACCAAGCGGAACTGCGGTGCGTCCATTGATCGTGGCTGAACCGATAAATCGGCAGTCCCCCCGGCAGCGCCACCCCCCAACCATCCCAGGCAAACACCCCCCGCACTCGCCCACCGCGCCGCTGCCAAGCCTGGGCGGCTCCCAAGGCTGCCACCACGCCCGCACTGAAGCCAATTAGCCCGATCGCCCGTTGGGGATCGATCGCCCGCAGCGCCTCCAGCACCCGATCGCCCTGATAGGTGGCCTCCCAAATCACCAAGGGCTGGGGCCAGGCGGGTTTCCAGGTGGCTGCTAAAAACTGTTCCGTCGCCGATCGATCCGCAAAGCCGGGACAAATGCAACAAATCGGCATGGCGGCCTGGGTGTGTTGGGGCTGAGGTCTGGACGCTTGAGCCTCGCAAGTCAGTGGAGCGTCATTTTGAGGGCCATGGAGTTGAAAATCAGGGGCTTGGCCGATTCCATTGCAACAATTGCCAGCGCCCCAAGCATTTGCATACTTATTTGAATTTTTCATGGAGATTGTTATCCCATTTCCCATTAATGTTTGCATTTAATGATCAAGCATTACAAAAAGACAAGGAATCTGTTCAAGATCTCCAAAGAAACTTGTCTTCTTCTCAAGAATTTCCCTCAACCGGTTCCGATTGACCAACTGAAATCTGATTCCGCTTTCATAATAGAAATGAATCCCCCCACGAGGCATTTGTTGTGGCTGCGTCTTCCCAAAAGGCTGAAGGTCAATCCCCCCTGATGGCAACCCAAATCAGCGCGATCGACCCATCAGAAGTCGAAATCGGGCCCGGCGACGATCGGGTAGCCGTTTTGCTGATGGGCTATGGCGAAGTGGAATCCTACGCGGATTTTGCCAATTACAACGAACAGGCTTTGAACCTGTTGACGGCCAAATTTGCTCCAGTTCCCCAATGGGTTTATCCACCCCTGGCGAAATTATTGGCGGCCTTTGATTTGCATGAGTGGAGTCACCAACATGGTCAATTTATTTCTCCCCACAATGCAATTTTTGAGCGCCAACGATCGGGCATTGAGCAAGCACTCCAACAACGTTGGGGCGATCGAGTCTCGGTGTTTAAGGCGTTTAACTTTTGTCGTCCCCATTTGCCCGAGCAAGTTTTGGCAGAAATTCGCGATCGGGGATTTAGCAAGTTACTGATTTATCCCTTGCTGGTAGTGGACTCCATTTTCACCAGTGGGATTGCCATTGAGCAGGTGAACCGGGCCTTGAGTCAGTTAACCGATGGCAACACCCATTGGGTGCGATCGATGCGCTATCTCCCATCGTTTTATGACGAGGCTAGCTATATTCAACTGCTGGCAAAGTTGGTGAGCGAAAAAATTGATCGGGACTGGCGATCGCACTTTTTGCCATCGCAAATTGGGATTGTGCTGCTGAATCATGGTTGTCCCCATGAAGCCAAGGGATTTGTGTCAGGAATTGCCGAAAGCCAAGCCCTGTATGAATCGGTGCGTCGGGAGCTGATCACTCGCTATCCCCTGATTTCGATCGGCTGGCTCAATCACGATACGCCCATGATCGATTGGACACAGCCCAATGCTCAATTGGCTGCTCGCAATTTAATTGAACTGGGAGCTAAGGCAATTTTGATGGCCCCGATCGGGTTTGCCACCGAAAACCATGAAACATTGCTGGATGTGGACCATATTTTCCTGGCACTCCAGCGTCAATATCCTGAGGTGGTTTATCAACAATTACCCTGCGTGAATGATCACCCTGAGTTTTTGACCATGGCAGCGGATTGGGTTGATCCTCTAATTACGGAGTTATTGGCAGAAACCAGCGCTGTGATTCATTTCGCTGGGTTCGATCGCTCCAGCCTCGATTCCGAGCATCATCACCACCAAAGCCATAGCCATGATCACAGTCATGATCACGGTCATGATCATGGGGACAATCACAGTCATGATCATGGTGGCAACCACAGCCATCATCATGGCCATTCCCATGATCACGCTCATCATCAACATTCCCATCATTAAGGTTTCAAATTCAGCGACAGTTGCAGAATTGAAGCGGGATGATTCGGTGTTGGAATTGGCTCGGGGCTGGTGGTTTGGGCTGGGCAATATTGTTTGTAATGACACTGATCGCAATGGGTTCCGGGATTGGGTTCCCAGGCGCGATCGGTTCGTAATCGCTGGGCCAAGTCTGCAATCACCGCCTGGGCTGCGATTAGCCGTTCTTCGGTGACGGGAATTCGCACCGATTCTCCGGGCCGCAAAAAAATGAGGTTGATGTATTTCAACTCTCGTTCCCATTGTTGATTAATGGCGATCGCGTAGAGGCCCACTTGCATTGTGAGCTGATCGAAATCTGGCTCCACAAATTGCCGTGAGGTTTTGTACTCAATTAGCTCAAGGGAATCTAAATCAAACCAATCGAGGCGATCGAGCCGACCCGTGAGGGCAAATTCCAAATCATTGATTTGTAATCGACCTTGAATTTTTGCCTCCGTAGCCAGGGGTTTGAGGAAGCGATCGCTCGGTTCAATCCAGTGATGGAAATAGCGCACCAAAATATCGTAGCCCTCAGCAATTTGACGCTCCGTGAGGCCAGCGGTTTCCTGAGTCCAGCAAGCATCAATCCAACTGAGTCCTGGTTTTTGGGGATAGCTATAGTCCCAATCGCGGTAAATTCGCGTGAGTGCTCCATGGAGCGATCGCCCCAGGGCCGCGCCTCCAAAACCCGCCGTCGGAATTTTATATTCATAGCGAAATTGATATCGAGCGGGACAGGTTTGGTAGGTGGTTAATTTGGCCGGTGAGAGTCGATAGGACATTTGGCTTCAGAGGGCTTCAGAAAAACCGGGAATTTTTAACCGCAGGATCTATCACAGGATCTACCGCAGAATCTACCGCAGAATCTATAGACTAAATAAGAATTGGGAGCCGATGCTTAATTTCGGTTAGATTTGCTTAGATTTAAGGCATAGCTTCAATTTTAAGACCTCCAAAATGGCCATGGGAATGCGAGCGATCGGGTTAATGAGCGGCACCTCCGTTGATGGAATCGATGCGGCATTGGTGGAACTGTCGGGGACGGAAACGGACTTGGAGGTGAAGTTGCTCCGTTCCGAAACCTTTGACTATCCAGCGGCCTTGCGATCGCAAATTTTGGCGGTTTGTGCCGGTGAATCCCTGTCCATGGCGGCCATGGCCCAGTTGGACGACGCGATCGCCCGGGAATTTGCGGCGGCCGCCAAAACAATCCAAACGGCCCAACCGGACTCACAACCCATTCGCTTCATCGGTTCCCACGGACAAACGGTGTTCCATCGGCCACCCCAAACGGTCGACGAACAACCCTTGGGCTACAGCTTGCAGTTGGGTCGCGGCAGCGCGATCGCCCACTGGAGCGGCATCACCACCGTCAGCAACTTTCGGGTAGGTGACTTGGCCATGGGGGGCCAGGGTGCGCCGTTAGTGCCTCGGGTGGATGCTTACCTGTTGGGGGATGAGCAGGAATGTCGCTCTGTGCAAAATATTGGCGGCATTGGCAATGTGACCTATCTCCCGGCTCGGCGGGGGTTTGCCAATTTGACGGCGTGGGAGGGGGCCGTTTGGGGTTGGGACACGGGGCCGGGCAATGTGTTGGTGGATTTGGCGGTGCAACACCTGACGGACGGGGCCCAAACCTTCGATCGCGATGGAGCCTGGGCGGCCCAAGGGCAAATTTCAGATTCCCTGGTGGCCCAGTGGCTGGCGGATCCCTTCTTTAGTCAGGAGCCGCCCAAGTCCACGGGACGCGAGCACTTTGGCCCGGACTGGTTGGCCCGCAGTCGCCAAGCGGCGATCGCCCTGGGTCTGTCCGATGCCGATTGGTTAGCCAGCCTCACGGAACTGACGGCCCGTTCCATTGCCGACAGTTACCGCAACCACTTGCCCCAACTGCCCGATCGGGTCTTGGTCTGTGGGGGCGGCAGTCGCAATCGCACCCTCTGGGCCCGTTTGCAACAGCATTTGGGATCAATCCCGCTGGAAACCACAGATCAATGGGGACTCTGTGCCAGCAGCAAGGAGGCGATCGCCTTTGCGGTTTTGGGCTACTGGCGACTGCTCGATCGCCCCGGCAACCTGCCCGCCGCCACGGGAGCACGGCAATCCGTACCCCTCGGCGAGGTGTGGCCCGCCCCCAGCGCAGGGTAAACTCGATGGCAGGTTCGTAACAAAACATTTCAAATCTGAGTTTTCCCCTGGAGGCCCCACCCTTGGCAACCCCCACCGGATTCGGCAAGCCCAAAGCCCAACCCAAAGCAAAATCGAACGATCGCCGCGCCGCCGCCGCCAGTCAGCTTGATGAGATGCGATCGAAGGGAATGCCGGAATTTGAAGTTTACGTGCGGGTCAAAGACCAGAAACCCTGGTACCCGGTTGGGGCCTTGGCGGTGAACCGCAGTAATCAAATTAACCAGGCCATCTTTGCCAATGAAAATGACCTGCGCCAAGGGGCGTTCCGTCTTTTTCCGCGCCTGAAAAAACAGCAAGGCAACTTGGAATATGGCTATCGGATTAAGGCCTACAAGGACGATCCGATTACCCTTGCGGTTCAACCCACGTCGGTGTTGCCTGGGCCGCTGCAAGGGGCGATCGACCAAGTGCGGGAAGGTCTGGGCAGTTTGGTCAGTCGATTCACGGCTCGCCGCTCTTAGATCATCATTTCCTAGCCTATGGCACAGGTTCAAACCGGCCTCACGACCTGGGGCGATCGGGCAGTGACCACCACTGGGATTGCCCCCAGGATCGACCATCAACGCAATTTGGCTAAGATGGTGGCCTACAGAAGCATTGGACTCTTTCACCAGGAGAGCGATCGGCATGGCCCAACCCGTTCCGCCCGTCATTTTGGCCCCCGTTGAAGATTTGGATCGCGAACGCCAATGGCTGGAGCAGTCCCTCGCAAACCTCCTCGACTCGGAATATATTCCCGAGGCCGTGAACAGCCAAATTGCCCGCGTAGCCGCCAATGCCTATATCCGTCAACGCATGGAAGGCGAGGATGATATTGATGGCATTGCGATCGCGATTTTGACGGAAATGCAGGGGTTTGACTTTTCCAAGAGCTTTTTCAGTGAATTTGCGATCGCCAATGCGGTGAGTGAGCTACTGCTCGATCGGATGGGCATTGAACCCTGTTGTGGTCGCGGCCGCTTTGATCCGCCGGCCGCTGCTTAGGTGGCTGCTTGGGTATGAATGGGTTGCGACTTGGGCGTTGCTGCCAGCCAGCCGCAACCCTGAGCACCAGTCCACGGAAAAAACCAATCTTTCGATAGGATGGGAAGGCAGAAAGGTAACCGCCAAAGACCGCCCCACCCATGACCGCGAAAGTATTGGTTGAGAAGAAAAAGCTAAAGAATCCGCCCCTTGAGATCCACACCCTGGGCGATCGGGTGCTGCGTCGTCCGGCCAAGCGCGTGGCCAAAGTGGATGCTGAAGTGCGCAAAATCGCTGAAGACATGCTGAAAACCATGTACAGCGCTGACGGCATTGGCCTTGCGGCTCCCCAAGTGGCGATCGACAAGCAGATTATTGTGATTGACATCGAGCCAGACAAGGCCGATGTGGAACCCCTAATTTTGATCAACCCCGTGGTGAAGTCCGCAGGCGGCCCCCTGGAATGCGACCAAGAAGGTTGCCTCAGCATCCCGGGAGTCTATTTGGATGTGGAGCGCCCCACCCAAGTTGAAGTGGCCTACAAAGATGAAACGGGCCGCCCGCGCACCCTCAAGGCCGATGGACTTTTGGCCCGCGCCATTCAGCACGAAATGGATCACCTGAATGGGGTGATGTTTGTCGATCGGGTCGAAAACGAGCTGGCCTTGACCACAGCCCTCAAGGAAAAAGGCTTTGTCTATGGCGATGTGCGTCCTATGCGCTAATGCGGAGGAGCTGCGCCAACCGATTTCACACCGTGGCCTAGCCCAGCAACCGAAGTTGCTGGGCTAGGGACGGAATCCCCAAACCTACCGGGATCGAGAGGATATCAGCCAGGCCATTTCAAGAAAGCAGTTTCAAGAAAGCCATTTCAAGAAGGCGATCTCAGGCCAGTTCAGGCCAATGCCGGCCCAGATTTTTCAGCAAAAATTCAGCAAAAATTCGGAGCAAATCAAAACCCATGCTGACTCCTAAGAGTGGCTTATTTTTGGCGATCGCCTGCGTTGCCGCGATCGCAGCGGTGGGTTGTGTATTTGAACTCACGTCCGGCGAACCGGAGTTGGGAACCGTCACCACGGGAACCATTCTGGGCTTGAGCATCCCTGTCACGATCGCCAGTTTCTTTGGGGCCATCAAAAACGCCCAACAGGATTAGGGCTAGCCTGTCCCATCACCCGCGACCCTAGCCCCTAGGAGCCAGTTCTCGGCAGGCTACCTTCGCGCGGCAGCGTTGTTTTGGTGGCTCGGTTCGTTTTCGCAATGATGTAGTCGATCGCTCCGGCCAGATTCGGGGCGATCGCGTCGGGTTCATACCCTTCCAGGCGATCCCGATCGCGAATTCCGCTGAGCACACCCACAATCGGGATTTGAGCCGATCGAGCCGCCGCAATATCCGCCTCCGTATCTCCCACCATCCAAGTCAGGGCTGCGGGCGGCAACTCGCCCATGGCTTTGGCCATGAGTTTGGGCTTGTCTTCCACGTCGCGGGTTTTCACATAGTCATTCGGCAGGCAATAGCGGCGATCGGGTGTGAAGAACCGAGCCAATCCACACCGCTCCAGCGCTTCATCCAGTTCCCGAACCCGGCGCATTGTCATTACCACCAGTTCCCAGCCCATGTCTTGGGCCCGCTCCAGTGCTTGGATTGCACCGGGAACCGGTTGATCCAGCGACATATATTCCATGCGGTGAACCGTGTCCCGCCGCAGTTGGGCAAATTGATCCGCTTGGGTTCCATCCAAACCCGATCGCACACCAATTTCAGCCTCTTTGACTTGGGCCCGTTTCAGGTTCCAAAATTCCCGCTTGGACAAACGGTGGATTTCCTGACCCGATCGAGCAATTTCCCGCAAACAGTATTGATAGACCTGGTAATACCGTTCTGAAACATCCGCGATCGGGCCGTCAAAATCCGTAATCAGTCTCATATGCCACTAGTGACCTGATGATGGGCAAGCGAATTTCGCAATCAATTTGCAAACTGATTGCCTTGGCTCGCCCTTAGGTTTGTTAAGAGTTGTAATGAAATCTATCTAATGACAATTCACCCCATTCGTCAATTGAAAGGGTCGTTATAATCACCGATCGTTCATCGAAATATTCAATGGCTTGATCCAAGATTGCTTATTTTCATTCTCAATAACCCTAATTTTTAAGCAGTTTCCGACAGCATTTCTGCGCCCTAGACTGGCGCTGATTCCCGATCGTTACTGTCGATCGCCCTTGCCGATCGTCACTGCAATCACGCGCAGCCATTCCCCATTGCCCTAACGCAGCGGCACGCTTCACGGCGGTCACGGACGCTCAAAATTCACAATGATCATTCACCACTAAAATTCATATCGAGTTCGAGTTAGCAAAACCGGTGAAAAATTTGGCACAAATTCGCGTTCAATGAAGCGGCAATTTGGCAGTAACTCCCCCAGAGTCTGGCGCTGATTTGCCCAAATGTGCCTGCGGAGCCAGCCCTAAACGGCCAAATATTGCGCGTTTGGCCATGATCGATCAAGGGGATGCTCTTACGACGTGATCCCCTGAATTTGCGGCTCAGCCCCGATCGGGCGGCCGATGGTCATTTGAGCCACGATCGGGACTGTTACGAAACATTTCAGAAATAATGCTAATATGAAGTTGCCCTTAACAAGTTCCAGGGCAACCCCCCAAAAGTCACGCTTTTAGACCCCCACTTCACCAAGTCTTTACGCAAAAACGGCAAATTTTATACGTTTCTTTAACTGGGTCTGGCTTAGACTTTTTAAGCTGAAATCGAGGCAAGGGGAGTGTATCTTGCAATGAGCCTTGAAGTATGGCCTGCTCTCACGTCAAATCTCGATCGCACGAAGCGAAATTACCCCAAAGCCTCATCGGTTTTCGCAACAAATCGGTTGTTTTTGTGCCCAGCCAAACAGGATCTTGGTTTGCAGCTTGTCCGCTGTACCTGTTGAGACATCATCTGAGTCTCTGAAGCATTGCTCAACCTGACTCGAACGGTTTTTCCAAAACGGCTACCCCCATTCATCAATTTTGGTCGGTGGCTGCGGCATCCAAACTCGGTGTGCCCCCTTTGCAATCACGACGCTTCAGCGTCACTTGTTAGCTTTCTTCAACTTTCCAGATGTTCCAACTTCTCCAATTCCTTCGTGACAGCATCGATCGCATTGAAATCCGCGATCGGGAAATGGCCCTTTTGATCTATCGCCTCATCCCCAGCCAATGCCCCTTTGCTCGGGACGTGAAGTTGTTTGGGCGCTTATTGTTTCGGATTCCGCCCCTGTGCAAGCTGAATCCGCTCTATGAACAGTTGATGGGGCTGCGATTCCGCGCCACTTGCTATTTGGTTGACCAATGCGGCGTAGATCTGCTGGCTTTGGGTTAACCAACACTGGGCTAATCAACGGTTCACCAACTAACCAGCGCACCAACTAGCCAACAATCAAAGCCAGAGCCGATCGCCCAACAGGGCAATCACGCTGCTCGCAATGGGCACGGTGAGGTTGTCGATTCCCCACTTGGAGAAGGCTTCCAACCCCGTTGCCAACCCGGCAATTCCCAGGGCGATCGCCCCAGCCGGCCAACTGAACCCTTGGGTGCTAAACAAAATACTGGCGGCCACCAGAAAACTAACGATGGCCATGGTGGCACTACCTTCCCAACTTTTGGTGATGCCGCCTAATTGATATGGATGGCGGCCAAACCGCTGCCCCACCAGGGCCGCCAACCCATCACCCCAGGCCATGACCAAAATGCCCAGCGCTGCATATTGGGGGCGATCGGCCGGCCAGCAAAGGGCAATGACAAGACCAATGCTGATGGCATAAAACAGCGTGCCCAAACTCCGGCGACCTACGCCGTTCACGCTGGGGAGCAGGGGTAGGTGATAGGACAGCCAGGCCCCCAAGGCGGCCAACAGAGAGGCCGTGATCCCCACCCAGGCCGGAATTTGCAACCACCAGGCCAAGAGCAACACATGGCCGGTGCTGATATGTACCACTTTGCGCCCCACTTCGGGCCCAGCAACCTGGCGGCGATAGAGCCATTCGGCGGTGAAGATGGTGGCTCCCAACCAGGCGGCCACTAGGGCGATCGACCCCAGCAAAGAGGGTGTGAGGTTGAGGTGAGGATCAAGAAAAGACATGGGAGTTGCAACGCAGCCGAACCCGATCCACTCTAGCCTGGATTGCGGCGCTCCCGATTTCCCCAACTGGGAGCTGCGAATTAACCAGCCGCCCGGTCAGCTTCGTTTGCAACTCAGCTAGCGGCGACGGCCGCTGCTGCCAAAACCACTGCGCCGACTGGAAGATCCCGAGCTACGCGATCGCTCCCGCGCGGAAGAACCGGACGATCGAAAGGTGCTGCTGCCAAAGCCGGCCCCGGTCGATCGGCTGCCATCGCGGCTTGGGGAACGAGTGGCGCTGGACGGCGTGGCGGTTGTGGTGGAGTCAGGGGTTGTGCTGGGCGTGGCGGCCGGAGATGAACCACTGGTGTTGGAACCAAAGCCGCTCGATCGGGAAGTGGGGCTAGGGCTGCGGGTGGGGCTGTTTGCTGGCGAAGGTCGCAAATTTTGGGTGGTGCGGAAGTTGCGATTTTGCACGGGCGCTGGGGGAGCGTTGTAGCGCTGTTGGTATTGCCCGGCGGCCTGTTCATAGGTTCCGCCATAGCCGCCAAATCCCGTCAGCACCGATCCCGATCGATAGGGCGGCGGCACGTAGTAGTAGGGCTGATAAAAATCCAGGTCAATTTCCAACTCCCCACCGCGCTGCATCGGTTGCCAGTAGGTAGGTTGCAGTCCCGCCTGTTGCACTTGGGTCGGTTCACCGCTCAACATTTCAATTTTGAAAGTGGGCAGCAGATGCAACACCGGAGAACTCGTGGGGCTGCTGACGGCCAGATAGCTGGTTTTGCCCGCTTTGGCTTCAGCTTCCGGAATCTGAGCCATTTGCAAGTTGCTGATCCGGTAGGGACTCATCCCCGGCGGCGCATTCAGCAACATGAGGGTATATTCCCCGGTGCTGTTGTTGTAGCTGGCCTGTTGCACGGGATAGTTACCCGCCACCGCAGGCGCAGCGGCCCTTTGGTTGACGATGCCATTGTTCGTCGAGCTGTTGGCATTATTGGCATTGTTGGCGGAACCACCGCAGGCCGCCACACCACCCCCCAGGGCGATCGCCAAAGCCAGCACAGTGAAACGCCGGAGGGCCACCGATCGCGATCGAGACCAAACGGGAGCCAAAGAGTCTGCCAACAACCGATGAGAAACCATAGCAACCACATCAATCAACCATCACGACTCTACAAAACTTTCGGGATGGCCAGCAATGGCGAAAAGTGAGTGATGACCGATGGCCGGCTATTGCGGCCCGACGAGTCCTGATCGCCCCACCGCCCGATCGCTTCCCGATCGCCCAAGGACTCAAAACAGCAAAACAGCAAAACGACGGCTCAGCACAAAGACTGAAGCCGTCGAGAGAGGAGAAAAGAAATGAGACGATTAACGCGGCTGAAATTCAGCTAAAGGCTTTTGAAGCTTGCAGTTCAAAACCTGCCCCTACTGTTGGGTCACCTGCTTGCTGGTATACGCATCCATGGCGTAGGCATAGGCGGGGCGGCGCTTGCCGTAATCGATCGAGGAACCCGTGATCGCTTGGGCCAGGGTTTCAAATTCTTGGGAATTCCAGTTGCGCGAGTGGATCGGTTTGGTCTGCTCGCCCAGGAAATAGGCTTGGGTTCCGAGGACGACGGCTGCGAGCCAGCCGATCGCGAACAGTGCGATGAGTAAAACCATGACAACCTCTCGGGGTGATCGCAACGCTTTGTTGCCTTATGTAAATAAATGTAACAACATATTTACGATCTGTCAAGCAAATCCCTCGGGACGGTTTTCCTCGCATTGCCTTACCATGCCCAAAGTCAGCTAATCCCGCCCGTTCAAGGGTTTCTGGTGACGGTAATGGCCGGGTTTGATCCCTCCAAAGTCCGGTTTTTTGCCCCGAGCCACCCAAGACAGCCCATCAAAAAGCGATCGGCCATGGCCGATCGCTGAGGAACAAAAGCCCGGATTCTGAGAATCTGGCTCAAATTGTTAAAGAACGTTGCAAGCTTGGGAAGCGGAATCAGCCCCTAGGACAAGGCCGCCTCCAGGCGATCGTGGGCGGCCGGTTCCGCCACGGGCGTTAGGATCCCCAGTTCCGATTCTGGGATTCCCAGCAGGTTGCCGTAAAGCTTCACGTATTCGATCGCGGATTTTTCCCAACTGAAATCTTGGCCCATGGCCCGCTGCTGCAACTTGAGCCATTCCGCCTTGAACCGGAAGGCTTCCGAAGCCCGCACCATGCAGGTAAACAAATCCAGCGGTTCATAGCGATCGAAACAATAGCCCGTGCCCGCTTGGCCCACGGGATCGTTATGTTGCACCGTGTCCACCAGGCCGCCGGTCCGCCGCACGATCGGGATGCAACCATAGCGCATGGCCAGCATTTGACTGATTCCGCAAGGTTCAAACCGCGACGGCATCAGGAACGCATCGCACCCGGCATAAATCCGGCGGGAAAGGGCATCGTTGTATAGCAAAAAGACTGAAACGCGGCCAGGATGGCGGGCCGCCAGTTCCCACATCTGGGTTTCATAGTAGCGATCGCCCGTTCCCAGCAGCACAAACTGCGAATCGGTGTAGGCCAAGAAGCGATCGATCGTTTGCATGATCAGATCCACCCCTTTTTGTTCCACCAACCGCGACACCATCCCCACCAGGAACGTGTTGGCATTGATCTCTAGGCCCATCTCCTCTTGCAGGGCCACCTTGTTCAACCGGCGATTCTCGATCGTCTCGGCCGTGAACGGTTTGACCAAAGCGCGATCGGTGGCTGGGTCGTAAACCTCCGTGTCAATCCCGTTCACAATTCCCGACAGCTTGCCGCTAATCCAAGACATCAACCCCTCCAACTGCTCGCCATAGGTGGGGGTTTGGATTTGGTGGGCATAGGTGGGCGACACCGTGGTGACCCGATCGGCATATTGCACCGCCGCCGCCAAGGTGTTGTGGCCCTGCATATACCAAGGACACCAGGTCATTTGCTCCAATTTCCAGCGCCAAGGCCCTTGGTAAGCCAGGTTGTGAATCGTAAAGACCGTCGAGATGTCCGGCGATTGGTGCATCCAAACCGGAATCATGCCCGTGTGCCAATCGTGGCAGTGAATAATCTGAGGTTTCCAATAGTTCCAGGCAAATTCCGAGGCGGCATTGGCAAACAGGGTAAACCGCCAATCCTCGTCATCCCCAGAATAGATACGCCGCGGCCAAAATGCCGGATGCCCCATTAGGTATAGGGGAACATCGGTTCCCGGCAGGGTTGTTTCATAGACGGCAAACCGCTGAAACATGGCATCGCTCCACCAAATTGGCTCCTTGGGCGCGTCCACTAACTTGTCAGCGATGAAGCCATAGAACGGCATAAAGATCCGCACGTCGTGGCCCATGGCCCGCAACACCTTGGGCAACGCACCAACCACATCGCCCATGCCACCCACCTTGGCCAGGGGAGCTACTTCAGCGGAAACAAACAGGATTCTCATGGGGCGATCGCTTCTATATAGAGATCAGATGCTATGCAGGGCTGTAACTGTTTTACCAGCGGTTCGGTGTTTTGGGAGTGCTTATTGCTGCCGATCCCCACCGATCCCCTGAAGCCGATCGCCCCGTGGGGCCCCATCAGGCAGTCACGAATTTTGCAAACCGGGTTTTGTGCGCCCATCCATCTTGCTTATTGCGAAAATCAGCACATTTTTGCCCGATCTCAGCCGCTGGTTTCCCTGATCGCCCTGGTTTTTTCAAACCCTGGCCAGCCGCACAATGACGGGCAATTCAGGATTTTGTGATTCAAGATGCAGACCACCTCGCCAAAGGTGGGTATCCTAAAATTAGAGAACGCAATGATTTCGAGTTTTGATATTTCTTTACTAATTTGCCGTCAAAACTGCAAAACGACTTCAAAATTCGTTACTATAGAGTTTCCTCAGTTGCCCAGCGGTCGTTCGCGGAGCCGAACTGCCATGAAAAAAGACCCCACAGCTACGGATCTCGTTCGCGCCTACCTTCGTGAAATTGGTCGCGTTCCCCTGCTCACCCACGAGCAAGAAATCGTCTTGGGCAAGCAGGTACAACGCCTCAACGTTCTGCAAGAGGAAAAAGACAAGCTGACCCTGCGCCTGGGCTATGAACCCGGCTTGGCGGAATGGGCAGCAGCAATTGGCTTGAGCCTAGATGAGCTGAAAGCCGCCATTCGCGAGGGCGATCGCGCCAAACGCAAAATGGTGGAAGCAAACCTGCGCCTCGTGGTGTCCGTTGCCAAGAAATACATCAAGCGAAATGTGGACCTTCTGGATCTGATCCAAGAGGGCACGATCGGGATGCAGCGCGGCGTTGAGAAGTTTGACCCCACCAAGGGCTATCGGTTCAGTACCTATGCCTATTGGTGGATCCGTCAGGCCATCACTCGGGCGATCGCGGAAAAGGGGCGCACCATCCGCCTCCCGATCCACATCACCGAGAAACTGAACAAAATCAAAAAAGCCCAGCGCACCCTGTCGCAACAACTGGGCCGCAGCGCCACCATCGCCGAGTTGGGCGACGAAATTGGCCTCTCTCCCAAGCAAATCCGGGATTACCTGGAACGGGCCCGCCAGCCCCTATCGTTGGATTTGCGAGTGGGCGACAACCAAGACACGGAACTTGGTGAGCTGCTCGAAGACGAAGGGCCCTCCCCGGAGGAATTCGCCACCCAGTCTTCCCTGCGCGGCGACATTGAAACCATCATGGCCGACTTGACCCCCCAACAGCGGGAAGTGCTTTCCCTACGCTTTGGGTTAAGTGACGGTCAGGCACTCACGTTGGCCAAAATTGGCGATCGCCTGCAAATTAGCCGCGAGCGCGTCCGCCAAATTGAACGCGAAGCTCTCACCAAGCTCCGCAAACACAAGGCAGACATCCGTGAATACCTAGCCAGTTAAGGATTTGGTGCTCATTTGTTGCTGAACTTCTGTTGCTGGACTTGAGTTCGTCTCTTAATCGACCATTTATATTACTATAGTACGCTGGGTCAAGTTGATCCGGCGTATTTTTTGGCTTTATAGGGAACGGGGCGATCGACTACCTCGGGGGTTCTTGGCGTGGAGCGAAATCCGGAGAAAATATAAAATCTTCATGAGTTTTTCACAATCCAAATCGCCATTATGAAGTGTTGATGAAGAGACTAGGCGAAAAAGGTCTCAAAATCTATGATTGGGATCAAGCGGTACTTAACCAAATGTTCTTCTACGTCTTCATTTGGTGACTCTTCATGAAATTCTCAGTTGTTATCCCCTGCTATAACGCCGAACAATGGATCAATCAGGCTTTGCAAAGCATTGCCGAACAAACCATTCCAGCTAGCGAAGTCATTGTGGTTGATGATGGTTCCACCGATCGCTCGATCGAGTGTCTCCGTTGCAGCCCAGTGCCAACCAAAATTTTGCGCACACCCAATCTGGGCCCCGGAGGAGCCAGAAATGCAGGAATTGCCACCGCCACTGGTGATTGGGTTGCTTTTTTAGATGCCGATGATTGGTGGAAACCAAACCACTTAGAACGCATTCAAGACTTAGTTGGCAACTCGGACGATGTGCTTTATTTGGCTGCCGCTGAGCACTATTCCATCAGTGCCGATCGAGTGGTTTCCATGTCCGATACAGGCCCATTTTCAGAGCCAACGGGGCAACTAGATCACGCCACTTATTTCCAGCTTTATCGCAAGCATGGCATCTTGGAACTGTCGAGTTTGGCCGCCCGTCGATCGCACCTGCAAGCCGTTGGCGGGTTTGATGAAAAAGCATCCGGTGCAGAGGATTTAGAATTGGTTTTGCGGGTCATTCATGGCCAAACCTGGGCTTACGATCCCGTGCCTTCCAGCCTGTATCGATGCAGCAATCCTGCTAGCTACTCCCGCACTGCCCATGCCAACGAGCAGCGCTTAACCGCTAAGTTTCGGGTCTTTTTGAAGCACCGCGATCACTATCAAATCAGCCAATCAATCTTCATGGAGCTGGGCAAAACCATGATGAGCAAGGCAATTATGAGCGGTGATTGGCAAATGCAACAGCGGGTTAAAGAGTTGGTTTATTACTACCTGTCAACTCCCCAGAAAGCTGTTTTCTCGATCGCTGGACAGTTACCCACCTTCTATAGCCTATTGAATCAACTGCGCAATCAACTGAAAGGAGAGCAGTACCGACCTCGCAAGGTGTTGAACCCGGTCAGTGCTTGATCTCTTCAACGTTGCTTCCTAGGCTTTCATACCATTGCATTGCTCTTGATTGGGGTCACTCCATTTCAGACCCAATTTCAGAGCCTGCTAAAAGCGGTTCACAGCTAGCTGTCAATCGAGTTCTGTACTTTCATCTTTCACAGAACCGGAGCATTCAATTTGTTCTGGTTCTATTTTATTTTTCGATTTTTCCTATATTTCTGATTGATTTCTATATTTTGAAGATGAATAGTAGCTCCGTTGACTTTGACTTTCTGGCAATCCAGATGACCATGCCACAGATAGGCCACTTAAACATCGCCAGACTTCGTTTGATCAGTCTCGATCACAAAGAAACCGCCTAATTTTCCTGATTAGTGGCGTGAGAAATTGAGCAAATTGCCGCATGATTGCCACATAATCGATCTCCGTCAAATCCGGTGAGGTCGTCTTGGCCTCGCCTTGGCTGGCAGGAGGTCTGAAAAACCAAAACTGCTACCCTGTGGATCGCCTCGATCGACGCAGACCGGGGGCTGAAGCTCCTTGAACCCGGGACTCTTGGCGCTTTGCCAGTCCCCCAAGTGACTTCTCAGGCATCTTCATTTAGGTCTAAATTGACCTGTTGATGAACCCTGAGTTGACCCTGATTTGGCTCTCAGTTAGTTCTGAGTTAGTTCTAAACTGACCCATTGGAACCGCAGCCCTCAGCTTCAGCCACCCGCACCAGCCTGAGTGCGCCGTGCCGTTGACTGCGTTAGTCCTGCCACGACGGAGAAACTGTAGCGCTCATGTTCGATCGCCTCTTGGCCCAAGCTCCCAAGCTCGCGGCCTATCCCCTGCCCTTGCGGATTGCCAGCTTCATCGGTGTGTTGTTGGTGTTGTGGTTGCCGGTGGCGGCCCTCACCTGCTGGCCGCTGGTGCTGTCCCTGGGTTGGAGCCACAACCTCACCAACCTGATGGCGGTGTTGACCTTATATTTGGCCATTCTGACCACCCTGTGGCTGTGGGGGCGACGGGTGCGCGGTCAGCAACGGCCGCTCTCTGCCTATGGTTGGTCTTGGAACCGGGGCATGGTGCAGGATTTGGCGATGGGCGTGGCGATCGCGATCGGGAGTTTTGCCCTGCTCCATGGTCTCTATTTCCTGTTGGGTTGGTTTTGGTGGGAAACGCCGCCTAATCAGTCCTGGTTAACCATTTGGCTGAATGGCATTCTCAACGGAGTGGGGATTGCGTTCCTCGAAGAACTGTTTTTCCGAGGTTGGTTTTTGGCAGAATTTCGCCACTCCATGCCCCGGAAGCAAGCGGCCATTTGGACGAGCGCAATTTTTGCGACCCTGCATTTTTTGAAGCCTTTGGATGCGGTTTTGGCCACTTGGCCCCAATGGCCGGGCCTGTGGCTGTTGGGAATGACCATGGTGCAGGCGCGGGCCTTGGGGCGGGCCCAACCGGGCAGTTTGGGTTGGTCGATCGGGATGCATGGCGGTTGGGTTTGCACCATTACTGTTCTGAGCCTCAGCGGCATGGGACACTACAGCCCGGCCGTGCCCGCTTGGCTCACGGGCATTGGTGGTAACCCATTGGCCAGTGTGTCGGGGTTGGCCTTCATGGCGATCGTGTTTGGGCTGTTGCGCTGGCGATCGCACCGGCAATCCATGCCCCCCATCCACTAAAAATTGCTTAGGAAATCCTTGGGAAAGCGCCTGGAAATCTCATCAAGATTTGGTCGCCATCTGATCACCTGAATGATCCTCTGATCAGCCCCATGGCGAATCCAAGACCTCAGCCAAATATGTCAAAATTCCTGTACGCCTTGATTTGCGCCCCAAATTTCCCATGACTGTCGCCGCTCTCGATCGCCCCGTTCAACCCGATTTCCAAGACGACTTCGATGTGATTGTCGTGGGAGCCGGCCATGCGGGCTGCGAGGCGGCCTTGGCGGCGGCCCGGCTCGGTTGCAAAACCCTGCTGATCACCCTGAATTTGGACAAAATCGCCTGGCAGCCTTGCAACCCAGCCGTGGGCGGCCCAGCCAAGTCGCAGCTTGTCCATGAAGCCGATGCATTGGGCGGCGAAATTGGCAAAATCGCCGATCGCACCTATCTGCAAAAGCGTGTGTTGAATGCCTCCCGCGGCCCAGCAGTTTGGGCGCTGCGGGCCCAAACGGACAAGCGCGAATATGCCGCCGAAATGAAACAGGTGGTGGAAAACCAGCCCAACTTGCTGATCCGAGAGGCGATGGTCACGGATCTGATTTTGGGAAACAACGACGAAATCATCGGCGTAGAAACCTATTTTGGCGTGGCGTTCCGCTGTCGATCGGTAGTGCTGACCACGGGCACGTTCCTGGGCGGGATCATCTGGGTCGGCAACAAGTCGATGCCCGCCGGTCGCGCCGGGGAATTCGCCGCCGTGGGGCTGACGGACACCCTGAAACGGCTGGGCTTTGAGACCGATCGCCTGAAAACCGGCACGCCCGCCCGGGTCGATCGGCGATCGGTGGACTTCAGCAAAATGGAACCCCAGCCGCCCGACCCCGATAACCGCTGGTTTAGCTTCGACCCGGCGGCTCACATTGAGCGGGAGCAAATGAATTGCTATTTAACCCGCACCACCGCCAAAACCCATCGCCTAATTCAAGAAAACCTGCATTTGTCGCCGGTCTATGGCGGCTGGGTTGATGCCAAGGGGCCGCGCTATTGCCCCAGCATTGAAGATAAAATCGTGCGCTTTGCCGACAAGGAATCGCACCAAATTTTCATTGAACCGGAAGGGCGCGAAATTCCAGAACTTTACATTCAAGGTTTTTCAACGGGCTTGCCGGAACGCTTGCAAATTACCATGTTGCGATCGCTGCCGGGGCTGGAAAATTGCACGATGTTGCGCCCGGCCTATGCAGTGGAATATGACTATTTGCCCGCCACCCAGTGCTATCCAACGATGATGACCAAAACCGTGGAAGGGCTATTTTGTGCGGGGCAAATTAACGGCACGACAGGTTACGAAGAAGCAGCCGCCCAAGGGTTAGTCGCGGGCATCAACGCAGCTCGGTTGGCACAACAAAAACCGCCGATTATTTTGCCGCGTGAAAGCAGCTATATTGGCACGCTGCTCGATGATTTGTGCACGAAAGAATTGCGCGAACCCTACCGAATGCTGACCTCGCGATCAGAATATCGGCTGTTGTTGCGATCGGACAATGCCGATCGCCGGTTAACGCCTTTGGGTCGCGAAATTGGCTTGATTGACGATCGCCGCTGGGATCTGTTCCAAACCAAACAGGCGAACATTGCCGCTGAACAGGAACGGCTGCAAACCTCGCGGGTCAAGGAAAATGACCCATCAGCTCCGGCGATCGTCGCGGCAACGGGTGGCCCGATCAAAGGCTCCGTAACCCTGGCGGAGTTGCTGAAGCGGCCGGGCTTCCACTACGAACAATTGGCGGAGTTTGGGTTAGGCAATCCTGATCTCGATCGCGCCGAAACGGAAGGGGCAGAAATCGAAATCAAATATTCTGGCTACATCCAACGGCAACAACGACAAATCGAGGCGATCGCCCGCCAAGAAAATCGCCGCTTACCGGAAAATTTGGATTACCAGGCGATCGACACGCTCTCGAAGGAATCGCGCGAAAAACTAGCAAAGGTGCGTCCCCTTACGGTGGGTCAAGCATCGCGAATCGGTGGTGTAAACCCGGCGGATATCAACGCGCTGTTGATCTATTTGGAACTGCGCGATCGGCAGCCTACGGCTACCATCGGCTAGTAGCTTTTAGGGTTTTCAATACTACACTCGTGCTGCTCTGCTCTATACGATTGGATTTAGGCTCTTCAAATTGCTAATAAAGGCATGAATATTTTTTTGTTTTCGCTGGAAAAGACAGAAAGTAAATTTACTCATGCTTCTCTTAGAGAACACCTTTTGGAGAATGAGGATTTTAAAATAGCTGTCAGCCTTCCATCTATTGGCTGGGCGCAGTCTCCTGTGAGTATTGCTGATGACTATCTATTTGCTTTGTATTTTGGTGAATCCATTAGCCCTTTTTGTCAAGAAATATCTTGTACTATAGAACATAGTCGAGAGTGTCATCAAGTAATTTTCGATGTTCATCCAATCAAAGAAGAAGCTACTTTGAATAGTCTAGTATCTGAAATATTGCGCTTCTCTGATGTGGATGATGAAAAGGAATCAGGTATGAGATTCTGGGATACTCTTGAAGAGTTTAGAATAGATTTATCCCCAGACCAAATACTGACCTTTCCTGAATTAGCTGATGAATACATGATCAACTCAATAGCTGGCATCAATGACTGGGATTTTAGTCCAGATGAAGAACGAGAGCACTATGAAAGATATCCCGAAGAAGAGTTTGGTTTCTTTCATTCATATGTCAGCCCCCATATTGGCTATGCTGTTTATACCTCTACATGGGCTTGGATAGTTCCTTCTTATTCTGCTCATAGGGAGTTTATTCCTGATCTCGATCAATTACTGCTGCTATATGCAGGCTTTGGAAGTAAGTTACCCGTGATGCAAGAAGCTAATGTTTTTTCAATTGGAGTTTTACAGCCGGTGGTTTTGAATAAATTGGTAATGATGTTTTTTCCTAGAGAAAATTACGAAATTGCAAGAGAATGTACAGATGCTATTTTGAGAAAAATGATGACTTTTACCAAGAAAGAGTGTTCACAAAAGTCCGTAGCAAGTCTCTTTCAAGCGCCAAGACCACTTCTTTCCTTCTCCGTAAAACTATCAGAGGATGGTCACCTAATGATTATCCGGGATGAGGTCGCACAGTATATTTTCTTTAGAAGCAGTCTTGCATCTCTCAGCAATTTACAAGAAGGGAGTTATGAATTTGCTCTTGAGCAATTATCAGAGAAGATTGGTGATCTAGCAGGACATAGTGTTGATATATCCTGTCCTTGGGAAAAAATAGATGATGATTTATTTGAACAACTTTGTTACGACTTGATTATACATTCTCCTGACTTTGACCCAGATACCAGGCAAAAAATGGGGAAGTCACGTTCCCGAGATGGTGGGCGCGATATTGAAATATACACTTACAGTCGGTTGAATCGACCAAGAAGAAAATGGATTATTCAATGCAAGTTATTAAAAAGAGGAGCAACTCTCGCAGGATCAAAAGTACAAGTTTCTGATGTCATCGATCAATATGGAGCTGGAGGTTTTTGCATAATGACTAATGGTGTTATTGATGCAACACTACATGACAAGCTAGATGGCATTTCCCGCAATAAAAAGATTGAAATAGAAAAGTGGGATTATCTTAAAATTGAACGCTTATTGGCAACTCCGAAATATCGCAACATTAAGAAGCGCTATTTCGGAATATAGAACCTTAATCTGCATTCGATATGAATCTGGAATACCTAGATTGCCTTCGTTTTCGAGATAAATTCAGAGGCAGCAGTAGGGTGGGAACTGCCCACCTCATAATCTATCGTTCAGCACATCTGATCACCTTTGGCAGAAAGTCATCATGGATTAGAGAATGGATACCACATGGGCCAGAGGGTGGTGGGCACTGCCCACCCTACTAGCTTTTTGTCAGTGGTCAATGGAAATTTGCTCATGCAAAGCTTTCGAGTCATCGCCTCAAAAGTTGCGATCAATGAGAACCAAATTTCAGCCTTCTGCCAGCGCTGGAAAATTACAGAATTTTCATTGTTTGGGTCAGTCCTAAGAGACGATTTCCAACCCGAAAGTAGTGATATTGATGTGCTTATTTCGTTTTCCCCGAATGCGCATTGGACACTGTTTGACTGGGCAGATATGGAAGATGAAATTCAACAAATTTTCCAACGAAAAGTTGATCTAATCAGTCGCCGAGGACTAGAGCGCAGCCGCAATGAGCAACGCCGTCAAGCCATCCTAGATTCTGCCCAAGTGATTTATGCAGCCTCGTGAACCAAACTACCTACGAGATATGCTAAACGCTGCACAATTGGCGCAAAGCTTTGTACAGGGTATTGACTGGGAAGTATTTGAACAAGATTAATGCGCCAAGCTGCGGTCATTCGTCAGTTTGAGATCATTGGTGAAGCCGCTCGTAGAATTTCTACTGAAACTCAAGCAGCTATTCCGAGCATTCCTTGGGCTAAAGTGATTGGGATGCGAAATCGCCTGATTCATGAATATGATGCGATCGATCTCGAAGTCATTTGGGACACTATTCATCTGGCATTGCCGGGGCTAATCACTGCCATAGAACGAGCCATTACCTGATTTCCAGGGGCTAACTCGATCGCGTTGGTTGTGCTCAACCGGGTAGCGAATCCAGCAAAGCAGTCAACATTCGGCCTGGATCGGCTTTCAGCTTCACCGCCACCAGACCCAACAAACCACTAGCCGCTAAACCCAAAAACCAACCGCCCACTGGCCAAGGCACATCTGCCACGCCATAGCAGTAGAGCGCAGCGAAAGCCAGTCCCAAAAGCCCCAGAACAGTGCCGCCCCAAAATCGCTGCCAAGTCGTCAGGTTCTGGTCTGGATTAAGATCATCAGGTTGCGTCTTCATCAATTCACCGGACAATAATAGGTGGACGATCAGGCGTTAAGTGCTGATCTGCTTCTCCAATGTAGCGAAACTCAGCTCAGGATTGTGTCCCCAAGTTCAAGATTCATAGATCAAATGGACTTTTCGTTTCAATGTACCTACTGCCATGAAGTGCATGAAGGATCACCAAGCTTTGGGTTCACAGCGCCCGATCCCTACGTGGCACTTAGCGAGGAACAGAAGCAGTCGATCGCTTCGCTGACCGATGATCTATGCGTGATTCGCTATGAAAATGGCACAGTCGATCGATTTGTCCGAGCAGTGCTGGAAGTCCCCATTCATGGCATTGATCGCCCCTTTCTCTGGGGAATTTGGGTCTCAGCAAGTGAGCAAAGTTTTGATCGGTATGTTGCCACGTTTGATGACCCGATTGAGGGCGATGGTTTCTTTGGGTGGATCTCAAATCGCATTCCTGAATATCCCGTGGAGTCGATGCGATCGGGTGATGTTTACATCCAAATGGGTCAGCAGCGCCCCAAAGTCCTGCTTCATCAGCCTAAGCAAGGAATTGATCAACTATTCATCGATCAGCAGCAAGGAATTCCAGTCGATCGCGCCCAAGTTCTAACCGAAAAACTCTTACACGGACTCTAGGGTGTCACGAATAAACCTCAGGAATTATCCGGCTTGCTCTGCCTGAGTCCACCGTTGCATCAGCCATTGCATTGTTTCCCCTTGGCTCTCCTGTTGGCTCCGTTGCAAGGCGTCGGAAACTAGGGCGATCGACAGGTTGGGTAATACTGCTGACGTTTCAATCACGCCGCTGCGACCCTGATCAATTCCAAATGCCATCACCTGGGATTGCACCGAATCCACCACCCAATATTCCTGAATTCCTAACTGTTCATACAACAGTCGCTTAAATCCCAAGTCTGTATTGAGGGAACTGGCGGCAATTTCGATCACCAACGTGGGCGGCGCATACTGATTCAGATCGACGATTGCATTATTAGCTGGTGGCAAGCGGCGATCTGCCCCCAAATAAAACGCAATGTCCGGCTGGGCTTCCCGTTCTCCTGGTTTCTGGAAGCTTGTGTTTGTGTAACCATGAACTCGTATGCCTTGCTGCATGGCATACAACAAAATGATTGCACTCAGCAATGTGTTATCTCGTCCGTGCAGTGGCCCAACTGGTGACATATCAATCAAAAACCAACCATCGTGATAAAAGCATCGAGCCGCTGCGGGTTCGGGGTGATCGGCTTGCTGGCGAAAATCTGTCCAGGAGCCAGCCAGCCAGCCTTCGTCTAAGGAAGCAATGGTTGGGTTCGGTGCGATCGTTGCAAGATCGATCATGGATTGTTAGCCTCAGTGCGATCGCCTCATTTGATTATGACTCAAGGCTTTAATGCATCTCAGTTGAATTTTTGACCAATAATCAAGTTCGAATTTGATAGCTGTTAATTGATCAACTGCGGTAGCGTTTGACTTCAACCATCAGCACCAAACGCCCATCTGCACCGCGCACGACCAAATCTGCTTGCATTTAAGGAGTTCCAGTTAATAGTCCAAGCACAATTCTTACCAGAAGTGCCTAGCTCCAGTATCGCTGATCCCATTGAGTCAGCATAAAAGTACAGATGCCGACCTAGGAGCGATCGGCATCTGCTGGTTAACGAGTTTTTAGGCAAATTGCGATCGCGTTACCCGATCGCCCCTTGCAATTGGGTTTTCGCGGCGGCGATCGCCTCGTCCAGTTTGCTGGCATCGCGGCCGCCCGCTTGGGCTAGGTTGGGTTTGCCGCCGCCGCCGCCGCCGCAGAGTTTGGCGATCGCCCCGATAAATTTGCCCGCTTGCAGGCCCTTGGCGATCGTCGCTTTGCCGAACGCCGCCACCAGGCTCACTTTGCCATCGTCGGTGGCCGAAGCCAGCACCACCGCCGCGCCGTCGCCCAGCTTTTGGGCCAGCCGATCGCCCGCCGTGGTCAGGGAAGCCGCATCGACCCCATCCAACCGCGCCACCAAAATGCGGAAGTCGCCGATCGCCTCGGCCTGGCTGGCCAAGCTGTCGGACTTGGCGATCGCCAGTTCCGCTTTCAGGGCATCCAGTTGCTTTTGGCTGGTTTTCAGCTCCTCTTGTAGGGTGCTGACCCGATCGAGCACTTCCTCGGGCTTGACCTTGAACCGATCGCTCAGGTCGCGCACCACCCGATCGCGCAGGTTCAAATAGTCCAAAATTGCCGGGCCCGACACCGCCTCAATCCGTCGGATGCCGGAAGCCACGCCCGCTTCGGAAATAATCTTGAATGCGCCGATTTCCGCCGTGTTGCTCACGTGAGTGCCGCCGCACAGCTCCATGGACACGCCGGGGAAGTCCACCACGCGCACCACGTCGCCGTATTTCTCGCCGAACATCGCCGTTGCGCCCTTGGCCTTGGCATCGGCGATCGGCATTTCCGCCACCACCGCGCCGTGGGCTTCCGCAATCCAGGTGTTCACTTGGCTTTCCACCTGGGCCACCTCGTCGGCGGTCAGGGGGCGGGGGCAGTTGAAGTCAAAACGCAGCCGATCGAAGTCCACCAGCGAACCGGCTTGGGAAATGCTGGGATCGATCAGCGTCTTCAGGGCCGCTTGCAACAGGTGGGTGGCGCTGTGGTTGGCTTGGGCCCGACGGCGACAGGCTTGGTCGATCGTTGCCGACACCGTTTGACCGGCTTTCAGGATGCCGCGTTCGACTCGCCCGAAATGCACGAAAAAGTCCGATTCTTTCTTGACATCGGTGATTCGCACCAGCAAATCATCGCCGCTGAAGTAGCCGCGATCGCCAATTTGTCCCCCCGATTCCGCATAGAAAGGCGTGCGATCGAGCAGAATTTGCACCTCGTCTCCGGCGTTGGCGGTTTCTACCACTTTGCCCGCCACCAAAAGCGCTTCCACTTGAGCGGTGCTGGCACTATTTTGGTAGCCCAAAAATTCCGTTTTCTGGACTTTCTCAGCCAGGGAATCGATCGAACCCTGAACAGTCAAATCGATCGTTTCGTGGGCGGCGCGGGCCCGTTCCCGCTGCTTGTCCATCTCCACTTCAAACCCATCGACATCCACGGAGATGCCTTGTTCTTCGGCGATTTCCTGGGTCAATTCCAGCGGGAAACCAAAGGTGTCGTAAAGAACGAAAGCATCGGCTCCCGAAATTTGCTGGGGATTTTTCGCCAGAATTTCTGCGAGCAGTTTCTCGCCCCGTTCCAGGGTTTTCAGGAATTGGGCTTCTTCTCGTTGCAGTTCCGATTTGATGTGGTCGGCCCGATCGCGCACATTCGGATAAATCGCTTCTGACAGGGCGATCGCCGTTTCGGCCACTTTTGTGGTGAATTCACCGGCAACTCCAATCAGGCGGCCATGGCGCACCACTCGCCGAATCAAGCGCCGCAAAATGTAGCCCCGACCCAGGTTAGAAGCCGTTACCCCATCAGCAATCAAATGCACCACGGCGCGCACGTGATCGCCAATCACCTTGAGGGAAACCTTAGTTTTTTCGTCAGCTTTGGCGTAGTCCACCTGAGCAATATCAGCCGCCGTTTTGATGATCGGAAAAATTAGATCCGTTTCATAGTTATTCGGCACTTTTTGCAGGATTTGGGCCATCCGTTCCAAGCCCATCCCCGTGTCGATATTCTGATTTTGCAGGGGTGTGAGGTTGCCGTCTGCATCGCGATTATATTGCATGAACACCAAGTTATAAAACTCGATGAACCGCTCATCATCTTCTAGGTCAACTTCGCCTGCTTGGTCGGGAAAAAAGTCGTAATAGAGTTCCGAACAAGGGCCGCAGGGGCCGGTGGGGCCAGAGACCCAAAAGTTATCGGCCTCGCCCATCCGCTTGATCCGATGTTCGGGTACACCGACTTGATCGCGCCAGATGGCAAAGGCTTCGTCATCGCTTTCAAACACACTAACGGCGATATTTTTGGGGTCTAAGCCAAAGCCCACTTCGGGATCGGTGGAGAGTTTCCAGGCCCAGGCGATCGCCTCTTTTTTGAAATAGTCCCCGAAGCTAAAGTTGCCCAACATTTCAAAGAAAGTGTGGTGGCGCTTGGTGCGGCCCACGTTTTCAATGTCGTTGGTGCGGATGCATTTTTGGGAAGTCGTCGCGCGGGGCGTGGCGGGCGCTTGCTGGCCCAAAAAGATCGGTTTGAAGGGCAACATCCCGGCGATCGTCAGCAACACCGTCGGATCTTCCGGAACCAGGGAGGCACTGGGCAGGCGCTTGTGGGCCTGGGCCTCGAAGAAAGCCAGGAATTTTTCGCGAATTTGGGAACCGCTGAGGGGGGCTGGCGACGGCATAGGGCGGGGGTAAGCAGGGCGATCGGGGACGGGAAATAGTTGCGAAAACCAGTCTATGAGTTTAACTCAAGTCGGGGCGGCGCTGGTTAACTCCAGGACTTGTTGATAAAACCAATGGTTACGATCGCGCGTTTCCTGCAAACTTTCGGGATAGGTGCGGCATTGTTTTAAAAAGCGTTGCCAGCCCGTCACATCACAGGTGAAGCGATCGTACCGACGACGATCGATCCAGGTTTTTCCCAGTAATTTCAGTTGCCAACCGGCGGGCCGCCACCGCTCGATCGGGAAAATGCCCGGCTGATGTTTCAGGGTGTGAGTTTTGCTGGTGAACGGAAAGGCCAAAACTCTCCGCCCCAACAATGTTCCCCAATAGGCTCCATGGTAGGAACTGGTGAGAATGGTTTCGCCGGATCCGAGGAAATTGAGAACCGTTTCAAAATCCGTTTCCTCGTTGGTCATGTGGGGAAAATCGGGGAAATCAATCTGGAATTTTTTGTGGGAAAACACCACAAATTCATGGCGAATCAGCCTCGGTTGGTCAAAGGCGGGATGCAGGCAACTGGCACAGGGCAGCCAATGGTAACCCAAGCCCAAATTCTCCACATGGGCATCCCGCAACCCCACTAAATCAAACCCATCCAGATAGGTTCGATAGTCAAAATTTTGAATTTGTTGGGGTGTAAATTTGCCGTAGATCTGCTGACCGGGGCCCCAGGCAATTAGTTTGGTTCGATCGGGCGATTGCTGTCGTTGCTGAACCAGGGCTTGGATTGCCTTTTGAAAGCGATCGAACAATAGGCCGCCTCCACCCACCACATGCACGATCGGGCGATCACCGAATAATAACTCTGCTTGGGTTTGGTCGCGGGTTTCTGGATCTAAGCGGCGCAGATCGATCGCCTGTTGATCGGCGGCTAATGTCAAATAACGACTAGGAGCCGCGAGCAAATCACCAATATTTTTAGGGTCAATGACATGCCAATTGAGTAACTGCCAAGCATCAGCAACAGGGGTATCCATAGGCTCCGGGCGGCTGCCGTAACTCCATGAAGGGATGATTCCCATTTTCCAAAGCGGCCCCCACCTAGCGGGACTGAATTCGGAAATTACTGAGCACCCCTTCCAAAACCGCATCCCGATGCCAAAGGGAATCGCTGTCAATCGCCACCACGTAGGTTTTGCCCTGGCGCGTGTACAGGGCAACGATCGAGGCCAGGGATGGATTATCGATCGTATACAGTTGCCAGCGCCGGTTCCGATAGCGTCGTTCTCCAAGCGATCGGGTGGGGTAAGGGAGCGATCGCAACACTTCCGCCGTGGACTGTTGGGCCACCGACACTGCCAACACCCGCCCCGTGGCAAACCCGCTGCCATCCACCTCACTCCAAACCGGAGCCAGTCCTTGCATACTCAAGCGCCAACCCGCTGGAATCACCATACTGATCCCGAGATTGTTGGCTGTGGCCGGCGTGAACCGCAGGGTCTTGGGCACTTCAAATTGCGTCCGCATTTGCGACACACAGGCCGCATTGGGGGCACGATCAGGCGCTTGCAAAAACCCTCCCATAATTTGGCTCACGCAATCGGAACTCCCGAACACCGCGTGACTCAGACCCGGCAGCACGTAGCGATAGTGGCGATTCAACCCCCGGGCCACCCGTTCCGCAAACTCCGGCGGCGTGACCTGATCCAACTCCCCAGACAACAGCAACGAGGGCACAGAGCTGCGCACCGGTTGATTCGCCTTAGGAGCCAGGGCCGGCACTTGCCAAGTTTGACAGGTGCGCAACAGTTCCTCAGGCGCTTGAAGCAGGGCCGGGGCAATTTCCGGATATACACCGCTGGCATCCACTTCCGCCAAGGTAAATCCGCCATCTTCCGAACACATCACGGAGTTATAAACCCCATCGGCCTGACTTTTGCTAAACAGCAACAGCGGCAACACGCGCAAAATTCCCGCATAACTGTTTTGGCGAGTTTCCCGCAGGGCCTGGGGCAACTTGGGAATGCTGGCGGAGGAATAAAACGCCGTGCTGACAGCAGAAATGAACCCATCCCCATCCAACAACACGGGAACCGCCAACCGATTCGGATCCAAATTCTCGATCGAGAGTCGGCCTTCCAACAAATCCTGAAGCTCCCCATAGTTGGGCAACTGAATCACCTGGGGGCGCGCCCGCAGCTTGGCCACGGCTCCCAAAAAGTCCTGTTCAAGGGTGGTGTAGGTGGAACCACAAAGGCGATCGCGCCGACAAGCTTCAAAAAACCGCCGCAGGGCCCGATCAGTATTGCGCGGTAAATGCACGATGAAGCTGGTATCCAGGGGCGCAACGGAATCCAAAATCACCGATCGCAGGCGATCGGGAAAATCGCGCATCAGGTGCTGGGCCAACATCGTCCCGTAGGACACCCCATAGAAATTGAACTGCCCCCCGTAGCCCGCCGCCTGCACCACCAAGGGCACATCCGCCGCACTTTCTAGGCTGTTGTAGGCTGCCAAATCCACGCCGGAATTTTTGAGCCGATCGCGACAGCCCGCCACGGCCGCTTGATAGCGATCGCGCAGGGCCAGTGAGTCGGGGAACCGCGCATTTTGCACCTTGAAATCATAGACTTCTTGGCAAAACAAAAAGGGTTCTGAATAGCGCGTGCCCCGTTGATCGAACAAAATAATGTCCCGATCGCGCATTCCCGCCAACGAGGGCAAAAAGGCCGGCAACAACTCCAACATTGATCCACCCGGCCCCCCTTGGGCCATTACCAGCGGATCCGGTTGCGGGTTGGCACTCTTGCTTTTCAAGATTGCCACCCCCAGACGAATGGTTTTTCCGGTGGGATTCCTGTGCCGCTCGGGCACGGTCACCATGCCGCATCGCACCGTTTCCCGGGCAAATTCCGGCGGCAGGGTAAAGGGGCAATTGTTCGGCTCAAAAGTTGGCGTGAAGTTGGAGTTAGCGCTGGAGTTGGGTGTGGAATTGGGGGCGGAATTTAGGTCAGGGCCGCTGGAATCTGGCGCGATCGGGGGTGCAGCCGGAGCATTGGGTTGCAGCAGCGGCTCGATCGCCTGAATCGTTTGACCCGTCTCTTGGGCCAACGATCGAGCAGCCATGGGCAACGTTGTGATCGTTGTGGCACAGGCGGCCAACAACATCCCCAACCGCCGATGCCAATTGCGCGATCGCCGCGTTCTCACCCCTGAAGTCGTCATGTTTTTGTATTGACTCCGCAACGTTGACCCCATGAGTTAAGGCAGCCGCGCTACTACTGTAGAAATTTGGTTTAGGAATTTTCTCGTTGGGGGCGCGAATCCTGTAGGGGTGTACGGCCGTACACCCCAATCCAGAGTTGCACTAACCCGCTGGAATTAGCCGATCAGATGCTTGGCCGCTGCTGCCACCCCAGCGCCGGAGGTCACCTCAGCGCCCAACTCAATCAAAGTGGCTTCCAGAGCGGCGATCGCCGTTAGCACGTCCCGATCGCTCACAAAGCCCAAGTGACCAATGCGGAAGATTTTGCCCTTCAGCGCATCCTGACCACCGGCCAAGGCGATGTCGTACTTCTTGCGCATCACCGATCGCACCTGTTCCGCATCCACGGACTGGGGCATCACCGCCGTGATCGCCGGGCTGGCGCAATCATCGGGTGCATAGAGCGGCAAATTCAGGGCCGCCACGGCCGCCCGGGTCGCGGCCCGCAACCGAGCATGACGCGCAAAGATGTTGTCCAGCCCTTCTTTCTTCATCAACCGCAAAGCCTCTTGCAGCGCGTAGAACAGGTTCACAGGGGGCGTGAAGGGCGTGCTGTTTTTGGCGGCATCCTTGCGATACTTGCCCAAATCCAAGTAGTACTTGGGCAGGGTTGCGGTTTTGTAAGCTTCCCAAGCCTTGGGACTAACGGCCACAAAGCCCAAACCGGGCGGAATCATGTAGCCCTTTTGGGAACCGGAAGCCACCACGTCCAAGCCCCACTCATCGATCGGGACGCTGGTTGCACCCAAGCTGGTGACCGCATCCACCATCATCAGCGCACCATGAGCCTTCACATGGCCATTGATAGTTTGCAGGTCGTTGATCACCCCCGTGGAGGTTTCGCTGTGGGTGACAATCACCGCCTTGATGCTCTTGTCGCTGTCGGCACTCAGGCGATCGGCAAAGGCTTGGGGATCCAAAGGTTTGCCCCAATCCGCCGTCAGGGTTTCCACCGTTAGCCCATAGGCCTCGGCCACCTCGGCCCAGCGTTCGCCAAACTTACCATTTGTGCCCACCAACACGCGATCGCCCGCGCTCAGGAAGTTGATGATGCCGGCTTCCATGGCCCCCGTGCCGCTCGAAGCCAAGATCAGCACATCATTTTGGGTTTGGTGCAGCCATTTCAGGTTTTCGGTCACTTCGGCCATAATCTTGCCAAAGTCGCCGCTCCGGTGACCGATCGGGTGTTTGGCCTGGGCCAGCAGCACGGGTTCCGGAACCGGGGTGGGCCCCGGAATCATCAGCATCAATTTGTTATCCATCAGCCGGATTGATTCGCTACAAAAAAGGGGTGGTTACTCAGTTGGCCGGGTTGCCGACCGGTCGCGGCTCATCAGTCACGGTTCATCGCCGGGCGATCGGCTGGGGGACGCGATCGCCCGGTTGCCATTGCCTTGTCGCCTGTGTCATCACTACGTCGTGAATAAGTTGGATCCACGCGAGAGACCATCCGAGAGACCATTAGTGTAGAGCCGGAGTGGGAACTTGCGATCGAACAGCGCCAATAAGTCAGCTTTTGCTTACGGATTTGCTTGATCAGATTTGCTCGATCGGATTTGCTCGATCGAGCATGGCATCATCCCATCCCCATCCCATCCTTCCCGCCCACCGATCGCGCACAAACCGCCATCGCCAACCACTCCGCAACCAGGCGATCGACCCTCAACCAGCAATCCCAGGCAATCCCGATCGCGCACAAACCGCCCCTCAACCAACCCAACAACCTCCATAAAGAAAGGGCCCGGCAGCGCCAGACCCTCTCCCAAACGGATTTTAAAAAACTTTCCTTGCTCACCGCCTCAGCGCCACCCCCGATCGCAACAGATCAGAACTGGCGAGTTGAAAACGATCACGACTCAACTGTTGATTAGCCCCAAGCGAGCTTTGGCCAATTAGCCCTTGCTGTTTTCGCGGCTGGCAGTTTGGATGTAAAGAATCAGCAAAAAGGCAGCAGGAATTGCCACAAACAGAATGCTGGCAATGAAGCCGAGATCATTAACTTGCATGGAATGATGCCTCTAGGTGTCTTTTGAAGTGTTGGTTGACCCCGCGCTAGGGCAGGGAGCTGAGACCCAAGCCGCCAAATTGATGGCTGGGGTTGATAGATGCTGTCCAGTCTACCAAAGGCTGCTCGCTCCATTGGCTGGAAGTCGGCCGGATTGGCCCAGGGCGATCGGGCAGCGGTTTCCCAGGCACATTCCTGCACGGTTTTGAGGATACGCCGGGCTAATTTGCGGTGATCGATGATGATCGATGGCGATTAATGACGCTTGATGGCGATTGATGGCGCTTGACGGTGCTCGACCCGATCGCGGGATGATCTCAAATCAGGGGCATTCCCGCAAGCACACGAAGCAAGCGCTGATTGGGCGACTGCAAATTGGCAGTAAATCAACAAGAAATCGCCGATCAATCGACGGCTGCGCGAGTACCGAATAATACCCCACTAACCCCGCCCAACACGGAACCACTCATTATTCAGCCCGATCGCCTTGCTTCAGGGGCGATCGCGTGCTAGGACTAGGCGGGGTGGTTGCGGACAATCCGCCATTAACCAAGACTTAACCCCTGCGGGTGCTCTCTTCATGCCGTGTTTGGGCATTTTAGCGGTAACATCCTGAAGGCTCTGACCCAAAGTCTCAACTCCCAGCCGATGGTTTTAAAGCTGTCAGCTTAGGGTTAGTTCCTCCGTCAAAGTCTTTTGATTTCACAGCGTTTGTTCAAGAAGATCACCCACTTAAATTCGAGTGAAATTTTCTGAACTAACGCTGCTGTTGCTGCTGATCATGATTAACCATGCCCAAACTCAAGATCTGAATCCTCTGAATCATTCTTCAATTAGCCCCCAAAGAATTAGCCCCCAAAGCCTTTCTCAGAAATTCTCAAAAGATTTTCCCAGCACCAAACATCATCTTGATCAAGTCCTTCCGCAGGATTGACAACACCTCCAAAAGCTTAAGGATCATAGACTTTCGCTTGCTTTAATTGCGTTGCAATTGCATTGATGCCAAAGAGCCAGGAATCTCAACAGGATTCAACAGTCCTCTAGAGGCATTTAGAGACATTTAGAGACATTTAGAGACATTGATGCAAAAATGTTGCTGAAAATGTCGCGTTCAACCGATCAATTGCCTGTTACTCAGGATTTCAAGATAGGTTTGCATCGGCTTCAAAATAGATTGGCTTGCAGTAGGCTGGCTTACTTCCAAGGCAAACCATGCACCATTCAAGGGTGATGCAATTCAAGGGCAATTAATGAATTGATTAATGAATTGATTAATAGTTTGGCTAACGAGCTGGTCTAATTAGTCTGTTTGATTACTCAATTCATTGATTTATGAGTCGTTAGAAATTCATCCGGATCTCATACCCCATTCTGGATGAACTAACTATGGGCAGCCGCCAGACTCAACGATCGATTGTTGCTGATTTTCTCTGATTTTTAGGGTCACGAATTTCAGTTCTGCCATCGTTAAAAAAGTCACCCCCATTGCACCAGTTTTACGGAGAGGGGTAATCCTCCCTACTGCCCCTAGCACATTGCCGAATCACAAGCAAATTGCTAGAACCTTGGGGGATTTGGGTTTCCTGAAACCCAGACCATGCTGGGGGATCACATCGTGTATCAGGGTGCAGCCCACTAGCTCAACTATCCATTTCTGCTTAACTGCGCTCACTCACTGGTTTTGATGAACGCTTTCCAGCCCCAGCACCGTCCTGATCCACCGGTACAACGCCGACCCAGGTTGCGTCCCAAGCAACTGCCGAAGTCTGCGTCCTATCGGTCGATCGCCCTGGAAAGCCTGTTCAAGCTGTCCGTTAACAGCCTGTTGGCGCTCATTGCGATCGCGGCGCTGGTGCAGTGGATCCCGCTCTATGCCACCCGTCGGGCAGAATTACGGCAACTGCAAGCGGAAGTGCGCCTGGTGGAAACCCGAGTGCAAACCTTGCGATCGGAAATGACCCAAAACTTTGACCCCGCACGCAATCGAGCCACCGTTGAAGCGGAAACGGGCCGCGTGCCCCTCAATCAGCGGCCGGTGCGGTGGCAGCCCGATCGCCCCAGTCAGCCCGACTTTGAAGAAGGGGACGGCTTGCCCTAGGCAATTCTGCAAATCGCTCCGCCGCCCGCTGCTTCCTTGGGCCGATTGGCCAGCCGCCATGGGCCCTGCGGTAGCATTAGCCATGGTTCACAAATCGCAATGATTTCCTTAGGTTCCTATGGCTATTCAAGTGGGCGATCGCGCGCCGGATTTTTCCCTGCCAGCTCAAACGGGCGAAACCATTACCCTGAGTCAGTTTGCGGGTAAGCAACCCGTCGTGCTCTACTTTTACCCCAAGGACGACACGCCCGGTTGCACGATCGAAGCCTGTGCTTTCCGCGATAGCTACGAAGCCTTTCAAGGGGCCGGCGCAGCAGTGATCGGCGTGAGCAGCGACTCCGTGGATTCCCACAAAACCTTCGCGGAAAAATATAGTCTGCCCTTCGCCCTCGTGAGCGATCGCGATGGGGCCCTGCGCAAGGCCTATGGTGTCCCAAACACGCTGTTTGTGGTTCCGGGCCGGGTTACCTACGTCATCGACAAAGCGGGCATTGTGCGCCACCAGTTCAACGATCTGTTGAATGCCAAGGGCCACGTGACCGAAGCGCTCAAAATTGTGCAAGGGTTGGGCTAGCCCCCCGAAGGGTCACCCCCGGGATCATTTCCATCCCAAACCGCTATCCTAGACAACCATCACCGGCGACACGACAAGCACACTCATCATGGCAACCATCACCGATCTCTCAGTCAAAACCATTGACGGCGAAGACCGTGCCCTCAGCAGCTATCAAGGGCAGGTGCTTTTGATTGTGAACGTGGCTTCCTATTGTGGCTACACACCGCAATATCAAGGCCTTCAGGCCTTGCATGAAAAATATAGTGCCCAAGGTCTGCGGATTTTGGCCTTTCCTTGCAACGATTTTGGTTCCCAAGAACCCGGAACCAATGACCAAATTAAGACCTTCTGCTCAACGCGCTACAGCGTGACTTTTGAGCTGTTTGACAAGGTACATGCCAAGGGAGCCGAGCAACACCCGCTCTATGCCCGCCTGACCTCGGGAGCCGAGCCGACTGGGGATGTGGCGTGGAACTTTGAAAAGTTTCTGATTGGTAAAAATGGCGAAATTCTGGGTCGTTTCCCCAGCCGCATCGCCCCGGATTCGGCTGAATTGATCGGCGCGATCGAGCAGGCCCTAGCTGCCTAAATCAGGTCTGAATTGAGTGCTTCATTCAAGCTTTGTGATTGCTTGATTCTTGATGCCTCATGCTTGATTTTGCTGCTTGATTGCCGCTGCTTGATTGCTACGGTTTGATTTTTGATGGGCATTACTTTTTGATGGACATTACAGTGAGGATAGGAACTTTTTCGATAGTCCCTATCCTTCTCTGTAACTTCTTGATCGCCCGTTGAGCTGCTCCTGATTTAGCCATTCTTGAGCCATTGATCGCCATCCCTCGGAACGAATCCAATCGCAACCAGCTTCTTCAGCATTCTCCAAGACCATCTCTAAGCGTTTGTTTGCACTTTTCCCGATCGCCCGCTGAGCATTCCGGCTAACCCTACTCTGCTTAATGACTGTTTGCACTGGTCGTTGATGATTGGTCAATCCAAGGACAATCCTATGGCTCCAAATTCTCGGAAATACTCCCTTAGCAACCCTGGGCTAGGGATCTTCTCATTGGCTTTGGGTCTTGGTTTGGGAACAATGGGAGCAATGGGATCATGGGCCGCAATACCCACCCCAGCCACGCCTAAATCCACTACATTTGATCAGCAGGAAGTTGACCAATCGCGCTTCATTGCGATTGCGCAGCCCCTCGGTACGGATTCTTTTAAGCTCTTGGTTTTGGAGCAAGTGTCTAATCAGCGGCTTTGCTGGGCCGAAAGTGGAAACTACCCCGTAGTGGTTGATCCGTTGCTGGTTAACTTCAATTTCACAGGCATTTGTGGACGCAGCATTGATAGCAATGGCTTCTCTGTGCGAGTAGCCAAACGTGATTTAGGGCTGCAATATTCCCTCCGTCTCAGTCGTCGATTTAATTCAGTGGTGTTGCAAGGGGTACCTTTCGGTGCGAATGGCGGCCCGGTAATGGACATTGCCAGCACCCGAGGATTTACTTCTGGATTTTTGAAGCTGCAACTTTTTCCCGGATGGCGATTTACCAAACGCTCCTATCAAGGCCGCCCGTTGGGCCATGTTTACTTCACCAACGATTCTTTTGATTCGGCGGTGACCCCCAAGGACAACCCGGAGCGATCGCCCGAGAAGCCTCAGCCTGCGGTCAATTGAACCGAAGCAAGGCTCAATAAGGCTCAATCCTGTTCATGGGCGATCGCGGTCAATTTCGCGGTCAATTTTGATCGCCTTCTTGGCCGCCTCAATGGTGATCGCGATGGTGCAATTGATGGGGCAATTATGGTGCGGTCTCGGGTTCGATTCCCGATCGCCCGATTTCCGGTGACCCAATTTCCGATTCAGATTGGGTTGACAACTCAGGCTCAAAAACCTGAGAAATTTGAGACCCAGACCACTCCGCAATCAGGGATTCTGCCCGATCGGGATTGGTGTAAATCAGTTCCAGCAAGGCCCCAGGATCTTGACCGATCGCCCGGGCATAGAACCCCACTTCGGCCATAATTCGCCCTTCCGACTGTCGCAAATACATCGACAAGCAGTGATGAGCTTGATTGTTGCGGCTGCGTTGGGTTCGGAAAAAAGCCAACGCCGACAGCAACCGATCTTCATAGGGGGCCAAAGGACGCAGGGCGATCGGCTCGGGGGTTGAAGGCTCCATGGCTCGGGGGGGTGAAGTGGAAAAGCAACCGCTCAAACATCCCTAGGGCGTTTTGATCAGCTCGCGGCTTTGGGTTTTTGGGGCGATCGGGGCCGAAAGGGCCGCCTCCAACGAGCTGCGGCCCAACCGACGCTCCAAAATTCGCATCACTTCCCGGCCGAAATCATTGCTGTTGCTGCGCCAAGCTTCCAGGCACACTTCCCCAAAAAACGACCCCAACGGTTCCGGATTCCAGAGCAGCTTCCGCGCCGTCCAAGGCATCAGGCTCATGGGGTCATAACCGGGTTTCAGAATTTCCTTCTTGAGGGCATATTCTTCCAGGTGAGTATGGGGTTGCAAACCAATGAAGAAAATTGCTGGCTCCACCTTGTCAGCCCCAAAAACTTCCTCCAGGGCCCGATGATAGGCGATGGTTTGGCGAATGGTTTCATAGGTTTCATCAATCACATTGAAGGAGTAATTAACCGAAACCACATCCTCAAAACCAGCCGCTTTTAGGTCACGACAATTTTGCAGAACCGTGCGCAAGTTATAGCCCATTCGCATTTTGCGCACCAGTTCTTGGGATCCGCTAGTAATCCCAATTTCAAAATAGTTCATGCCCGTTTTCACCATCAGATCACAGAGTTCTGGATCGAGGTTGTCGGCGCGAATATAGGCAGCCCAATGAATATCCGTCATGCCGGCCGCCAGGACATTTCTGAGCAATTCCTTGGCATCTTCAATGAAGCGCCGAGCCGGGATAAATTGGGCATCGGTGAACCAAAAGTTGCGAACACCCAATTGATAAAGCTGCTGCATTTCTGCAACCACTTCAACGGCCGGATTAATCCGAACTTGCTTACCCTCAATGACGGTATAGACGCAATAGCAGCAGTTATGAGGGCAACCGCGCTTGGTTTGCACACCGATATAAAAGTCCCGATCGCGAAAATAGTAGCTAAAGGCTGGCCAAATTGTTTGAATGTAGGCGTAGTTACAGGCGGTTTTTTCCAAGGGCGCAGGTGGTTCATGCACCAGGCCCGCCCGGGGCTTCGTTTCCCCGGCAATGTAACAGCGTTCCTGATCTAAGGACTCGCCTCGCAGCAGTTTTTCCAGCAGGGTTTCCCCTTCCCCAACGGAGACGATCGTGCCCTTGGGAAGCGATCGCTGCAACTGTTCATAAAACACACTGACGGCCCCGCCGCCCACCACTGCCCGGGCGCTGGAATTGTAGCGTCGGGCCCGGCGCAGTCCCCGCCGAATCAGGCCCTGATTGCGCCAAAGTTCCGCATAGTAGGCGCTGGTGACCCGCAAACCACCCAAGGCTCCCCGAAGCTTGATCAGGGGGTTTTTGGCGTAATAAAACTCGAAGGCATTTTGCAGCGGATTGCCACCGCGGCCGCCCACGGGTGCATAGATCTGAATGTCGCGCCAGGAAAAAACCAGCAGGGTGGGCCGGAAGGCATCGATTTCCGCATCAAGGGCCGCTTTAAAGTCCAAGGGCGGCACGGTTCCCAGGTCAAAAAGCCGCTGCTCGATCGCGGGAAACTGCTTGTGTACGTGGTCAGCGAGATAAACCACCCCGATCGGGAAGATGGGGTTACAGGGCAGTCGGACGTACAAAATGCGATCGGCCATCATCCACTTCCCTAACTGTCGCAACGGATCATTAAGGCTTGTTCATATAAGTTAACGATAGCATCAGACCTTGGCCGGATTTCACCCGAGCCACCATTTCAGGCTAATTTTCTTCAAAAATTGGGCCCGCAAGAGTCGTCCCTGGAGTCTCCAGATCGTAGCAGGTGGGTCTTGTCCGTTAGCAAATGGTGACGATTCCACACCTTGAATCGTCAAGCTCCCACGATTTCGGGAGCCTTGAGCTAGCATGAAAGAATAGATCAACTGGCAATTGAACCAATTGGTAAGAGTTGATCAAATTCATAGAATTTGCAGAGAACTTCACAAGAAATTCAAGGAAGTTTGAGGGAGATTTTATTTGAATTTTTCAGAAAAATTAGGTTCTTTTCAAGACCTGTACCCAATAGAGCTTGGGTTGTGGGAGATTGCTATTGAGCCGCCACTTTCAGCTCAATTGAGACCCGTTTTAGTTGAGATTTGGTTGATCCTTAATCGAGCCTTGGTCGAGTCTTGTCAGGATCTTGATTTGGAAAATTGATGTTCGTTAGATTTTCTTAAAGATTCGAAAATTGAAAAGCCGCTCGTTGGTAATCGGGTTTACAGCTTGTCGGCAAAGGGGGTGTTAGCGTAGCAAAATCGTTCTATTCCCTTGATCTACCCTTGGCTCCTATCCCTGCAACCATGGCACAAATTATCGATCCCATTCCCAATGACGATCGGCAAAAGCTCCTTTGCTGCTACGTCAATGCCACGAGCAAGATTCAAGTTGCTCGGATCACGAACATTGCGAATTGGTATTTTGAACGGGTGGTTTTTCCGGGACAACGCTTGGTTTTTGAAGCGCTGCCAGAAGCACAACTGGAAATTCACACGGGCATGATGGCTAGCTCAATTCTTTCTGATCGAATTCCCTGTTCAGAATTGTCTTTTGAGGAAGACATGGAGAGTCTAGTTGACTCGCCCGATCGTGCGAATGAAACCGTTAATCGGGAAACCGAAACCCGTTCAGATCCGGAACCGGCCGTTTCGGTTGGGGCCTAGTGAACCATTAGTTGCTGGTCCAAAGACCGCCCAGAGGAGTAATGAGGCGGTCAGGGGGGACAGCTCGGATTGGGCTGGGTGTGATGGATACGACGCTGAAGGTGGTGCTGAGTTCTGAGGCCATGGCACTAGATGAGCAGCGCGAGACAGGCAGCGTAGATGTTAGGCTCGATGGAAGCGCTGTTATGGGTCTCCGATGGTTAAGAAATGCTGTGACATTTTGTTAACTGATTGTTAATTCATCGGGTGCTCCATCTCATCTTGTCACTTCAGTTTTGAGCAACTTGAGCGAATTGATTTGAACCTGCCGGATTTTTTGTGGCTGTGGCGAATTGCCGCATGGTCAATGGGCCTGACGCTGACGGCCTATAGTTTGCTGGGTGTGACGGGAGTGGTGTTGAGGCGCGATCGCTTAAGGTCTAGCGATCGCGCCTTAGCTATGACAACGACTATGGCAACAACCCTTCCAAGCTGGCTGCGGCCGCTGCACATCACCCTGGGCATTGGGTTGGTGGCGTTGGTGTTGCTGTTGCTGGGGGTGGGAATTGTCGGCACGTTGGGGCATTTTGGCAGCTTGGGCCACTCGCCCCACCTGCTGGCGGGATTGACCGTGGTGGGGCTTGTCGGCTTGTCGGCTTGGAGCGCGAGTCGGATTGCGATCGAGCGCCCTTGGGCCCGATCGCTCCATTGGCGCACCAATTTAGTTTTGTGCTTGGCCTTGCTGTGGGTATTGGGAACCGGTTGGACTGTGGTGCAGAAATACCTGCCCTAGCCCTTGATTAACCCTTAATGAATGAACCCTTGATTAACCCTGTGGAGCAGCGATCGCGGTCTGGTGTCGATCGCGGGCGGCGGCCAAGGCCTCTCGCACCTGCGCAAACCCCGTTCCCCCAAAGCTATTGCGGGCGGCAATCACCTGCTGAGGCGCGATCGCCCCATAGATATCGGCCTCAAACGCCGGGTGCAGCGCCTGCCATTCTTCGAGGGTCAGATCCTTCAGCAGCTTGCCCGCCTCCAAACAGGTGCGCACCACCTTGCCCACCAGGTTGTAAGCTTCCCGGAAGGGTACGCCCTTGGCGGCCAAGTAATCGGCCACATCCGTCGCATTCGAGAAATCTTCGCTGACGGCCGCTTCCAACCGAGCCGTGCGGAAGCTCAATCCTTCGGAGAACAGAATGGTCATGGCTTCCAAGCAGCCTTGAACCGTCTTCACCGTGTCAAAGAGCGCTTCTTTATCCTCTTGCAGGTCTTTGTTGTAGGCCAGGGGCAAGCCCTTCATCAGCACCAACAGGGCTTGGAGATGGCCAAACACGCGCCCGGTTTTGCCGCGCACCAACTCCGGCACGTCAGGGTTTTTCTTTTGGGGCATGATGCTGGAACCGGTGGAGCAGGTGTCGCCCAGTTTCACAAACCCAAATTCCTCAGAACACCAGAGGATCACTTCCTCGGAGAGGCGTGACAGGTGAACCATGATCAGGCTGGCGGCGCAGAGGAACTCCACGGCAAAGTCCCGATCGCTCACCCCATCAAGGCTGTTGGCGTAGGGGCGATCGAACCCCAGCAGTTGGGCGGTGTAGTGGCGGTCGATCGGGAACGTTGTGCCCGCCAGGGCCCCGCTGCCCAAGGGACAAAGATTGGTGCGGCGGCGAATTTCGCCCAACCGTTCCCAGTCGCGAGCCGTCATTTCCACATAGGCCAGCAGGTGATGGGCGAGGCTCACCGGTTGGGCCCGTTGCAGATGGGTATAGCCCGGAATCGGCGTTTCCACATAGGTTTCCGCCAAAGTCAGCAGGGATCCTTGGAAATCAAGCAATTGCTGGCGAATTTGGTCAATTTGGTTTCGCAAATACAGGCGCGTATCGGTTCCCACCTGATCATTGCGCGATCGAGCCGTGTGCAGCTTTTTGCCCGCATCGCCAATCAGTTCCGTGAGCCGTCGTTCCACCGCAAAGTGGACATCCTCCGCTTCCACACCCGGGTTGAACTGACCGGCACGATATTCCTGGCGAATTTGCTCTAAACCCGCCACAATCTGCTCGGCTTCCTCGGGGGCAATAATCCCCTGGTGACCCAACATCCGGGCGTGGGCCTGGGAACCGGTCAAGTCATATTCAATTAGTTCAATATCAAACCCGATACTGGCATTAAAACGGGCGATCGCCGGATGCAACGCGCTTTCAAAACGTTGACTCCAGGTTTGGGTTTGGCTGGAATTGCTCATGGTGGGCAAAGGATCGACCGCCGCTCACGACAGTCAAAAGTGGCAATCAGGAACGGCAATCAGTATCCCATGCCAACGTTAAGGAAATGTGCTTATTGCGACGACAATCCAAAGCTTGCTGCCCGCCATCGAAGCGCCATCTTCCTTAGCCGTAGGTGGTGGCTTGGCGAATGATGTATCCCAACACAAGACCGATCAACAGGGCCCAAATTTGCCCCGTTTGCACAAAATGAGACCAAAATCGCTGGATTTGCCCCATGAAATCGGGAGTTTCAAACTGAGCCGCAAAAAGGGTGGGATGGGCCAGGCTGGGGCCGCCGGCCATCGCCCCTTGGGCCAAGCTGCCCAACAGGAACACCACTAAGCAGCCAATCACAGCCCAAAGCAAGACACTGACCCAGCTCGATCGTCGATCGAACCGCAGCCAGCGCCGTCGCCCAGTGGAATTAACGGGCGGTTGGGAAGACGTTTCATAATCCATGGGATGACGCATGATCAGTACCTCTGCGACAACGATCCTTCAGGGCACCCCCCTCGGGTTGAGTGATTCCACAGTAACCAGTTTGCGAGAAAATTCAACCGATTTGGTCAATCGTCAGGAGTTCTGGCTGGGGAGCCTGACCTGCAAACCCAGTGGGCAATCTGCCTGGGAAATGCTCGCTGCTCTTCAGCAAACGCTGCTCTTCAGCAAAGTTGATTAACTCTCCAAAATACTCTTGAATCTTGCCTCAGGCTAGCTGCATGGCGGTCGATCGCGGTAAATCTGGTAGTTGCGGCTCCTGGGTAATGCGCAGAACAATGCCGGTCATGTCGTCGGAATTGCGATTTTCGGAGCCGATGAACTCCTGCACCCGATCGAACAAGTGATTCAGAATTCCTTGGGCGTTGTCGTAGTTGTGGCAAGCCCAATAAAACCCATCCCGCAGGCGATCTTCCTCAAACCGTTGGCCACGGGGATCAGCCGCATCGGTGAAGCCATCGGTGAAAAAGATGATCGTGTCGCCCGGATAAAGCTGAATTTGGGCATCGTTGAATTCACTGTTGGCATCTAGGCCAATCAACATGCCTTCGGTATCTAGAGCCACGATTTGATCCGATCGCGATTGCCAAAGCAGCGGTGGGTTATGGGCCGCGTTGCTGTAGGACAGAATCCGCGTTTTCGGGTCATATTCCGAATAAAACAGGGTGACGAACCGGTGGGAATTTTCCAAGTCCGCATACATCACCCGATTCAGATGGTGCAAAATTCGTGCGGGGGAGTGGCCGTTCAACACCTCAGCCCGCAACATGCCCCGGGTCATGGTCATGATCAGGCCAGCGGGCACGCCTTTGCCCATCACATCCCCGATCGCGATGCTCCAGGGGGTGGTTTCCGTGCCGCCGAGTTTTGTTTGGGCGTTGCGACCCAGGCTGGGGGAACCATTGCGACAAACGGGGATGAAGTCGTAATAATCGCCACCCACCCGATCGGCCGTTTCGCAACGGGCCGCCAGATCAACACCTTGAATTTTGGGATATTGGCGCGGCAGCAACCGCAGTTGAATTTCGGCCCCAATTTCCAATTCCCGATCGAGCCGTTCCTTTTTCCGCAGCTCAACGGTTAAGTCGGCATTGTCGATCGCCACGGCCGTTTGATCTGCCACCAGTCGCACCAGTTTTTGGCGCTTGGAAGTCCAGGCAAAATCCGGCGCACAACAGAAGGCATAGAGCCGGCCCCGCTCCACCTCGTTCACCAAAATGGATGCCCCAAAAACCCGCACACCGGCTCCCAAGGAATCGGCCACGGTTTGATCCAACAGGGCGATCGCGCCGGGATCAAATTCCACCTTGTGATCCTTGGTGGCATTGGCCGTCAGCACCCCTGTCACCTTGCGTGTGGCCAACTCCAGGGCCCGCCGGATGGGCCGCACCTGACAGCGGTGATCCCCTAACTCCTGACAGTGCAACTGTTCTAGGCGTACTTGCCCATTGGGCCGAAACAGCACCAAAGCCCCGCCGTCCGCATCGGCAACTCGGGTGGCAATTAGGGGAATCAGTTCCAGAAACTGATTCAGATTTTTGAAGCTCCGGAGGGCAAACCCCAGGGAGCTGAGCAGGTCTTGGACTTTGTATTGTTCGCGGTTGAGGCGGGCAACCAGTTCCTTTAGGGCAAAGACAGGGGTATTGTCGCCCGCCGCTAACAGATCAGCCGGGTCAGGAGGTTGCGATGAGGTGTGAGGGGCAGGGGCAGCGGACATTTCAAGGATCGATGAGCGATCGTGCCAGAGCGCCCAGTTTTGAGTTAGCTATGGTAGCGCCAAATCACTGGACTGCCAACAAAACAACAGAATTCAGGGAGGGCTTGTCAGTAGGACTGTTCGATCGGGTCGATCGGGTGTTGGGTTTTGTTGGTCAATCCCACCCCCCCCGATTGCCACGGACTACCCGTTGACTAACCATCGCTTAACCGTTAAGCAGCGCCTCCACAAATTCGTAGCTAGAGAAGGGGCGCAGCGCTTCAATGCTTTCCCCCGCACCAATGAACCGGATGGGGAGATTGAGCTGCTGGGCGATCGCCAGGGCAATCCCCCCCTTAGCGGTGCTGTCGAGTTTAGTGAGGACTACGCCGCTCAGTTTAGCGGCTTCTGCAAAGACCTTAGCTTGCTGAAGGCCGTTTTGTCCTTGGGTGGCATCCAAAACCAACAGCGACTCCACGATCGCGCCGGGGGCCTGCTTGTCGATGATCCGGCGAATTTTAGCCAGCTCATCCATCAAATTCTTTTTGTTTTGCAGACGGCCAGCGGTGTCCACCAACAGCAATTCCGTTTCGCGGGCAGTGGCGGCGGTAATTGCATCGAAAACCACGGCGGCGGGGTCGGTGTTTTTGCCGGGGTTAGCGATCGTTTCCACACCGGCTCGATCGCCCCAAACTTTCACCTGCTCCACGGCGGCGGCCCGGAAGGTGTCCCCCGCCGCAATCAAACAACGGTAACCGGACTTGCTGCCCAGGCGGGCCAACTTCCCGATCGTGGTGGTTTTGCCTGCGCCATTCACACCCACAATCAGCCAAATATTCAGCTTGCCTTTTTCGGGAGCCAATAGGGGCAAGGTATCTGCGCCCGCCTCACGGATGGGGCGATCGAGCAAATCCCGCAAGATCTGTTTCAGATAGGCGATCGCCGCTTCGGGGGGCAGGGCTTCTTCGCGCACCTTGTCTTGCAAAGCGCCAATGATCGCATCCGTCGCTTCCACGCCCGCATCGGCCTGGAGCAGCAGGGCTTCGATTTCTTCAACCGCATCCGCATTCAGCGGCCCCTGACCAACCAAGGACTTAAGCTGATTCACCAGGCCGCGGCGGGTTTTGTCTAGCCCTTGGCGCAAACGGGTGAGCCACTCAATTTCCTCGGCGGAAATATCTTCCGGGCGACGACCCTGGGCCGCCAAAATTTCCGCCGACCACAGGAAGTTTTCATCAAAAACGATCGCCCCCGGTGGCAGGGCTGCCGGTTCCGCTTCGGCCACGGGTTCCGGCTCCGGTTCCGGTTCCACAATCGCCTCGGCCTTGACCCGTTCCAGCCGTTCCGCGCGATCGGCCTCGGCCCGCTCCAGCAAGGAAGCCGACTCCGGAAGGGTGGGGCTAGCTGCCGCGATCGGCTCCGTTGGCTCAACGGGTTCCGGTTCCGGCTCTGGGGTAACTGGCGGTTGCTGAAGGTTTTGGTAAGCCGCTTTGGCCCACTGCAACAACTCATCCGCGTTGGAAGGAGCCGTTATCACTGCTTCCGGCTCTGGGGCGGGTTCCGGCGCTTCAGCCACCAACGGGGGAGCGGCCACGGGCGCAACCGGTGCGGCGATCGGTTCCGGCTCCGGTGTTGATTCTGGCTCGGTTGGTTCTGGTAATTCTGGTTCGGTTACTTCTGGCTCTGGGGCGATCAACTCTGGGGCGATCAACTCCGGCTCCGGTTCTGGCTCCGGTTCCGGCTCCGGTTCTGGCTCCGATTCCAAAGCAGCGATCGGTTCCAGTTCCGGCTCCGGGGTCAACTCCACCGTCAGCGCCTCAACCGCGACCGGCTCCGGTTCTGGCTCGGACTGAGGCTCAGGGTCGGGTTCCGCTTCCCCTTCTGGAGCCGTGGGGGTCGTTTCCGGGGCTGTTTCCGTGGGCTGGGCATCCGTGGGCTTGTCGGAGTCAAACTCAACGTAAAACTTCTCTTGGGAAAACTGACGTTGGAACCAGTTAAAAACCATCGATCGCGACCTTAGCAGTGACAGGAAGGCAAAGGAGCCAGGAAACAAAAAGTTGAAGACAGAGTAGCGCGGCCCCTAGGCACGGGTGGCCTTCATTTGGTCGATCGCCCGGCGCAACACCCCGTTAATGAATCGGTAGCTGTCGGCCTCACTGTAGCGCTTGGCCAGCTCCACTGCTTCGTTAACCGCCACTTGCGGTGGCGTTTTCAGATAACAAATTTCCGCGATCGCCATGCGCAAAATATCCCGATCGATCCGTGCCAATCGGCTTAATTGCCAATCCACCATGCTGTCCGTCAAGGTTTGGTCAATCTCCGCCTGGTAGCGAGCCACCTTCGTCACCAAATCCAGAGCGTAATCTTGTACGTTCAGTTGTCCCGCCGCTTGCAGCATTTCCGGCAGTTCCACGGCCATACCCAAGCGATTGATTGCAGATTGAGTGAACTCGATCGCCTCCTTCACCATGGCCACCGATCGCTGAGCATCGCTGGCCCGAATTTCCTCCCGCAACAGTTCCGTTTTGAGCAAACGCTCATTGCCCCGTTGCAATTCTGCGCTGGCCATCTCCAGGGTTTCTCGTACCTCAGCCATCAGGGTACGCACGGCCGCTTGCAACAGATCTTTTAGATCGCGGTCTTGGAGTTTTTCAGGTTTATTGGGGAGCTGGCTAATGCTGAGGAGAGCCAGTTCACGGGCAATTCGGCGAGCTTGCATGGGGTTGAAGGGAAAATGCAGGGTGAAAGAAGCGCGATCGCCCAGGATAGCGCTCTTTGCCGCACAGCGATCCGTCACGCGGCCAGCACCATCAAGGGCGGCTAATTGCTCTCAAGTGTTGCACCGGTCGGAACCGCCGACAAGGTACGGAACTCACCCACCAAGCGATCACGCGCCCTAACGAGTTTTGGCGTTGTTCAGATTACTGGTTTCGAGCGCTGGTTTCGAGCGCCTGTTCAGGGGCCGCTGGCAAGGTCTTTTGCGATGTCAAATTTTGCGATGTCAAACCCAAGGCCAGCAGCCCTCAGGAAAGGGAGCCGAAACCACATCATCAAATCGCCTTCAATCTTGATGTTCTGATTGGGCGATCGTCAGGGGCAAGGGGCTTAAGCCCCTTGTCTTCCTTGACTGTTGGAGTTAGTAAAGGATCGATTTTGGATAGTCAGATTTGAAGTTTCAAACAGCCTTCTTAATCAGAAGTCGCAGCGCCGAATTGCATGTTAACCAACCGCTGCTTATGGCTAATGCTTCAGATCCATCCCAGAACAATTGCAGGTCAATTCCCAATCAATTGGCAGAAACTAACTTGCAGATCAAAATTCGTCGTAGTCGCTATAGCCGCCACCATTGCCGCCCCCTTCACTGGCATCCCGCTTGGAACCCAAAAGCTGCAAATCTCGCACCACCACCACGGGACTAGTCCGCTGGGCCCCAGACTGGCGATCGGTCCAGGTATCAATTTTGAGGCTGCCTTGCACTGCAATTTCCTTGCCCTTGCGAACATAGTTGGCGGCTACCTCAGCGGTTTTGCCCCAAATTTCCAAATTGAACCAATCGGGCCCATCATCGCGATTGCGTGAAGGGCGGTTCACCGCCAGGGTCAAGCGACATTTCACCGATCCAGACTCGAAATAGCGCACATCGGGATCACTGCCAGCGCGGCCCACCAGATTGACAACATTGATGCTCATGGTAACTACCGATTACAGCCATTTCATTCAAGCAACTTGCGGCAGCCAATTCAACTGAATACTGATGAATACTCAGCAAATGCTAGGCAATTTGTAGGGCAAACCGAGAAAGATTAAAAGATTAATCGCAGGCTTAACTGCCCAGTTGGAACCAAAACGACACCAGATCATGCTTGCCTAAGGCAATGCGATCGCCCGGCCGCAGCCGATGCCGATTGCCCGGAGCCAAAAACAACCCGTTGACATAGGTTCCATTAGCGCTGCCCGTATCCTCCAAATAATGGGCATCGCCCTCCACTCGAATGTCCGCATGGATCCGAGACACCACTTCCGCGTGGGGAAATCCTGAAACATCAATGTCCGGCGGTACGCGATCGTTGGGTTTACCCAAATGGATGAGACTGATCTGCTCCGGCAGCATCACAACCGCGCCGCTATGAACATGCACCAATCGGGCGATCGTCCGCTGCAATTGCGTCACGGCTCCCGGAATGGGCGCTGCTTCGGGGGTGGCTCCCATCAAGGCCGTGGGCGGCTCGGCGGGATCGCCCAAAGACCCGATCGGCTCGATTTCGGGACTGACTGGAAACAGCGATGCCCCGATCGGCTGTGTGAGATCGGTGATCTCTTCGTCACTATCGGGGTGCGCAGGCGGCGCTGGCAAGGGAGGCGGAGCCGCCACGGGGCTGGGGGCCGGCAAGGGCGCGATCGAGGGAGCCGCCTGAAGATTGTGACCACATTGCCCACAGAAGTTGGCATCACTCAGAACCGGCGCACCGCAACGGGGACAGCTTTGCAGAGTGGGAAGAGCCGTGAAGCAGGCTTCACAAGTTACTGCATCATCGGGGTTGGCGTGATTGCAATTAGGACAATTAACCATGGAGCCGATCGCGCCTGGGCGCTTGCAAAGGAGCAAAGGAACCAAAATTCAGTCGTTCAGTCAATTACGGACGAGTTCGGATGATTTCGGACTCCAGACCACCGGGCTTGACTGCTGATGAACCGATCAGCCAGCGCCTAGAACTCCAGTCGCTCTCCGGCCGATTGATCAAACAGCCACCACAGTTCCCCCGACACCGGGCGCACCAATCGGGCTGGATAGGTTTGGTCTAGCAAAGCCGCCAAGGTGGGATCGTCACAAGGTGCAAACACCTGGGCGATCGCGGGTTGCTTGCTTTCCCCCGAGACCAAGAAAATCGTACAGCTTGCCTGGTTCAACACCGGCACGGTCAGGGTAATGCGGGGATCGTCACCCCGATTGCCCACCGTCACCCACCGATCGCGCACGGCCAAGGCAGCGGTGTTGGGAAACAAGGAAGCCGTATGTCCATCATCTCCCAAACCCAGCAACACCAGATCCAGGCTGGGAAAGTCTTCCTCTAGCCCCCACTGGTCGCAAAACAAGGCCCGCAATTGAGCCTCATACCGCGCCGCATCCTCCGCTGGGCTGGCTCCGTCGGTGGGCATGGGCCAACAGTTGACGGCGGGAATGGGCACCCGATCGAGCCAAGCCTCCCGGGCCATCCGCTGGTTACTGTCTGGGCTGGTGGGCGGCACATAGCGCTCATCTCCCCAAAAGATAAAGAGCTTTGACCAATCCAAATCCGCTTGCGCCAACTGTTCATAGAGTGGCTTAGGGGTGCTGCCGCCGGCCAGAGCCATGGTGCAACGGCCTGATCGCTTCAGGGCATGGTCAATTTGACTCAAAACCACTTCCACAGCCCGCTCAATTAGCTCAGGGCGATCGGGCCAAATTTCCACCGTTGGCAGTTGGGCCGGAAGCGATTCAGCAGGAAATGGGAATGATGGACTAGACGAATTCACCGACTCCGATCGGGCATCGGCCCCGGAAGCCGCATCCGTTGCCCCACTGGCAGGATCTGGGAACGCTGAGGTCATGATCGAAAAATGCTAAAGACCCGAGCCGCCACCCGGCCCGGTCAACTCCCCTAGCCTAACCGATTGATCGGAAATTCAATAACAGCTAATCGAAAGACCCGCCCAAGATCCACCAAAATTAAGATCCACCAAAGTTCGAAGCCAAAATTGGGAGCCAAAATTGGAAGTGTAAAATTTCATCGAAATCAGCGGGCGATTATCCTAAGTTGCTGAAACAATAGGGCACGGGAAAAGCCATGAAACGCTGACTTCAAATTTTGGCCGCAAACTTTGGCCGACCTTGGCTCAAAAACTTTGGCTGCAATTTTTGATCTCATTCGATCTCAATCGTGGCTCGCAACCCATTGCGATCGCCCGTTGGCCTGGCGCAATGGTAGCCGGTTTGATCGCCTCCTGATTTGGCTGCCGGCTCTTGTAATCCCCTTCTGTAACAGCGCTTCCTAAGGACGCTCCATGACGACTAGTACACATTCCTCCCAGACTTCCGCCCCCATAGCGGCCGTTGTGCTGCAAATCGGGGGCGCAGTGGCGATCGCCCTTGGATTAATTGATTTCCTTTCCGTTGCCGTTCCATTCGATTTTGCCAACCGAGGCTGGGTGATTGACACCACCCGCCAATTGATCGATCGGGGCATCGTGCCAGCCATGGGTGTCAGCCTCCTGTTTTGGGGCTTCTGGATTGAAATCAAATCCGGTGTCAGCCGGTCTTGGCGTAGGGGTGTGGGTGTTGCGACCCTGGCATTTTCGGCGCTGATGGGACTGTTGTTTTTGGTGATGGCCCCCACGCACCTGCTGTCTGTGCGGGCCGAAGCCCAATCCACCCTCGCCGCCATTACCCGCCAATCGAGGGAAGCCGAAAAACAAATTGATACACCCGAATTTAAAAACAGTTTGCAGCGCCAGCAACAGGTTTTTCGGGAGCAGATGCAGTTTTTGCTGCAAGACGATGCTCGGTTTAATGAATTTATTAACAGCCCGCAGTTTGATGAACGCCAGAAGGAGTTCATGCGGCGGCTGAAGGCGAATCCGGCTGACTTGGAAACGGTGATTCGCCAGCGGGTGAATGATTTTCCCCTGCAATTGCTGGCCCGCATTCGATCGCGGCGGCAGGAGCTAGAAACCCGCGCCAGAACGACGGCCCTGCGGTTGGGCGTGCAAACAGGAACCAGCGGCATTGCCCTATCGGTGGCCTACCTGGCAATCGCCTGGTTAGGGCTGGGGGGATCGGGTGGTCGTCCTGCCCCGCGCCGCCGTCGATCGGCTTAAGTTCGCCTTCGGTTCGACTCAACATTTCGACTCAACATTTCGATGCGAACCTCAATCTTTTGACCCTTGTTTTGGCCCTTTTTGGCCCTTCTTGACCATTCCGATCCAGACGTTCTGCGCAACCCGAGAGTTTGAGAGTTTAAGACTATGACGAAAGCTGGTAAACGCCCCTCGCCCCCCTTGGCCGCCCTGATTGCCATTGTGGTTGGAACCGTGTTGGTCATTTCCTCGCTGCTGGACTATTTAATTCTGATCTTCCCGCCGGATTTGCAAAATCCTCAATGGTTGCTCAACACCATTTCTGAAATTGTGGGTCGCGGCATTGTGCCCATGGTTGGAATTTGCTTCCTGTTTGCGGGGCTGTGGATGAATTCCCGATCGGGCTTGCCCTCCGCCAAGAAAACATCGCTGATGAATCCTCGGCTTTGGGTTTTGATTTTGTCGAGCGCCTTGGGTGTGTTGTTCCTGGTGCTATCACCGATTTACATCAACGGCGTGAACAAGGCCAGCGCCAAGGAAGTGGAAAACATCGAAGCCCAAGCCAAGGCCGCCCTGGATCAGCTAGGAGAACCGGCGGAGCAATTTCGCGATCGGCTGAAGACCCTGCTGAAAAATCCCCAAGAACTCGATCGATTGATCAAGAGCGGTCAAGTGCCGCCGCAAGTGGTGCAACAACTGGAACAGGCGCGATCGAACCCGGCCGTTTTGGATTCTCAATTCAACCAATTCAAGCAAGAACGGCAACAGGAGATTGACAAGCGGAAGACCGAGCTTGTGCAGCGCACCAAAACCGGCTCCATGAAAACCACCCTCCGCACAGGTCTCAGCAGCCTGGTTTTGGGTGTCGGTTATTTGTTCATGAGCTGGATGGGCTATACGAAACGCGGCTCCCGCGCACGTCCGGCCAGCCGAGCCAGCTAGGGCAATCTTTGGACTGGCTTAACTGACCGGCTCAACCAACTGACTCGCCTCGCCCATTGGATTCAGTTTGAATTCAGTTCAGGTTGATTTTGAATTGGAGAGAGTGGATTGGAGATTGATCGCGGTGTTCAAGTCGCGATCAATCTTCCAAAAGCGGCCAGCCTGATCATGATCCACCCCAATTGCAGACAAAGCCGACTTCGCCACGCCATAACAGGAAGCATCCTGATTGCAGTACTCGTTAGCGAATTACAGCAATTGTTGGGAAAGTCATAACGGAATTAACGGTGCATCGACTCGATCGGCCATCACCGCTCGATCGCCCACCGATTCAAATCACCATGTTTTCGATCTATATCCTCACCCACAACGAAGAAATCGATATTGCAGATTGCATCGAGTCTGCATTGCTGTCCGACGACATCATCGTCGTTGACTCCCTCAGCACCGATCGCACCGTGGAAATCGTGCAAGACTACGCCCAGCGATCGCCCGTGCGGTTGGTGCAACATGCCTTTGAAAGCCACGGCAAACAGCGCACCTGGATGCTCGATCACATTCCCACGCGCCATGACTGGGTTTACATCCTGGAAGCCGACGAACGGATGACCCCTGAACTCTTTCAGGAATGTTGCCAAACCATCCAACGGGCCCACCATGAGGCCTACTACGTGGCCGAGCGGGTGATGTTCATGGGGCAATGGATTCGCCGCAGCACCCAATATCCCCGCTACCAACTGCGACTGTTTCGGAAAGATGCCGTCCGGTTCGATGACTACGGCCACACGGAGCGGGAGGTGGTGCAAGGAACCACGGGTTTTTTAGAAGAAACCTATCCCCACTTCACTTGCAGCAAGGGTCTGAGCCGCTGGCTGGATAAGCACAACCGCTACTCCACCGATGAGGCCCAGGAAACCTTGGCCCAACTGACGCGGGGCAACGTGTCTTGGTACGACTTATTTTTCGGTAAAACGGAGGTGGCAAGGCGGCGGGCTCTCAAGAATTTGTCCCTGCGGTTGCCCTGTCGCCCCCTGGTGCGATTTGTGTATATGTATTTTGTGCTGGGGGGCTGTTTGGATGGACGCGGGGGATTTGCCTGGTGTGTGCTCCAGAGCTTTTACGAGTACCTGATTGTGCTGAAGGCTTGGGAGATGCGCTATGGCACAACCACATCCCGATCGACCCCGCGCCTAGGCAAGAAATTACGCAAAAAATAGGGTTAGTCAACGGCTCTCAGCGGCCAGCCTGTGAGCAGCCGGCCTGTAAACAGCCGATCGCCCAGTAGCAGACTCGGGGTCGATCGCCTGGATCAGCACCAAACTGATGCCGGATTCAATTCCCGGCAAATTCCCAAAAATCACGAATCCGGCGCTCGGGCAATGGCAGAATGGTGAAACGGCGGTTGCGGCCCCCTTGCCCCTGCCCAAGTCCTAAAGCAATGTCTGAAACGGATCGCATGGAAGGCGCTCCTCCTGTGGGTTCTTCAATCAATCGTGCCCGCCGTTCCAGATCCTCGAAGCGGGCGGGTGGGCCTCAGCGGTTGGCTGGGGTCAAAACCGCGTCAATTCTGGATCTGCTGTTGGGCCAATTGCCGCAACTGCGCACCCAAAGCTATTTCAAAGCGTCCCTGACAGCCCTTTCCCACGCGATCGAGGATTTGGTGTTGGCGGGGCCGGGCGATCGCCCCTTAGTGATTGCCAGCTTTCAGCGAGAACGGTTCTATCGTCAGGAAGCCCGCCGCTACCATCGGATTGCGCACCAGAGCGATCGGGTCTATGTGCTCTCGGCCCCGGAGGCGGAGTTTCGCAGTGCTTCGGGGGAATACGAAACGGTGGCCTTTGAACCCACCGATGCGTTGGCCAACGAGTGGCACTTGGTGGTGTTGGGCGATCGGTACGCGGCTTGTTTGATCTGTGCGGAGCGCCAGGGCGGTGAGTCCCAGGCCGATCGGGCCGGCAGCTTTGGGGCAGATGATCGGGTGCGGCGGTTTGAGGGGGTCTGGACGTTCGATCGACAGGCCACCCAAGTAGCCGCCAGCCTCTTGTTGGAGCGAATTCGCACCTATCGCCCCGAGTTGGGTGACAAGATCGATCGCACCCTGGCCGAGTTTTCCGAAGGTGGCGGCCCCACCCTGCCCGAAATTGACCCGGAACCCTTTGCCCACCGGCTCGTTACCTATCTGCAAGCGGGGCAATACAAGCTTCTGAAAGCCTATCGCTCCATTTCCACCCAAGAGCGCAAGGAGCGGTTGATTAACCTGATCACCTCAGCCATCCGCCAATCTTTGGATCCTTCAGAGGTGATGGGGGTGGCCGTGCGCCAGTTGGGCCAAGCTCTCCGCTCCTGTCGCTGCATTGCTTACCGCTGCAAGGACGGAGATGCTACGGCCACGGTGCAGTATGAAATGTTGGGAGCCACTGTGCCCTCCCTGTTGGGACAATCCTGGCCGCTGATCAGTCAGGACTGTTTTCAATCGGCCCTTCAGAACCATGGCGGAGTTTGCGTTCTGGATCTGAATGAGGAACCCCAACCGGGCTTGGTGCAGGCGATCGCGGAACAGTATGCGATCGCCTCCTGGTCGATCGTGCCCGTGTGCTATCGGGACAAACTGTTGGGGGCGATCGAACTGCATCACTGCGGGAGTTTGCCGCGCCTTTGGTCTGCCGATGAAACGGGGTTGATGGATGCGGTTGCCACTCAGTTGGGTGCGGCCCTGATGCAGGCCCAAACCTACGCCGATCTCGAAGATCTCAATCAGCAACTGGAAGCGCTCGATCGCACCCGTAGCAACCTGATTGCGATCACCGGCCACGAACTGCGCACGCCCCTTTCCACGATCCAGGTTTGCCTTGAAAGCTTGGCCTCGGAACCGGATATGCCCCTGGAATTGCGCCAAGTGATGTTGGATACGGCCTTGGGCGATGCGGAGCGAATGCGCGTGCTGGTGCAGGATTTTCTCACCTTGTCTCATCTGGAGAGCGGGCGCGTTAATTGGAACCTGGAAGCCTTGCCGCTCACGGAATGTGTGGAACTGGCCCTCAGCAGTGTTCGGGCCCGCGTGCCCCGCGATCGACTGCCCCGCATTGCCTCGCAAGTGTCTGAAGCGTTGCCCCCCGTGCGGGCCGATGGGGAATGGTTGGTGGAAGTGCTGTCCAAGCTGCTGGACAATGCCTGTAAGTTCACCCAGCCCGAAGGAGCCGTGACCATTGAAGCGGGCCCCACCCTGGACGGGGCGATCGAGGTGGTGATCACGGACACGGGGCGCGGCATTGAACCGAACCGCCTGGAAACCGTGTTCGATCGGTTCTATCAAGAAGAAGGCTCCCTCCGGCGCACCGTGGGCGGAACTGGCCTGGGTTTGGCGATCTGTCGGCAAATTATCCTCGGTCTGGGCGGGCAAATTTGGGCCGAGTCAGACGGCAAAGATCGCGGCAGCCAATTCCACTTCACAATCCCAGTTTTTGAGGGCGATCGACCCAGTTCTCTCAGCGACTTGATCGGTTAAACCTTCGGACTCTTAAATTCTTATAAAATCTAGAGCTTAAGCAATATCACTTTAGGTGATCAAAATTTTGAGCCATTTCATCCAACCTTAGGGCGCGGCATCACTGCCCAGGCGCACCGTAATATCGGAACCTAAATCACCCGTCGCCGATCGATCCAAGGAACCGTAGCCTAGCCGCCGTTGCACCAACTCAGCCAGATCCAAATCGCCGCCCTGGACAATGATTTGGGTGTCCCGTTGCACTTGGGGCCAAGCATCGATCGCTCGCACTTGCTGGAACCCCGCCCGCCGCAATTGGGCGATCGCGGCCGCCGATCGGGCTGGATCGCCGCTGGCATTTTGCACGGAAATGCGGCTGAAGGTTTGACCATATTGATCGCGGGCGCTGGCGCTGAGGAGTTTGGTGCGCCGACCAATGCCGGGTCGATCGGGCGGAAAGTAGCTTTCCAAGAGGCGGGCAACGGCCTTGGGATCGGGGTTCCAAAAGTTGCTGGCATCCATCTGACCCGGCAACAGCAACAGACGCACCTGCTCCGGCTCCTGCTGAATCAACAGGTGAACGAGGGCCAGCACCTCCGGGCGCGCCAGATCCGTGCGCAGGTACTTGTGAACCCGTTGGGCAATTTGGGGCAATTGGGGCAACACACTGGGGCTGAGGGCCCGATCGCGCAGGGCCCGTAACAGCAATTGCAACCGCTGCACCCGATCGAGTTCGCCCCAAGCACTATCCACTCGGTAGCGGGCGAATTGTTCCGCAGCACTGCCATCCAAGCTTTGCCAACCGCTATCCAGTTGAATTTTGAGCTGTCCCGCCCGATCGCGGTAGCGCATCGCCTGGGGCACAGACAGTTCCACCCCACCCAGCAGATCGACCAATTCTCGCAAGCCTTCGGGGTTCAACCGCACAGTGCGATCGATCCGCAACCCGCCCAGGGTGTTGCTCACGGACTGCTGCACCAGGGCCGTACCGCCGATGCTGTCCGCTTCGTGCAATGCGCCCACGGATCCGCTGGGAAACACCACCCGCGTATCCCGAGGCAACGACATCACCGTCACAGTGTCATCGGTGGGATCAAATCGGGCCAGCCAAATGGCATCCGCATGACCATTCAAGGCTTCCGGCGCGCCCAGGGGAATTCCGGGCGAAGGCTCCACCCCCAAAACCAAAATGGTGAGCGGTTGCAGGAGGCGATATTGCAACCCGCTGTGCCACAGGTGCTCTAGGGTTTCGTGGCGCATGAGGGGCATCACGGCCGGATCCAGGGGCATGAACAGGGCGGCGGCGGCTCCCAAGGTGGCTGAAATCGTGCCGATCGCCACGCCGGCCATGCCCCAAAACAGCAAGCGGGCCAACCAGCCCGATCGCGGTTGTTGCCAATCGGCAGCCATCCACCGCCCCAACCGATCGGGATAGGGAGTGGCGGGCGGCTGAGCCGGTTGATCCGTGGGGGAGGAAAAGGGAGAAAACTGACTCAACGCTGACCTTGGACCCTAATTACGAATTGAAATTTACGAAATGGGATTTGGGATTTGAGATTTAGGATTTGGAATTTGGGACTAGGGCGTGTCGTCAAATCGTCTGAAACCTTGATTCCGCCGTTGGCAGATCGTGGGGGACAAGGGGCTTAAGCCCCTTGTTACAACGACTGGGACATGAACTGGGACATGGATAATCAATCGTTGCCACCTGATCCCAGGAAATGACGACAGTCCCTAATAAGAAAATGTGATTTCTGGTTCTTTTTCCTGCTCTTTGGATGAGTTTTCTAGCCGATCGCGCTCACGTCTTGGGCGACAAGCGCATTGTAAGCCGTAAATAGATGGCGATCGGCTGACCTGTGGCAGTGAGGGCCGGCAAAAATCGCAGTTGGGCAGCGCGGGCTTCGAGGGCCTGTTGGGTTGTCGAACTTAAGCCCGGGGTCAGCAATCCCGCAAAGCCAACGGAGCCATCGGCCATTACGGCTAACCGTAAATCCACCGCTCGATCGGCCCAATTGGCTAACTCTGGATAGTCTCGCAAGTTCAAACTCGGCGGCGCGGATTGCAACTGGGGCAGGCGACTCAGGTCGGCCGCTTGGACGATCGGGCTGCCATCTCCCGGTGTGGTTAGTTCTAACCCAACAATCGCCAGGCCGAATGCTTGGTTTCCCCCCTGGCCTGGATTGGGGTTGGTGCTTGGGCCGCCAGAATTCCCGGCATTGGGAGCGGGCGGGCTATTCGAACTTGGCCCCGTGCCATTGGGAGCAGGATTCGGGGCGATCGGGCGATTTGGGGGCGCATTTTGCCAACCGGGAGCGGCATAGTCCGGGGGCATGTTCGGATCGATCGGGTCGGGGTTGAAGGGCCGATCGGGAATCGGGGCCCCACCAGTCGGCTCGCCGGGCCAGCGGGGTTGGCTGGCGGCCCCCGAGCCTTGCAGTTGACCCGGATCCACTTGCCGCAAGGGAGCCAACGGCCGCAACGGTTGCCCCGCAGTGGGATTTACCGGAGAAGCACCGGAAGCAGCCGGATTAGCCGCCACAGCACTCGCGGGATTAGCGGGAACGGGGTTGGCGGGATTATTGGGAGCGATCGGCCCCGTTGAAGTTGCCGAGCCACCGGCCGCTGGCAAGGTCACCCGCACCACCGGCAAGGGCCCCGCCGTCGGCCCCGCTTGGGCCCCCGATCGCCCCACACTCCAGAGGGCTAACCCGTGAAGGGCGATCGCCCCCAAAGCCGCTCCCCACCAAAACCGGCGCGATCGGGTTGCCGGTTGGTAGTGAATGGGCAAGCCTTCCGGAGCAACGGCATGGGTCGATCGAGCAACGGGGCGATCGGGCATGGTCTTTCACCAACTGTCCAACTTGATTCCAAATTCGTCCGTTGATTCAGAAAACCATTCGGACAATCATCCCGAGATTCAGCCCAAGATTTCCGGCAAAATCCAAAGTGGGGTTTCCTGCTGGTCGCCACCTGTTTCAAAATTAACGATTAATCAAACCATTCATCAGCCCATTCGCTAGCCGATTCATTTACCCGAAATTCTGCCACCGCGCTTTCGCGTCTTCAAGAATCCCACTTTGGCCCGCTGCCCAAGCGACTTCAAACCGGTCTCAACCTGTTAATTAACCTTTGCCAACCAATCCTATGACCGCCACCAGCACCGCACCTCAGCTCACCAGCGCCCTCGACTATTTCCGCCAAAGCGCCGGCCAATGGCAATCCCAGCGGGTCACCCACCACCTGGCCTTTCGGCGGGCCGAAGTGGGCGAATCGGAAATTCAGGTGGAAATGCTAGAGGTCACCGATCCGCGTTTGGCCGAAATTTGCCAGATGTATGACATTGACCCTGCCGCCGCGGCCGGTGGGGCCCTGGTGACCTGGAAAAGCTTGATGGCCTGGGATGCTTCCGAAGAAGACAACCACGAGGGACAAACGGTGATGGTGATTGTGCCGGATGCCACGGACGATCGCCGGGGCAAGCTACTGCGGGAACGGGGCTATGCGGAAACGGCTCCCGTGGCCGGTGAATATCACCTGGACGAGGAAGGGGGCATGGTTTTAACCACGGAATACGAAACCATGAGTTCCGTGGAGCGTTTTTGGTTTCCCAATCCGGATTTACGGATGCGCACCAGTGTGCTGAAGCGGTTTGGCGGCTTCAATACGGCCACGTTTTGCACGGAAGTGCGGGTGGGTTGTGATCAATCGGCGGTGGCGGCCGGGGGCGATCGGGAGCAGGCAATCTCGGCCCTGGGTTGGTAATGCCTGAGTGGGTCACGATCGGGTTAGCCAATCCCGGGTTGGCCATTGAGGGGCGATCGCCCGCCAAATTCCTCAGAATCCGACTTGGTTCGTGAAGAACCACCAGCGACGCGAAACGCTTTGGTACAATTTGCGATAGCTAGCAATGCTTTTAAACAGTGGAGTGCTTCGGCGCTTCTGCTGACCGGGCGATCAACGCCTGGCCCCATCCGGCCAACACAGGCGCGATCGCACCATTCCCACAGCGAACCATGCGCGGCTCCCCGTGCATGTCAAGCTTTATTAAGCGTTTTTCAGGAACCGTGCTTGCCCTCGCGGCAATCTCGTAACCTGAAAAATGGCAAATTTGGCAGCGTCACCTTGTTGGTTCCTGCCAGCCGATGTGCCTTTAACAAGCGCACGTTAACAAAGCCCGTGACTTTTTGAGACTACCGAGACTACGGAGATTCTGACGTGGCTATTCCTGTATTGAGCTTCTCCCCTTCTTCGCAAAACCAACGTGTGGCTGGTTACGAAGTGGGCAGTGAAGAGCAACCGAAAATTTACGCAATCGAAAACGTCTTCTCTGGCGGTGACATGGACGAGCTGATCTGGGCGGCCTATCGCCAGGTCTTCAGCGAGCACCAAAACATCGCTAACAACCGCCAAACCTTCCTGGAATCGCAACTCCGCTACGGTCAAATCACCGTTAAGGATTTCATCCGGGGCTTGGCCACGTCGGATAGCTTCCGCCGCCTGAACCTGGACACCAACAGCAACTATCGCTTCGTGGAAATCTGCGTCCAGCGGATTTTGGGCCGCGACGTGTACAGCGAGCGGGAAAAGATTGCTTGGTCGATCCTGCTGCCCACCAAGGGCCTGCAAGGTTTCATCGATGCACTGGTGGATAGCGAAGAATACGCCGCTAACTTTGGCGACAACACGGTTCCTTACCAGCTTCGTCGTGTGCTGCCCCAGCGCACCGAAGGCGAAACCCCCTTCAACCTGAAGACTCCTCGCTACGAGGCTTACCACCGCAGCCAACTGGGCTTCCCGCAAGTGGTGTGGCAAAACTCGGTGCGTCGCTTCACTCCCCAAGAGAAGAAGGTTGGCGCTGGCAGCCCCGCTGGGTTCCTCGGCATGGCTCGTTCGGTGACTCCCTCGCTGCCGGTGGTGCCCCGCACGCCGTTGGCCAACATCAACATCGCTACCGCTGTGCCCTATCGCAAGCGCTAATCGCAAGTGCTAGGTGGGGCGATCGGGCGATGACTGCCAGGGTCTTGGGGCCCCTAGTCATTGCTCGGTTCCTGGGTGTTGCAGGACGAAGCTCAACAACTCACCACAATGCAACAGAGGGCCGGGATAATTCCCGGCCCTCTGTTTTTGCGTTTGCCTCAACGTCTCAACAATCGAGACTCAGTAACTACAACTCAATTGCTGATGCGATTGCCAATGCGATCGCTGATTCAGTGTTTGAGCTGGGGCGCTGGCGAGCTTTTGAATGATGGGAATTGCGATTGGGCCCATGAAGATGGGCCCAATCACAGCTAGGGAAACTGGAACGGGTGATCGAGCCAGGAATTACATCCCGAAACCGCCCATACCCATACCGCCCATACCCATGCCACCCATACCCATACCGCCCATGCCACCCATGCCGCCCATACCGCCCATGGGATCACCACCAGCGGGAGCAGCGGGTTTCGGTTCGGGTTTGTCAACCACGATCGCCTCGGTGGTCAGCACCAAACCGGCGATCGAGGCGGCATTTTGCAGGGCCGTCCGCAACACCTTAGCCGGGTCAATGATCCCCGCCGCTTGGGTGTCTTCGTAGGCTCCGGTCAGCGCGTTGAAGCCGATGTGATCGCCCTGGTTACGCACCTTTTCAACCACCACAGCGCCTTCGTAACCGGCGTTTTCGGCAATTTGGCTGAGGGGCGTGGTCAAGGCTTGGGCCACAATACCGGCCCCGATCGCCTCTTCCGCGTTTAGGGTGGCCTTGAAGCTTTCGGCCAGCTTGGCCAGGCGCATCAGGGTTGCCCCACCACCGGCCACCACCCCTTCCGCGATCGCGGCTTTGGTGGCGTTCACGGCATCTTCAATGCGCAGCTTCCGTTCCTTCAGTTCGGTTTCGGTGGCCGCGCCCACTTTAATCACAGCCACACCGCCCACCAAGCGGGCGATCCGCTCTTGCAGCTTTTCGGTGTCGTAGTCGCTGTCGGTGGCGGCCAGTTCGTCCTTGAGCTGTTGCACGCGCGCGGCAATGGCGGCTTGATCTGCCCGATCGCCCGCCACGATCGTGGTCGAGTCCTTGGTGATCGTCACCTTTTGGGCATATCCCAAAACGCTGGTATCACAGGATTCGAGCTTCGTGCCCGTCTCTTCGCTCACCACCTGGCCATCGACCACGAGGGCGATATCTTCAAGCATGAACTTGCGGCGCTCGCCAAAGCCCGGAGCTTTCACAGCGGCCACGTTCAGCACGCCCCGCAGTTTGTTGATCACCAAGGTGGAAAGTGCGTCGCCTTCAATATCTTGGGCAATGATCAACAGCGATTTGCCATCGCGCACCACTCCTTCCAGAATGCTCACAATTTCCGCGAGGCTATTGATTTTGCCGTCTGTCAGCAGCACAGCCACGTTGTGCAACTCCGTGATCATCCGCTCGGAATCGGTCACGAAGTAGGGCGAGGTGTAGCCGCGATCGAACTGCATCCCTTCCACCACATCCACTTCGGTGGTCAAGGATTTCGACTCTTCCACGGTGATCACGCCGTTTTGGGTGACCCGATCGAAAGCGTTAGCAATCGTGCTGCCGATTTCTGGGTCGCTACCGGCGGCCACGGCGGCAATTTGGGCGATCGCCTCGTTGCTGCTGATCGGTTGCGCCAGCTCGTTAATTTCCGCCACCAACCGGGCAACGGTTTTGTCAATCCCGCGCCGCAGGGCCACGGGGTTGGTACCGGCGGTCACATTTTTCATGCCCTCACGCACCAGGGCTTGGGCCAACACGGTGGCCGTCGTGGTTCCGTCACCAGCAATATCTTTGGTTTTGGTGGCCACTTCGCGCACCAGGCGAGCACCCGTATTCTCCAGGGGGCTTTCCAGTTCAATTTCTTTCGCGATCGTGATGCCGTCATTCACGATGCTGGGAATGCCAAATTTCTTTTCCAGCAAAACGTTTCGGCCTTTAGGGCCCAGCGTGACGCGCACGGCATCGGCCAAGGCGTTAACACCGTTTTCGAGGGCGCGGCGCGATTCGTCGCTGAAGGAGACGATCTTAACCATAGGGGTGTGGGGTCGCTATCCGTGATTTACCAATGGTTCACCCCAAGACTGTATGCAAATTTGGCACTCTCGGAAAGGGAGTGCTAACCGAACCTATGGCTTGCCATTAGTTGCCCAGCTTTCCCGATCGCTCGCTCGATCGCGTGGCGTTTGCAGGATTATTCGCAGGGTTAAAGCGGCCATTAGTCCTTCAGTCCCTCCCTCAAGTCCCATCTCTCAACTTGTTTGCCCGATCGCGCCTTAAATTTCCTCAAAGCGAATGTTGGTGTTCATGGTGTCAGGAGACAGCATCGTTCCTTGCAACACCAACACCACCGAGGGGCTGCCGCTGCCTTGAACCGTCACTTGGTCGCCCACTTCCAGGGTGTTGCGCGGGGCGGTGCTGCTGGGTTTGAGGCCCAAGCTGGCCGGCGGGTCAAAAACAATGCTGAACCCCCATGGCCCGATCGTGGTGTTGGTGGTGCGTTCGGTGTAGCCCAAGCGGCCGAGCGCTTGGCGATAGAACTGGATGGCGGCTTCTGCGTTGGATTTGCTCTGGAAGTTCAGGCTTTGCTGACCGTAGGCATTGGCCGCAAAGATGGCGGGCCGGTTGGCGGGGGCGGTGGTCGGTTGGGGCAACCCGCGCAGAATATTGAGGACGTTGGGGGCGCTGGGCTGGCTAGGGCGGGTTTGGGCGATCGCCCGGGGGGCTGATAAATTCAAAATCCCGATCGCCCCGCCTAGCATTCCACCGGTCACCAGCAAACCCAACAGCCCGATCACCAGGGGATTCGCCAGGGAATTCGGGGTTTGGCGCTGGCTTGTCTGGCCCAGATAGCTGGTCTCAACCGTTTGAGGTTCGCTCATCATTGAAATTAACCAAATCCTAAGGCCAGGATCTTAGGCCAGAAAACAAGCGGGCGATCGCCCGATGCTCTATCCTTTGATGGGACGGGTGATGATTTCAGCCGATCGCTTTGCGATTTTTTGGCGCATTCGGCGAATTCATCAAGCCCAACTCCATGCCGCCTTTCTCAATTGTTTTCAGCCATGACTGCCACCCAGGTCAGCGACCTCGAAGCCCAACTGAGCCAACTGCAAGCCGAAGCCCAAAGCGCGATCGGCCAAGCCCCTGACCTCGACGCGATCGAGCAGTTGCGCGTTGCCTTCCTGGGCAAAAAAGGCAAAATCTCCGCAGTGCTGGGGGGCATGGGCAAGCTGCCCGCCGAAGATCGGCCGCGGATTGGAGCCAAGGCCAACGAAGTGAAAGACGCGGTGCAAGACCTGCTCGATCGGCGACGGGCAGATCTGCAAGCGGCGGCCATTCGGGCCCGGCTGGATGCGGAAACCTTAGATGTGACCGCGCCGGGAACCTATCGCCCCTTAGGCCGCAAGCATCCCCTCGCCAGCACGATCGACCGGGTAGTCGATATCTGCGTTGGCTTGGGCTACACGGTGGCCGATGGCCCCGAAATGGAAACGGACTATTACAACTTCGAGGCCCTGAACACCCCCGCCGACCACCCGGCCCGCGACATGGCCGACACCTTCTATTTGCCCGATGGAAACCTGCTGCGCACCCACACTTCCGCCGTGCAGCTTCGTTACATGGAAGAGCGCGAACCGCCCATCCGCGTTGTGGCTCCCGGCCGGGTCTATCGACGCGACACGGTGGATGCAACCCATGCGGCCGTGTTCCACCAAATTGAGCTGCTGGCGATCGATGAGGGCCTGACCTTCACGGACATGAAAGGCACGATCGAAACCCTCCTGGGCGAAATTTTCGGGGAAGTGGAAGTGCGGTTCCGCGCCAGCTACTTCCCCTTCACGGAACCCTCGGCGGAGGTGGATGTGAAGTGGAAAGGGCGCTGGCTAGAGGTGCTGGGTTGCGGCATGGTGGATCCCAACGTGATGAAATCCGCTGGGCTGGATCCGGAGGTCTATTCAGGCTTTGCGGCGGGCTTTGGGGTGGAGCGATTCGCCATGGTTCTGCACCAAATCGACGATATTCGCCGGGTTTATGCCAGCGATCTCCGGTTTTTGCGCCAGTTCTAAGCAAGTCTCATCCCATCAGGTTTAATTCCCATCAGGTTTAATTAATTGTGCTCCCGATGGCGACGAGCAACGATGGGGCCGATCGCTGGCGATCGCTGATGGTGGGGAATTCGCGCTGGCATTGGGGCGATTGGACGGGCGATCGGCTCGATCGCACCTGGGATGATGCACAGCCGCCCCCGGATCATTTGGCCCTAGAGCGACCCGTTTGGGCCGCCTCAGTGGTTCCGGGGGCACTCGATCGATGGAGCGATCGGGCTGACTGGCACATGATCACGTTGGCCGATCTCCCGATCGGGGGGCTGTATTCCACCTTGGGGATCGATCGCGCCTTGGCTGTGCTGGGCGCGGGTCAGCGCTACGGCTTCCCGGCCCTGGTGATTGATGGCGGCACGGCCCTGACCGTGACGGCTGTGGATCCAAACCGACAACTAATCGGCGGGGCAATCGCGCCGGGGTTGGGGTTGCAATTGCGCAGCCTCACGGAAAAAACTGCCGCCCTGCCGGCCGTGCTGCCACCCACCCAACTCCCAACCCTCTGGGCCCAGGACTCGATCGGGGCGATCGCCAGTGGGGTGGTCTGGGGCGTGGCCGTCCTGGCGCAAACTTGGTTGCAAACCTGGCGATCGCGCTATCCCCACGGCACGGCGGTGATTACCGGCGGCGATGGCCCCGCGATCGCGCAATATCTCCGGGCAATTGACCCAACCCTCACGGTTGACTTACGCCAGGATCCTTCCATCATCTTTGCAGGCATTCAAGCCGTTCGTTCTCGGAACAAACCAGAATTTTTCCAAAGCCCTTAAGCGCTCATCCGCGACAGACCAACCACAGATGAGCCAGAACGTAACAGAATATTAATAATCAGTTTAAACTGCTTAATTGCGTTGTTTTGAACTCGTTGGGTCGCGATTGCCCAGGACATTCTGATACTTTATTTCCCCCAATCATGACCCAAACTCAAGGTACGGCACTGGTTACGGGTTCCGCCATTCGGCTTGGCAAGGCGATCGCCCTCGGTTTGGCCAAAGCAGGTTACAACATTGCCCTGCACTATGGTTCCTCCCACGATGCAGCCCAGGAAACGGCGGCGGAATTTCGCGCTTTGGGAGTGGAATGCGAGCTGTTTCCCTTTGACTTGCTCCATGAACCGGACATGCAGCCTTTGATCGATCGCGTGCGATCGCGCTTTGGCGATTTAAACCTGTTGGTTAACAGTGCTTCCGTGTATGACGCAGCCCCGATCGCAGAGACAACGCCTGACCTGTTTGCCAAGCAATTTAAGGTGAATTTTGAAGCCCCCTACTTCCTCACCCAAGCCTTTGCCAAAAACGGCGGAACCGGCTGTGTGATTAACATCATCGACAACAAGGTGGCTTTCAACCAATATCAATATTCAGCCTATTTGCTCTCCAAAAAAGCCTTGGCAGAATTTACAAAATTGGCAGCGATCGAACTGGCTCCCCAAGTGCGGGTTAATGGCATTGCTCCGGGTGTCATTTTGCCCGCCGGGAGCCGCACCAGTGACTATATTCAGTGGCGAGTTCAGGGCATTCCCGTGAAGCAACAAGGCTCTACGGAAAACATTTCCCAAGCGGTGAACTATATCCTGAATAATCCTTTTGTGAATGGGCAAATTTTGTTTGTGGATGGGGGAGAATCCCTAACCAATGTGGGGCAAAATGCCGTGACCTACGAGCAGACCACCCAAATTAAGCAATAAACACAAGGGCGATCCCAACCGGTGATCGCCCTTTTTTCCAGCGATCGCCTGTTCCCGTTTAACCAACGTTTGATTCCGCTTCTGAGGCTAAATTCCATGTATCAAGCAATTTTGTCCGTTGGTTCCAACATTGAACCCCAGCACCATTGCCAGCAAGCGGAGCAAATTTTAGCCCAGGAACATCAACTGGTTGATAAATCCGCTTACATTGTGACCGCTCCCGTTGGCTATCAAAATCAGGATGATTTCTTGAATGGGGCCTATTGGGTATCCACCCACTTAAGCTATTTGGAATTTAATCAATATTTGAAGGATTTGGAAAAGCGCCTAGGGCGTGTCAAGGGGCCAATTAAGTCTGGCCCCCGGACGATCGACCTAGATATCATCATTTGGGATGGGCAAGTGGTGCATGATGATTTCTACAGCAAGGATTACACCAAGATTCCGGTGCAAGAGCTGCTCGATCGCCACGGAATTCAATTGGCGGCATCCCAGGCGATCGGCTAAATCTTCGGTGAATTTCCTGACCCGATCGCATAACCCATTCCGCTACCCATTTTCGGTGAATCCCCGGTTCAAAAACCTACTCAAACACCACCGTTCGGTTGCCATACACCAACACCCGGTTTTGTAAGTGCAACCGCACCGCTCTGGCCAAAACCACTCGTTCTAGATCTTTCCCTTTGCGAACCAAATCCTCAACGGTGTCGCGGTGGCTGACTCGGGAAACATCCTGTTCAATAATCGGCCCTTCGTCCAAATCTTGGGTGACGTAGTGGGCCGTTGCGCCAATCACTTTCACACCCCGATCGTGTGCCCGTTGGTAGGGATTGGCTCCGGGAAATGCCGGCAAAAAGGAATGGTGAATGTTAATCGCATTCGGAAAAGCCGCCACAAATCCCGGGGTGAGAATTTGCATATATTTCGCCAGCACCACCAAATCAATTTGATATTCCCGCAGTAGCTCCAATTGTTTAGCTTCGGCTTCGGCCTTGGTATCTTTGCTGATGGGCACGTGGTGATAGTCGATACCAAATTGTTGGGCGATCGGGGCCAAGTCCGGGTGATTGCTAATAATGAGAACAATTTTGGCGGGGATTTCACCGGCTTTGTTCCGCCACAGCAAATCCAGCAGGCAATGATCTTGACGGCTAACCCAAATAGCCATCCGGGGTACTTCGTCAGAGAAGTGAAGCTGCCAAGTTGCGCCGAGGGGTTTGGCGATCGCCCCAAAGGCTGGATCAATTAAATCGCGGGGCAAATTAAACCCATCTAGTTGCCATTCCACCCGACTCAAAAAGAGATTGGCTGTCGGGTCTTGGTGTTGGTCGGCGTGCAAAATATTACCACCGTTGGCATCAATAAAACTGGCAATTTTGGCGACTAAACCCCGTTGATCTGGACAGTTAATGAGCAGTGTTGCAGTGGCTAAAGACATGTTTGCAAAGGTGGGAGGCGCGATCGAACCTTTGAATTTTAAGCGAAACCCTGACGAACACAGGGCCGTAGATTCCGTAGGGGCGTACCGCTGTACGCCCTCCGCTGTACGCCCTCCGCTGTACGCTCTCCGCCAGGATCAATCGCTTGATCTCCTTTGGGTATTGGGGGATCTGGCGTACCGGAGGGCGCATGGCGATGCGCCCCTACGGTGAGGCTGCGGGCGATCGGGGTTGATCGCCTGATCTCGGTTGGGTATTCGAGATTTGGTGGGTATCCGAGATCTGGCGTACCGGAGGGCGCATGGCGATGCGCCCCTACGGTGAGGCTGCGGGCGATGGTGAGGTCGTGGGGCTGGGGCTGGCTGTGGGGCTAGCCGTCGGGCTGACTGTGGGGCCGGCTGTCGGGCTGGGCGTGACCGATCCACTCGGGCTAGGACTTGGAGGCGGCGGCGGTTGCTTCCATTCCGCTAAGGGCCGATCGACCGTGGCGAGCTGGAAATCCTTGGGGATTAAGGCCACAGACACCTTGCCGGGCAAGGGTTGGGGCGGATCCACCAGCGCATAGAGAAAAGAATCGTCAAACCCAGCCTGCCCGATCGCCAGCCGATGTTGCTGGCCGGTTTTCAGGCGCATCGTGATTTCGGCACGGGGGCGATCGAGGCCCAATTCTGCAAGCTGGGCGGGCGATCGCTCAATGGTGCGATCGCGCTGAGACGAGGCCAGCAAACTGGTCAAAAACGCCACGGCTCCATCGCTGGCCGGTTCCGCTGCACCTCCATTCAACCGCAGTTCCCAAAGGGTTTGCCCCGGTTGGAAGTTGGCCCGGCGATCGAGCTGCACGGTTCGATCGCCCAGTTTCAGGGTCAACTGTTGAATATCAGCTTCCGCAAAGCCAAACAGCTTGGCCTGTTGCTGTTGTTGGGCTTGTTTTTGGGTGGATTGCGTCTCAAACAAAGCCACGCCACCGGCCACCCCCAGGGCGATCGCCAAAATCCAAAGGGTCGAAGATTTGAGCTTCATGGTCGTTCGCTCCCTAGCGTCGCTTCCACCACATCACACCCGCCAAGGTCAGCCCCCCGATCGGGAACACCCCCAACGCCAACAGCAGCAACAGCGCGGACTGTTGATTCGTGATGGTGAAACGTCGGTTATTGGGTTCGCGCGGCCGAATGGAAAGGCTGCTTTCCGCGCGATCGCCCAACCAACCCACCGAATTCAGAAACACATCGCCATTGAGCTGCTGGCTAAATAGCCCATCTGCCATAAACGACGAGTTACCAATCACCACCAGCCGAGCGGCTTTCGGAGGGGCCGGGCTGAGGGAAGGACTCGGCGAAGGACTAGGGGCCGGGCTGGGGCTGGCCGTCGGGGATGCGGTTGGGGATCCAGTCGGACTTGGGCTAGCCGTCGGAGAAGCAGTTGGGGATGTGGTCGGGGATACGGTCGGACTTGGGCTAGCCGTCGGAGAAGCAGTCGGGGATGCCGTTGGAGATACGGTCGGACTTGGGCTGGCCGTCGGGCTAGGACTGGGGGAGGGACTCGCGGCCGGTTCAGGGGCGATCGCCCGTTCCAAGGCAACCCCCAAAACCAACGGCCCTTGGCGATCTTGCGGGGGCGTGAAGGTGAGTTGTTGGGCGGTGGGTTCGCTTTCAGCCCAACTCTTTTCGTCGGTTTTGATGAGAGGTGTGGCCGTGATGCCGCTGGTGGTGACGATTTCGAGCGATCGCGCCACCGGGTAAATCGAAACCCCGCCTTTGAAATCCTGGGTGATTGGGTGGTCGCCATATTGGGTGACGATCGGGGCATCGGGGCCTAAACCGGCCAACTGGCCCGTTCCCGACGCATCCACCACCAGGCGGTTATCCAGCTTCACCCCCCAACGGGTCAGCAACTGGCTGAGGCCGCCATCGGACGCGGGATCCAACAGCGCCAACAGCCGCCCACCCCGCTGCAAATAGGTTTCCAGCAGCACCAGTTCCCGATCGAGCAAAGGACGTTGGGGGCCAATGATCGCCAAGGCAATGCCATCCTCAGGAATTTTGCCCTCACGAATCAGGTTCAAGGGTTTGGCGATGAAGTTTTTGGTTTTCAGGCCCGTCACCGCTTCCGTCAAACCGCCCTGTTCCCCTTCAATTGGGCGCTCTCCATGGCCTTGCAGGAAATAAATCGTTGCTTGGGTGGTGCTGGAAAGCTGGGCGATCGCGTTGGTTAACTCCGTTTCCTTCAGGCGACTTTCGGGCCCCAAGGTGGTCACTAAGCGTTTTTGTTCACCTGCTTCCAAATACACTTCCCCAAAGGATTTGACCTTAAAACTTTGGGCCCGGCCAAAATCCACCTGTGGATCGACTAATTCATAGGTGAAGTTGGGATTTAATTTGGCGTAATTACTCAGCAGTTCCCGATCGGTATCAGAGAGCGATCGATCAAAAACCAAGATTTTGATTTTTTGACCCAAATTGCGCACCGTTTCCTGGGTTTCGGGAGCCAGCGTAAACAGTTGAGTTTCGGTTAAATCAAACTTGGTACTGTAACGAGATCCCAAGAAATTGATCGCCCCAAAAATTAGCAACGCGGCCAAGGTCGCCAACAATGCATTGGTATTGGATTGGGTTGATCGCTGGCTCCAAGTGCGGCGCAAATTACCGTGGGTGACCAGCCAAATCCCGATCGCCACAATGCCAGCCACCATCAGTCCCCCAGCCAAGGGGCCCCAACCACCCACAAAGCCCGCTGACAGGCCCGCCGCCATCAGGAACAGGCCCACGAAAATTAGATATTTACCGAGATATCTAAGCCCAGATTTGAGATAACGAGGCAACAGTTGCCGTACAGATGCCAGTTTCATAGCCACTAAATCAGTTCCCCCTGAATGGCAAACAAGCCAGAATTAATACTGAATTCGCTCAATTTCACTTGCACAATTTCACACGAACAATTTCATCTGCTCAATTGCAGTTCCTCAGTTGCATTTCCCTAATCGCACCCAGGCGCTTGAACTCAGGCAATGAAGTTTAGGCGATGAAATTTAGGCGATGAAATTTAGGCGATCGCCCCAAAATCCAGACTGCTGAGGATATGCCTAAGAGCGCTGAAAACGGAAGGTTTCCACCGATTGAGCCGTCAAGAAAATGCCGAGTAGGATATAGCTCAAAAACAAAATTACACTGCCTGTTTCGGGCACACCACGCACCGCCGCTTCGTAATGTTTCAGCAAAGATAAATGCCCGATCGCCTGACCCACATCACCCCCGATCGCGTTAGCCAACAGATCAATAATCCAGAGGGAAAGATTGAGGGCAAAGGTCATCATCGCCGCCAAAACCGTGCTGGCCGTCAGGGATGACAGGAACATTCCCAGAGACAAAACGCCACCCCCCATCAGCAACAGCCCCAGATGCCCCGATACTGCCACCCAAGGAGAAATGGGCGGATTAGAGGCCGCCAAAACAATCAATTCCAGCAACAGAATCGGAGCCAAAATGCTGGCAAAAAAGGTCAGCACCCCCAAGAGCTTGCCCAGGGCTACGGCCCAGTTCGTAATTGGTGATGTGGCTAATAGCTCGATCGTGCCGCGTTTGCGCTCTTCGGTATAGAGACTCATGGACAAAATCGGCAGAATGAAAAGGGATAGTGACCCCAAACTCCCCAAATAAATTTTCAGAAATTCATAGGGAACATCGATCGGCGGCACAGGAATGCCCATTTGCTGGCCCTGCATATCGCGCATGGCCGATTGGGCAATGATACCCGCCGGCCCCAGCAGCACCGCCACAAAGAAGATGCCTGCAATTAGCCAAAAAATACTAGCCACTCCATAGGCCAAGGGAGAGACAAAATAACTCTGTAATTCCCGTTGATAGATGGCCACAATATTGGCCAAAATTACTCGCAATCGATGTCCTAAGTTAACAGCCATGCCTCAGTTTCAACCATCCTTGAGAAAAATCTAAAAGTTAGCCGTGAAAGATGCGCAAGCAAAATCGAGAAGCCAGCATTCAGAATTGAAAGTTGAGAAGCAAGAAGAATCAGTCGTGGCAATTAGAGCAGGAAAGTATTAGGAAACAAGGCCAGGAGAAAGCACTTTTTGATCATGCAATTCGTTGACTAGCTGGTTGCCGATTCCATATCCGTCACTCACAATCTATGGGCAGAAAAGTTGGCAGCTCAAAATTGGTATGACAGGTCAACCCAAGCGGGCCTTATTCAGCCGCTTCCGGGGGCGAGTCCGGGGAAATGGCAAGGTCGATCGGTTCGGGATCCACAGCCACCGGATCATGGGAGTCGATCGCCCCAGTTGTCTCCGTTGGGGTCGTCGGTTCCTCCGTGGTCAAATCCAAGAACACATCTTCCAAGGTGGCTTGGCTGCGGCGCAATTCACATAGCCCCAAATCGGCGGCAATGACGGCGCGGGCAATTTCCTGGGCAGGTTCCGTATCTCGCTCGATCGCCACCTTCAACCGCAATCGATCGGGTCGATCGCCCGGAGATCCTTGGGGCGTGACCGATCGCACTCCCGCCAACGTTTGCAACCGCTCCACCAACTGGGCCGCCCGATCGAGCAATTGCGGCGACTCCCCTTCCGTCAGGGCCACCAACGCCGACTCAGCGCCATCGATTTCCAAGTCGTAGGCCGCGCCGCCCACACGACCCGCCATCAGGTTGTCGGGGGTGTCGGTGGCCACCACTCGCCCACCGTTCACGATCGCCACCCGGCTGCAAGTCATGCTCACTTCCGGCAGGATGTGGGTGGACAAAATCACCGTATGGTCGCCCGCCAAACTTTTGATTAGGTTACGGACTTCCGCAATTTGGCGCGGATCCAGACCCACCGTTGGCTCGTCCAACACAATGGCCGGTGGATCATGCACGATCGCCTGGGCAATCCCTACCCGCTGGCGATAGCCCTTCGACAATTTATTAATGATGGTTTTGCGGCGATCGCTCAAACCACAGCGCTCGATCGACCAGCGCACCCGCTCCGCCCGATCGCCCGCCGAAACGCCCTTAATTCGCGCCACAAAGTTCAAAAATCCCTCCACCGTCATATCTGGGTAGAGAGGCGGCGTTTCTGGCAAATAGCCAATCCGTTCGCGCACCGCCATCGAATCGTCATGCACATCAAATCCCGCCACCCGCGCCGTGCCACTGGTGGCCGGTAGATAGCCGGTCAAAATTCGCATTGTGGTGGTTTTGCCTGCACCGTTGGGGCCCAGAAACCCCAAAATTTCTCCCGGCTCCACAGAAAACGTCACCTCGCGAATGGCTACGGTGCTGCCGTAGACCTTCCGCAACTGTTCCACTTCAATCATGGCGAGCGATCTCGGTCAAAAATCCCAGTCGATCGGCCCCAAAGCCGAGACCACGCCCCATTATGCCGCACGGCTTCCCGAACGACATGACCCGATCGTCAACCGGTTCGATCGTTTCAATAATGGTTAATGGTCGGGTCTATCAAGTCGATCGATCAATTCATGGGTTTTAAGGTTTATCTTTTAAGCTTTATTTTTAAGGTTTACAGCCTTTACCTAAAATAATTGGCACGCCATATCGCAAATGCCATGAAGCAACAATTTGGTGGGCAATGCCCACCCTACGGGCTAACGAAGACAAGGGGCTTAAGCCCCTTATTCCGATGATTTTCAATTCAATTTTTTCGGTTATTGAATCACGGATTTTATCAAGATAAAACTACCAATAAAAACAAGGGGCTTAAGCCCCTTGCTCCGATGGTTTTCAATTCAATTTTTTCGGTTATTGAATCACGGATTCTATTTCAAGCTTCCGGATCAAAGGCCTATGATTCCAGCAACTCCGGCGGCTGATGAATATTGCGCGCCAAGCCCAAAATAGACAGCACCCAAATCGCCCACCAGGTCATATCAATTTCCCACCAACGCCAACCACATTTCGCCACATGGGGGTAGGCATGGTGATTGTTATGCCAACCTTCGCCGTAGGTCAAAATGGCCGCCCACCAGAGATTGCGGGTAGTGTCTTCAGTTGCAAAGGGACGATAGCCCCCGTACAAATGGGTTACGGAATTGATGAACCAGGTGGAATGCCAAAGCAAAACGGCTCGCAGGAAAATGCCGTAAATCACAAAAGACCAACCACCCCAGAAATACAACCCGATCGCGATCGGGAGTTGCAGCCACAGGAAGTTTTGATTTAACCACCGATAAACGGGGTCGCGGGCCAAATCCGGCGCATAGCGTTGGTATTGATCGTATTCAAAAAACTCCGGCCGCGGATACAACATCCAGAGCATATGGCTCCACCAAAAACCGCGCCGAGAGGAATAGGGGTCTTTGTCTTCGTCTTCGGTGAAAGCGTGGTGCAATCGGTGACCCGCGACCCAAAAGATTGGCCCCCCTTGCAGCGCCATGGAGCCAATTAAGGCAATCAAATATTCTAGGGGTTTGGGCACTTGGAAACTGCGATGGCTGAGGAGGCGGTGAAAGCCGAGACAGATGCCAATGCTGCCAAATAGCCAGTGCAACAGGAGGCAAACTCCCAGGGCTGACCAAGAGAAAAACCAAGGGGCAGAGAGGGCAACAAGATGAAAGACAGCAAAGAATCCTACGGCCCACAGGTTTAACTTGACCGGCGGACGATCGGCTGATAGCTGTTTCCAAATAACGGTCATGAACACAACTCCTCAAGAGCCACAAATAAACCGGTGATTTCGGCTGGGGTGGTTTGGCCGAACAAAAAGGGGAGGTGCGATCGCGCAGTCTCCCCCATCCAATGAGTGCTGAGAATGACGAATCCGAGAAGTTAACCTGAGAAGTTAATCTGTTGCGCTTCTACGGGGTAACGAATTCATGCCAACCATGACATTGATTCATCATTTCCATCAGCCTCAAGACCAATTTCGACACCACAAACTTTCAGTTAGCCTGTCACAAACTTTCAGTTAGCCTGCGATTGCGGGAACTGTCAGGCTAGCGGGTTGAAAGTCCGCTTGAAAGTCCGATTGCAAGGCCGAAACGGGTTGAAAGTCCGCCGAACTTGCCAAGTCTAAAGGAAACTGGTGCGCGTTCCGTTCGTGCATCACTTCGATGCCCAAGTTGGCTCGATTCAGCACATCAGCCCAGGTGTTAATCGGGTGTCCTTGGCTATCCAAAATGGAGTTATTGAAATTAAATCCATTCAGGTTAAAAGACATGGTAGAAACGCCCAAGGCGGCGAACCAAATGCCAATCACGGGCCAAGCGGCTAAGAAGAAGTGCAACGAACGGGAATTGTTGAAGCTGGCGTATTGAAAAATCAACCGGCCAAAGTAACCGTGGGCTGCCACGATGTTGTAGGTTTCCGTTTCTTGGCCGAACTTGTAGCCATGATTAGGCGATTCGTTCATGTTGGTTTCCCGTACCAAGGAAGAGGTCACCAACGAGCCATGCATGGCGGAAAACAGTGCGCCCCCAAAAACACCAGCCACGCCCAACATGTGGAAGGGGTGCATCAGGATGTTGTGTTCCGGCGAGAACACAATCATGAAGTTGAAAGTGCCGGAAATGCCGAGCATCATGCCATCGGAAAAGCTACCTTGCCCGATCGGGTAAATCAACAAAACAGCGGTGGCAGCAGCGACGGGAGCCGAAAAGGCCACGGGAATCCAAGGACGCATTCCCAATCGGTAGCTCAGTTCCCATTGGCGACCCAGGTAGCTGTAGATCGCAATCAGGAAGTGGAAAACGATCAGCTCGTAGGGGCCACCGTTGTAGAGCCATTCATCCAATGAGGCGGCTTCCCAAATGGGGTAAAAGTGCAACCCGATCGCAGCGGATGGGGGAATCACGGTGGCGGAAATCAGATTGTTGCCATAGAGCAGGGAACCGGCAACGGGTTCGCGGATGCCGTCAATGTCTACGGGCGGCGCGGCAATGAATGCCAGGATAAAGACGATCGCGGCGGTCAGCATGGTGGGGATCATCAACACACCAAACCAGCCCACATACAAGCGGTTTTCGGTGCTGGTGATCCAGTTACAAAACCGATCCCAGCGACTAGGCGCGGGAGTCGATCGCAAAGATAGGGTCATGGATGAGTACCTCTGTCAAACCTTGGTTAAGGTTGGTATTCTGGGGACTCAGAAAGCCCACCAGACTTGGGGTTATGGCTACTGGAGGCCGGGTAAGCAGGAATTAAATGGGGGCACAGGGGCGATCGAACAAGTCGAAAGCGATTCCCTATGCCCCTATGGGACTAGCACTCCAGTGACGGACAATGCCTTAGATTCAGAGAGCTAATGCTTTGAGCAACCCGCAAGCGATCGCCCAGTCAGCCTTCAGCCTTTGATTCCGGGCATTGCCCATTGAGATGGGACGCTCAATCTCCCAGGAATTGAGTGACCCCAGCCCGAACCTGTATTCGTTTTATAACTATAAAGCGATTGAAGAATCAAGCATCATCCAATCAACTAATGAAATCAATCTTGATTAATCAGAATTGTTAATTTATAAATCGGCCCATTCCGGGGCGATCGGCCAGTCGATCGAACCCCCAGTTCTCGAAACCTTGATATCGTTGAATTTTTATGACCACACCTCTTTGGCCCTACGTCACACCCGGCATTCCCGATGATTTGTTTGAGCGGTTGCCGGGCATTCCGATGACCAAACGCGAAACCCGGCTAGCGATTTTGTCCATGTTGCGGTTGTCGGCCAATTCCGTGCTGTGGGATATCGGCGCAGGCACGGGGACGATTTCGGTGGAAGCGGCTTTGATGATCCCACAAGGGCGAGTGGTGGCGATCGAGCGAGATTCCGACGTGGTGCAACTGATTCGGACTAACTGCGATCGCTTTGGGGTCAAGAATGTGCGGGTGGTGGAAGGCAGCGCACCGGACTGTTTTGGCCTGCTGAAGCAACCGCCCGATCGGGTCTGCATCGGTGGTGGGCGGCCCCTGAAGGACTTGTTGGAAACGGCGTGGGAGCGGCTGCCTTTGGGGGGGCGCGTGGTGGCCCTGTCTACCAGCCTGGAGGGTCTATACGCCCTTTCGGAAGCCCTGGCGGAGGTGCAAGCGTTGAACATTGAGGTGGTGCAAGCGGCGGGCAATCGCTTGGAGCGGCGGGCCAATAGCCAGGTTTTGGCGGCGATCGACCCGCTGTTCATTCTCTGTGGCGAGAAGGGCGAAGGTTAGGGGGATAGGCGGAGATTTTTAGGCAATCTATGCCGGCCTCGTCAGAAATGGTTCGTATTGCGCTATATCCTTGGGCATTTCCGTCCCTGCGGTGAACATGCGATCGAACGGGCAGCAAACACCATGACACGATCCCCAGCGCCTCTATGCGGCGTTTTGGCCAAATCCCAAGCCTTAGCCAAGCCAGTCAACCAGCCATTCAACCAGCGATTAACCCAGTTATTCAGCAAGCCATTCCACAAGCCATTCACCAAGCCGTTAGGGTTGGGCAGGCTCTTATCAGGCGCATTACTCTCGGGCGCGATCGGGGCGGGGCCCCTGGCGCTGGGGGCGATCGCAGCTCCCACCGATGGCGGTGATCATTGGTCGCGAAGCTGTTTGGCAGCTTTGGCCGAGCGGCGATGGTTACCCCTGAACAGCGCTGGGCAATTTCAGCCCGATGAGCCAGCCACCCCGGAAGATTTGGCGCGGCTGCTGAATCAGGCTGTCCCAGAAGGCCCCCCGATCGCCCGCACCGGCAAGGACAACGAACCCCTGCGCCGCGATCGGGCAATTGCCATGATCATGACCCGCTTGGGCTGGACGGATAACGCGGCTGACCCTCGGGCCGGAACCCTGTTGCGCCAAACCTTTGAGGATGGTGAGCGGGTGGAATTTCCAGTGCGACCGGCCGTGGCCGCCGCCGTCCGGGCCGGCAAGGTGGTGAGCTATCCCAACCCCCGTCGCTTGGAACCGGAGCGATCGGTCACCCGAGGAGAGGCCGCCGCTTTCCTCTGCCAAGCCCTGAATGATCGGTTGGAAACCCCCGCCACCGATGCCTTCACGCCCTTCGTGGCCCGGCCGCCGGAAACACGCGGCGCTTGGTTAACCAACATTGACAGCGATATCTTGTTCGATCGCGATCGCCTGCGTCAGGCCCTTGAAAACCTGAAAGCCGCCAACTTCAACACCGTTTACATCACCGTTTGGAACGGTGGCTACACCCTCTACCCCAGCGACGTGGCCGAACGGGCCAGCGGCCAACGCATTGACCCCCACCCCGGTCTGCAAGGGCGAGACATCCTCGCCGAGGCGATCGCTGAAGGTCGTCGTTTAGGTTTGGCCGTTGTGCCCTGGTTGGAATTTGGGTTAATGGCTCCGGCCAACTCCGAGTTAGCTCGGCGGAATCCAGGTTGGATTGCCCAGCGCCGTGACGGTTCCAACCGGTTTCAGTACGGACGCGATACAAGGGTTTGGTTGAATCCTGGCCACCCGGATGTGCAGAAATTCATGACCGATTTGGTGGATGAGCTGGCTGCTCGCTACCCGGTGGACGGCATTCAATTTGATGACCATTTCGCCTATCCGGTGGAGTTAGGTTATGACCCCACCACCTTGGCCCAATACGCCCTGGAGCGAGCTGGCCAAACCCCGCCGGATTTAGCCACAGATCCAGACTGGATGCGCTGGCGATCGGGTCGGCTAACGCAACTGATGGGGCAAATTCAACAAACCCTCAAGGCCAAGCGATCGACGGCGATCATGTCCCTTTCGCCCAATCCCCAACCCTTTGCCTACAGCACTTCCTTGCAATCTTGGTCAGACTGGGTGGGGCGCGGCTGGATTGATGAACTGATTGTGCAAATTTACCGGGAAGATCCGGCCCTCTTTGAGGCGGAACTACTCGATCGGGATTTACAAATTGCCAGTTACAAAATTCCCGTCAGCGTCGGCATTCTCACGGGGCTGAAGGTCAAGCCCATGCCAATCGATCGCGTGGCCACCCAAGTGCAACTGGTGCGCCAAAAGCAACTGGCCGGCGTGTCCTTCTTTTTCTATGAAAGCCTCTGGAATTTGACCTCTGAGAACCGAGAGCGTCGCCAACAAACCATCCGCCGACTCTTTTTCAATCCCGCCTTCCGCTCCAATCGCTAATCCTTGCCCAAGCGCGGCCGATCGATGGGCTGCATCAGCCCCTTCAGCAACCAGCCCCATTGCGTCCTGTGGGGATTGGTTGCTGCCAAAATCCGTCTCCACCCCTCCGAAAACCTGACTTCTCCCTTTAGCAAAAGTGATGGATAAGCAAACTAATTTTATCGATCTTATTTAAAGATTGCTTGAAGATTGGAGAGATAGATTGAGTTTTTATGGATTTCGCCAAATAATGGATGAATCGTAATTTAACGACAACCCAAGAATCAACTCAAGATGGGTTGTATGGGTGCTGTGAGGATGGTGCGCGGCACAATTCAAGAAAGTCTGTCAGGAAGCTGTGGCCACACCCATTTGTCAACGTTTGGGGTCTAAATTAGGCTGAAGTTTGGATAGTGTTTTTTCTAAATCCAACTTTGTCCTTGTTGCTTCATGATCGCAACAGAGCCTGAATTGATCAAATTCAGGTTAAATCCCATACTTGGCCGATTGTTGTGGTCTTCTTTCTAAGCACCTAATTGCAGACTGAATTGAGGCGATCGCTCCTCTTTTTTGCAGATCTCGAATTTCCCAGATCTCCATGTGTCAATCAATACCCGATCGCCTCGGATCAGATCCTGATTTGATTCTGGGCTGGTCAGGATATGATCGAACGCGAGCTTTGCTCTTTTCCTAAGAAGACAATTTAAAAACCCCCTTAGAAACCACCGGACTGTTGGTTCTAGGCGGAGATAAATGAGTTCTAGGAGATTGCCAATGTGGCATTGGGGCAATGAAATTTCATGGGATTGACATCAACAGGGACGTGATTGCTAGGTGGGCAAAATTTAGTTAGCCTTCCCGCAATTTTCCCTATCGATTGTTATCAACCATGGTGTTGAGTGTTGATCGATCGCTAGGTGGCCAGACACCCCATCCCCCAAAGACCCCCAAAAGAGTCCCCATCGGGGGCCCCAAACGCACCCCAGAAAATGCCCGAGACTGAGGAGGCTAATCAACAGTCGGCACAGGTGTGAAGATGGTTAGCATCAAGGCAGTTCGCTGCTGTTGATGGGTGGTTGGTGTTCCTAAAGATTGTGGCCCCGTTGCTCATGCTGATTCCCCAAAACCTGGTTCGATCGAGTTACCCATGCGCTGACCTGCCTTTGCAAATCCGACCGGCGGAGTTTCGAGACTTAGCCGAGTTAGCCGATTTGTTGGCGGACAGCTTTCACCGACGACAAGGCTGGTGGCGTTGGCTGTTCCCCCTGTTGCGGGCTGGCATCTACGAAGATTTGCGAACGCGACTGCAATCCCAGCGCGATCGCTGTCTGTGTTTGGTGGCTTTCACGGCCCCCACGGCGGCGACGGGTCGGGGTCAGCATCCTGAGCTGATCGGCACGATCGAGATTGCAGCACGCTCCAATCTGCCTTGGCGATTGAACCAACATCACTATCCCTACATTTCCAATCTGGCGGTACGCACCGACTATCGTCGGCGGGGAGTTGCACTCCAACTCCTGTCCGCTTGCGAAGAAGTGGCACGTCACTGGGATAGTTCCGCCCTGTATCTTCATGTCCTGGCCGATAATTGTGCGGCGAGGCGGTTATACGATCGAGCTGGCTTTGTCCCCAGCGGGCGATCGGGCGGTGGTTCTCGACCCAGTTGGCAACGTTCCACACGTCTGTTGTTGCAAAAGCCATTGGGGTAAGCTACGACCGTGATTCGCCTCTCTCTCTCTCCCGATCGTTTTTCTACCGCCGCCCATCGAGACCCGTCCCACGTCGCCTCTGTGTTTCAGCTTGACCCGCCGCCCCTCGACCCGATCAACCCCGAATCGCCCCTCGGCCGTGTTCTGAGTGGTCAGGTTTGGATTGTCAACAATCGCCGCCGCAACGGCCTGTTGTTGATCAAAGAGTTCTATGCCGAATTTGCAGGGCCCGGGGCGGCGGTGGGCGGTCTGGTGGATCAAGACTGTCAGGCGGTGATTCCGTTGGGAGATTTTGAGCTGTTGCTGCCCAAGTCTTTAAAGGAGCAGGAAACAGGCTACCGAATTCGGTTGCAATGGCTGAAGTTGGTGGAACGATTCACGGCGCGGGGCGATGCCAAGCAGCGGGCCCGCAAACTGCTGGATCAGTTTGAAGAATTTTTTGATCGCTCAGATATTGACAAGTTACCGGATCAAGTCCTAGCGGCGGCCGTTGGTGTATTGCCCCACGTGATTCGTGCGGCCCGCCACAAGTGATCCTAGAAGATATCTAAGCATCTTCTAATGAGCGCCCATTGGAGTATTCGTTAGCAGCATAAGCTTCAGTCCCCCGAACGAACGGGTTTGCACCGGCATAACGAACTTGCGGTGCTTGGGAGAGGACGTTTGGTGTTTTGATGGTTGGGTTCTTTTCGATCGCCCCGGTCGCCGTCGTGTATCTCCAGCGTCTGCATCTGCGCCAGTTTCGGAACTATGCCGAGCAGTGGGTTGAATTTGTTGCACCCAAGACGATCCTGGTGGGGGACAATGCCCAGGGCAAATCCAACCTCTTGGAGGCGGTGGAGCTGCTGGCCACCCTGCGATCGCACCGCACCAGCCGCGATGGAGATTTGGTGCGATCGGCCCAAGACTGTGCCCAAATTACCGGTTGGATCGATCGAGCAGCGGGGCCCCTGGAACTGAGCTTGAGCCTGCGACGGGTGGGCAGACGCACCCTGGTACGGAGCGGCGAAACCCTGCGGCGGCAACTCGACGGGCTAGGATCCCTGAATGCGGTGGAATTTTCCAGTCTTGATCTGGACTTGGTGCGGGGCGGGCCGGAACAGCGCCGCCGTTGGTTAGATGGCTTGGTGATGCAACTGGAGCCAATCTATGCGCACCTGTTGCGCCAATACGAGCGAGTGTTGCGCCAACGGAATGCCCTGCTGCGAGATTGGGCCAAGCAACGCCGCCAGGGTCAGGCCTTGAGCGATCGGGCGGCAGAGCTGGCCGTTTGGGATGCGCAATTGGCGGCTACGGGAACCCGGCTAATTCGACGGCGGGCCAGGGCGATCGCCCGGTTAGCCCCCTTGGCCAGTCGTTGGCATGGGGCCATTAGCGGCCGCGTGGAAACCCTGACGTTGACCTATGCGCCGAATGTGGCGATCGCGCCGGATGTGTGGCAATTGCCGGCCCTGGAAGAAGCGCGGGCCATTGAAGCCACCTTGTTGGCCCAAATGCGCGATCGGGGGGAAATTGAGCAATACCAAGGCACATCCCTGGTGGGCCCCCACCGGGATGAAGTGACCCTGGCGGTGGATGATGCCCCGGCTAAACAGTACGGCTCCCAAGGGCAACAACGCACGTTAGTTTTGGCGCTGAAGCTGGCGGAACTTTGCGCGATCGAGGCCGTGGTGGGGGAACCGCCGCTGTTGCTGTTGGATGACGTGTTGGCGGAACTGGACTTAGCCCGCCAAAACCAATTATTGGGGGCGATCGCCGATCGGTTTCAAACGATTGTCACCACCACGCACCTGGGAGCCTTTGATGCTCGCTGGCTGGATTCAGCCCAGGTGCTGACGGTGCGATCGGGCGAAATCGTAGCCTGACGGCCTGATTCAAGGAGTTTCAGTTCGGACGTTTGAACCTTTGAATTTGGCTAAATTCAATTAAATTCAACTAAATTTGACTGAATTTAACTGAATTCAACTCGTTAAAACGGAATTTCATCATAATCCAGCTCATCACTCGGAGCCGGAGCCGGGGTCGGAGCCGGGGCCGGACGAGGCGGCACGGTGGCAGCCGGCGGCGGAGCCGATCGATAGCTGGCATTGGTGGGCGGGGCCACGGGCGCGGCCATGGCTGAGCTGGCCAGCGATCCCAAGCTGTGAACACGGCCCACCCGCAACTCGGCCCGTTTTTCCTTAAATCCTTCGGGACGGTCGATCGTGGTCATGGTGAGTCGGCCTTCCAAAATCACCCGATCGCCCTGATGGCAAGACTGCTGAATTTCATTGGCCAAGTTGCCAAACCCCACCGCCTTAATCGTCGCGGACGGATCTTCAGGGCGCTGCCCCGGAAATTGCACCAACATCTCCGCGATCGCCAAGTTATCCGGCGTGTAGCGCAGTTCGGGATCCTTCACCACCTCTGCCATCAACACACAGCTATTCATGACGCGATCGCCTCCAAAATTACGAACATTAATCAATATCTAACCTTACGCCTAACCTTTAGACCCAGCACTTTCTCTCTCCCTCATGCCAAGCCTTGGTCTCTAGTTTCAAGGCCCTCGCCGCCAAAAGCAAATGGTTGGGGTGATCAGGACGAATTACAGCCCACCGGAATCGCCACCCCATCAGAATTGCATGAGAGACCCAGTTAGAGGTTAGGATTGGCCGCCGATCGGCCCCCGGCCAGTTGTTAAAGATAGTTAAAAAATCGCAAAACCACCAGCAAAGTAGGCGTGAATTGAGCGCAAGGACAACCGCGCCTGGCGGTGACCATGCCCTCCTTTGGGGCCATCGTGATTCTCTGGCCCTCTTTGGGGTTAATCAACGGTCTATCTCCCCTTCAAGCGACCCAGCGCGATCGCTCGTCAATGGGCAGGGCGATCGCACCCGCGCCCAGGGATATTTAACAAGACCCAAAAGGGACAAAGCCAGCGGCTGACCGGCGCGTTGGTTGATGTCTGGGGTTGTAGCTGTTAGAACGTAAGGGTTAATCAACGGTGATTGAGCGGATGAAGCTGACTTCGCCGCAATAAAGCAGGAAGTCTCCTGATTGCCGCATTTGCTGGCGAGTCGCAGCCATGATTTAGAGAAGCCGTAACGAAAAGAAGCAGGAACCCGACTCGCGAGGCTCGGGAATCGCCGCCCATCAGGGGTGGAGAAGATGTCAACAGCGCTGTAACCAAAACGTTTGGGTAAGGGTTTGTCGTCGTGACGCTCGATCAAGACTTGGAAATTAAAAGCCTTTTGGCCGACCTAGACGCGGCTCTTGCTGCGGCTGGTAACGATACAACGCAGGTTCAAGCGCCCCGAGCCTTAATCGAGCAGGTGCGAAGTCGTTTAACCCAATTGGCGACTCCGACCCCGGATGCCGGTGAGGTAGCGATCGATGAGGCCCTGTGGGTTCAGCAGTCTTGGGATGCGCTCGCGCCGGACTTGCAAACGGAGCCACCGGCCACCACCACCGTGCAAGCCTTGGCCCAAGGACTGCTGCGATCGATGCAGCAGGAGATTGACCAACTGCGCCAAGGGGCGATCGCCCCAATCCAGTCAGATTTGGAGTCTCTGCGTCAACAGCGCCAAATTCTGAGCGAAGAAATTGCCCAACTGGAAAATCAGCGCCAGTATTACCAATCCCTGGCCCAGCAGCAGGCGAACCAAGAGCAGATCATCGGCGACTTTTTGCAACAAGTGCGCGATCGCCTGCAAACCAGCATCACCGACCAAGTTTCGCAGCTCGTGGCTCGCAAGGAAGCGGCCCCTAGCTCCCAAGACCTCACGGAACTGGACAGCTCCGCCAGCAGCATTCTGGAGCATTTGCAAACAACCCTCAACGCCATCACCAGCACCCTGCAATCCAATTCGCAGCGCTACGAAGAGGCCCTGAATGCGGCCCTGGAGCGGATGCATGTGCTGGGCGAAGAAAGTGAAGCGGTGCTTGATCACTGGCTCAGTCGTTTGGCTTCGGCCCTGGGCCGCGATTTGCCGGCCGATGAAGCCGCGATCGAGGGCCGTTCCGAGGCAACCAACGCGGCCGACGAACGTTCATCGGCGATCGCCACCAGTTTGGCCCTGTCAGCCCTGGGAGGTGGGGCGATCGCGGCCACGGCTGCGGCCACCGCAGACCCCGCCGACGCTACGGAAGCAGCACCCCTCGATTTGGATCTGAACTATGACTTACCCACCGATGACGCATCGGATTGGGCGGGGAGTTCGGGTTTCGGTGAACCTGAGGCCGCTGAACAGGGGAGTGAGCTGACAACGGCCGAGGCTGGTCAAGCACCGGATGCGCTGGATTTGGATCTGAACCTGGCGATCGATTCCACGGCCCATGACCCCACGGCAGACCTGAGCACGATCGCCCCGATCGAGGATCTTCCCGATTCGGAAGCTGATTTCAGGGCTGAACTAGATCCGCTGCTAGCTCCCGATCAAGACAACAGCACCGCCACGGACGATCTCGGGGCCATTGATGATCGAGCCATTGCCGATCAGGCCGTTGATGATCAGACCATTGGCGACATTGACTTTGATGCCCTGGATCTGCCGCCCTTGACAACAGAATCGATCGCGGCGGGAGATTCAGCAATCGAACTGAACGAGGCGATCGACTCGCCCACCACGGAACCGGCGATCGCCACCGAAGCGCCCGCACCAACCGACAGCGACGATCTAGACACCAGCGATCCCACCTGGATTGGGTCAGAGGAAGATATTTTTTCGGATGTGGATGCCATCTTCCGGTTTGATGACCCCGTGGAGCCGGAAACCACCGCCCCGGGTGATTCAGCCTCAGATGATGCCGACCCAGGCGATTGGGATCCTTTGGCCGCCGTGACAGGGGCAACTGTGGCCGGCGTTGGCCTGCTGGGCGTGGCCGCTTCAGCGGAAGCTGCCCTCCCGCCCGCAGACCTGCCGATCGCCCTCGATGCGATCGCCCCGCCCCCCTCTCTGGATTACGGCGCAGAGCCGGATCTCAGCGACAGCCCCCCCTTGCCCGATGGCCAATCCCCGGCGGACATCATCGACGCGGTGGATGCTACCAGCGAGGTCACCAATTTGGATCTGCCTTGGCAAGCGGAATCCACCGCCACGGCAGATTTGAGCAGCTTTAGCGGCGGTGGGGGTTCGTTCACCACAGCTGACGGTTTGGATCTGGATGAGCCAAGCCCGGCGCTGGGGTCAGACCTCCCTTCAGACCTCTCTTCAGAGGTGAATTTTGAGGCGATCGGGGAGCCAACTGCTGCACCGGAGGCGATCGAAGCGGCCGCCGCCAGTGAATTCAGCCCCCTCGCGGGGCTTGAGGATTGGTCAGTGGAGCCGGATTTGGAAGCGGTCGCCCCCGCCGATAGTGTTTTGCCAGAACCCTGGCTGGACTCGGAACTCACGGGTGATGCAGACCTGGCCGAGGACGTGAGCCAGTGGGATCAAATTGCGGTGGAAGCCCCGGATGCGGGTAGCTCGCCCCTTGAGCCGACCGATGCTTGGGATTTGGGGAATGAAGTTCCATCCCTGGAACCCGATGCCGAAGATTCCGCGCTTGCTCAAGCATTCCCCTCCGAGCCTGACCCCAGTGCTGGGCTGGATCTTGGTCTTGAGCTGGATTCGGAACCGGAGTTACCGCCGCTGGCCGCTGAGTTGGCTTCCGAGTCGGAAGATTTGGGCGGTGATTTGCGGGCGGAGCTGGCCGCTTGGCAGCAACCCAGTGATGCTGGGGTCAGTGATGATCTGGAGTCGATCGCCCCGTCCATCGAAGATTCCTTCTGGCAAGTGGAGGAAGAGGAACAGCCGATCGAAAGCTCGATCGCTCCCAGTGATTTGGAATTGCCAACGCCGGAAGCTATTGCCACCTTTGATCCGCTTAATCAGTTTGACCAATCCCTTGGGCAACCCCCTGAGGAATCTTTTGAGGAATCTTTTGATCAACTGCCTGAGCCGTCGCTCGATCAGCCCGAGGATGATCTGTTCGCGCAGGATCTTGACCCAGCGATCGACCCAGCGATCGAACTAGAGCCAGAGTTGATGTCTGCCTTCGACGGCACACCCGACACCAGCTTGGTGGCAGAAGAAACGCCCGGGTTTGAAGGATCCTGGTCAGATGAGCCTTCCGATCTGCTGGCGGCGGAATCGGCGGCCCCAGCAGATCTCCTGGGAGGCGCGGCGGATGATGACCTTGGCCTTGACCTCGCGCTAGATGTGGCCAGTGACAGCGACCTCGGAGCGATCGACCTATCCGGCAATGTTGAATCGCTGCCCTTGGGCTTAGGGGCTGACCCGGGCGCGGGCGACTTGGCAGACTTGGGAGTCGCTGATCTGGGAGCGATCGAACTGGAGGGCGATGGGGCGAGTGAGCTGGGTGGTGATCTGAATGATCTGAATAATGATTTGGATTTGGACTTGGCCACTGATCTGGCTGACGACCCAGGCTCGGATCTGGAAGCAGCCTTGGGCACAGACTTGGGCGCGGATCTCGATCAGTCCACTCCGGCCGATGAACTCAACACCCCAGGTTTCGAGAACCTGGGATTCTTGGCCGCCCCCATCGGTAGCCTGTTGACCCCCGACCAGGGACAACCGATCGGCGAAACCGCAGAGGCAGTAACGTTTGATTTCTGGGACGGCGAAACGAACCAGCCAGCCCCGGAACCCGAGTTGGCATCCGAAGGGGCGATCGAGCCGGGCCTCGAAGGGTCGGATTTAGGGGATTTGGCATTACCGGAAGATTTGGTCTTGCCGGACGGCGGTTCCGGGTCTGATTTTGGCGCAGACTTTGGCGATGATCTGCTGCCGGGTTTGGATTTGCCGGTGGATGAGGTGATCGAGGAACCCAATGATTTCACAACCGACGCGGCCATCGGTTCCGCGATTGATTTGACCTCGGAAGCAACCGATTTTGCGATCGCCAGCTCCGGGGATACAGCCCTTGAGGCCCTGGAAACCCCAGATCTGGACTGGTCTTCCGATCCTCTGGACTCGTCGGAAGCCTCATTGCCGAACGAATTTGCAGAGGCATTCCCAGCCGAGTCGGTTGCTGTGGGCGACTTGGGTTTGGATCTGTCTTTGCCCGCCGATGAACAAACCCAAAGCGATCCCTTCGATGCCGGTTTAGAGGCGATCGCAGGGTTGCGCGACGACCTGAGTTTCGGTGACATCAGCAGCGCCTTTGGCAATGCTCTGGATTCCGAGGCCACAGCGGAGTTATCAGAACTGGAAACCGACGCAGCCCTCAATCTCCCTGAGCAAGTGGATTGGGAGGCGGCCTTGGCGGAACCGGCTGTTGAGCAGGATTTGACCGCCGAGGCCTTGGCCACAGACGACTTGGCCACAGAGGCGGCGACCACTGACGCATGGACTGATCTAGGCAACGCCAATGATCCAAGCATCAGCGCTCCCGTGGGGTTAGGTCAATTCATGACTGACGCATGGACTGACTTAGACAACGCCAGCGATTCCAATGCCGATGAACCAGAGGAGTCCAGTGATCTTGCTGCCTATTTCGTGGAGTTCAGCGATCAACCGTCAACGACCGCTGAAGCCGAAGAGCAACCGACATCCCTGGAGTCCCTAGACTTGGGCGATGACCTGGATTCCCCGATCGAGGATTTGGGCGACGATCCCGGGACGGCGTTCAGCATCGAGGGACTGAGCGATGAGGTGGGTGATGATTTGGGCTTAGAGCCAGACTTCAGCGCTGACTTCAACCCGGGTTTAGGGGCCGATTTGGGATCCACTGAGTTCAACCCTTTGGCGGACTTGGAGACCAATCTGGAAACCGCTGCGGATCCTGATTTGTTGGCGGCGGTTGGTGAAGCCAATGACGATCCGCTGCTGGAGTTTGCCAATGACTCAGGCTTGGAACTGCCGGAACTTGCCGCTGAGGATGAATCGGACTTCGCTACCGATCTGGATCTCGGCGCGGATCTCAACCTGGCCGCAGAAGCCAGCGCAGATGATTTTGATTGGGCCGCAGATTCCACGCCCCCGATCGCCCCGGAAGCTGACACTGCACCGCTGGAGATGGATAACCTGCTGTTGGAGATGGGGGAGGCCACGGATGATGGGGCGATCGCCCCTTCCCTTCTAAATTTCAATGCTGAGGCTGAGGATCTCGACTTTGGCGACGGGGCCACAGCCAACGCGGAGCCGCTGGCCGGTTTGGATCCGCTGGATTTGGATCTACCTTCCTTTGATGAGGCCATGGGTGAGCCGCTGCTGTCGCTGGATGATGTGACGGCGAATCCCTTGGAAATCAGCAGCCTGGATCAAGCCCTTGACATGGGAATGGCGGCCTTTGAGCTGCCCAATGCGCCAACGGATGGCTCTTTGGATCCGATCGCCCTGGATCTGACCGGTGGGACTGATTTTGACCCAACGGCGCTGGATGCGGCCTTGACGGAATTTGGTGAATCATCGGTTTCCCCCTTGGGCGAACTGGATCCAGAGCTGGATGCGCTGCTGGCGGAATCCCTGCTGGCGGATACTGACCTGGACGAAACCAAGAAGGAATGAGCCGATCGACCGATGGGCGCTGGTGTTTGGGCCTCAGCTTAGGAGACGGCCTCTGGGCAGTGGCCCTGCGCGATCGCCAGTCCGATCGGGTTGGGCTGCTCGGTCAAGTCCAAGCCAGTGGCGCAACCTTCGTTCAACCCTGGAGTTCGTTGGATGGGCAGTCACCGGAATCTGGCGGCTCTCGGTTGCTGTTGGATGCAGGTTTGCCCTACCGCAATCCCCAAACGGGCCAAGCGCATCCCCTGGTCACCTGGGCCGGTGAATTGCGATCCTTGCCACAATTGCTGGAGACACTAGCCGAGTCCCTGGCAAGATTGCGGGATCCGGCGATCGCCTGGGTCACCACCACCGGAAAGCCTGTGCCAAGCCAGGTGCTGCGATCGGTTGAGGACGTGGTAGTGGGCTATCCTGTCCCCTCTGGGGAGGCCTTTCGGTTCAACAGCCGAGAACTGGTGCTGAAGGCTGGCTTGGTCACCCATGGTCAACGGGTGATGACGGTGGCCGAAGGATTGGGGTCGGCCTTGGGTTGGGATGGGCTGCAAGGTTGGGGCTGCTGTTGGGTGATTGATCTGGCGTTGCCAGGCCCTCTGCCCCTTCCCCAATCACCCACCCCAGCCCCCTTAACCCAAGCTCACCTAACCCAAATCACCTTGCTCGATCGGGACTTTGGCCGACAACTGGGCCAAACCCACGGCTTAACGGGCCCATGGCATGGTTGGCCCCAATGGATTGAGACCCTAAATTCAGCCCTCAATCATTTGGTGGCCCAATCGGGCATTGCTCCCCAAAAGGTAGAACGGATTTTGTTGCGTGGCGCGATCGCCCAGGCTCCCCGATCGAGTGACCCCACCGGGGCCCTTCAGGATTACCTGCGTCAAAAATGCCCCAGCGCCACCCTCCATTGGGAACCCTCCTCCCAACCGCTCGGACGATTGGCCATGGGGTTGAGTCGGATGGTGGACTGTCCGCCCTGGGATGAGGCCAAGCCCTATGATGACTACTTCCTGTTTGCGGCCCTGTTGCGCCATTTGACCCCGGAACCTCAACCGCTCGATCGGCTCTTGGAAGCCTTGGCGCAAGATGGCATTCACGGCCGCACCTGCCGTCGATCGATTCAACAACTGCTGGCGGGGGAAATTCCGCCCGGTCTGTTGCCCCATCCATGCTGGGCCCCCAACTCCCTGGCGGATCCGGACTATCAAGCGCTGGCGGCCCAATCGCCGTTTCAATGCTTGGCTAGCGGGTGGTATGCTCTCGATGCTTCGGCCGGAACCCGTTGGCGACGCTATTTAGGCCTGGTGTGGGGGCGATCGAGCACGGCAGCTTTGGAACCGATCGGGGCGATCTAGGGCCACTTGATCACACACCAATCTTCATCAATCGATTCAGCCCATGACTGTTTCCCCTCCCCGATCGCCCGCCGATTTACCCCCCGAGCCAGAGAATCGCCCGCTTCAGCCTCCCCGCACAGACACGATCGCCCCATTAGCCCTGGTGGAAACGGCCTTCTTAGCCAGTGCCGCCAGCCTCATCTGGTTAGTCAATTTTTATTTCCCCCTTGGGCCGGCGCTCCGGGTCTTTTTTTCCCTCCCGATCGCCTTGGTATACCTCCGATGGGGATCCCGATCGGCTTGGATGGCGGCCATTGTGTCCGGACTCTTGCTATCGGTGCTGATGGGCCCGCCTCGCAGCATCCAGTACGTGATGCCCTATGGACTTCTGGGGGTCTTGCTAGGCTGTCTATGGCGGCGTGGCGTAGGTTGGGGACGTTCCATTGCCCTGGGAACACTCCTGAGCGCCACGGGACTGTTTTTCCGAATTGCGTTGGTTTCCACCCTGCTCGGGGATGATCTGTGGACTTACGTCACCGTCCAGGTCACCGGTTTGCTGGAGTGGGGAGCCACCCGGTTGGGCCTGCTTTGGCGGCCGGAACTGGGAGCGGTTCAAGGGGCAACGGTTTTGATGATCTTGATCAATGCGGCCGTGTATGTGTTCGCGGTGCATTTGGTCTCCTGGGCCGTCTTTGAGCGGTTGGGCCTGCGGTTGCCACCGCCGCCGCGCTGGGTTCAAACCTTACTCGAGATAGACTAGGAACGCTTGATCAGGCGATCTGCGCTATGGCAATGATGCAGCCACAGGATATTCAGCCATTGTCGATCGATCAATTGCCAGCGGATAACTGCGACTCGATGCTGCCCCCGTCGTTGCACATTTTGGCGGGGGGCGATCGAGCACGGGCTTGGGTGCAATCACGACGGGGCCAACAACCGCTGTTTAGCTGTGTGTTGGGGTTCACGGAAACGGGGCTGATTCCGGGCATTTCTGCGGCCGGGGCCACTCCGGCCGATCGCCGCTACACGGCCCTGGCCGATGCGGAATTTTTGGTGAATGGGCCCAGGGGCAATCCGGCCTATCCGCTCCCTCCCTTGGCTGGGGGAGCCTCACCGGTTTTGATTTCTCGGGCGATTTTGGAATCTCTCCATTGGCGATTGCGTGTGATTAATGCGGGGCTACAGGATTTGCCCTCCATTCCCCACATCCGCATGGGCGGACTGCCGGCTCGCTGTTTAAGCACGGGCTATGCGCTCGATCGAGCCGTGGTGGAGCAGCTCTTTGCAGCGGGCTATCGTTTGGGACAACAGCTCGCCACCGAGGGCAACCCCCTGCCGCCGGATTATTTGCTGATTTCTGAATGCGTTGTGGGCGGCACTAGCACAGCCCTGGCGGTCTTGTTGGGACTGGGGATTGATGCCACCAACCGGGTCAACAGCAGCCATATTTTCTGTAACCATGCCCAGAAATTGGACTTGGCTCTTACGGGCTTGCGGCGATCGGGTCTGGGCGAGTGGCATCCCGATCGCCAATGCGTGCAAGGATCCCTCGACCAAGATCCGCTGGCCGTGGTGGCGGCGGTGGGCGACCCCATGCAACCGGTGGCGGCGGGCATGGCCCTCGCGGCCAGCCAAACCAGCGGTGTGCTGTTGGCGGGAGGAACACAAATGTTGGCGGTCTATGCCCTGGCCCGGGCGATCGCCCAACGCCGACAGTTGCCCTGGAAACCGGAGGCGATCGCCATTGGCACGACCCGTTGGGTGGCCTACGATGCCAGCGGCGACACCCTTGGCCTGGCCAAGGCGATCGCCCCACCGGAGGAGGAACCGATCCTGCTCACAACCTTGCTGAATTTTGCCCAGTCCACTTGGACGCAATTACGAGCTTATGAAGCCGGATTTGTGAAGGAAGGAGTTGGGGCCGGCGGGGCGGCCATCGCGGCCAGTTGTGCCGCCGGTTGGGACAGTGAGCGCTGTCTCCAGGCAATTGAAGGGTTGCTCAGTCGCTGGTCAACGGTGCTGCATAATCCCTAGTGAATGTCACAGTGAATGTCACCTGATTGGACATCGAGGGCAGGCATTTCTAGAGCAATCCCTCCAATCGCCGCCGGATTCGCTCCAGCTCGGCGGCACTCATGGATCCGGCATCCTCTTCATTGGCCGTGGGAGGCGCTTCCCCCTCCACCTGCCAGCTCATTTCATCGGTCGATCGATTGGTTTCCATCGGGATCGCCAATTCCCCTTGGGCCACCAATTGGCACTCGTAGCCCGCTTCTTTGCAAAATTCCCGCACTTCGTCATCCTCGATCGGCTCCACGGTGGCCAGGGGAAAATCCTGGGCCTCCAGCAAGCCCGCGTAGCGAGTGGCATCGTCCTCATCTTCAAACATCAGGACGCAGTTACGTTCCACACCTTCCCCATCTCGCAGCCAAATGCTGTAGATTCCTTCATTTTCGGTGCGGGCGTTGAAGAGCAGAACGAAGACGCGCATAGTGAATCGTGAAATGGACCAAGGACACAACCCGATCGCCCGCAAGGGTCGCAGCCAGCCAACGGGCGATCGGGCGGTTAGCGCCTATCATCTTAAGGGGTCTGGCGGTGGAATTTGCGAACAGCGGCATTTGCCAAATTTGCCAACCGCTATTTCACCCAGCTTCTGACTGCCGTTGATTCCCCATTCCTGCGCCCGATCCCTTAAACCGACGAACTGGGACAAGGCCCCGATCGGGGCTGGTCATGGCTCACCAAGCTTTGATTGATCACGCTTCGCCGCTCCTCTTCGATCAATCCAGGACTTAAACCTTCGGTGAAGAACTGGTTCTCAATTTCCTGCGGCGGCAGCGGCTTGGCAAACCAATAGCCCTGGCCAAATTCACAGCCCAATTGTTCCAGCCACCGCAATTGCTGTTGGGTTTCCACCCCCTCCGCCACCACATCCAAACCCAACTGATTACTGAGGGCCACGATCGTGCTGACCACCTGGAAATTGCGGTTTCCCTTTTCCATTTGCCCCACAAACGATCGGTCGATTTTTAAATAGTCAGCGGGCAAGCGGTGCAAGTAGCTTAAGGATGAGTACCCCGTCCCGAAATCATCAATGCTGATTTGAATGTGGTGACGTTTTAACTCCGTCAACAGCTCGATCGTCTGATTAATATCTTCAATTAACATACTCTCCGTAATTTCCAGCGTCAGATAATGAGGCTCCAAACCCACCTCATCCAACGTTTGCAAGATTTCTGAAACCATCGTTGGTTTTCGCAACTCCTGCGCCGAAAGATTCACACTCATCTTTAGGGGTGCAAACTCCGGGAAAGATCGCTGCCAGTGCAACAACTGTTGGCAAGCCTGGCGCAAAATCCACCGACTGAGCTGTTGAATCACGCCCGTTTCTTCCGCCACGGGAATGAATTCTGCCGGAGAAATCCAGCCCCGCGTTGCATGGTGCCAACGGGCCAAAGCCTCAAAGCCCACCAATCGGCCTTTGGCTAAATTAATCACCGGTTGATAGTAAACCCGAAATTCTTCTTGGGTTAGGGCCTTGCGCAAATCGGTTTCCAAGGTCAGACGATTGATCGCCTGATGATGCATTTCTGCTCCAAAAATCTTGTAGGTGCTGCGCCCCGACGACTTGGCGCGGTACATCGCAATATCCGCATCCCGCAACAGATCCGATGGGTGATCGTAGTCGGCGCTGCCCAGCACAATGCCAATGCTAGCAGTAATCACAATTTCATAATCATCAATGGCGATCGGCTTTTCAAAGCTGCTGAGAATTCCCTCCGCCATGCGCACCGCCGCATCCAAGCTTTCCAAATCTTCTAAGAGAATGACAAACTCATCTCCCCCCACTCGGGCGAGAAAGTCGCTGAAGCGCAAATAGCTTTTGAGGTTTTGGGCCATTTGCACTAGCAGGCGATCGCCAATTAAGTGCCCCAAACTATCGTTAATCACCTTGAATTGATCTAGATCTAAAAACAGCACCGCATAGCGATAACTGCTGACCCGCTTTGAACGGTTAATGGCTAACTCCAAGCGTTCCGTTAAGAGCGATCGATTCGGCAAATTCGTCAACAAATCATGTAAGGCATTGTGCAGAATTTGAGCTTCGGCTCGCTTCAGGGCGCTGATATCCGTCACCGTGCCCACATAGCCCACCACCTGATCTTGGGCATCGTATTCCGCCACCACTTGCCCAAAAACCCAAGGATCTTCGTGACAATCACTGCGCAAGCGATATTCCAACTGAAAAGGCCGCTGTTCGTTCACAAATCGCTGCCATTCGTCTTGGAATTTCACCTGATCATCCGGGTGAATATAATCTAGCCAACCCATCCCCATGGCCGCGCGGGTGGAGTAACCCGTAATCTGCGACCATCGTTGATTCACGTAAAGACATTGATGGTTGGCATCCGTGCGGAAAATTCCAACGGGCACTGCATTGGCCAGGTTGATGTAGCGCTGTTCGCTCTCCCGCAGCCGCACTTCCGTTTGTCGTCGTTCATTTAGCTCCGTTTGCAATTGGTGATAGGCCTGGGCCTGTTGAAGGGCGATCGCCAATTGTGTTGAAAGCTGTTTTAAAAATTCCTGTTCTTCCGTGGGCCAATGCTCTGAACTTTGACAGTGAATGACGCTTAAAAATCCCCAGAGCTTTTCATTTTGCAAGATGGGCACGGCAAGCTGTTGACAGTGAGCCGTTCGTGGAAATTTTTCCGGACAATCGGTCATCAAATCCTGAAAATGCACCGTGGCATCATTGCCCTTTTCAAGCTGATAGGCTTGCAGTCTGACGCGGCTCAGATGAATTTGGTCACGATCTTTCAAGAGCGGAGCCATGGTCGGATCCTGGGCCGCAGCCACCACCGTGGCTACTTGGCTATTGTGATCCGCAATAGAGGATTGTAATTGCCAAATTGCAACCGCACGGCACTGGAAGAGTTGTTGCACTTCTTGAACCGTGGTTTCAACAATTTCGTTGAAATCAAAGGACGCGCAAATCTGAGTAGCAATAATTGATAAAACCCGATCGCGCTCGGCCTTTGCTTGGAGCGCTGCGGTGCGGGTTTGGACTTGCTGTTCAAGATCAATATAGGTTTGTTTAATTCGCAACATTGACTGCACGCGCGCTCGCAGTTCAATGCCATTAATGGGCTTAGTAATGAAGTCATCGGCCCCAGCCGCCATACAGCGGGCCAGGTCTTTTTTTTCCGTTAGCGCCGTAACAATGACGATCGGAACCGTGTGCCAATCGGGCATGGCTTTGATGCGAGCGCAAACCTCAATCCCATCCAGCCCGGGCATCATCACATCCAACAGGATCACATCCGGTTGAAAGAGGTCTAGGGACTCAAGGGCATCAATGCCGTTGGAAACGTAGTGTAACTGGTAAGGGCGATCGCTCAGTAACGATTCAATGACATCGAAATTATCCGGCTCATCGTCAACTACCAGAACTGAACTGTAAGCCATGACTGCGTAATCATAAATGAGGGAAAGACAACGGAAGCAGAGATTCCCCCTATCTTAACCTGTTTCCCATATTGTCCCTGTGATCTCGTGCTTGCCATGGAAAGTTAACTGTCCAGTCATGAACAAGCACCAACCCTAAACCATGGCCATTTGAGGTTGAACTGCGAGGGGTAATTTTGCCGTCACCGTGGTTTCTTGATCCACAACACTTTGGATCAGGAGCGAGCCACCATAACGATCGATCAATTTTTGAACGATCGCCAACCCCAGCCCAAGTCCCTGTTGTTCATAACTTCGGCGCTCAAATTGAATAAATGCTCCAATTTGGGCAATTTGCAGCTCGGTCATGCCGCGCCCTTGATTCGTAATGGATAAGTACAACCAAGAATCCATCGACTCCGTTTTAATCGTAATCGGCGTACCTGCCTGGGAAAACTTGATGGCGTTGTCCAGCAATTCTTCAACAATGGTTTGTAAATGCTTGATCGACATGGACAGTTGCGCGGTAGCCAAATCCAAAACCAAATCAGCTGATCGCTTGACCGAGTTAGTCTGAGATGCTGAAGCGTTGGCAATCCATTCCGCACTGTCAATAGTTTCCAGCGCAATCTCGGAAGCTGTCGATGCGACATTGGCCGCCATGCTTGAATTACTGACCAATTTCAGACTACTGTCACGGACGAGTTGAATATAGTTAAGGTAGCGACGACTAACCCGCTCTAGGCGCATAGTTGAGGTTTTAGCCAGTTGCAATAGCTCTGCGATTTCCTCATGATCCATGTCTTCATGTTCCTCAATGAGGATGCCCAGAACACCAAAAATTCCATTTAAAGGGGTATTTAATTCGTGAGGCAAACTCATCGACAAACTGCCTCGCAACTCATCAAGACTACCCTGAAGAATATCGATCGTTCTTTCTTGTAATTGGGATAGTTCTTGGATGCTTTGATACTGCTGCCGAATGCGCAGCATCGATTGTACTCGTGCCCTCAGTTCTGTGCTGTTAACCGGCTTGCTGATAAAGTCATCGGCTCCTGCTTGGATGCAACGGGCCAGATCTTCTTTATCGCTGAGAGCAGTGACCATGATAATTGGCACTGATTTCCATTCGGGCATCGCCTTAATTTTTTGGCAGGTGGTGATCCCATCTAGCTCGGGCATCATCACATCCAACAAAATCACATCAGGTTGGAAAACATGTAGAGATTTCAGCGCCTCTAGACCATTCCAGGCATAGTGGAGTTGATAATCCCGATCGCTCAAAAAAGCTTCAATAACATCAAAGTTATCCGGCTCATCATCAACAACTAAGATGGAAGGAATGGTCATCATTTGTCTCCTGCTATTCTGTGCTGTTCCAAGAGATGTCAGCGTCATGCCTCGCTATTTAGCAGCTAATAGCTCTTGGATCTTGACTGCTAATTGCTTGAGCTTGATTGGCTTTGTGAAGTAGTCATTTGCACCCGCACTGAGACAGCGTTCTCGATCGCCTGGCATCGCCAACGCTGTGAGAGCAATTATCATTGTACTCGCCAGCTCTGGGGTTTGTCTAATTTGCTGCATTGCCGTTAAGCCATCCAGATTGGGCATTTGAATATCCATGAGGATGAGATCGGGGTGATGCAGTTTTGCCATCTCGATCGCTTGCACACCATCCTTTGCTAGCAGAATTTGGTAGTTCTTAGCCTTTAAGTAACTGGAAATAGTATTAACATTGGCTTCATTATCCTCCACCAGCAAGATCATGGGTGGGCGGGGTTGATCCATCGCAATTGCGGTTGGGGAGGTCTCAAGTTGGGGCACAGGAACAGTGACTGGCGCGTTTGCCAATTCCATCACCGGAAAACAAACTTCAAAGCAACTGCCAACCCCAACTTCACTGGTCACAGACACCAGCCCTTGGTGCATTTCCACCATGCGCTTGACCAGCGATAATCCCAGCCCCGTTCCAGCATATTGACGACTGAGCGAGCTATCAATCTGGATAAAAGGTTTAAAGAGTTTTTCAAGATCAACAGCAGAAATTCCAATCCCTGTATCCGTCACCTTGAAGGAAATAAGCGATGGAGAGCGCTTGGTGTTTTGAGCGTGCGCATCTTGAATTTCCGTAGACTGAGAATCAGAATTCGTAAAGTACTTTAAGGTGTTAGTGGGTCGTTCAAAAATCTGCGAAACCGTTAAGGTCACTTGCCCTCCATCGGCAGTGAACTTAATGGCATTGCTCAACAAATTAATTAACACCTGACGCACTCGGCGCTCATCCACAAAAATATCCGGGAGGTTGGGCTGAATAGTCACCCCCAGCTTAATTTGTTTTTTCAGCGCCTGTTGCTTAACAAAGGTAATGGTTGCTTGACAGAGTTGATTGATTTGCGTAGGTGCTCGATTCAGAAGAATTTGACCTGATTCAATTTTGGCCAAATCTAGAATGTCGTTAATTAGCTCCAGCAAATGCGTGCCACTGCGCTCGATTGTTTTCAGAGCTTGCCCTTGGCGGTTATTAATTTCTCCATAAATTCCATCTTGAATAACTTCAGCCATGCCCAAAATTGCATTCAAAGGGGTGCGCAATTCATGGCTCATATTGGCTAAAAATTCATCCTTGAGCTTCGTAGCCCTGGCCAGTTGCAAATTGCTTTCTTGCAGTTGGGCATAGAGTTCCGATTGCTGAATAGCGATCGAGCATTGTTCAGCCAACCGTTGCATAAATTCCACTTCCCCGGTACACCAATACCGTTGGGAGCTGCACTGATGGGCAATTAACAGCCCCCACAGTTGATTAGATTTTTGCTCAATAATTGGCACGGCAAGCTTAGCTCGAATTTGCAGGGTTTGCATGAAACTAGACAGGCAGTTAGCCAAATGCTCATGATCCCGATCGGTAATGGTGCAAACATAACCATTCATATATTTCTGATGGCAGCTATCCGGGAACACTTCTGCACTAAATTCCATGCCCAAGAGGCTAGGGCAATGGTCAATCCGAGATTCAGCCACAATTTTGCCGCTACTTTGTTCATAGACTTTGTAAATCACAACTCGATCGGCAAATAGAATTTGTCGAGCCTCTTCCGCCGTATTGAACAAAACAGATTCCAATTCCAAGGATTGGCGAATTCGTCGGATCACGGAACTAAGCACTTTTTCCTTTTCAAATAGCCGCCGAAACTGCTCCTCACTGCTTTTGAGCGCTGTTGTTCGCTCCAGCACTTTCGCTTCCAAATCTTGGTTGAGTTGTTGCAGTGCTGCTTCCGATTTTTTCTGATTGGTAATATCCGTGATCGTGGTGATGTAGCCCACCACTTCTTCATGGTCGGAATATTCGGGCACGGATTGGGCCAACACCCAACAAACACCAGCCTGATAACGCTGAATTCGGTATTCCAGCGAAAAGGGCTGTTTTTGTTTGCGGTAATGACGCATTTCTTCAATCACCCAGGCGCGATCGTCCGGATGAATTGAGCGTTCCCAGCCAATTTGATGAATAACCCTCGCCGCCAGTCCCAAAATGTCGCAGAATCGTTGATTAACATAAAGGCTTTTGCCCTTTAGATTAGTTCGAATAATTCCTACGGGAATTGCTTTGGCTAAGCTGACATAGCGACGCTCACTCGCTCGTAATTTCTCTTCAGTTTGTCGTCGTTCATGGAGTTCCGTTTGCAGTTGTTCATAGGCCGTTGCCTGCTGAATAGCAATCTCCAAATGCATGGCTAAATGCTGCACCAGTTGAATATCTTCCGATCGCCAATAGCGCGGATGATTACTTTCCACAACGGCCAGTAGTCCCCAGAAGTTTTCCTGCTGAAACAGGGGAATCAAAATCTTGGCACGCACTTGCAACCGCTCAAGCAATTGACGATGGCAAGGGGTCATTTGTGCAGCATAGATATCATTCACAACGCGCACATGGCCTTGCTTAGTTAGGGGGCTGAGTCCTTCCATGAAGCAGCAGTCTTTCACGGAGTTGGTGGGCACGGCCAAACTGGGATCTAGCAAAGCCACCGCCGCAATCACCATCGTTTGATCGGCTTGGAATTGCCAAATCTCGGCGCGATCAGACTGAACCAGGTTTCGCAGTTCTTGAACTGTAGAATTTAGAATTTCCGATAAATTTAAAGACGATCGAATCTGGGAAGCCACATTGGCAATTAATCGATCGCGCTCCGCCTGTCGTTGCAAAGAAGCCGTGCGATCAATAATTTGTTGCTCCAACTCAGAAGTTCGCTGCTCCAAAAGCGCCAATTTTTCTGCTTCCAATTGAGAAATCTTATGCTCTAGGCTAATACCCCATTGGTATAGCTCTGAGGAATTCAGCAGTTTCAAAATGCTTCGTTGAGTCACCAAACCCAACAGCGATCCATCATCACGCACCACCACCACCTGTTGAATATCCTGGCGGGTCATGAATTGTTGCGTCAGCAACAACGAATCCTGAAGCCGAACTGGCTTGTCGATCGCCTGCATGACATCCTCAGCAATCACGCGCTCCGCCGACAAATCAAGGGTCTGAAACTGAACCAAATCCGACTCAGTAATCATCCCCACTGGTTTGGGAATCGGTGGATAGTCAGCCGCCAAGGTATCCGGCTCCTGGAGCTGCATCAGCACCACACAATTCGTATCCTGTTCCGCCATCAAACGAGTGATCTGAGCGACGCTGGCCCTAGTGGTTTCGCAGGCTACTTCAGTCACCAAAGCATCCGCAACAGAGCGCGATCGCAACCAGTCCACAGGGTTGGTAATTCGCCGCAATCCTTCATCATTTAATAACCCAATGAGCTGCCCTTGATCATCCACTAAAGGCAGATATTCCAGACCAAACTGATCCATTAAATTAATAGCAACCAGCGCATTTTTAAATTCTGATTGCCTTAAAACGCAAGGAATAGGCGACATCACTTCGCCCACTTTGACCTGATGAAGATTCACCCCTTTGGCCAGCAGCCGAACCACCGTTCGATCGCTCAAAATTCCACAGAGTTGACCCCGATCGACCACCACCACACAGTGAACCTCCGCAACCGGCAAATCAACCACGGCCGCTTCAGAAGTCAACTCAAAATTCAACTCGGAATTTAACGGCGAATGACTAGCCTCCAACCGATCGCCCCCCAAGCCACTAGACTCGCGATCGCCCAAGGACAAATTCGGTTCAGCAATGGCTTGAATTTGATCGCTCGCTGTCACTGCGGCAGACCCATTGAGCAAGGAGCCTGAAACATGCGTTTCCAAGATATCATCCGCCGGCCAACTATTCTTTGAATGGGTAGAGTTGGCGGTTAGTTCTTGATGAGAAAATTCGAGATGGATAATAGGGTGATGATGATCATGATCTTGTGCATTCAGAGAGCAGGATTGGCAATTTTGATACATTTGCCCAATGACATCCCAAAGGCTCGTGTCCAATTCAACCTGGATTGGATGTCGCATAATGGCTTGATCCGCTTCTGCATCCACGAGCAAGTTAGTAGCCATAGTCTTAGCGATAAGCCCTAAATCCCAGAAATGCCGAGATTATCTTATTATCCTTTTAAACAAAAATTAGCAAACTTTGATAGCCGTCCTTGCCACAAAAATTAGCAATTACTTTCTTGTTAAATTACATTAATATTTTCGATCAGAACCAAAGGGTATTTTAGGGAACTGAAACCCGAAATCGAGAAATTTATAGTGCAGATCAGAAAATTGACGAAAATCTTAAACCCAATTGAGTTTCGAGACGCATTTTATACATTCAAGAACTTTGGTTTTCATTACTCAACCATCAATTCACTAGGGGCGAAATCGCTCAAACATCGATAGGCTCAGCTAGGGCGCTCAAGCTTAATTGACCCCGCTGAAATCCCTGAAAATACTGAGCATTTTCGGTCAGATGACTCGATCATCCTCCAGACCAGCCGATCGAGTCGGCAGACCCAGCGCCCGGGTCAAACCAGCAACGCCAGGAGACGAACTAGGCAGGTTCACAAAACCGGCTCCTGACGGGGATCGCCCGATCGAACCCAGTTCCTTTCCCAAACGGACAAGATTCCGATCGTCTCTTACCTTTAATATGCCCAACCGGAGTCCAAGAAATCGCCTAGGGGACAACTCCCAAGAGACGATGATTGAGCTTAACCGTGGGGGGTGCTGAGTCGGATCAAACGGGATAGCATCAACCGATAGTCTCGCCGAACCACTTCGGTTGTTGGTCTAGGGCCAGAATCCCCACTCCTTTAGGATGGGGAGGATGTCAACAGACTCGGACTCATGCAGAATTCGGCGATCGCCCTGCCCGTGATGGGTTGCGGCACTTGGGCTTGGGGCAACCGGCTGCTCTGGGGTTATGACGAAACCATGGACAGCGAGTTGCAGCAAGTGTTTAACCACTGCGTGGCGGCCGGCGTGACGCTGTTTGACACGGGCGATTCCTACGGCACGGGACGGCTGAACGGCCGCAGTGAGCAACTTTTGGGGCAATTTGCCCGGGACTATCAGGGGCCTCAGGGCGATCGCCTCTGTTTGGCCACCAAACTCGCGGCCTATCCTTGGCGACTGACTCGGGGATCCATGGTCAGGGCCTGTGCAGCTTCAGCCCAGCGCCTGGGGCGAGTGGACTTGGCCCAACTGCACTGGTCAACGGCCAATTATGCTCCCTGGCAAGAATGGGCCCTGCTGGATGGGCTGTGCGACCTCTACGAACAAGGACTGGTGCGCGGTGTGGGCCTCTCGAACTTTGGCCCCCAGCGGTTACGACAGGTTCACCGCCGATTCCAAGAACGCGGCATCCCGATCGCCACGTTGCAAGTGCAATATTCCTTGCTGTCCACCTACCCGGTCACGGAGTTGGGACTGAAGGACACCTGCGATGAACTGGGGATCAAACTGATTGCCTACAGCCCTCTGGGGTTGGGTTTGCTCACGGGTAAATACAACCCCCAAACGACCCTCCCAAAGGGAATTCGCGGGGTGCTGTTTCGGCAACTATTACCGGGACTGCAACCCTTGCTCGATTGCCTGGGAGCGATCGCCCAAGCAAGGGCCAAAACCATCACCCAAGTGGCGCTGAACTGGTGCATCGCCAAGGGCGCTATGCCAATTCCTGGGGCCAAATCCCTGATTCAGGCCAAGGAAAACACAGGGGCGATCGGCTGGTTGCTGGATGCGGGCGAAGTGGCCGAACTCGATCGGGTGGCGGCGGGCCTCGATCGGGTGATGGTGCAAAACATTTTCCAGTCGCGATAGTGGTTGCTGCTCGATCCTCACCAGCTATTGCCCGGTCATTAGCTCACTCCACGTTTTAAGAACACTGAACTCTAACGCCACTCATTCCAACGAATCTGGATCAACACCCAATTCCCGTAACTTATCCGCAAGTGGCTGACGCTTGGCTTACCTCGCTGGCCACCGCTCCTGATCAGACATAGGCATCCTCCGCAAATGCTGCTCACTCCCAGTCTAGCCGCTGCCATTTCCCGCCCGATACACTAGACAGCAACCACCCTGCTCGATCGCCCCATGCTGCCCTTGCCCTTTGATGTCGATCGCCTGATCACCCTTTGCCAAGCGCACCATGTTTGCAAAATCGGTCTGTTTGGTTCCATGGCCCGAGGCGAAGCCACCGAAAACAGCGACATTGACTTAGTGGTGACCTTCGATCGCCCCACTAGCTTGTTAGCTTGCATTGCCCTCGAACAAGCACTCACCGTCGCCCTCGATCGCCCAGTTGATCTCCTCACCGAAGGCGCAATTTCTCCCTATTTGCGAAATGATATTCTGAGCGAATTAAAGATTATTTACGACGCAAATCAAGATTCTCAAAAATTAGACTTTGTAAATCATGAAAAAATTCAATGACTCGATTTACTTGCAACATATTCTCGATGCTATTCAGAAAATAAGTCTCTATTTGCAAGGAATTGACAAAGACAAGTTTTAAGGAATTGACAAAGACAAGTTTTTAAAAAATTCACTGATTCAAGATGGTGTAATTCGTCAGCTAGAGATCATTGGCGAAGCAACTAAGCAGATTTCATCGGAATTACGGGATCAACAATCGTCAATTCCTTGGAGTCAAATGGCAGGCATGAGAGATAAGTTGATTCATCACTATTTTGGTGTTGATCTTGAAACAGTCTGGCTCACAGCTACTCAAGACATTCCTGAACTCAGAATTCCTATTCAGTCATTGATCGACCAACTGACCTAAAATATACAATTGGTTTGATCGCCCCAGCCTCTGAATCAATCACCGGATCAGACGACGAGGCGATCGCAGGCGAAACAGACATAGGCATCCTCCGCAAATGCTGCTCACTCCCAGTCTAGCCACGGCGATCACTGCGATTGGTTGCAAGGAGTGGTGGCGCGATCGCGGAGGTATTCAGTCACCATGTTGATCACTTCCACTTGGTTGATGTCTGATCGTCCTTGATAGATCAATCGCGCCTCCGTGCTCGCCCGCATCGCTTTGGGATGGTTGTTCATTACCGTCAGTAGCTCAGTTGGGTGGCGGTGGTGCTGGTTGGTCAAATCACCACCTCTCGATCGCGATCGCCCCCCATCATCACGTAGCGCCAGCCTCTCCGCCGCCAAACATTCACCACCGCCCAGCCCCCGATCGGGTGGCCAAAGCCAGACCGAAATTAAATTGACCGGAGACGGTGCGATCGGCCTTGGCTCTGATAGAATGATTGCCCGGGTTGCCAAAAACCCAACCACCAGCCTTCGCGGGCGTAGTTTAGTGGTAAAACTACAGTCTTCCAAACTGTCGTTGCGGGTTCGATTCCCGCCGCCCGCTTTGATTCTGAGCTTAGTTTTTTGAGCTAACTAGTCTTTTGAGCTGAATGATCCTGATGGATGTTGTTGTGCCAAAACGGCTGACCGATCGGTTCGTGCCATGAAGCTTCTGTGCATCAGCAATGGCCATGGTGAAGACGCGATCGCGGTGCAAATTCTGCAAGCCTTTGCACAGTTGCCCACCCAGCCCGATCGATTCGCTTTGCCACTGGTGGGAGAAGGAAACGCCTACCGACGCGCCGGAATCCCGATTATTGGCGAAGTGAAAACCCTGCCGTCGGGCGGTTTTGTTTATATGGATGCGGGCCAACTGCTGCGGGACATGCGCGGGGGTCTGGTGGGCCTGACTTGGCAACAGTGGCGATCGGTGCGGCAGTGGGTGCAAACACACCGGGCAACCAGCAAAGAACCGCTGTTGGTGTTGGCGGTGGGTGACATTGTGCCCCTGTTGTTTGCTTGGGCCAGCGGTGCGCCCTATGGCTTTGTGGGCACGGCCAAATCGGAATATTACCTGCGGGATAGTCAAGGGCAGTTTTTGGGGGCCCGGCGTTGGGAGGGCTGGTCGGGTTCGGTTTATCTGCCCTGGGAACGGTGGTTGATGGGACGATCGCGCTGTCGGGGTTTGTTTCCGCGCGACACACTGACGGCTCAGATTTTGCGGCGCTGGCTGCCCGATCGCACCTTTGACTGTGGCAATCCAATGATGGACGGCTTCACGGGGGATTTGCCCGATTGCGCTCGGCCGGAGCCGGGGTCAGCCTTGCGCGTGTTGCTGTTGCCGGGGTCGCGTTTTCCAGAGGTGCTGGACAATTGGCGACGCATGTTGACGGCGTTGCAAGCCTGGCCCGATTTGGCCCAACGGGGGGTGATGTTGCAGGCGGCGATCGCCCCTGGAATCGATCGTGCGCCGCTTCAGCAGGCCCTTCAGCAGGCCGGCTGGCGATCGAGCACCGGGGAACAATGGCATTACGAGTTAGCCCAGTTGGAGCTGGCTAGCGATCGGTTTTGGGATTGGGCCAAGGCGGCTCACTTCGCGATCGCCACGGCCGGCACAGCCACGGAACAGGTGGTGGGCTTGGGCAAGCCGGCCATTACGCTGTCGGGCAACGGGCCCCAATTCACCCCCGCTTTTGCGGAAGCCCAAACCCGCCTGTTGGGCCCCTCTGTCACTTGGATTCAGGAGCCAACGGAACTCCCGGAGGCGATCGAGCAATTACTTCGAGATTCAACCCAATGGCAGGTCAAAATCGACAATGGCCGGCAACGGTTGGGCCCGCCCGGAGCCGCTCGCCGCATTGCCGAGCAATTGTTGAATTTGGCATTGAATCAGGCGGGCGATCGCTAGTGGCGCGATCGAGCCGCGAATCCAAATCATTTTGTTACAATTTGCATCAGTCTGATCATTGCGTATTTGGCTCAACCGATCGCTGCTTTCTGTCCCCGCAAAACTACCGCTCGATCGCCCCTATGACTGCTGTGCTCGCCCCTCAACCATTGCATCGGGCTGCCACCACAGCCCCGGTCAAGACTCCTGAACGAACCGATCAAACCGTCCGCAAAACCTATCCAAACTATAAAGTAATTGTCTTGAATGACGACGTGAACACTTTCAATCACGTCGCCAATTGCTTGTCGAAATATATTCCAAATATGACAACCGATCGGGCTTGGAAATTAACCTATCAAATTCATAACGAAGGACAAGCCATTGTTTGGGTTGGCCCCCAAGAACAAGCAGAACTCTATCACCAACAACTGAGCCGCGAAGGACTAACCATGGCTCCCCTAGAAAGCGCCTAAATTCAGCGCCCCACGTCATGGCAAAATCCAAAAAACAACCCACCGCCGCCATTCCTGCCCCCCAAGCCAATTCCCGATCGCCCGAGCCAGACCAGTCCCCAAAAAACGCCAAAAAAGCCAAAGCCGCCCCCACTTCAGGGCGACTGGTTTGGAACCATTCCACTCATTTGGATGGGCTGATTCCGATTTTGGAAAAGCTAACCCAAGTGACGGGCATCAGCACCATCACGCCGGCCGTGCTCTCCCATGGTCGCAGCAACAGCCCCCAATTACAGCTCAAAGTTTCCGTACCGATCCGAGGCGGCTACAAGCTAATTGCACGCAAGGGCAAAACAATTCAAGAAGTCTTTGTGATCACGGATCTCAGTGCCGAAGAACTGAAGCAGGCGATCGAGCAAATTGTTACCCGTTAATACCCGTTCATGCTGGTTAATCATGAATTAATCGCGCGATCAACCCACAATTGATCACGCGACAATTTGGGTTTGGGGGTTTTAGGCTTCCGAGAGGGTGGGAGGCAAAGATCCTAGGGCGATCGGGGGTGCGTCAACCGCCGGAGCCACCGTCCGCACCTGTGCCATCAAACTCGCCATCTCAAGGGCGCTCATGGCATAGTTCCAACCCAAGTTGCTCTTAATGCCTGCCCGCTCCAAAGCCTGTTGCATCGTGTCCGTGGTGACAATGCCAAACACAACCGGCACACCGGTTTGGAAGCTGGCGGCGGCAATTCCCTTAGAAACTTCCGCGCAAACGTAATCAAAATGCGGCGTTTGGCCGCGAATCACTGCGCCCAGGCAAATCACGGCATCGTAACGCTGACTGAGGGCCAATTGGCGGGCAACGGTGGGGATTTCAAAGCTACCGGGAACCCAAACATAGTCCACCTGGCGGCCTTGGGGGTCAATATCCACCCCATGGCGCTTGAGGCAATCTTGGCAACCGGCCAGTAATTTGCTGGTGATCAGGTCGTTAAAGCGGCCAATAACGATGGCAAATCGTTGTGATCCAGCGCGATCGAAACTTCCTTCAAAAACAGCCATGTTGCACTCAAAACTGGACTCAATTGGCCAAGAAACTCAATTCGCCAAGAAATTTGGCCAAAACAAATTAGGGGCAAGCGATCGCCCCCATCAACCTTGCTTTTAACCTTGCACAGCGGCTCAGGGCTACTGTTTGAATGGCTATTGGTATTGGTTTGACTTGTGGTAGCGGCTGCGATCGAACCCTAAGCCACAAAGAAGTTCAAAACGGCTACCGCAATCACCAACAGGAACCAAACACCGGAACCCAGGTACAGCAAGGGCTTGGAACGATCCCAGCTTTGGGGAAGTGCATAGGCCACTGGCACACCCACAACCAAGATCAACGACAACGCAACCAGCGCAAAAAGAACGAGTTGAAAGGCGATCGTCATAGGATTTTTCCGTATTTTCCAACACAGCGCGCTCAGGCCATGCCACCGAGCGAGCGCCCGAACGGAGATATTCTATCAAACGGATGCGTTCAGGCTCGATGGGGATTGGGCGATCGGGTCAACTTCGCCAGCCCACGGCCGACCCGCAGACAACCCCAGCCGCTTCATGGGAGTCGAGATGGATTTTTGTAAACTTTCTTAAATCTCCCGAGTCGCCAACCGTAGGATAATTGAATCGATTTTTCGCAATGATGGGTGGCAACATCTGGCTTAGAAACCAGCTTGGCCCAGCCACTCGGCCCATGATCAGACCCTGATCAGAGCATCAACGAGTCATTCATGATCCAGAGCGTCTCAGATCATCAATGACTCAAAAACGACTCAAAACCGATTTCAAGACCTAAAGGGACTGGGAAGACTATGGAAGCACTGACGGATGCGATCGGCGGCATTAACTGGTTGGTGGTGGGGCAACTGACCACGTTGGCACTTCTAGTGATTGCCGGCCCGGTGATTGTGTTTATTTTGGCCTTCCGGGGCGGCAACCTGTAGAAGCTTGCCAGTGGGGATGGTCTATCCCCTCAGCTTTTTGTTGCAAAACTTGTTGCAAAAAAAAATATTGGTAGAGATGACGGAGCGGGAGCCAGTGAATGATGGCTCCCGCTTTTTATTTGGTGACCCAGCGAGTAGGGCGATCGATGCTCACCACCTTGATCACTACCTTCTCGCTGAGGGGACATCGATCCTTCCTTGAACATGCTCAAACTCACGCTCAAAGTCATGATTACCCTCTTCCCAAGGGCGATCGGCTTCGTTGAGGACTCTGGACTGAGGATTCTGGGCTGAGGGTTTTTCGTTGAGGATTTTTTGCGCAGATTTTAGCCTTGTGATATCTGTACGAATATTGTACATTAATCGAAGTCGCCAATCGAAGTCACCAATCAAGGTCGCCTCCAGAGCGAACGCTATTCACCAAGCTGTCGTTACAAACTCGTCCCTCAGTGACCGTTCTCGCGGGGATGTCTGTGGGGATGTCTGTGGGGCAATCTCTGGAGCTGCCTTTGGGGATGACTGAGGATTGCTAGCAGTCTTTTTCGGCAAGTCGCAAGCAAGAAGCACTCACGATCATGCGTAAAACCCTTGACTTTGACACGGTGCGCGTCTATTTGCAGGAAATTGGGCGAATTCCCCTCCTCACCACGGAACAGGAGCGAGAACTGGGTGCGGCCATTCGGGCTTGGCAATCCCTGCGCGATCGAGATCAGCCCCAGTCTGCGCGGGCCAAGGCGATCGCCCGGCGAGGGCGGCAGGCCAAGGCGCGGCTGGTGGCGGCTAATTTGCGGCTGGTGGTGTCCATTGCCAAGCACTACACCGGTCGGGGTCTGGATTTGCTGGATCTGATTCAGGAGGGCAGCTTGGGACTGGATCGCGCCGCCGAAAAATTTGATGAGCGCTTGGGCTACAAGTTCAGCACCTATGCCACTTGGTGGATTCGGCAGGCGGTGGCGCGGGCCTTGGCCAACCAAAGCCGGACGATTCGGCTACCGATTCAGGTGAACGATCGCCTGCGCAAGGTGCGGAAGGTGACGGCTCAACTGTCGGGGCAGTTGGGCCACCCGCCCACCACGGCACAGGTGGCGGCGGCGATGGAGCTGACGGTTACGGAATTGCAGACGTTGTTAGCCTATGGTCGGCCGCCCAAGAGTTTGGATGCGCCGCTGACGAATCATTGCGATTCTGACCATGCGATCGACCTGATTCCCGATGCCAGTGTGAATCTGGATCATGTGTTGGATGCGGTGGACGATCGCGCCGCTTTGGTGACCCTGCTGGGCCTGTTGGATCAACGGGAGCGACTGGTGGTGATGCGGCGGTTTGGCTTAATTCAAGGGGATGCCCGATTGGCGGCGATCGGGGCAGATTTGAACCTCACCCGGGAACGGATTCGCCAAATTGAACGGACTGCCCTTTCCAAGATGCGAGCCGCCGCCGCCACGATGCTGCCCTAGGGAATACGCGGGAATGCGCGAGAATACGCGGGATCTGGTGTTGGATAGGCCGTCGATTTAGTCGATTCAGTAGCAAGGGCTGGATTTACCAGTCGATCGATTCGCTGGGGATCGATTCGCTTGATTTGCTGGATTGGCCTGATTTGCTGGATTGGCCTGATTGGATCGATCGACTAGGGGCGAAAGCGATTGCGGCAGGCCCGCGCCAGTTGCGTCAAGTTGCCCGCCGCTTCGCCCTTGGGTCGCAGGTAATCCTGAAGCCAACGACAACTGCGATCGAGCAAGTTTTCCAAGTCCAAATCGCGAATCACCAACTGCTGATCAAACCCTCCCGATACCAACAGCTTGCCATCGGGGCTGAACCGCACGCCGCCCACGCCGGATTTGTGCTCCCGAAAAACCTTGATCATCTTGCCATCCAGACTCCAAAGGGTCACGGAACCATCCCAACTGGCGGCGGCCAAAAACTGACCATTGGGGCTAAACCGCACGCTGTTGACCGCATCCCCATGACCCAACACTTGCAGCAGGGAACCGTTGGCACTCCACAGGCGGACGGTGCTATCGTCCCCAGCGGAAGCAATGTAACGCCCATCGGGACTAAAGGTGACATCATTCACAAAGCTGCTGTGGCCCGCGAGGGTGCGGATGGGTTCCCCTTGCAACGTCCAAAGTCGAATCAGGGCATCATCTCCACCCGTGGCCAGGATGCGACCATCGGGACTGAAGGTGATGCTGTTGAGTCGTTTGGCGCGATCGTCGCTGGAGGTGAGCTTGAAGGCGGCCACCTGTTTGCCGTCCGGTTGCCACAGGTAACCGCGACCACTGCGATAGGTGGCGGCGATCAGTTTGCCATCGGGACTGAAGGCCACGCTGGAAATGTTGTTGGATTCGATCGGGTTGTTCCGCAGCACCAGTTCATCGGCAAAGACCCGTTGCAGTTGGCCCGATCGCGACCAAAGCCGCACCCGCCCATCGTTGCTGCCCACCAAAACCCAACGGCTGTCGGGGCTGAAGGCGGCCACTCGCACCCCACCGCCGGGATCCTGGAAGTGGGTGGGGCGGTAGGTGTTGCGATCCCACAGTTTCACCTGTTGATCGCGGCTGGCGGACAGGATGGTTTGCCCATCGCGGCTGATGTCTACGCCATAGATGCGATCGGTGTGGGCCGTGATTTGGGTGATCGATTCCGGCTGCAAACGCCAAAACCGAACGGTGCGATCGTAGCTGCTGGTGACCAGGGTAGACCCATCGGGACTGAAGGCCACGCTGGTGACCCGATCGGTGTGGCCAGCGAAGTTTTGTTCTAGGTTGCCCCAAAACGTCCAGTATTTAATGGTTTTGTCTTCACTGGTGGAAGCCAGATAGCGCCCATCGGGACTGAAGGCCACACTTAAGACACCATCCCGGTGTCCCGATAACATGCGCACGGGTTTGCCCGATCGGGTCCAAATGCGGATGGTCTTGTCCAGGCTGGCGGAGGCGAGGAATTGACCATCAGGGCTGAAGGTCACATTCATGACGCTGTTGCCATGGCCGCGAAGGGTGGCGAGTTCTTGGCCGTCCAGGTTCCAAAGCTTGATGGTGCGATCGTCGCTGGCCGTGGCGATCAGTTGCCCATCGGGGCTGAAGCTGGCCCATTGCACGGGGCCGCCGTGGGTGGTCAGTTGGCGCACCACTTGGCCCTGAAGGTTCCACAGGCGCACGGTGCGATCGTCGCTGGCCGTGGCGATCAATTGCCCATCGGGACTGAAGGCGGCGCTGTTGATGCGGGCCGGATGTTCACCCAATTCCCGCACCAATTTGCCCGCCCTGTTCCACAGTCGCAATTTGCCAGCGGTTCCCCGCTTGCCGGTGCTGGTGGCCAAAAATTCCCCATCGGGACTGAACACCACGTTGGTCACGGCCCCTTCATGGTTCAGCACGATCGGTCGCCCTTGGTTGTCCGCCAGGGGTTCTCCGCTGCGCTGCCACAACCGCACGGTGCGATCGCTGCTGGCCGTGGCCAGAAATTGCCCATCGGGACTGAAACTCACGTCCCAAACCGTTTCCACATGGCCCAAGCGCCCTTCAATGCGGTTCACCTCCCGCACATGCTTGAGGGCCTGCTGCAAACTGGCTCCCACCTTCAGCTCCGTGGCCAAGCGGGCGTTGGGTTTGGCCCACAGCAGCCATTGACGTTGGCTCCGTTGCTGCCAGGCCTGAAGACCCGAGAGCAGGGCCTCAAAGGGCTGGTTGGAACCAATCAGGGCCTCCGAAACGGCGGTGCTGGCATCAATTTGGGCGCTGATTTCATCGGCCCCCAACAACACCGCAAAACTGGAGGACGACAAAAACAAAATTCCGAGCACTGCGCCAGCAGCATAGAGTTCCTGAATTCGTTTTTTGAGGATGGCGTTCAGTTGGGACTGGGTGAGACGATAGCGGGCCCGTTCGTCGGCTTGGCGCTGCTGGCGAATGAAGGTGACGAGGTAGTCATGCACCAGTTGATAGAAGTCGGCGGTGGACTCCCGGAACATGACCACCAAACCGGCTCCGGACAAAATGTTCAACACCAGTTCCAGTTGCCCATCGCTGGCTCCCAGTTCAACGGCTAGCTCGGTGCGGGTTTTGAGGGGGCGAGTGCCATTTTCGGCGGTGAGCAGGAATAACACTTCGCGAGCGATGTTTTCGCCTTCGGGGCCGCAGTCGCGAATGGTGTTTTCCAAGTAGCGCTCCACGAGCACTTCTTTGGAGCCATATTCCCGCTGGTATTCGGCTAGGGTGACGATGCGATCGGCCTGGAGTTGGGCCCCCACCACTTGCAGCTCGATCGGGTTGACTTCACCGGTTTCGCGGGCCAATTCACCCACCAGGGCATCAATCAGGTCGGGTTCCAGGCCCAGGCGCGATCGCTCCGTGAGGCTTTGGATCGTGGCACGGGCATCGGCGGGCGAAAAGTCTCCCACGTAATAGCGAACCTGGCGGGCCAACACGTTGTCGTCAATGATTGACAAGTCCGTGGCCCGTTCCCACTCCAGCAAGAAATGTAGGTAATCTTCCCGCATGGAGATGATGAGCTTGACGTAGGGCACATTCAAGCAATCGCGCAGAAACTCAAAGAAGGGCTGGCGATCGACCACCGTGGGCCAGTGGAAAAACAATTCCTCAAACTGGTCAAAGATCAGAATGATGGCGAAGTTTTGCTGGCTCAACTGCTGAAGCCGATCGAGCAGGGCCCGCAACCGTAGCCCTTGGCTGTTGACCGACAGATCCAAACTGGGCAGGGCAATATTTGCCTCGATCGCCAGGTCGTCCCAAGTGGTGAGGGTGCGATCGTTGTCGAGACCCTTTTGGTCAGCCGCTCGATCAAGGGCATTTTCCGTGGCTGCGATCCAGTCCGTATAAACCTCGATCGTCACCGGCAACACATCCCGATCGCCCAAGGCCCGCCGATGCAACTCCGGCACCAAACCGGCTTTCAGCAACGAACTCTTGCCCGCCCCCGAATGACCATGCACCACCGTGAGCTTCAGATCGGCCCGGGCCAAGCGAGCGATCAAATTTTCCACATCTTTTTGGCGGCCAGAGGCGGCAATTTCCGGGGCCGCCACCGGCAACACCATGCCATCGTCCACCAGGGCCGCCGGTTGCGGTTGCAGTTGGCCCGCGCCAATAAACGCTAACCAACTGCATTGGTGTTCCACGCGCCGCAGTTCTTGCTTCGTTCGGAACGCATCCAGGTAGCGGGTTTGCTGGAAATAAACCTCCCGCAACCGCGACAACAACCGCACCGTCAACTGGGGTTGCTCGAAGTTCCAAACCGTGGCCCGGGCCCGCTCCAAATGGCTGATGGCTAAACCAGAGCGCCCCAAATGCCAATTGGCTTCCCCCAACAGAAACCAAGCTTGGCTTTGGCGCAACCGCACCGCCCGCAACAGATCGGGCCCCAGGGCCGTTGGGTCATGGGCACTGGCATGGGACAGATGGTTCAAGGCCCGCTCCGCCCACTCGCAGGCCTGTTCCCAACGGGTTTGCACCAGGGCCACTTCCGCCAAAAAGCAACAGTCCCGAGCCAACTCAGCCCGGTTCCCCGGATGATCCGGTGCGCCATGGAGCGCCGTTGCCACCTGGGCCAATTGCTCCAGCCCCAACCAGTCGTGGAGTTCTTGGAGCACTTCCCCCAATGACCCAATGAACTTGGCCGTGAGATCGGGGCGATCGAGCGCTGCGAAACAATCCGCACAGGCCTGTAGCGCTTCTCGAGCCAGTCGCCAGCGCTGGGCCCGGGCCGACTGGCTTTCCGGCAATTCCACGGGATTGCTGTTGCCCAGGGCTAAACGCGCATGGCAAAACCCCACATAAAACCGCAACAGGCCTGAACGAACTTGGGCTTCGATCGGGGAAATGGGCAACCGGGGCAGGGCGATCGCCCCCTCTGTGTTCACAGCGGCCGGTGGCTCATTGGCGTTGTCGTTGGCGTTGGTATTGGCGGCCGCTGGGCGCAAGGCTTGGGCCAAGGTTTGCCAACTGTCCAACGCATTGCCAAACATCTTCAGCGCTAGCTCATAGTCCCCCCGGCCCATGGCCGTCCACCCTTCCAGGAACTCCACACTAGCCAGCAAATCCACATCCAACTGCACGCCCCGTTTGGCCAAGTCCGCCCGCGCCGCCGCCAGCTCCTGCCGGTGGCGGGCCTCCGCCAAGGCCGGCGGCAGTTGATAGATTGAATAGCCCGCCGAAGCCGCAAAGGCCCGATCGAACGCCTGACTGGCCCGCTCCCGCAAAAAGTCAATCACCCCCTGCGTGTCCATCTCCAGCCGAACCGGCGTGGCGGCCCAGCTCTTGAGATCCGGAGCCACCCGCTTCAGCTTGTCCAGGCTTTCATCCGTCAGCCACAACACGATCGGGAACGGCAACTGCTTGAAGCGATCGCGCATCTGGTTCGCCAGCGCAAACACTGTATCCAGCGACTCCGCCATCTCCAGCCCCAGCACCATCACCGCCCGGGGCGGACAGGGATCCGAAATCGCCGCCACCAACGGATAGAGCGTTTTGATGGTGGGCGGAACCACCAGGCAAGTCACCCGATCGAACGGCTGCCCCTCTCCCGAGCGATCGGCTACCCAATCCAACACACTCTGACGCAAGCGCTCATAACTACAACGCACCAACACCAGAGAAAACTGACCCTCTGACAACACAATTGCCCGCTCTAAAGTTCGCAGGGCCCGCTCATTCGCTTGAGCAGTTTCTTGATCCATTACCAACTGCACTCCCTGCGGTTGCAAACCAGTCGCAAACGGCTTGACCTCCGACAATCGCTCCATAACCTCTGCACCCTTTCCATCTCTCCGCCAACAGCCCTTGCATCCCCCTTTCCCCCCTCAAACTCCGTCATAATTATTACCAGCATGGCAACAACAGAATCGGCAATCAATGCCACCAAGTCAGATCCTGCACTGGCCCTTCAGGTTTCCCATAGATACCTCACGGCCAAGCCCTTGGAGCGCCTGGAATTCAGTTCGATTTCCAGGCATAAATTGAAGACCAAAATCATTGCTAAATCTAAGTTCCCCTAAATAACTATTCCCGTTTTTATGGGACTTGAAATCACTGATCCCAAAAGAAAATTACAAGGAATCGGGCTGATGCGTTAATAATTTGCAACCTGTCTGCAACTGACCTGTAATTCATCACCGACAGCGTTAAGAGTCAGCCAGCACTAAAGCCAAAATCGGGTCAGAAGTCTATCCATCATCAAACCGAGTACGCAATTGAGTTATTTGATGGAATTGATTGGGAAATGTGTCAAAAATCTGCGAGTAGCGGAGTTGATTAAAAATCACGAAAACCCCTAAACGGATCCTGGCACAGATCATCGAAAAAACAGAAGCCTTGCGTATCAAAGCGAACATGATTTGACAAAAAAACAATTGAAAATGATAAAAACAGAACAAATCTATAAGTCACGAGCAATCAGAAGCCACTGATCTACCGTTGCCAAATAGGCCAAGCGGCTTCATCATGGGTCTCAGCAATTGGGGGTGAAACCATCTATTTGAGAGGGAGTTGAACCATTCAAGGGGATTGCCCCCTACAGGCTATTGATCGCAGAAATCTTGCGATCGACCAAACTGGTTGAAGCGATCAGAACCAGTGACCCAAAGTCCCAGAACCCCAACCAAACCACGCATCAGAGGGGGCAGATGGATTGATAGACGGGGAACCCAATCAGCACGTTCAGAGTCTGATTCAGTGTCTGATTTTGAAACGATCGGGACTGGCTAGAAGGGAAGAGCGTGACAATCTTTCGCAGGGAAAGAAGGCTGTGGAGAACGTGGCTGTGGAGAGTGTGGAGTTTGTGGCTGTCCCTTGAGCACACCAGCTCGATGATAATCGAACGGTTGTTCATGAAAAATTTAGGAACAGCTCAAGATTAGACGAAACTTTATCAAATTTTTAAACTTATTAATTGGGCATGATCCCAATCACGTCATTGCCATCAAAATATCAATTGGCATGAGTGATCGCGATCAATGCAAGGAGCGAAGTAATCCACGGGGGATGGTTGAGCGGCCATCCTAGACCCGATCGCCCCTAAAATCGTGCAAATCTCCCAAAGGCCGATCGCTAACTCAGGCCATAGGACACGAGTTCACCGATGATTAACCGGCACAAGAGAGACTCAGGTTTTACGTTTTTGAGAAAATTTTAGAAGTCAAATTTGATACAAGTCCTGCGGCCACCCCGGAGGCAATGAAGCGGTTGAGGTCTTTGCCCAGGCCTCCGGGGCGATCGAGCCATGCTTCCTCAGCCCTGTTTCTCAGCCGCTAATTAACCCTGTTGCAGGTAGGCCCGGTAACCAAGGCGATCGAGCTGGGTTTGTTTGTCTTCCACCATTTGCCGCAAGCCGTCCCGATAGGCTTGCACCTTGGCCAACAGCTCGGGGTCATGGGCCGCCAACATTTGCACCGCCAACAGTCCGGCGTTTTTGGCATTCCCGATCGCGACGGTGGCCACGGGAATCCCCCCCGGCATTTGCACGATCGAATACAGGGAATCTACGCCACTGAGCTGGCGGGTGCTCACGGGCACGCCAATCACCGGTAACACCGTCAGGGCGGCAACCATACCGGGTAAGTGAGCTGCGCCGCCTGCACCTGCGATAATCACTTTCAAGCCCCGATCAACGGCAGTTTTGGCATAATTCACCATCCGATCGGGTGTGCGGTGGGCAGAGACGATCGCCACTTCGGTGGGAATGCCAAATTCTTCGCAAACGGCGATCGCGGCTTCCATGGTGGGCAGGTCGGAATCGCTGCCCATGATGATGCCAATCAGGGGGGAGGCGGGGGTGGCCATGGTTGTGCAGGGGGAAAGAGTCGGTTAACCTGTTCAAATTTAAGGCGTTGGCGCGATCGCACAGCACCAAGCTGGTGTGATCAACTCGATTTAGACCTGATATAGACCCGATTTTTGAGCTTCAGTTTCTGAGCTTCCGCCAAAGCCACCCAATCATGATTGATCGATGACCCATTGGCAAAATCGACGCATCCACCGCGCCCGACTGATCGATCGACCGGGACTCTATGACCTGACCTGCGACGATCGGGGGTTGGTGGCGGAAATTGACCCCCATGATCCCAAGATTTTTGGGGTGGGCGATCGGGCGGACACGCTGCTGAATGCCGATGCGATCGACCTACATGGCGATTGGCTCTCGCCCGGTGGGGTGGACTTGCAAATTAACGGAGCCTTGGGTTTGGCCTTTCCAGACCTGACCTTGGCCGATTTGCCCCAAGTGGATCGCATTTGCCAATTGCTGTGGCGGCAAGGGGTGCAGGCTTTTTTGCCCACGATTGTGACCACGGCGATCGAGAAAGTTCACCAAAGCCTGGCCACGCTGGCGGCCTATCAGGACTACCGAACCCAATACCCAGCGGGCGATCGGGCGGAAATTTGGGGCGCACATCTTGAGGGGCCGTTCCTGAATCCACAAAAGCGCGGGGCCCATCCACAGCAATTCCTGTTGCCCCTGACGGTCAATCAGGTGGCGGCGGTGGTTGGCTCCCACGCGGCCCAGGTGGCCAAGATGACCCTCGCGCCGGAATTGGATCCCACGGGCGAGGCGATCGATTGGCTGCGATCGCGCGGAATTACCGTCAGCCTTGGCCATTCCCAGGCCACGGCAGCGGAAGCCATGGCCGCGTTCGATCGGGGAGCCACCATGGTCACCCATGCTTTTAATGCCATGCCGCCACTGCACCACCGGGAACCGGGGCTTTTGGGTGCGGCCATTGTTCGATCGGGCGTGCGCTGTGGCTTCATTGCCGATGGGGTGCATGTGTGTCCCACCATGTTGCAAGTGCTGTTGCGGGCCAGCGAGGGCCACAGGGGGCTGTTTATGGTGAGCGATGCCTTGGCTCCCTTGGGGTTGCCCGACGGAATCTATCCTTGGGATGAACGCACCATTGAGGTGAAAAACGGCACAGCTCGCCTGTCCGATGGCACTTTGTCGGGCACAACCCTCAGCCTGCTGGAGGGGGTTTTGAACCTGATTCGTTGGCAACTTTGCACCCCGGAACAGGCGATCGCCCTGGCCACCATTGCGCCGCGTCGGGCCCTGGGTCGGCTGCCCGAGTCGGCGGATCCCTACGGTGGCGAGTCGCCGGCCCAACTGCTGCGTTGGCATCGACAGCCGGACGGCCAATGGACTTGGCGACGGCTACAGGGCCCCTAGGGTGCGGAGAAAAAGGAAAAAGGAAGAAGGCAGAAGGGAGCAGGAAAAAGGAAAATTTGGGCTAGCCGTTCTATTTCTCTGTGTTTTTTCTCTGTGTTTTTTGCCTTTTGCCTTTTGATTTTTACCTTTTTTGAACCATGTCTTTAACGATCGTGCTGGTGGAACCGGCCGGGCCGCTGAATGTGGGTTCCGTCGCGCGGGTGATGAAGAATTTTGGGTTGCGGCGGCTGGTGTTGGTGAATCCCCAATGCGATCGACTGGGGCGCGAAGCCCTGCAAATGGCCATCCACGCGCGGGATTTGCTGGAGGAAGCGATCGAGGTGGCCAGCTTGCCCGAGGCCTTGGCCGGGTGCGATCGGGTTGGAGCCACGATCGGGCGAGATTGGGATTCTCCTGTGCCGGTGCGGGAACCAGCGGCGGCCTTGCCTTGGTTGCGGGCCGGGCGATCGGCGGCGTTGGTCTTTGGGCGGGAAGATCGGGGCTTAACCAACGACGAGCTGAAATATGCCCAACAACTCATCCGCATTCCCACCAGCGATGACTATCCCTCCATGAACTTGGCCCAAGCGGTGGCGGTTTGTGCCTATGAGTGGGCCCGCCCAGCCCCAGAAACCAGCCCTGGCCCCGAGGTTACTCTTCACCCCCAAGTTGCCCCCGAGCCGATCGCCCTGGCCCCCTTTGAGCAAGTGGAGCATTTCCATCAAGATTTGGCAGATCTGTTGTTGAGATCGGGCTTTTTATATCCCCACACGGCCAGCAGTCGCATGGAAAAATTGCGGCGAATCTTGCAGCGGGCAAATCCTTCCCAAAATGATGTGGCGCTGTTGTGGGGAGCCATTAAACAACTGAATTGGGCGATCGACCATTTGCCGCGCCCCAACTCTGGCCAGTAAAATGCCAGCCATCCCGATCTTGAGATTGGCTCGGGATGGCCGCCAAATTTTGGGCTGAAACCGAACTTGCCATGCCCCAACCGCCCGATCGCCCTCGCCCTTTGCCTGCCCCTCGGCCCCTGGCTGCTGTGCCCCCGCCGCCCGGTGCGCGTCGTTCCCGTGCTCGGCCTCCCGCTCACCAAAATTGGTTGCAAAGTACGGTCGATCGGCTGACCCGGCCCACCACCCCGGAACCGGGCCAGGCCAACGGGCGATCGCCCCGGCCCCGCCCAACAGCCCCAGACCGGCCGCCCACTCGCCGCAGCAAGGGCGACCCTCTGTGGTTACAGGCTTTGCGCACCTTGATTGTGGGGGCTGGTTTAGGGGCGATCGTGGGCACGGTGTTGATGGCCTTTGATCCGGCCATGCGCCAAACGGCTTCCCCCGCTGGCACACAGATTAACCAAGTGGTGCGCCAAGGCCAAAAACAACTGGCCAGCCCCGCGTTGCCGCCGCCGGGATCCGCCTTTCGCCAGCCGATCGCCTCATTGAGCGATCAGTTCCAAAAAATTGCCGCTCGCTATCCCAGCCTAATTCTTCATGCGGCTGCCTTGGATTTGGATACGGGAGATTTTGCCGCCTGGAACGATACCCGATCGGTCGCCGCCGCCAGCACGATTAAAGTGCCGATCCTAGTGGCCTTTTTTCAGGATGTGGATGCGGGCAAAATTCGCCTTGATGAAATGCTGACCATGGAGGCGCGGTTTGTGGCTCCCGAGGCGGGCACGATGCAATATCAAAAACCGGGCCAAAAATTCTCCGCGATCGACACCGCCCGCCAAATGATTGTGATCAGCGACAACACCGCCACCAACATGATCATGGCCCGCACGGGTGGCTCTGGCCCCCTGAACCAGCGGTTTCAATCCTGGGGGCTACAGGGCACAAGTATCCGCGACTTGCTGCCGGATATTACCGGTTTGAACCGCACCACCGCTCGGGACTTAGTGCAATTAACAGCATTGATTAACCGGGGCGAATTGGTTTCCATGCGATCGCGCGATCGGCTGTTGAGCATCATGCGCGGCACGGCGGCCAACAGTCTGCTACCGAAGGGCGTTGGTAAAGGTGGCGAGGTGGCCCACAAAACCGGCACATTGGCGAAGCTGTTGGCAGACACAGGCTTGGTAGACACCCCCAACGGCCGTCGCTACGGAATTGCCGTGTTGGCAGAACGGGCCCCCAACGATCCCAAGGCCGCCGAAGCCATCCGCGACTATTCCCGCGCCGCCTATAACCACTTCAGCAACCAGCCCCCGATCGCCCGTTAATGGCGATCAACTTCAGGAAGCGTCCATTGCTCCTGAGTCCAACGCTAACGGAACGGATAACACGGATAGCAAACCCAATTGCTTGCCATTCCGTCATTTTGTGATTCCGTTATGTTGAAACTCGCGCTTTTCCAGCGATGGAGCCATGCTTTCACCCTGGCTCTCATGGCCACCGCCACCCACCCGATCGCGGCGCAGGCCAACGCAGGCCCAACCAACGCGATTCCCGTCACGACAATCCAAACCAGCACGGCTCAAGCCAGTACAACCCAAACCAATACAACCCAAGCCAGCCCAACCCAGGCCAGCCCAACCCGCCTCACCTGCGAAACCATGGCGACTTGGGGATCCAACACCACCTTGACCTATCAAGTGGCGGGGCCAGTAGCGGGGCCCGAATCTTCCGGCACAACCCCCCTCACCCTCACGGTGTTGACACAAACCCGCAACGGGCATCTGCAAACCCTGATCCGAAACGCCGTGGTTCAGGATTATCGGCAATTGGCTCCCGATGCGGACTTTTCCCGCTTGCCCTTTGATGGCGAGTTTCGTGCGCAACCCAATAATGGCGATCGGCTCTATGGCACACCCGCCTCGGCCCATGGGCTTTACGTCAGCTTGCGACCCATGGCCGGCCAGCCCAAACAAATCCAGATTGTGCATTACTTCGGAGCTGGCAAATTTGCCCGATCGACCATTGGGACTTGCCAAACCGAAACCCCAGCCACCGACGCAGCAGCCCGCCAACTGATTGCCCAACTCCAAACCCACCTGCAAGCCCAAAACTGGGTCGAGGCCGATCGCCTCACGCGCCGCCTGTTGGCCCCCGAATCTGCCACCATGCCACCGGCTGGCCCCGCCTTGACTGACCCGGCCCTGATTCGCGAAATTGACCAAGCCTGGCTCACGGCCAGCAACGGCCGCTTCGGTCTCAGCGTGCAGTTGCGGCTCTGGCAAGCGGCCACCATTGCCCATCCCACCAACCTGGAAGCGGCCGTGAACAACTTCCGCGATCGCGTCGGTTGGAAAATCGCCGCCCCCCGCACCGAACAGGACTTCATCAGCAGCGATTGGCGCAACGAGTCGGAATTAAACCGCTCCCTGCAAAGTCCCGTGGGTCACTTGCCCTGGGCCGGCGTTTCCGACCAAGTGGTGCAGCGGATTGCCGTTCCGCCGCCAGGAGTCCATTGCGGCAGTTGCAGCATTGATGCGATTCAGCTTCGCCATGATCGGTTTTATACCTACATTCCCCGCCTGATGATGCGTTTAAAGTTCGCCTTGGGCTAATCCTCAGGCCGTCAGTTCCGGTTCGGTTCAGCGATCCAGTCAACGTCCATTCAGGATCGATCGCAGCTTGGGATCAGCGAGTCCTTGCAGCGAAAGCGCATCATCTTAATGACAGCCCTATCGATAGCAAGCCTTGGCCTCAATGGACGTTGACTTCGATCAAAATTTGCTACTTTGGCAATCAAAATTTTAGCTAAAGACATATGTTCATGCATTCAAATTCACGAAATCATCAATCAATTGCTTGATTTTTATCGATATAGATTCCAAACCAAATTTTAGTTTAAATTTTTCTCAGATTTATTTTGAATTATTTCCTCAAGGTCATTGTTTATACAAGTAAATGGTCTAATTTGGTATCAATTGATCACAGCGGTAATACTTCTAACAAATCAATTCAGCCTTGAAATGATGGCAGGGATTGCAAAAATCGATTTTTCTTGATAGTTTCGTCAAAGCAGCAAAATACACTATCAAGCAATCATGAGTCAGCATGGTTTTTTGTCTTCTTAAAGCAATCAGTATTGAATCTGAATTTCAAGAAGCCAAAAACCGGGGGGAATGCAAACTGATTCACGAGGTTGATCCACTTAGTGTTGCAATTTCCCTCTTTATTGGTTGCGGAGCAAAAGTTCATGATTGCGCGCAAAAATTCACCCCAGTATGTAACTGACTTGGAAGAAATTTATGGTGGCCCTACCCAGTCGTTTCTTGGCAGCGCTGTTTTCTATGAGGTTTTGAAGCCCGAAGATGACCTCAGCTACGTAGCGCTGAAGAAGTACAAGTATTTTGTGGGTAAGCACTGGAGTCAGGCTTATCGGGATGCATGGAAGATGGTCTATGGACGATCAATAGATGCACCGCGAGCAATTATTTCAGAGCTGCGATCGTTAAATGACTTCCAGGCTGAACTCTCTGCTTCTCTGATTTTGGACAACATCGATGATGCAGAGGCAGGTCAACGGGCCCTGGTTGCCGCTTTTGATGACCCAAAGACTATCGAGCTGACAATTCACAAGATGGGCGATGGAGAAGCAATTTCAGGATTGGTCATTTCTGGCCGCCACGCCAACGGAGAAGCAACATTTTTGGTTTCTATCGGTGATTAGTCATCGTCAATTGGTGCTCAGATTGGCCCCAGCGCTTAGGGCCTAGCCCACGATCAATTCAATGACGATTAGCCCGATCGAACCCTTGAGAGTCGATCGGGCTTTTGGGTCTGAAAACTTGCCTTTTCGCTGAACAAACCCCTGGCGCAACCCAGAGCCGAACTACTGCCCCGATTCCGCCGCCGCGCTAAATTCTGCCACCGCATCCATCGCATGACTGGCATACATCAGCGCGGGGCCGCCTCCCATCACGATCGCCACACCAAGCGCGTCTGAAATTTCCTCCGGCGTTGCGCCAGCATTCAAACAGGCTTGAGCATGGAAACCAATACAGTCATCGCAGCGCAGGGCCACGGCGATCGACAGGGAAATCAACTCTTTGGTTTTGGCATCGAGCGATCGGGCCTCGCCCCCAACCCGGTTCAGTTCCCGAAAGGTACGCATCACGTCCGGTTGTTGTTTGGCAAATTTGCCAATCCCAGCCCGACGCTGGGCAACGCGATCGGAATAAGAAGAGGTGCTCATTAGATTTAACCTCAATGACCATATAACTCAATTGTAATCTAATCAGAAAACCTAGAATCGGGGTCGCGAGTCATAATTCAAAGAGCGCTGGCCACCGTGAAAAAATGCTAATTAGCCCAACTGGACACGGATCTCTTTCCAGTCCAGCATTGGGGCGCGTTAGAGTGAGAGTAATTGGGCTTCATGCAAAATTGACACCCCAGACCATGACTGAATCCCAGCTTCTCGAAGCTATTCTGCAACTGCCTGAGGGCGATCGGTTAGACCTGCTCGATCGGCTTATGGGCGCTCTAATTCACGATTCTGGAAAGGCGAAAAATCTTTTTCAGCGCTATATCTTATTACATTTATTGCAAGATCCAGACTGCTTAGCTGGGCTGAGTCCCACAGAATTAACCACCTTAGCCCACAGTCAGCTCACGAGCGATCGACAAGCAGAGTTGCGTGAGCTGTTGTCTCGTAACTGTCAGGATATGAATGGCTTAAGCAGCGATGAACAAATTCGACTAGACGAGATTTTGGTTGAGATTGATCCAGAAGTGTTGAATCTAAACACAAAACTTCATATTCTAGGCAACAAGAGTTTCTGGCAGTAAATCATAGCTCCAATGACTGATTGAGCCATAGCGACCGAGTACAACTTGCAAATATCGCAATTTATCTAGTAGCGTCTGACTATAGAATTGCGGCAATTCTATTAACTGCAAGATGGCATAAGCAATTAAGACCATGTAGATCTGTATTGCTACGCCATTTTGATTTTTCGTAATGAGCTGATCTAATTTTAAATGCATCTTTAAGAACTTCCATAGCAACTCAATCTGCCAGCGCTTTCGATACAGTTCTCCAATCTCT
>NZ_JACJQD010000006.1:0-303969 GCF_014696485.1 Limnothrix sp. FACHB-1083 | reverse complement strand
AGAGATTGGAGAACTGTATCGAAAGCGCTGGCAGATTGAGTTGCTATGGAAGTTCTTAAAGATGCATTTAAAATTAGATCAGCTCATTACGAAAAATCAAAATGGCGTAGCAATACAGATCTACATGGTCTTAATTGCTTATGCCATCTTGCAGTTAATAGAATTGCCGCAATTCTATAGTCAGACGCTACTAGATAAATTGCGATATTTGCAAGTTGTACTCGGTCGCTATGGCTCAATCAGTCATTGGAGCTATGATTTACTGCCAGAAACTCTTGTTGCCTAGAATATGAAGTTTTGTGTTTAGATTCAACACTTCTGAGTCAGACGCTACTAGATAAATTGCGATATTTGCAAGTTGTACTCGGTCGCTATGGCTCAATCAGTCATTGGAGCTATGATTTACTGCCAGAAACTCTTGTTGCCTAGAATATGAAGTTTTGTGTTTAGATTCAACACTTCTGGGTCAACCCTATTGAGATCCCCTAAAATTCCAGGCGATCGACTCAATGAGAAAAAACCAATGCTGACTCAATCCCAGGCCCAGGAATTTGCGCAAGAGTGGGTGGCGGCTTGGAATAGCCACGACCTCGATCGCATTTTGAGCCACTACGAGGAAGATGTGGTGTTGATTTCCCCGATCGCGGCTCGGCTTTTGGGTGACCCGACGGGAAGGGTGCAGGGAAAAGCTGCCCTTCGTCGCTATTTCCAAAAGGGGTTGGAAGTCTATCCCAATCTCAAGTTTAAGCTGTTGGATGTGATGTGGGGCATCGAAAGTTTGGTGCTTTACTACATCAATCAACAGGGCACGCAGTCGGGTGAGTTGATGAAACTCAGCAGCACGGGCAAGGTCTCCCAGGTGATCGCTCATTACAACAGTTGAATCACGCACATCGCCAACCATCCTGGTAGGGGCGCACCGCCGTGCGCCCTCGATTCGCTTGATGGTTGAATGCGTCATTCATGATGAAAATGACTGATTAAACCGTCACATATGGCATGAGGTAAATAGTCATTTATTCCTGATTTGCTTGATGGTTCAATGCGTCATTTACGGTGAAAATGACTGATTAAATCGTCACATGCGGTATAGGGCGCACAGCGGTGCGCCCCTACTGGGGGTGAATTATGCAAATGCAGTCATTGCACACTTGAATGAATTACAATTAAACAGCTTAATGAATTGATTTTGATGAATTAATTCACATCAATTGACCGGTTTAATTTGCTGGAATGTGGCGGCTTGACCGTAGGGTTGGCCTGCTTCATTGACTAGGTTCCAAATCAGACCATCGAGGATCCGAAATCGGTGACCCGTTTTGGAAATTCGCACCCCTTGATAGTTGCTGATATAGCCCCGATCGGCTGCTTCTGCTAACATTTTGGCTCGCTCTTCTCGGGCGATCGGCTCGGCGCTCAACCGAGATGGCAACTGCACAAACTCATCCCAACTCAGCTCCCACAACTCGATCGCCCGTTGGTTGGCATAGTTAAAAATCGGGTCAGCTTCCGTGCCGTGGGACACCACCACAAAAGGTGCGTGAAAAATCCGACGCGATCGCTCGATCGGGTCGAGATCCGCCGATAAATCCCCCAACGATCGCCCCACCACCCGCTGGAAACTGGCCCAGAGGCGATCGACATGGCGCACCACCGCCGGATCCTGCCAAATTTCGATCACCCGATCGCTCACGAGGCATCTCCCAGGCTGGATTGACAGTGGGGGCAGGTGTCGAGATTGCGATCGACCGGCCGACCACAGGCGCGGCACATCTGATACGTCCCCGGTTGCAAGCCATGTTGCAGCGCCACCCGTTCATCAAACACAAAGCATTCGCCCTGCCAGGCGCTTTCCGCCGGGTCAACGGTGGCTAAGTAATTGAGAATGCCGCCTTCTAGTTGATAAACCTGCTCGAACCCTTGGGCCAACAGGTAAGCGGAAGCCTTCTCGCAGCGGATGCCACCCGTGCAGAACATGGCCACCTTTCGATCTCGCTGGGGATCCAGCAGCCGTTCCACCGCGTCGGGAAATTCCGTGAAAGTCTGGGTTTCTGGGTCGATCGCCCCCTGAAACGAACCGATCGCCACTTCAAACTGGTTGCGCGTGTCGATTAGCTTCACCTCCGGATCGGCGATCAGCGCATTCCATTCGGTCGGAGCCACGCGGGTTCCCGTCCGCTCCGTGGGGGCCACCGGTTGGTTGAAGGTGACAATTTCCCGCTTCAGTTTGATTTTTAGCCGTTGGAAGGGCATGGCCGGGGCGATCGACTCGCGCACGCTCAAATCCGTGAGGGCCGGGTGCGATCGCAGGGCCACCAACATCTGATCGATCGCCTCGCGAGTACCGGCGATCGTGCCGTTGATCCCCTCTTGGGCCAGCAGCAACGTGCCGCGAATCCCCAAGGCTCCGGCGCGATCGAGCCACTGCGATCGCCAATCGGCCCAATCATCCACCGCCACAAATTGATAGAGCGCGGCCACCACCACCGTCATCTTCTCTCTCCGTCAGGAATCCAGACTCTAGGAATCCAAAATCAAGGTCACTGGGCCATCGTTGTCGATTTGGACTTGCATCATTGCGCCAAACCGGCCGGTTTCCACGCGCAAACCACTGGCCCGCAGCAATTCCACAAAGCGATCGTACAGGGCCTCGGCCCGATCGGGCGCGGCGGAGCGATCGAAACTGGGTCGCCGCCCCTTGCGCCCATCGCCATAGAGCGTGAATTGACTGATCACCAGCAGTTCGCCGCCAATCTCACTCACCGACAAATCAAACCGAGGATTCGCCGCTGCCGGATCGGGAAACAGCCGCAAATCCAGACATTTACGCGCCATCCACTGCAACTCCGCCTCCGTATCGGTCGCGGCGATCGCCACCAACAGGTTCAACCCCCGGCCAATTTGCCCGACAGTTTCCCCCCCGATCGCCACACGAGAAGCCGTCACCCGTTGAATTACGACCCGCATGAATCAACTATCCCATTGATATCGCTGAATTTCAGCCCTTTGACTGCAGCCCTTGATTCATATTCCTCATCCATTCCTGATCGATAAGAAGCAGATCAATTGGATATGAGTGAACGTGAAAATAAGCATGAATTAGATTTTGAACTATTCCGATCTAACTCAAATCCAGCAAGTCGAAGAAGGACTCATCTAGGTCGTAGCCCAGCATTTGCGCCATGCCCTGAAGCCGCGATCGTGTGCCAATTCCTTGGGTTTTCAGCCAGTTGGCTAATACAAAAATCTTGCCCATCACGAATAGTTCCAAGGCTTCGGGATTGAACTGAATTCCGTCGGTGGGATGGAATTGGTGAGGAACCAGCATGGCCGCATAGCGACCGAGTTCGCCTGCTTTCCAGTCCAAAACAAAGGGCAACCAAGGATAAACCGCGTCTGCCCGCAGAAACCAGAGCCGCACTTCGGGAATTTCCGACAGCTCGCGGGGGTCGGTGGGGTCGCGGGGCAGGTCAATGGTGAGTTGCACTTGTTGTTCGGCGGCGGCAATGCCACTGGCCAAGAGCGGCTCGATCGCCCGTTGAATGGGGCTGAGGTCTAGGTTTTGGAGATGATCCGCTGTGATCGAAATGGTGATTGTCATGCCATTTTGCTCCCGGTGCAAATTCTGAGGGCTAAATCACAGCAAGTGGCGCGGGGTTGGGGCCCGACCATGGTGCAATTTGCCTTTCGTTAGTGTCGCGCGGGGGTGGGCCCTTTTGGCAAACCAGAGCCACAGGACTGCTAATCGTTGGCCCAATGGCAGCTAATGGCCCATGGGATTGGGGGCGAACTCGCGTCAGTGCAGGATCGAGAACCCGTGAGCACCCCCTGAATTTGAGCGCTCCTTAAGTTTGAGCCTTAAATTTGAGCCTTGAATTTGAGTATTTCTTTGAGCCTCTTTTGGAGCCTCTCTTTGAGCGCCGCTTGGCGCGACAATTGGCGAGCGATTTGGGTTGGGGCGATCGCGCTCCCCACAAGCGGTCAAAGTTTTGATACGCTTTGTTTAGAAAATTGGTAAATCTTGGCCATTTTTGTGCTGTCTTAGTGATCATCAACGATACCTATGGGGGTGGGGCCCAAAACCCAGTCACCATCAGCGATCGACAGCGTTTCACCGGCAAATTCCCTCGGCAAAACTCTTCGGTGAGTCTTCTGAAAATGAAAGCTTTCGATGAGTTGCCCCGGCGAGCTTTTCGCGGTGAAAATTCCCGATGTCCAAGGTTTATCGCCGCTTCATTGCTCCATTTGTTTGGCTCCAATTGGGAGACACCATCCATGCCCTTTAAGTCTTTTGCCCCGGCTTCGAGTCAGCCGCGTGCCCTGTCGCAGCGTTGGGTGCGTCGCGGTTTGGCAGCCTTGGCCGCGCTGAGTTGCAGCCTGGCAGTTGTGCCGGCAGTGGTGGCGCAGGAGTTGCCTGGATTCACGCTCTTTGGTGGCCCCCGTCGCGAAAGTCAACTGAGCTTCCGGCTCGATCGGGGTCGTGAAAGCTCCTGGGATCGCTACCGGTTGCGGATTCCGGCTCAGAACCTGGCGATCGCCCAAATCGCGATCGACTATCCCGACTATTACAAGGGACGTTTCGACACCGATCGCATTGATGTGCGGTACAAGAACGGTGGCGAGAAGGTTGAGCTAGATCGGGTGGTTTGGAATCCGGAAAACTACACGATCGAGATTTATCCTAAGGAACCGATTCCCTCGGGTAAGCAGCTTGAGGTGGTGCTCAGCAATGTGCGCAACCCGGACATGGGCGGGATGTATTACTTCAACTGCCGGATTTTGACCCCCGGTGACACGCCCTTGCTGCGCTATATCGGTACCTGGCTGATTCAAATTACCTAACGTTCAGCTCCGGTATGGTTCTGGGGAGCCGAGCGCCCCGCCCTTGCCAGCCATTTTGAATCCGAAGCGGGCGCGAGTCTGTTTCGGATTTCGCTTTCTGGCTCCCCTGATGTCTTGATGTCGATATGAGCTGGCATTCAGTTCGCAAGGGGCTTGTGCTCAAAACCCCTAGAAACCCGGAAGCCAAGAAACCTAGAACACCTGAAGCATCCGAATCACCTGGATTGCCTGGAAGCTCTGGAAAATCTGGAACATTTGGAACCAAACAACCGCAATGGAATTTAGCGTTATGGGACTTGGGGCCAATCATCAACAGAACCCACTGAAACGCCTGAAACAACGCCTGGGTTTAATATCTTTCGGCGGGCAAACGCAACCATCGCCACGGTCTCAACTGCAATCGTCGTCATGGCAACCGTCGTCATGGCAACGGGCGATCGGGACGATCGGGCTGGCGGTGTTGCTCTGGGCGATCGCCCTGGTCGGCCCAATTGCCCCCGCCGTTGCCCTGGTGGATGACAGCGCCACGGCCCAGCGCCCGGCGGAGGTGGCGGCTCCCCGCAGCAACAGTTTTGTGACGGCGGCCGTGAACCGGGTGGGCGCGGCCGTGGTACGCATCGACACGGAGCGCACCGTGACCCGGCGGGTTGACCCGTTTTTTAACGATCCGCTGTTTGAGCGCTTCTTTGGGGATGAGTTTTTTCGGCAAATGCCCCGAGAACAGCGCCAACGGATTGCGGGTCAAGGCTCCGGCTTCATTATTGAAGGTGACGGTCTATTGTTGACCAATGCCCATGTGGTGAATCGGGCCGATCGCGTGACCGTGACCCTGAAGGATGGGCGGGAGTTTGATGGGCGCGTGCTGGGGGCCGATGAGGTCACCGATTTGGCGGTGGTGAAAATCAGCCCCGGCAATGAGCGGTTGCCAGTGGCTCCCCTGGGCGATTCGGATTTGGTGCAGGTGGGCGATTGGGCGATCGCGGTGGGGAACCCGTTGGGGCTGGACAACACGGTCACCCTGGGCATTGTCAGCACCCTGAAGCGATCGAGCGTGCAGGTGGGCATTCCTGACAAGCGCCTAGACTTCATCCAAACCGACGCGGCCATCAACCCCGGAAACTCCGGCGGCCCACTGCTGAACGATCGGGGCGAGGTGATTGGCATCAACACCGCCATCCGTGCCGACGCGATGGGGATTGGGTTCGCCATTCCCATCAACAAGGTGAAGAGCATTTTGCCCTTGCTGTCGAAGGGTCAGGCCGTGCCCCATCCGTTCCTGGGCATTCAGATGCGCACCTTGACTCCCGACTTGGCCCGCAAAAACAACAGCGACCCCAACGCCGCCATCATGCTGCCGGAAGTGTCGGGGGTGTTGGTGGTGAATGTGATTCCCGATTCGCCCGCGGCCCGGGGTGGCCTGCGGCGGGGTGATGTGATTGTGCAAATTGATGGCACGGGGGTCACCAGCGCGGAACAGTTGCAAGGACTGGTGGAACGCAGCCGCGTGGGTCAAGCCCTGGCCATGACTGTGCGACGGGGCGATCGGGGTGGCAATCAACAGCTCTCGGTGCGCACTGGACAAATGCAGGATTTTGCGGACGATCGCTAGGATTCAACCCCGATCGTCGCCATCCACCTTCTGCGCCAATGGTGCGTCAATAGTGTGCCCATGGTGTGCCCATGGTGCGCTAATTGATTGCTCGTTCCAATTCAAGAAAACCAGCGCCAGGGGTCGATCGATCCCTGGCTTTTGGTCAGCGCCGATTTTTGATGAGCTGGCAGGCAATTGAACATCGCGTCAGTCTTCAGCAATTAGCACTAAAAAGCTGAGAGTGCTAACAGATTGCAGCCCATAAAACGAAATTTTTGTATCAATTGAGTCTTTTATAACTTGAGATTTTTACAAGGTTGTTGCATTTGCCAATAAATTTCTAAAATCATTGCCAAGCTCAAAAAATTTGCGCTAATACATAAAGTCAAGAATCAGTTCATAGCCCCCATTCACAGCTCAGAACGAATCAGAACGAATCCCTTTTCATTCAATTTCATGACCTTCACCGTCTGCAATCACCTTCTCAGCCCTTGAGACATGCGCTCGGAGAAGATTGCGCCTCTATTTTTCAGAAATGCCCTTTGAAATTTGTGGGAGTTTGCCATGGATTACACATTTGAAATTGTGGGTGTGTCTCCAGTGCTGCACTTTTTTCATGAGCAACAACAGTTAATTGAGCGATCGCCCGCTCCCCCTGTGGAATATATCGGTAGTTTTCAATGCACGCTGGATGCCACCTTGGAATCGATCGAACCGGTGCTTTGGCGGCATGATTGGTCTTGGAATGATATTTCCGCCACGGTGGTGGATTTTTGGATGCAAAATGCTGATGCGATCGCCTTTTGGAAACATCGCCTTGCGGACGCGGGCCAGGGCAGTTTAATGGTGTCGCGGTTGGGCAATGCGGATGGGTTGCGCCAGGAATTTGAGGCGCTGCTGAGTTAAGCCAACTAGAGCCGAATGAAGCCAAAGTCGGTCAGCTTGCGCCCAGGTTCCGAGGCAGCCTCGGGGCCTTGGCTAACTCCAGGCCTAAAGTCGAAAACCCGGTGGCAGTTGGGCCCCGCTCAACTTAGCCCCGTTCAGTTCCGCTAGGGTCAAATCTGCGCCGGTTAAGTCCGCGTTGGTCAGGTCAGCGTTCCTGAGATTGGCATAAAACAACACGGCGCGATCGAGCTTGGCCCCACTCAAAAATGCTTGGAATAGATTGGCATTGGTCAAATCAGCCCCGGAAAGGGTTGCACCAATTAGATTTGTCGCCTGAAACTTGGCCTCAAACAACCGGGCCCCCGACAGGTCAACCCCCTCCAAATTCGCCCCCGTGAAGTCAGCCCCCGACCAATCCGTATTCGCCAACTTCGCCTTTGATAAATTCACCCCCACCAACCGCGCTCCAATGAAGCTGTTGCCCGACAGGTCGGCTTCGCTGAGGTCGCAACCGCTGCACTCGTTGGTGCGTCGCAATCGCAGCAGATCATTTTCCGAGAAGGCTCGCACCGGCAGGGCCGGGCTACTCAACCAAGCGCCCACAAGAGCAATGCCGATCGCGCGGTGAACCTTCAACATGGGGGTGCAAAAAATGGGGCAGGGAAAAAATGGAACCAGAATTGCAGACAGGAGACAAGGCCAAACAGCCCCAACAAACCGGGATGCCATCCCTACGATTATTGTAGGAGTTCAGTCCCGGAATCAATCAGGGGGCCCAGGTGCGAATCATTGGACTTACGGGCGGCATTGCCACGGGCAAAACCACAGTGTCAGACTATTTGGCAGAACGCTATGGATTGCCGGTGTTGGATGCGGATCAGTTGGCGCGATCGGCCGTGGAACCGGGGTCACCCCTTTTGCCAGCGATCGCCCAGCGGTTTGGTGCTGATGTGATTGGTGCTGATGGCTCGCTCGATCGACCCCGTTTAGGCGAAATTGTGTTTCAGCAGCCGGCCGAGCGCCAATGGTTAGAAGCCCAAATTCACCCGATCGTGCGGGCCCATTTGTTGGCTGGAATTGCGGCTCATCAAGGGCGATCGAACAGCATTGTCTTAGCCATTCCCCTCCTATTTGAAGCCCAAATGACCGATTTAGTCACGGAAATTTGGGTGGTTAGTTGTGAGCCAGCCCAGCAATTGCACCGGTTAATGGCCCGAAATCATTTGACGGTTGATCAGGCCCAAGCTCGCATGAACAGCCAATGGCCACTGGCACAAAAAATGGCGCGGGCCGACGTGGTTTTGCACAACCAGGGAACTTTACCGGAGCTATTTCAGCAAGTGGATCACGCCTGGGAAAGTTGTTAACAAGTTTCAAGTTTCAAGTTGGATCGTTAGGAAGTTTTAGAAATTTCATGCATAGTCCTGTGATTGCCGCCGTTGATTCCTCGCGTCCTTTTTCCGAAGCCCTGGGCACTTGTCTAACGAAGCGCACCATTCGTGTGTTGCAAATCAACCTTGGCAAACGCTGTAACCTGGCTTGCACCCATTGCCATGTGGAAGCGGGGCCAAAACGCACTGAAGCTATTAGCCCGGAAGTCTGTGAGCAGTTAATTGCCATCATTCAGCAATTTCCACAGATTCAAACGGTGGATTTAACGGGCGGCGCACCAGAAATGCACGACGGCTTTCGGGCTTTGGTACAAGCGGCGGCCGCTGCCAAAAAGGAAGTGATTGTTCGGTCAAATTTAACCATTTTCTTTGAGGATGGGTTTGAAGATTTGCCGGACTTTTTCCAAAACTATCATGTGCGAGTCGTGGCTTCGCTGCCTTGTTATTTGTCCGAAAATGTTGATCGACAACGGGGACGCGGTGTGTTCGATCGCTCCATTGCCGCCCTCAAACTCCTAAATCAGCGGGGCTATGGGCGAGATCCAAAACTGCAAATCGACTTGGTTTATAACCCACCGGTTCCCACGGGGGCTAATTTTTCACTGCCACCGGCCCAAGCGGGTTTGGAAGTGGCCTATCGTCAGCGTTTAAAAGCTGATCACAACATTGATTTCAATCATTTGCTGACCATCACCAATCTCCCGATCGGGCGGACTAAATTAGCCCTGCAAGCTCGCCAACTAGAAACTGATTATTGTCAGTTTTTGGCTCAAAATTTCAATGCCGACACCGTGGCAGGGTTGATGTGTCGCGATCAGCTATCGGTGGACTATCGAGGCTATCTTTACGATTGCGATTTTAACCAAATGGAGGAGATCCCAGCCCGATCGCCCGATGGTAAAATGCTGACCCTGGCGGATCTGTTGGCAGCCGGTTCCCTGGATTTAATCCAAACAGTTCAGACCGATCGCCACTGCTACGGATGCACGGCCGGTGCTGGTTCCAGTTGTGGCGGCGCGTTGCTTTAGGTAGCTCCCGTTGATTTCGATCGGTTGAGTTCATCCATGCAATTCGGTTCAATCCAGTCAACTGACAGCCCTTACCTCGCTAACTAAGCACAGCCGATCGTAGGGTGGGCAATGCCCACCAAACCGTTGCCTCATGGCATCTGAAATATGGCGTGCCACTTATTTTCAGTAAAGGCTGTAGTGCATTAGCGGTTGGTTAATGCTTGCGATTGCGTTGGTCTATTGAATTGAATTCATTTGACTGATCGAATCAATTCAGTGATTGGCGATTCATCCCTTTCCTCTCTCTTTTCCATGGACATTCAATTTCGCGAGTTTGACCCCTTTAATGTTTGGATTTGGCTGGAGCTGGACACCGTTCCAGGGCGCATGGAGCAGCAATACATTGAAGAGGTTTTTGATTCCTGGTTTTTCTTAGGGAAATTGGGTGGGTTCAATGCCGAAAACGCGCAGGTTCAAGAGGTGGGCTTGGACTTGAGCTATATGGAATATGACAGTGAAGTACTGGATCAATCGATGATGGCCCTGATGCACAATATGGGCGAAGTGGAGTTTGAAGGAACCCGCGCCCGTTGTTGGTTTGACTTGGGAACCAGTGATGCGATCGCCCTGGATGTGTTGATTAATGCCTTTGCTCAACTGAGTCGAGAATTTTTGGAAATTCGCCGTATTAGCATCGGTGGTGAAGATGAAGATTGGCCGATTGATGAAAGCAAACGCCAATCCAGTTCGGATTTCAATTAATTCAGCTAATTCAGCTAATTCAGCAGCAAGCACTTAATCATTGCCAGTCAATGGGCCACGAACTACTAAAATTGTGCCTTGAAATTGCTGGGCGATCGTGGCCGGCAAGTTGCCATGAATGACCTGTTTGAGTAGGCTTTCTCGGCTGGCTCCTAACACAATCACTTGGCTATCTAGGCTTTCGGCCAAGTGCAAAATGGTTTCAGCCACCTGATCCGCACAGAGAGCCAGCGCCGTGACTGAAGTGGGGCTGGTTTTGGTGAGGCGAGCGGTGGCCTGATCCAAAAGATCAGTCGTCCAGGGTTGCGCCGCCGATTCGCTGAAGTCCGGTTCCTCGCTGGTGGCCACCTTGGGCACGACTTGACAGAGGGTGACGGCGGCCGATCGGGTCAGGCCCAACAGCGGCGGCAACAGATTCAGGGCCCGCTCCACATTGGGCCCACCACTAATCGGCACTAACCAGCGATCGAGACTGAGCATGGCTTGCACCGCCTCTTGCTGACGAATTCGCGGCCGTTTGAACAGGTCTTCTCCCCATTTCACCAACATGATTTCGCAGGGGGCATCGTTTAACAGTCGGGCGATCGAGTCGCCAAAAACCGGCAATCCCGGCCGGGCGATCGCCCCTTGCCAACCCATAATCACCAAGTCAATTCGCCGCCGTTGAATCACTTCCAAAATGGCCTCGGCCGGATCCCGGGCCAAGCAAATTTGGCTATGGATGGAGATGCGCCATTGACGACCGGCACGGGTTGCCCGTTCAAACAGTTTGCGCATGGGGGCCACCAGCGCCGGATCGATCGAGGTTTCCGCCGGGGACTGACCCACAGGAACCAACATCACATGCAAGCATTCCACCTCCGCCTGTCGATCGCGCGCAATGGCCAGCGCCAACCGCAACAGCCCCAAGGCCGCCGCTGGATTGGCGATTGGCACCAAAATTCGCGATCGCCCCGTGTTCGGCCCCCGGGTTTTATAGATGGCATAGGCGGGCCGGCGCGGCTGCTGGGGATTAATTTCTCCCCCCAATCGTTTGGACTCAACGCGCAACAAATCGCTGCGCGTGACAATGCCCACCAGCCTTTGCCCTTCCAAAACGGGCAGTCGTCCCAGTTTGTAGCGACTGAGCAAAAAGCGAATATCCGACAGCCGATCGTCAATTTGCACCGCGATCGGCTGGGGAGTCATGGCCGCCGTCACCCGATCGGTGGCGGCCAAATCCTCGGCATCCAAATCCGTGATGTCCGATTGGGTCAAAATGCCCACCAAATTTCCCCGATCGTCCACCACCGGAAAACCGCGATGGTGCGAATCGGCAAACCGTTGGCGAGCCGTTTCCAGGGTTTGGCTGGCCCGCAGGGTTTCCACCGGATGATTCATCACATCCTTGGCCGTTAAATCCGCCAGCAAATCCACATCGGGAATGGGTTCCGACTCCAACCCCTTGAGGGCCAGCAGTCGATCGTATAGAGAGCCAGAATCCAAGCGATCGGCCACCAAATAGGCCACCGTGGAACCAATGGTGAGCGGCAACACCAGGTTAAAATCCGCCGCCATTTCAAACACAATCGCGATCGCCGTGATTGGCACCCGCGACACCGCCGCAAAAAATGCCCCCATCCCGGCCAGAGCATAGGTGGCGATCGAGTGGGCCCCCACCAAGGCCCCCACCACACTGCCCAAGGCGGCCCCCAAAATCAGCGAAGGGCCAAACAAGCCCCCCGGCGCACCGGAACCAAAGGCCACCAAAGTCAACAGGAAATGGGCCCCAAAGGCGATCGCCGCACCCTGCCAAGCCGTCCCCCCTAACACCAAATCTTCCCGCAGCCAGCTATAGTTCCAAAACGCCGCTGGCAACATCGCCATACCCAGGCCCGTAATTCCACCAGCTAGGGCCATCCGCTCCGGCAACCCCCATTGCAACCGGCGATAGAGACCCAAACTGGCAATCACCCCCCGATTGAAATTGGCTCCCAACCAACCGGCTAACAAACCCAACAACAGATAGGCCGGAATATCCCGTGCTGTAAATTCCGTGGCCACCCGCGATAGGTTCAAGCTCACGGGCAAAATATCACCGCCCAAGGACTGCGCCACCACCGCTCCCACAAAGGCCGCCAACAGAGCCGGCCCCAGGGTCAAACCCGACACATCATGCAGCAGCTCTTCCACTGCAAACAGCACACCCGCGATCGGGGCATTAAACCCAGCCGCCAAACCAGCCGCGGCCCCGGCAGCAATTGTTTGGCGACGATAGGCCGGCGAAGTGGGAATCCAACGACTGAGTTGGGCCGCGATGGAAGCGCCCACATGCACCGTGGGGCCCTGGCGACCCAGGGTTAACCCAGACCCCAAGGTGAGCGTGGTGGCCAATAATTTGACCCAAACAGCCCGCCAATCCAGCAGGATCGGCCCAAAGGCCAGCTTGGCCTTGACCTGCGGAATCCCGCTGCCCCCAGCGTCCGGCGAAAAGCGCTGCACCAACCAACCAGCCAGCCAACAACCCACCACTCCCACCGCCGCCAACGCCAGGGCCGGCACGGGGCTACGGGTGGCGATCGCGATCCGCTGGGTTCCTACCCAAGCCGCCCCCCACTTCATCAACACGGCCGCCAACCCAGCAATTAGCCCGATCGTGCAAGACTCCAGCAGGGCCAAGGTCTTGGGACGCATGAATGGGCGTACCCACCGCAGGGGATGCCATTGCTCGCTAAAGGGGTTGTAGCGGTGATACCAGTCGTTTGCCACAAACGCACTTCCTGAAAACGATCACGCAGCATGATCGCGCCGAACGATCCGATCAGTCAGGAGGCGAGTGCCAATGGCCTCACTGCCAACCGACAATCGTTATAAGGGGTATTTAAGTCCTACTCGATTGCTATTTCGCCCGATTGAATTTCAATGGGGATGTTTTTGAATCTTACCGATCAATCGGACAGATTTAGAGAATTGTGGACAAAATCTTGCTACCAAGTCCCTTTTTTTACGGGGTTTCTTCTCCCGAGCAGGCTTGGGCGGCCGGCAGGATACGCGGCAAAGATGGCTGAGCAAATGATTCTAAATTTCCAGACTCCAGAGGAAGCAACCCAGTTCGTAATCCCAAGGCGATCGCAGCAGTTTCTACCCGATCGGGCCCCATCACTTGAATAAAGTGCAAAACATCCGCCACCTGGGCAATGAGCTGGTTTACATCAATTCCACTGTAGTGATCGTCATATTTATTTAAGCGGCTCAGCCCTTCACCCAACAAAATTGCAGCCCCACGCCAATTCAAATTACTGAGGTGATGGAGCGCCACCGCCACTTGCAAAACCCCTTGATAAAACGTGCGCTCCGGCTCATTTGCCACCACCCATAATGCCTCGATCGTGTCGTGGCAAGCATAAAACTCCCCACGATTAAATTCCTCAATTCCTTGCCAAAACGGAGTGTTGGGTTGTGATTCCTCAATCATGGCGCTGGGTAATGGGTCAGGGATGAAAAGGCGCGATCGATCCACAGGGCGATCGTCATCGTCTCAGGATCGTTTTAGAGCTAATTCGTAAAAAAAGCCCAAAACACCGATGGAGGGCTGAATGCAATTTTAGCTAATCGGCGGGAAGCCCCGCGCTCTCCCGAAGGGGAATGTCGGGATGAGAGCCGCGCTTGCTGAGTGGGGGTAGATGACCTTGAAGCAAGCAATAGTCTACGCCTGTCTGTTATGACGGAAACGTACAAGTTGTCTGTCGGTGATCAGGTCGCACGGGAGCGTGAAAACCTTGTCTCTGGCTTTTTAGAGCGGGGAGTGTCAATGCCAAGCTCACTCGTCAGGCCTAATCCCAGGGAAATGCAGTTGCCAGGCGGTTGAGGTGGCGTTCCCGTCGAAGCGATCTAGATTGGAGGCGCTGGTTTGGGAAAAACACCATGGGCGATCGAGGGCGGCTGGGACTGCTGGTGGTGCTGGTGGGCTGGGGGCTGGGGATGGCGATCGAACCGGCGATCGCCCAAGATTACCGATCGCCCCAAGGACTGGTGAATTTTGCCGATTGGTGTCGGCAGCGCGATCGACTGGATCCGGCGGCGCGGCACACGGTGGGAGCCTTGTTGCGGGTAGCCAAAACCGAGAATTGTGAACAGGCTTGGCGCAATTTGGCGGCCCTGCCCGTGTTGGATTTGTCCAACCAAAACATTCAGGATTTGCAACCGATCGCCACCTTCAACCATTGGCGGGCCCTGTCGCTGCCGGGGAACCAAATTCGGGATTTGCGACCCTTGACGGGGATGTCGTCCTTGCGCCAATTGATTTTGGGGTTCAATCAGGTGCAGGATCTCTCGCCCCTGCAAGACCTGGATCAGTTGGAAATGCTGGATTTGACCCGCAATCAAATCACGGCACTGCCCCAGCAGCCGGGATTGGCCCGGTTGCGATCGCTGATTTTGTTGGGTAACCCCCTGCGACAACATACCTGCCCGTTTCGGCCGATTACGGTTTGTCTGTTTGATGATCCGGGGGCCCCGATGACGGCGCGGGCCCAGGCGGCGATCGACCAGGGCAATTGGCCCGAGGCGATCGCCCAGTTGCAACAGGCCCGCAACCAGTACCAGGCCTTGGGCGATCGTTCGCGGCTCGCGAAAACCCAGGTGCAGTTGGGCAATGTTTATCTGCAATTGGGGGAATTCGCCCGCGCTTTGGAGGTGCAGCAGGCGGCCCATGGGGTGATTGCAGAAACGGGCGATCGGCCCGCGATCGGGCTGGTGATGGCGAATTTGACGGAAACCTATGAGCGCTTGGGTCAATATCACCAGGCGGAGGCTTGGCTCGATCGGGCGATCGCCAATGCGGCTGAACAGTCCACCGCCGCGATTCCCCTGGATGGGGGGCTGTATGAACTGCCCAAGCAACAGGGCTATTTAGCGGCTTGGTTATCCCAAGTGCAGTTGCGCCAGGGCAAGGCGGCCCAAGCGGTGGTCAGCGCCCAGCAGGGGGTGCAATTCTATAACCTGCTGCCGGAGGATTATCCCGGCAAGGCGATCGGGATGACCAAGGCTCAGTTGATGTTGGGTGAGGCCTTGCGGGCGGTGGGTCGCCGTTTGGAGGCCCGCAACGCCCTGGAGCAGGTGCGCCAGTTGGCCCAAACCCATGGTGATCGCCCCGGCGAGGCCCAAGCCTGGGAACAGTTGGCCCTGTTGGCCAATGATGCGGGCGATCGCGAGCAGGCCCGGGCCGGTTTCAAGGCCGCCCTGGGGATCCATCGAGCGACGGGGGCCCGGGCCGAAGAGGGGCGTTTGTTAACCCGTTTGGGGGAGTTTTATTTACAGCAGCGGGCGGCTCCTCGGGCGATCGACCATCTGTTTCAGGCGATCGCGCGGTGGGAATCGGTGCGGCCGGGTCTGAGCGACGACAACAAAATCGCCCTGGCGGACACCCAAGCCCAAACCTATCGCCTGTTGCAAGAGGCTTTGATTACCCAAGGTCAGGCGGGGCAAGCCTTGGAGGTGGCGGAACGGGCCCGGGCCCGGGCCTTTGTGGAACTGTTGGCCGCCCGATCGGGCCATTTGGCAAACCAGCCCAGCCCGGCGGTCAGCCCACCCCCCACCCTCAGCCAAATTCAGCAGTTAGCGCGCGATCGCCGCTTGACCTTGGTGGAATACACGATCGGCCAGCGATCGCTCCACATTTGGGTGGTGAATCCCCAGGGAAACGTGACCCTGCGCACGGTAGCGATGGCGGGAGCCTCGGCCGAAGCCACCCTGGCTACCCAAATTCAAGAGCTGCGGCGAACCCTGCCCCAAGGACAACTGCTGGCGGCAGAGTTGCGCCGTCAACTGAACGGGCTGCATCGGCAACTGATCGCCCCGATCGCGGACTTGTTGCCCACAGATCCCCAAGAACCGGTGGCGATCGTGCCCCAAGGGCTGCTGTTTTTAGTGCCCTTTGCCGCTCTGCAAGCTGAGGATGGTCAGATGCTGCTCGATCGCCACAGTTTGTTTCTCACCCCCGCGATCGATGTGTTGCGGTTGCAATTTGCCGAAACCCCGCCCGATCGCCCCTTAGCCTCCGATGTGGTGGTGGGGGTCGATCGCGCGGCCCTGGTGGTCGGCAATCCGGTGATGCCGGCCGTGCCTCCCGTTTGGGGAGCCGCCCCCAGTCCCCTGAGCAACTTACCCGGGGCCGAATCGGAAGCGCGCCAAGTGGCCCAACTGCTTCAGGTCAAGCCGCTATTGGGGGCCCAGGCCACCAAGGGCGAAATTCTGAATCGGATTACCCAAGCGCGCCGGATTCATCTGGCCACCCATGGTTTATTAGATGACTTGGGTAATTCGGGAATGCCGGGGGCGATTGCCCTTGCACCGGCTGCCGGTGATGACGGTCTTCTCAGTGCCGGTGAAATTATGGAATTGCGGTTGGCGGCGGAACTGGTGGTGCTCAGTGCCTGTGATACGGGGCGCGGCCGGATTACCGGCGATGGGGTGTTGGGGTTGTCTCGTTCTTTTTTGGCGGCGGGGGCCGATCGGGTGGTGGTGACCCTTTGGAAAATTCCCGATGAACCCACCGCGATCCTGATGGGCCATTTTTACGCAGCGCTTCAGCAGGGTAGTTCGCCTGTGGCGGCCCTGCGCCAAGCCATGATCCAAGCCCGCGATCGCTACCCCAACCCGTTCCAATGGGCTGCTTTCACGGCCGTGGGTCGGCCCGACTGAAGATTGAGAATGGGCCAGTCCTAGTCTTCTAGGTTGAGATTGACCGAGAAGGTCAACACCGTTTCATCAACGCCCTTCAGTTCCAAGGGCCCCACTTTTTCGATGTCGTTTTCATCCAAATAGTCCGCTACGGCCGCCGACACCAAAACCGTGCCCGGCCGGGCCGCCTGCTGAATCCGAGAGGCGATGTTCACGCAGGGGCCAATGGCCGTGTAGTCCGATCGCTCCGCACTGCCAAACATGCCCACCACAGCCGTACCCTGATGAATGCCGCAGCGGAACCGGACGGGGGGAATGGCCTGCTCGCCCCAGACCTGATTCAGTTGGTGCAGTCGTTCGGACATTTGACGCGCGGTGCGCACGGCCCGCTGCACCTGCTCGTTGGGGGTGGCTTCCTCGGGCGCACCGAACAGCACCAAAATCGCATCGCCCATGAACTTATCGATCGTGCCGCCGTTGGCAAAGGCAATGTGGGTCATTTCCGACAGGTATTCATTCAGTAGCTCGGCCACCTTGCGTGATCGCACCGTGTTCGAGAGCTGCGTGAAGCCCACAATATCGCTGAACAACACCGTAATCAGCCGAGGCTCCGGTTGTAAGTCCAACATCAACTCGCCTGCGGCCGCCTTGTTGACCAATGATCCCGGCAAAAAGCGCCGCAACACCGATTCGGTCAGGTAGGCGTTGAGTTCCGAAACCTTGCGTTCATTGGCCTTGAGGGCAATCAGGTTATGAACTTCCGCCAGCAATTCCCGATCGTCAAAGGGCTTGGCCAGATAAGCATCTGCGCCAATTTCTACCCCTTCAACCCGGGTGTCGGCATCGGCCTTGGCCGTCAGCAAGATAATTGGCGTGCCCTGGAGGGCTTTGTCTTGGCGCACCTGCCGAATCAGGTCTAACCCGGAAACCCCCGGCATCATCAAATCGGTCAAGATCAGATGGGGTTGGTATTGCTCGGCGGCGGCGATGCCTTCGGCCCCGTTGCGGGCCACAATCACCCCGTATTGATTCCGACGCAAAATGCTGCTGACATAGCTCCGCAGGTCGGGGTTGTCGTCCACCACCAGCACCAATGGTCGATCGCCCAAGTCCTGCGGTTCCGGATCCGGCAATGGATCGTTGGCGCGGGTGGCGGCATCATGCTCCAGCAATTCGGCGGCCAGGTCTGCCAGCTCGATCGCGGCGCGGCTGCCTTCGATCGCCACCGGTTGCTCGATCGTTCGATCGGGCGGCAGGTGGGTGGAACCCCGGTCTAACCAAACGGAGAAAGTTGCCCCCTGGCCATAGTCCGACTCCACCGTCACCCGCCCGCCATGGAGTTCCACCAACTCCTTCACCAGGGCCAGGCCCAGACCCGTGCCCTCGTAACCCCGACTCACGGAACCTTCGGCCTGGCGGAACCGTTCAAAGAGGTGGGGAATTTGGTCGGCCCGAATCCCGATCCCCGTATCGCTCACTTGCAACAGATAATGCTGCCCCGTGGCTTCCACCGTGACCGTGATTGTTCCGCCGCGCGGCGTGAACTTCATGGCATTGGAGAGCAGGTTATAGAGCACCTTATCGAAGCGCTCGCTGTCCAGATAGGTATCGGGGCAGGGGGTGAGGTTGGCCACCAGGGCGATCTCCTTGCGATCGCAGTAGGGGCGGAAGGATTCCAAAATATAGCGGGCAAACTCCGCCAAATCGCAGGGGCGGAAGGTGGGCTGCATTCGGCCCGCATCCACCCGCTGCAAGTCCAGCAGTTGATTCACCAACCGCAACAGCCGCCGCGAGTTCCGCAAGGCCACGTCGGCCTGCTCGTAGGGCAAGCCTTGCTTTTGATTCACCGCCGCTTCCAGGGGCCCAATCATCAGGGTCAGGGGCGTGCGGAACTCGTGGGAAATGTTTTGGAAAAATTCGGTCTTTTGCCGATCGAGCGCCAGCAGTTGTTCCGCCTGTTGGCGAGTGGTTTGGTAGAGGCGCGACTGTTGCACTGCGATCGCCGCTTGGACGGCCACCGCTTGCACCAGCTTGATTTCCGTGCGCTTCCAGGGGCGGGGGTTGGCCTGGCGCAGGGAAATGCTGCCGATGATTTTTCCCTCCGAAAGCAGGGGAACCACCAACAGGGCCCGGGCCTGCTGCTTCAGGGGCAAGCTGGCGGAGAGGCTGCTTTCGTGTAGGTCATCGAGGGCGATCGGCTGTTGGGTGTCGATCAGTTGTTGCAAAACGGGGTTGCTGACGATCGGGGCGATCGAGCGGGGCAGGGGTTCATGTTGCCGGGCCGCCGCCACCGGATCCACCTGCTGGGGACTCCAAGACCAATCGTGATGATCGCCGCCCAAGGGCGGAACCTCATCAAACCCCACACATTGCACATACTCATCGTCCTTGGTCCAAAGGGAGAGGGCGCAACCGTCGGACTTCAGGGCCTGGCGTAACTGCTGGGTGATCGTGGCAAAGATGGTTTTGGGTTCCAGGCTCGATCGAATGGCCGTGGCGATCGCGTTCACCAGGGCTTCTTGATCGGCCAGGGCCCGCACCCGATCGTAGGCCCGCGCTTGGGCCAGGGCCAAAGCCGCCTGATCGGCCACTGCCACGGCCAACTGTAGATCTTCCTCGCTCCAGGGCTGCACCGTCTCGCAGCGATGGAGCGCCATCACGGCCATGGCTTCCCCGCGATAGACCATCGGTACGATCGCGCTCGATCGAATGCCCAACCGCTCAAAGGCCGATTGCCGCCCTTGCCAAACCGGTTCCGAGGTTTGCAGCCGCTGATCCGTGGCCGCATCATCCACCGACGTGGCCGACTCCACCAGCCAAACCGTTTCCCGCAAACTTTCAAAGATCGTTTCGATCGACTGCTGAGTCACCGCCGTGGGATCGCTCGACCAATGGACAAACTGCTCATTGGTCAGGTGGCCATCTTCCACGGGCCGCAACAAACAGCAGTTTGACTGCAAGGCCTGGCCCACCGCCTCCACGATCGTTTGCAGCATCGTGCGCGAGTCCATGACACTGCGCACCGTGGTGGAAACCTCGTTGAGCAATGACTCTCGCCGCAGGGCTTGGCGCAACTCCCAAGTGCGCGATCGCAACACATTGTGGGTTTCCACCGCCTTGCGCACCGAGGCCTTCAGATCCTCGTCATCCCAAGGCTTCGTGACGTACTTAAATACCTTGCCGGAGTTGATGGCCTCCACCAGGTCATCCACATCCGTGTAGCCAGTGACAATAATCCGCATCACGTCCGGATATTGCTCGGCCGTCAAACTCAAAAATTCCGTCCCACTCATCAGCGGCATTCGCTGATCCGAGATGATGACGGCCACGTTGGGGTCTTTGGCCAAAATGTCCAAGGCTTCTGGGCCATTGTTGGCCCGCAAAACCTGGAACTCTCGATGCAGCGTTCGGTAGAGCAAATCGAGAATATCGGCTTCGTCGTCAATGACCAGGACTGTGGGCTTGGTCATCATGGGGCTTGCCCCCCAGCCCCGATCGGGTTGCAACCCAGGCTGTGGTGCTGGAGAAACTGCGGGCCAAGTTGCCGTTGGGAGTGAAGAAGCATCCATTGTGGGAGCAAAGAGCCGGCCATAGCGCCCTAGCGCGGGATGATGGGGAGTTGAAATGCCAAAGGGCAACGAACAACTGGTCGATCGCTTCAGCCAACGAATGGTAAGGGTTTAGGGCATTGGCGACTGCGAGTTTTCAGAACAGGTTACCCAGGGACTGATGCCGGATGGAGTAGGACTCAGACCACCGATCAGGCTCTTGGCGAATTTTGATGACCTATTGTAGTTCGGAGCGCCGCTGACTGGCTTCCTTCCCACTCGGCCTCGATCGGCTTTGTTCCGTGACCCAGTAAGGACTCAATGTTCCTTACGCCCTTTGCGGAACGAACTCCGGATGCGACTGTGGGAGGTTCACCGGGTGCATGGGGATGGTGAGTCCCGATCGCCCTGCAAAAGTCCCTGAAAACAGCCCTTGACCCCCACTGATCCGAAAGTTACGCCGGAATGCACCCTAAATTCTCAAGCTTTGAACCATCTTGCAAGGGGTTGGCTCCCATGGGCCCCAGGTCGATCGCCCTATTCCCGATCGATTTTTAACACGGCCATGAACGCAGATTGGGGCACATCCACCGTGCCGATCGCCTTCATCCGCTTTTTCCCTTCCGCTTGCTTCTTCAGCAATTTCTTCTTCCGGGAAATATCACCGCCATAGCACTTGGCCAACACATCCTTGCGCAGGGCGGGGATCGCTTCACTGGCCACGACTCGCGAGCCGATCGTGGCCTGGATTGGCACTTTGAACTGATGGCGCGGGATCAGCTCCTTCAGCTTTTCCACCAGGGCCCGGCCCACGTAGTAGGCCTTATCCCGGTGGACGATCGCGGAGAGGGAATCCACCCGATCGCCATTAATCAGCACATCCAGCCGCACCAGCGGATTTTCCCGGTAGCCAATCAGAGAATATTCCATGCTGGCATAACCGCGCGATCGCGACTTCATTTGATCAAAAAAGTCCGTTACCACCTCCGCCAGCGGAATTTCATAGATCAACGTTGTCCGGCCCTGGGTCAGGTAGCGCATATCCACAAACACCCCGCGCCGCGTTTGCGATAGCTCCATCAACGTCCCGACAAAGCTTTCGGGCGTGATCATTTCCACCTTCACGTAGGGTTCTTCGATTGTTTCGCGATATTGCGGCTCCGGCAGCTCGCTGGGATTGTCAATCATCACCACTTCACCATCAATCTTGGTGACGCGGTAAACCACCGAAGGCGCGGTGGCGATCAAATCCAGGTTATATTCCCGCTCCAGCCGCTCTTGCACAATTTCCATATGCAGCAGCCCTAGGAAGCCGCAACGGAAGCCAAACCCCATGGCGCTGGAGGTTTCTGGCTCGTAGCTGAGGGCCGCATCGTTCAAACGCAGGCGATCGAGTGCTTCCCGCAGCTCGCCAAACTGATCGGAATCCGTCGGAAACAGCCCACAAAACACCATCGGCTTGGCTTCCGTGTAACCGGGCCAAGGTTCCGTCGCCGGTTTGCTGACCAGGGTGATGGTGTCGCCCACCCGCGCATCGCCCACGGCCTTAATCGAAGCGGCTAAGTAGCCCACTTCTCCCGCGTGCAGCTCATCGATCGGGCATTGATTCGGGGCCAACACGCCCAATTCATCAATTTCGTATTCCTTGCCGGAGGCCATCAGGCGCACTTTGTCGCCCTTTTTCACCCGGCCATCCATGACGCGGAAATAAACAATCACACCCCGATAGCTGTCGTAATAGCTATCAAAAATCAGGGCCCGCAGGGGTTTGTCTACGGTGTCCGCTGGCGGGGGCACTTTTTGGACGATCGCTTCCAAAATCTCGCGGATCCCGATCCCTTCCTTGGCCGAGGCGTGAATGGCCTCGCTGCAATCCAGGCCGATCGTGTCTTCAATTTCGCCAGCCACCCGATCGGGTTCTGCGCCGGGCAGGTCGATCTTGTTCAAGACCGGCACAATTTCCAAATTATTTTCCAAGGCCAAATAAACGTTAGCCAGGGTTTGGGCTTCCACCCCTTGGGACGCATCCACCACCAGCAGGGCCCCTTCGCAAGCGGCCAAGCTGCGGGACACTTCGTAGGAAAAGTCCACGTGACCGGGCGTATCAATCAGGTTGATCACGTAGTCGTTGCCGTCTTTGGCCCGGTAGTCCATCCGCGCCGCTTGCAATTTAATGGTGATTCCCCGTTCCCGTTCCAGTTCCATGTTGTCGAGGAACTGTTCTTTCATGTCGCGCGCGGCCACTGTGCCTGTATCTTGCAGCAGGCGATCGGCCAGGGTCGATTTACCGTGGTCAATGTGCGCCACGATCGAGAAGTTACGGATGCGCGAAACGGGAACGTCGGTCATAGGAGCGGAACGGTAGGGCAAACGGGGAAAGGAAGCCAACCGCATTGTAACGAATTCCATAGCGTCTAATTCGCCTTGGCGCTCTGGATTGTTTGGGGCCAATGGAGCGATCGGGCTTTCGGCATGGATCGCGATCGGGCGGGGGCGATCGGGCGGGCTTGTTGCCCAAAAACAAGCACCTGGGGCGGTGGCGGCGGAGCGAGGGGCTGGAAGGGCGCAGAATGTTGATGGGGGTTGGGTTTGGCGATTTTTGGGATCTTTGGAGATGCTTGTAAATGGCTGAAAGGGAGATGGGGCAAGGGTTGGGCGATCGGCAAAAGGGCGATCGGGGGTGATGTTTTGGCAGATGCGGGGCGATCGGCTAAGATGCTTGTAAGGTTCCATTTCGGCGCTTGTCCCGTAAGGGTTTCAAGCGGCGGGGTGATCAAACCTCTGATGCCGTAAGGCGTTGAGCACTCCCATCCCGATTGCAACGCCCCGGTGGCCCCAACGTGATCAAACCTCTGATGCCGTAAGGCGTTGAGCACCCGTGCCGACAACTCCGTTGGTTGTGAGCGAAAACAGTGATCAAACCTCTGATGCCGTAAGGCGTTGAGCACATAACCCGATCGTCCAAATCCTGTTCACGCAACAACGTGATCAAACCTCTGATGCCGTAAGGCGTTGAGCACGATTTGGCTCTGCGGTTTGGGATTGAGGATGTGGATCGTGATCAAACCTCTGATGCCGTAAGGCGTTGAGCACTAAATTACGCCTTTCTACGCGGGCGTTTCGATGGTTGGTGATCAAACCTCTGATGCCGTAAGGCGTTGAGCACCCATAGCCAATTTCCCGGGCCAGCGCTTGCAACTCCGTGATCAAACCTCTGATGCCGTAAGGCGTTGAGCACGATCAGGACATCCAGCAACGGGTTGGGGCGATCGCGTGATCAAACCTCTGATGCCGTAAGGCGTTGAGCACCCATTTGCACTTGCGTCTGCTTCTCGAAGGATGGGCAGTGATCAAACCTCTGATGCCGTAAGGCGTTGAGCACTATGTCAAGGGCATGGAGTCGGGTGTTCTATCACCGGAGTGATCAAACCTCTGATGCCGTAAGGCGTTGAGCACGCCATGCCCTGACCATCACCGACGGCAGCAGCACGACCGTGATCAAACCTCTGATGCTGTAAGGCGTTGAGCACTCGGTGAACCGGGCGATTTTGATCGTGTCGAAACGTGATCAAACCTCTGATGCCGTAAGGCGTTGAGCACCAATCCAAGGTTCAGATCATCGAAGCTCGGATGTCGCGGTGATCAAACCTCTGATGCCGTAAGGCGTTGAGCACTACACACTGTCAAACCCTTTGGCGATCACAAAGTCCGTGATCAAACCTCTGATGCTGTAAGGCGTTGAGCACCAAACGACGGGGCCGTCAGAGTCACAGCCGGTAATCGTGATCAAACCTCTGATGCCGTAAGGCGTTGAGCACCCTTCTCGTAGCTCAGCGGGCGTAATGGGCGGGGATTTTGTGATCAAACCTCTGATGCCGTAAGGCGTTGAGCACAGCACCGCACAGCGCAGCACCGCAAAACACTCGTTTCAGCCCTGTTCTAAACTTTCCAATCCCGTGAGGTGGTGAGTCTGTCGTCAGATTCGCCACCTCACCTTTTTGATCGCCTCCACCTCCTTCAAATCCTTTCGCATCAGTAGAAACCCGTACTCCCCAAAATCAGAGCTTTAACCCGCTGATTCATACCTGGCTTACTCTCCGCCGCTCTTCGCCTCCGCTTCGTCACCCCCTGATCGCCTGTGATCTGTCACCACACCACCAATTGATTCAGAAAACGCCCATCTTTCGTGTTCATTAGAGAGCGAAAATCAGCCGAAAGATAATCTTTGCATTTTCGTCTACTCCTCAATTCTGAAGCCTATTCCGTAACCTTCGTCTGGAAAGTCTTGTCCCAATCGATCGACTGCGGTTGGCTGTCTCTTAGGTTTAATGAAACTAATCAGGAAAGCTTGCGGCGATCATAGGTTGCTGAAATATTTGATCGCTTTGCATTCATGCTGTTTTTATGTGCTTAACGATACCTAAAGGCAGCAAAATCGAGATTTTTCAAGTATAAAAACATTCATCAAACGCCAAGATCGATCAAAGGTGCAAAGACTGAAAAATTGTATATTTGAATACGGTTTAAGATAAAATTAAAGAATTTCAAAAACTTGTAAAAAAATAATTCACGGTGACTTTTCCAAAAAAATTGGAGTACACTACCTGGGGAGTGCAGGCGTGCAAATACAGAGCGTCGCCGACCGTTAGCAACGTAAACAGTGACAGTCATGGGAAATAGCACAAAGTCCTCGAAATTTCCGATTGTTATTGAAATGGAGCCACAGGCAAACTCTGACATCGAAGAATTGGTGAACTCCGGCAAAGGTCTCATTTGTGACAACGTGTCCGTTGCCCTAGAACAACTGAAAGCCCAAGGAATTTTGCCCGAAAGCGTCATCCCCGTATTTGTTGTTGTTGCATCCTCCGACGACTAGTGAAGAACTGATGTGCAATCATCCCCAAAGGCTGCTGAGCTGAAGCTTAAGCTGAAGTTTTGGGGACAGATTTCGCAAGTGTCCGATCGTCCCGTGTAAGCATCAGCGCAAATTTAATGATTCAGCCCGATCTGATCCCGATCCCACTGGAATTGCCGCCAGAGCAAAGGCTGCTCCCGGTCAACAACTTAAGCTTCCTGAAGAACCGAATCGTTTTGGTGCTGTACGAGGTTTCTCGGCTGACCCTCAAGTACTCCCTCAAGAATGCGATGGGTGCAGCCAACCTCAAAACAGAGCTGGCTCGGGATATTCGGTTCTCCATCGAAAAGCTGGGGGGATTGCTGATTAAGGTGGGTCAGCTCCTGTCGCTTCGCTTGGATCTCTTCCCCGCCGAAATTTGCCAAGAACTCTCCAAGCTTCAGGATCGATCCTATGGGTTTTCCCTGGACTATGTTCGGCAAATTATCCAAGAGGAATTAGGCCTCCCTCTGGAAAGGATCTTCATTGAGTTTGAAGAGCGGCCCTTTGCGGCTGCGTCAATCTCGCAAGTCCACAGGGCCCGAATCCCATCCTTTCCTGGTGTGGTTGCTGTAAAGGTTCAGCGCCCAGATGTTGAAGAAAAGTTTGGTCAAGATCTACAACTCATCCGCTTCTTGCTCTCCCTGATCAAGAAGCTGAAGCTACAGAGCTATGTGGATTGGGACAACATCAGCCTAGAGCTTGATCAAATGATTCAGGAGGAAATTGATTATCGCTACGAAGCATCCAACCTGGAACGGATGACGGTGACGCTCAGGGAACACAACATCTATGTTCCCGCTGTGATTGGTGATTACAGCACCAAGAAAGTCCTGACCATGGAATATATTCCCGGCATCTTGATGTCAGATTATATCCGTGCCGCCAGTACTGATCCCGAATATCTGGAAAAGATTCTTCGACTCAATAATATTGACCCGAAGTTGGTGGGAAAGCGCCTCTTTGAAAGTTTCTTCCGTCAAATGCTGGAAGATAACTTGTTCCATGGGGACTTGCATCCTGGCAACGTCATGCTGTTGCGAGATAGCCACATTTGCCTCATTGATTTGGGGGCGATCGGCAGTCTCGATTCCCACTTCCTGCGCTACTACCGACGCAGTATGCAGGCTCTCGGAGAACGGGACTACGATCGAGCACTGGATTACAGTTTGATGTTGTGCGATTCCCTGCCCACAGGAGACATTGAAAACGTCAAAGCGCAACTGATCCAGTGCTATCGCCAGTGGGATGCCAAAATGAACATCCGCAGCCTCTCATACCATGAGAAGTCGATCAGCTCGATCGGGGTTCAAATTGGGTCGGTCATGCGCAGGAACCGCGTTTCCTCCAGTTGGCAACTGCTGCGAGTCTTCCGCACCTGGGGATTGATGGATGCATCCTTGAATTACCTAGTTCCCAACGCAGATTATATGAGTCTCGTTGGTGGATATTTTCGAGGGGCCGTTAAGCGCAGTCAGCTTCAGCTTAAGCAACTGGGCATCACGGAAATTGTGATGCAACTCACGGAGAAAGTTGCCGAATTTTCCGATCTGACAACGATCGAGCTTCGTGGCAAGGCAGTTCGCAAAAGAATAGTCGCTGAGCAAAAAACCTCGTCAAAGCTCGCTGACAAAGCCAGGAAATTACTCTGGCTTGGGATCATCGTTCTGGCTTGGATTTTTCTGCATCAACACCTCGAAACAGCCGTGAGCTGGTTACCACCGAATCAATACTCAGCTTGGGCTAAAAGTGTTCCCAATCTTGCTATTGAAGTTTGGGCTGGGATCCTAATTATCTGGATCTACTTACTCAAAATTCTCTAGCTTTGATGACATTTTTTCTGGAGGTTAATTGGGTTCATGTAGAATATTAAGAAAGCCGAATATGCCTGTTCGGTTATCAAGAAATATTCTAGAATTTGCGAGAGATGGTTGTTTTGTGAATTAAATTCAGACGAATGTTGATACTTCAGTATTAGATACTTCAGTGTTAAATACTCCAGTGTTAATAAACATGTCTGTTTTTGTTCAATAGTTTGGTTTGGAAATGACACCAATCATCCAAGGTTCTAATCACCATGACTTCAGTACTTCATTTTGATGGTCAGTCGAATTACATCCGAATTCCCCATCAAGAGTCCCTCTCCCCTGCTAATAACTTCACCTTCGAAGCTTGGGTGAACGTTGCGCAAATTGGTGGCTACCTACGCTTATTTTCTAAATTTCCAGGCTTTGGCTTTGGCCTCATCAACGAAGCGCTACTTTTTACGGAATATTGGATTGTTGACTATGCAGCCTCTGTTTCGATCGAAGCGGGATCTTGGTATCACGTTGCCATCGTCTTCAATGCTGACAACGATGTGTTTTTCTACCTCGATGGAGAGCTAGTTCAAACCATCCTGGGCGACACCCCCGCCTCCATCACCCAAGGCCCCCTCGAAATTGGCCGCAAAGCAGAGGGCCATGGCGAATATTTCCAAGGCGATTTGACCGAAGTTCGGTTCTGGGGCACTGCACGCACTCAAGAGCAAATTCAAGCCTACAAGTCCTATCGACTGCTCGGATCCGAAGAGAATCTGTTGGGCTATTGGCCTTTGAACGAAGGCAGCGGAGATGTCATCAACGACAAGAGCGCCGCTGCCAACCATGGAACCTTGCAAGGCTCCCCCATTTGGAAGAGCGCTGCACTGGAACTCCCAGAAATTCTCCCCAACATCCCGCTGCCCGCTGAAGTTCAGGAAGCCGAAGCCGCTGCCGCCGAAGCCGCTGCCGCCAGCGAGACCATCCCCAGCCCTGGTTCCTTCCCCATCATTGTTGAACTGGAATCCGATGAAGCAACCCCCGATCGTTGCTTCGAAGAGTTATTGACCAGGGGAGATGGCGCGATTTACGACGGAGTCACCCAAACCCTTTTTGCTATGCGGGAACAGGGGCAAATCACCCAAGCAACAACCCCCGTTTTTGTCATTGTTCGGCGCACTCCTGAATCTAAGAGCTTGCTGCCATTTGCTCTGTAGCATCCCCGAGCGCCAAGGCTAGTGGTTTAAGCAAAGGGCTGAACCGTTCAAGCGCCCTGAGTCTACGTTTCTATGCCGCTCATTGCCTCGCCTCAGAGCTTTTCGGAACGAGTTTCACAGGTCAACCCATTCCAGTCACGAGTTTTACCTACAAGGAGTTTGATTCATGAGCAGCGGTAACTACAAAAACCTGGCACTGCAAGCAGGGGGCGTGTTAGGAACAGCCTACGTAGGGGTTGTGCAATCCCTGAACGAGCGCGGCCTCCTCTCCAAATTTGAGCGCGTTGCTGGGTCTTCTGCGGGAGCCATCATGGGAACCTTAATTGCCCTGAGGTTTTCAGCAGCAGAGATCGAAGACATCATGATGAACCTGAACATGGGGGAGTTCACCGATCCCACCAGCCCGATTAACCTCGTCCAGAATTATGGTTATTATGCCGGGGATGTTTTCTATCAGTGGATTCAAGACATCATTGCGCGCAAACTAACGAAGAAGGCCACCTTTGAAGATCTCGTAGATGCTGGATTTGCAGATCTTTATGTCTTCGGCACAGATTTGACCGCTCGAGGATTGCGGGAGTTCTCCTACCGTGCGACTCCTGACACGCCAATTGCAGGCGCAGTGCGCGCTTCCATGTCCATTCCCTTCTTCTTCCAAGCTTGGCGATTCCCCGGCGGCATTCCCGACAATCACTACTATGTTGATGGTGGCTTGATCTTGCCCTATCCCCTGTGGACTTTTGATTACGCGCCCTTCACTAGTGAAGAGGGCTACAACGAAGAAACCTTGGGAGTGAGCTTAAGAACCGGCTTCAGCCCCTCTGGTCTAGAGAAAGGCTTTGACCTGAAGGAGTATTTCGAAAGCCTATTTGAGGCTACGTCCTCTATTCGGATCAGCGCCCGAAACAAGGCACGGACGATCAGCATTGACACCTTGAAGCTCTCGCCCACTGATTTCAACATGAGCCACGAGGACAAGCTGCGGCTGGTGAAGAGTGGTTATGAGGCGACGGCGGAGTTCTTTAAACTCAAGGACGAATTGGCAACGATTGCTGCTGCCTAAGCGAATCATGAATTCATGGGAGCAACATCATTTCCCTCTCTGAGTTGGCCATGGCACGGTGTTGACTAATTTGCACATCCATTCCCAACGCAGATAAGCATAATCAGTGCTAACAAGAGCGCTCTATGCTGAACCTTTTTTTAATTGGTCAGTTGGCTCTTCTCTGGCTTGCGAAAAAGAAATGACTGCTCCCGTGAAGTTTGGAATTACCTGCCCTTTTGTCCCAAAATACCTCTACGGGATGACGAGCATTGGCAGGAGCTAGAAAGGCCTAGCCACTCCGTTTATCCCTTAGGAATCGGATACATTGAACCCTACGCTCAAACAGGAGGGAGTGGTCTAATTCAGATTGGAAAAGAGTAGTTTTCCACTAGACCTTGAGACCAATATCGCGACCTCATTCACAATGTGGCAGCGTTAATATACTCGAATCAGTCTTTAACCTCGCCCTAATTTCTGCTTTTCGTTAATCAGAGATAAACTGAAGCAATAAGCTCAATTAACTAGTAGAAAATAATTCAGTTGGGCTAAACCGACTGATAATTGCAGACCAATTTCTTCGCTATGGTTTTCTCGACATCACTATCTTTTAATTACTTCAAATTATTCATTAATCAGTTGTTTTCGAGAAAAATTTTCGAGAAAAATAACTCTATTTAAAGTCATTGTTCAAATAATTTCTGCCTTGAAAAGGCAATCTTTTGATGGCTAAATTTGGTCTTTGATTTTTCAAAAAATGACCTTTTAAAAGATTTTTAGAAAATCATTTAATGCTTCAATTTGACTTGACATTTAATAAGAGAATACATTAATCTGAATGAGGATTGAGTTTGATTTTGAGGAATACCAAAAGCCATGCGAACCCCTATCCAGGTTGGATCAGAAATCAAGCGAATCATCACATTTGAGGCTAACTCAATTGGTGAAGCCATGCCGGTTGTGATTTACAAGAAGAAGGTTGTTGACCCTGCTGCTCAACCAGGCGCGATCGAGGCTGCTCCAGTTTCTGCCAAGGGAATTTTGGAAAAGATTGTCGATTCGCAAATCCAGGCTGCCAGTGAATTCAAGACTCTCAATGAGCAATCAGGGGAGAAGTGGCTCAAAGACCTGGCCAAGAATATCTCACTTGCCCTTGTTAAAGGCGGAGATGCACTTACTTAAACAGCGATCTTCGGGGTTGGATTAAGCAAGGGTGCTGGCTTGTTTGGCATCCTTGTTTGACCATAACTTCAACCTGTAGAAAACTCAAATTGACAAAAAACTTAGACATCACGCCAAACTACTTCGGCCTTTTGTCTTAAGAGAGAGTCTTTTTGAAAAATTTTCCTGAGAGGTTTTGATTGAAAACCTAGCTCAGGAACTAAGAGTATTTTTGTCAAAAATTTGTCGAAGTTTGTCAAAAAAAGATTGTTGACAAAATTGTTGATTAGTCAATTCAAAAAATTCCTAAGGCTAGCAATAGCTGTGATTGACTCTTGAAGCGGCGAAGGACAAAGTAAGGATAAAGCTATGTTTTCATCTCCAGAATTTCCTGCCTCGGCCCAAGACAAAATCCAATACATTAGCCTCGCAACCTGTAATGGCGTTGTTCAATGCGTTTTTACGCTAGATAGTTGCCTGAATGAAGATCTATTTTTCAAGAGCTTCGATTTGGTTTTAGATTCAGAGGTGATCCTGCAATGCCAGTGGGTGAACAACAGTGTATCGCCCTACTGGCTGCGATCTGAAGAAAAACATAAAGACCGATTCAAGCTGCTTGAAGTCGTCGATGTGCAACAAGCTGTTGAAGAGTTTAGATCTCGATCGATCGATCCAACAACCGATAGCTTGGTGCAACTGAGAATTTTCCGGCACCAAGGCGAAAACACACTTCAAGATACGTTTTGCCTCAAGATGTCCCACGTTGTTTCTGATGGCAGTGGACTGCGGTGTTTGCTTCAGTCCCTTGCTGAAACCTATGGGGTGCTGCAAAACGGTCAGGAACATACCCCGAGTTCTGTAACCGTTCGGCGTGATGGATGGCAAGTTCTTGACAAGGTTCCTGCCAAAAAGAGATGGCAATTGCTGAAAAAGGGCAAGAAGAACTTCTTGAAGCCAGGTCAATTAAAAGTGCCATTTAGCAATTGCACCCATGAAAATCAAATATACATAACCTACAAATTGGATCGGGGGCAGATTGAGAATCTAATTCAGTATGCGAAAGATCGTGGAGCAACCCTAAATCAAGTGATGTTGACAGGGTTTGCGCGTGCTCTGCGTCGGTTCACCAATGCAGGGCCCGATGCATCACTTCCGATTATCAACACCCTCGATCTTCGCCATTATCTCCGGCATGGAGATATGCCTAAAATTTGTAATCTCGCGGTTCCATTGATTTCTAACATTCATGTCAACCAAGCAGACTCCTTTGCAGACACCTTGTCTTTCATAAAATCTGACTTAATCAGCCAAAAAAGAGCCATGCCTGGCGTTTTGCCAGCAATCGCCATGGAAATTCTTTTTCTCATTCCTTTTGCATGGGTAGACTGGCTACTGAACCAAGCTTTTGACCAAGCTACTGAATCAGGAATTGGCACACCCCTATTTTCGGATGTTGGCAACACTGACATCCCCATCCCAGGACATCAAGTGGTTTATTCCTACGGCTTGGGTCCCGTTGCCTATGCCCCAGCTTTTATGATGACGGCTTCTACCTTTAGAAACACTGTCACGCTTGGTGTGGGCTTCTGCGAGTCTTCAATTAGCCGTGGCGATATGGGCAAAATCTTTGATCTGATGGTTGAGGAATTTGCAAGCTGCACTGCCTGATTACAACCTCCGATTTTAAAAACTTGGCTTGAAGAATCAGTGCTTTCGACGCTTGGTCTAGGTTTCAATCCTATGGATTGGACAAGACGAAAACTGCCAGGTTCTTTAATTTTCAATCTTAGGGCCCTGTTGTTAAAGACCTGTTTCTCGAAGCTGATGACTACGAGCTTGCTTTGAAATTCGCTTTGAAGTTTGTGCTGTCTAGTTGGCTTCGCTGAACTTCCTCCATGTTACCTAAATGTCCTGATTGACGCACTGAAGGAGCGGCATGATGAATTTAAATGTTGTTCTCTTTCCGGGTCAAGGATCCCAATTTTGTGGAATGGGGAGTGAACTATTTCCTCATTATCCGCAGCTTTTGCAGCAAGCAGATAATATTCTTGGCTTTTCTGTAAAAGAGCTGTGTTTGCACGATCCCAATGGTGATTTGAGCCGGACAGAATTCACTCAAATTGCTTTATTTGTGGTGAATGCTTTGGCTTGGCAGTCCCATATTGATTCAGGCGGGTTTTGGCCTAATGCGGCTTGCGGGCACTCTTTGGGCGAATATAATGCGTTGTTTGCGGCGGGAGTGTTTGATTTTGAAACGGGATTGAATTTAATTCGATACCGAGGGCAATTGATGGGCCGTCAGCAGGGTGGTGGAATGGCGGCAGTGATTGGTAGCAATGTGGAGAAAATTCGCAAAATCTTAGATGATTTTGCGTTTGATACGGTTGATATTGCGAACTATAATTCGCCTCGGCAAGTGGTCATTTCAGGGCCCAAGCGCGATATTGATGATTTAGCGGCTGTGTTTGAGGAAATTCCAGACACGAGATATGTGGTGTTGAATGTTAGCGGGGCGTTTCACTCGCGCTACATGCAAGAAGCAGCGCGAGAGTTTGGGGAATTTATTCGGACAATGAATTTTCGTGCTCCGCGATTTTCAGTGATTGCTAACACTTCAGCGCAGCCTTATACGCTGGAGAATGTGGTTGAGAATTTAACGCAGCAAATTGCGAGTCCGGTGCGCTGGACAGAAACGATCGCCCATTTGTGCGATCGGGGAAAATGCACGTTTCAAGAATTGGGAGTGGGCAACACGCTAACCCGACTGCTATATCAAATCTCTCCAGATTTGGTTCCCGAAAAGGTTTAAGGGAAATTTGAAAGCGCAAGTTGCAAGCTCAGTTGAAGACTAGGAGTTGAAGCCATGGCTGCGAAAGTTGTCTTCATGTTTCCTGGTCAAGGATCGCAGTATATGGAAATGGGGCAGGAGCTATATCGCTGCCATCCTGTTTTTCGGAACTGCATGAATGAATTTTCTGAGGTGGCGTTGCCGCTTTTAGGTATTCATTTGGCCACTGAGCTGTTTGCTGACTCGCAAACGGCACTGGCAGAAGATTCAAAACTACTTTTGTATACGCGATACAGTAATCCGCTGTTATTTACGTTTAACTATGCGGTGGCGGCCACGATCGAGTCGATGGGTATTATTCCTGACTTGGTTTTGGGATATAGCCTCGGAGAGTTGACAGCGGCGGCCTACAGCGGTGTGGTGGATCGCTTTCAACTGCTGGTTGCTTTAATTCGCGCATCCTTTGCCTTTGAATCCTACACACCGGTTGGGGGAATGCTAGCCATTTTGGATGGCTTAAGCCTCTGGCATCAACATCCTGATTGGTTTCAAGACACTGCTTTGGCCAGTATTAATTGCAGCCAAAGTTTTGTGGTCAGTGGCCGATCGAGCAGTCTCGATCGGCTAGAGCAAATCTTACAGAGTCAATCGGTGTTGTTTCAGCGCTTACCGGTGATCCAAGCGTTTCATTCCCCTTGGATTGATTCAGCCCAAGAGATTATTGCTCGAGAGTTCGATCGCTTACCTCAGTTCCAAACCGGTCGTTTTTGGCGTTATGGATGTGGCGATCGCGCCGATGACCAGCAACCAACTCAGGCGGTGCGTACTTTCTGGGAAGCATTTCGCAATCCCATTAACTTTGAAAAGGCGTTGCGAGGCTTGGAATCAATGGGAACCAATCTTTATCTAGATGTGGGATCAAATGGCACTTTGTCTGGATTTGTGCGAGTAATTTTGGATGTATCTTCCTCATCAAAAGGTATGGCAGTGATGGATCGTTTTGGACAGAATGTGCAATCGCTGGAGCGAGCCGTAAATTTAGCAAAAAAATGGCGTTCAGAGTAATCGCTTAATTGGGTTTTAGGTAGGCGCTGAAATTCAGAATTCTAAATTCAACATCCAATTCAGCTCTTTGATTCAGTGGTTCAGTGAAATTCTCAAATTGATTGTTTAAGTTAAGCTCCTACGCTGAATTACTAAATTAGGTTTCTAGTTTTAGGTCAAGTTAATGAACAAATGGAACCTAAAAATTAGATTAGATCATCGAAATAATTTAATGAAAATTCTGAATAAGTAAAATGCTGAATCAAAGCCAGATTAAAGCCAAGTCAAAGCCAAATTAAAACAGGGGCTGGCATCATGCGATCGATTACTTGCCGATTTGAATGTGTGAACATTGCTAACTACGTTGACGTTGCACCCTATCGATCGCAACTGCTCTCACCTGCGGAGTTGGACTATTTTGAAAAGTTGCCCGTTTTGAGGCGGCGGATGTCGTACTTGATGGGGCGAATGGCGGCCAAAGGGGCTTTGGTTCAGTTAATTGGCGATTGTGACTATCGATCGATCTCCATTGAACCGGGTAGCTTTGGGCAGCCAGTGGTGCGGTATGGAGGGCAGGAGCCGTTTGAGGTGAGCATCGCCCATGATTCGGGTCAGGCAGTTGCAGTTGCTTTTGAGGCGGGCTACCCCGTGGGTATTGATGTGGAAACCTTTAATCCCACGCTTTATCAAACCTTGATTGATGCGGTTCCAGATTCCGAAAAAAGCTGGTGTGACGGAACCTTTGATTACTATTTTCAATATTCTCAATACCCTCAGCGGCTATTGGCTCTTTGGACATTAAAAGAAGCCCTGTCAAAAGTGTTGCGCTGCGGCATGACTGTGCCGATGGAGCTGTTGTCGATCGCGGATTTGCAATGCGTTTTTCCAAATTACTATCGAGCCAGCTTTCGGCACTTTTCTCAATATCAAGCGCGTCTTTGGATTGCCGATCAAACTGTGCTTTCAGTGGTCTTCCCGCGACAAACGGAAATCAACTTTGATCCTTTTCAAAAATCATGGTTTAGCCAAAATGCTCTCCATCCAATGGTTGACTCATTCGACTTGGCGGGATGAGTTGAAAGCCTCATCCTAATCGCTCTAGTCGCTTCCATCGCCTCAGTAATGACTGCCCCACGAAAAATTAAAGCCGGTTTGAGATACCCCACCATGACTCAAGATATCGCTGTAATTGGTTTGGCTGGTCGCTTTCCTGGGGCGGCGGATATTGATGAATTTTGGGGCAATTTGGCGGCGGGCGTGAACGCGATCGGGGAAATTCCTCCCGATCGCTGGGATCACCAAGCCTACCGCGAACAAACGGGGAATAAATGGGGCGGTTTCCTAAAGGATTGGCGATCGTTTGATGCGGGATTTTTTGCCATTTCTCCCCGAGAAGCCAAGTATATGGATCCTCAGCAGCGGTTGCTATTGGAAGTGGCTTGGCATTGCGTGGAAGAAGCTGGCCTGTCCTTAGCCTCGCTCCGTCAGCAGCCAACGGGGGTCTACTTGGGCGCAATGACCATGGACTATTGGCAAGTCACGACGGATCCCCAGGTGGAAATTGATGGATTTTCGGGGTTAGGCAGCTACAGTTGCATTCTGTCGAATCGGTTGTCCCATGTGTTGGGTCTCAGCGGCCCGAGCTTGACCCTGGACACGGCCTGCTCTTCGTCTTTGGTGGCCATCCATTTGGCTCGACAGGCGTTGCTATCGGGCGAGTGTGAATTAGCCTTTGCGGGTGGCGTAACCCTCAACCATCGCCCTTGGAAGCATCTGTCATTTTCCCGAGCAAGGATGCTGAGTCCAACGGGTCAATGCCGCACGTTTGATGCTCAGGCCGATGGCTATGTGCCCGGCGAGGGCTGTGGGGTGCTGTTGCTCCAGCCCCTGGAACGGGCGATCGCCCAGAATCGGCGGATTTTTGGGGTGATTCGGGGCAGCGCGGTGAACCATTCGGCGGTGGGCGAGTCCATCACAGCCCCCAGCGTGGGACGACAGGCCCAACTGTTGAAGGCGGCCTACGCCGATGCCCAAGTGGATCCGGCCACGGTGACCTATGTGGAGGCCCATGGCACGGGGACTTCCCTGGGCGACCCGATCGAGATGGAGGCCCTTTCCCAGGCTTTCCGCACCACGGCCCAGGCGATCGGCTATTGCCAGGTGGGTTCCGTGAAAACCAACATCGGCCACTTGGAAGCGGCGGCGGGAATTGCCGGGGTGATCAAGGTCTTGATGATGTTGCAGCATCGTCAGATTCCCGCCAGCTTGAACTTAACGACTCCCAACCCGCTCATTGACTTCACCACTTCTCCCTTTGTGCCAGCGGTGGCCCTTGGTTCCTGGGAACCGGCGGCGGCGGATTTGCCGTTGCGAGCGGGGGTGAGTTCCTTTGGCTTTGGGGGCAGCAATGCCCATTTGGTGTTGGAAGAGCCGCCCCGGTTGCCTGCTGTGGCTGAGGAAGCCGGATCGCCGTTGGCGTTGGCGACAGGGAACGCGATCGCGGGTCAAGGGGCCTCGGAGACGGGCGATCGGGCAACTGCCGTGATTCCCTTCCTGTTGTCTGCCAAATCAGCACGTAGCTTGGCCGCCTTGGTTGCCCAGTGGGGCCAGGAAGGGGCGCAACGGGTGGCTGCAGCCGACTTGGGGACGATCGCGGCGAACCTGGCCCTGGGGCGCGAAAGCTTTCCTTGGCGATTTGGTTGTTTGGCCAGCAGTTGGGCCGATGTGCAGCGGGCGTTGGCGCAATTTGAGCTGCCGTCTCAGCCCGTGGCGGCAACGGTGGAAACGCCTTCGGAGGCGCGATCGACATTGGGCCGGTTGGTGCAGGATGCCGAAGCGCTCAAGACCCTTTGGGCATCGGTGGCGTTGCCGGAGGCAGATTGGGAATCGGTTTTGCAGGTGGCCTGCACCCTGTGGCGACGGCAAATGACCTTTACGCGCTTTGTGGAAACCTGGCGGCAACCGTTGGAGCAGGTGGGCATTGACCTTGATTCAGTGTTGCAAGCTCCATTGCAGTCCCCATTGCGATCGAACGCACCTCGCCCAGAGCATCGAATTTTGATGTTTGTGGCCATTCGCAGCAGCCTGGCTCGCTTGTGCCAAAAGTGGGACTTGACCGATCGCTATCCCACGGGTTCGGCGGCCTTGGCGGAACTGGTGCGGGCCTTCACCATGGGCGTGCTGGATCCGGGCATGGATTGGCCGGTTCTGCTGTCGGGATTGCTGCCCGATCGCCCGCGCTCGCTGGCCGAACTGCCCGAGGTGCTGGCTTCCGAGGATGTGGGAAATTCGGTGCAGTCGGCCTTGGCGGCCTGGCTGGCGGGCAGTCCGGTGGATTGGTCAGCCCATTTCCCGGCCACCTATCCCAAATTGTCCTTGCCGCGCTATCCCTTCGATCGCCAGTTGTATTGGCTCTTTTCCAAGGCATCCGAGGGCGATCGGCTGGCTCCGTTGCCCGCTGTCCCGGTGGCCCGGGAGGTGCTGCCCCCCTCCGGGGCCCTGCCGGAGCGCTGGGAACAGGTGTTTCCCGAAACCGATTTGGTGCTCCGATCGCACTTTTTAAATGGGCGCTGGATTGTGCCCGCCGCCAGCTTCATTGGCTTGGCCTGGGATGCGGTGACCCAATCGCTGGGTCGATCGCCCGGATTGCTGACAGAGATTACCTTGCACCAGGCCGTGGCCTTGGGGGTGGGGGATGCGGAGGCCGTGACCCTGGGGGCCCAGGTGGAGTTGCCAAATCGGGTTCAGGTTTGGCAGCGCGATCGACTGATTTTGAGTGCCACCTTTGCGGAGTCATCCTCAGGGCCGCCCCTCGATCCAGTGGCCGGGCGAGCATCAGGTGATCGCCCGGTTGGCCATGATCGGGTGGGCGAGATTCCGGGAACGGCCATTTATGCCGCCTTGCGATCGCGCGGCTATCAGTACGGCAGGGCCTTGCAGGTGATCCATCAGGCCCAAATCACCGACGAAGCAGCCCTCTTCCAATTGCAAGCCCCCAATCGTACCGCCTTTTTGGATGGGATTTTGCAAGCGGCCGTGTATTTACACCGGCAATGGTCTGCGGAACGGAGCGGCGATGCTCGAGATTTTGGAGATTTCGTTGTGCCGGGGCAAGTGGCGGGCTGTTGGTGGGGATCCCAGTTGCAAGCCCAGTGGGAATCGTCATCCGCTGCCGCAATTGCCCCCACAGCATCGCCCGATCGATCCGACGATCTGGCGGCTGGTGAGCCTGCATCCTGGGTCACTGTCCGGTTTGAGCGCCAACAATGCCGAGTCCAGGCTACCGAAAGCCAGTTTTCAGCGATCGCGATCGGGACGGATGGCCGCCCCCTGGCCGTGATTCGGGAGTTAACCCTGGCGGCGGCTCCCTTGCTTGCGCCGGAGGTGTCCTACTTTGAAACCGACTGGACTGTTTTGCCCGCCGCCACTGCATCCCCAACTCAGGCCACCGCCGCGCCGACGATCATTTTTGCCCAGGGGGCTGCTTGGGGTTTGGCCTTGCGCCAGCGGCTGCGATCGCAGGGGATTGAGGCTCAGTTGTGCCTAGCCGGTTCAACCTTTGAGGTTTTGGGCGATCGGGTTTGCCAGTGGGATTGGACTGACCCAGACCAAGTGCGCCAGGGTCTGACGCATCTGTTGGCTCCCGAGCAATTCCGGGCGATCGCAGGGGCCGACGCGATCGACTCGCCCCTTTCCCCAGCCCTGGTCTATTGGGTCACGGCTCCCCCGGCAGCGGGGTCAGGTCATGGGCCCCAGGGCGATCGGGATTGGGTCACCCAAGCCGAGGCCGATTTGAACCAGGGCGTGCGCGGTTGTTTTCTGTTCCTGCAACAGTGGGCGAAAGTGCGCCCCGCCGATCCGCTCCAGCTTTTGGCCGTGACCTTTGATGCCCAAGCCGTGACCCCGAGCGATCGGGTTTTGGGGTTTGCCACGGCGGGGATTGATGCCCTGGGGCGCACGGTGGCCCTGGAGTTGCCCCAAATCCGCCTGAAATCCCTGGACTTGGAGTTGGGACTAACCGTTGGAGAAGCCAGCGCCACGATCGCGGCGGAAGCGGCAACCCCTTGGGAGCACGATCGCGTGGCCTATCGTGGGGGCGATCGCTATGGGGCCGAGTTGCGGGAAGTGGCCCCCGGATCTGCGCCTCCCTTGCCGGTTTCCGTCCTGGAACCGGGATCTTGCATTTTAATTACGGGTGGGAGCGGGGCCTTGGCCGCAGAAGTGGCCGAGGCGATCGCGCTGCAAACGGCCGTTCACTTTCTGTTGGTGGGTCGATCGCCCCGCCGGGCCCAAACCGACCAACTGATCGCCCTGCTGGAATCCTTGGGATCCACGGCGGATTATCTACAAGCAGACCTTTGCCAAGAAGCCGACCTCGATCGCCTCACAGGGCTTCTGAAAACCACCCACCGCACCATTCACGGCGTGATTCATACGGCCGGGCAGTTAGACGATCGGCTGTTCCATGCCCAAACCCTCGCCTCCCTCGATCGGCTGATTGCTCCCAAATTTCTTGGGGCCTTGCGTTTGGAACAACGGTTGCAGGATCAACCCGTGGCCTTTTGGTTGGGATTTTCCTCAATCACCGTGGCGGCCGGCAACCCTGGGCAGGCGAACTACGTGGTGGCGAATCGACTGCTGGAAGCCTTTTGTGCTTACCGCAATCGCCATTGGCCCGGACGCGCTGGGGCGATTCAGTGGGGTCTGTGGCGATCGCGCGGCATGGGAGCCACCGACATGCTGGCCGAGCGGTTCCAGCGATCGGGCATGGAACCCTTTAGCGCGGCGGCCGGTCGGTTTGCCTTCCTTGATCTGTTGACCAGCGATCGCCCTCAGCCCGTTCTGGTCACCGGTAAAGGTACGGATGCAACCATCTTTGAGCGCTTCTCCCGATCGCGCCCCGCCCCGAATGTACCCCCAGCATTGCCTGCCCCCTTGACCCCGGCGGCGATCGCCCCAGCCGCCCCGCCGTCCCTGCCCACCCCCTCGATCGCCACCATCGAGCAAGAATTGGCCGCTCTGGTTGCCCGCACCCTGAACACCGATCCCCAATCCGTACCCCGTCAGGAAGGGTTTTTCAGCCTGGGTCTGGAGTCATTGATGATTGAGGAAATTGTGGCAACCCTCGAAAAGCAATATTCCGGCCTGCGACCCACCGTCCTGTTTGACTATCCAAACATCAAAGTGCTAGCCAACCACTTGGCCCAGCTAACCGCGCCTGCTGGAGCGACCACTGCGCCGGCCACGCCATCTCCGGCGGCTCCAGTTCCTAGCTCGATCGCGCCAGCCCCAACCCAGGTCACCCGATCGCCCAATTCTGCATCCTCCCTGGAGCCGCAAGCTTTGGCCCCCAAAGCTCCTGAAGTGAAGGCTCCTGAGGTAAAGGCTCCTGAAGTGAAGGCTCCCAACACCGGAGCCGCCAATCCTCAGGCCCCCATCCCCCAAACCCAGCCCCTAGAGTTGCCCGATCGGCAGCGGCCCCCCGGTGGCTATGACATCGCGATTATTGGCCTGGATGGTTGCTATCCCCAGTCTCCTGACCTGGAAACCTTTTGGCAAAACCTGTATCAAGGGCGATCGTGCATCACGGAAGTGCCCGCCAACCGTTGGGATTACCAGCAGTACTTTGCGGAAACCAAACAACCCAATCGCACCTATGGCAAGTGGGGTGGTTTTATCCCGGGGGTTGAAGAATTTGACCCGCTGTTTTTTAACATTGCGCCCAAGGAAGCCAAGCAAATTGACCCCCAAGCGCGGCTGTTTCTCCAGTCGGTTTGGCACACGATGGAAAACGCGGGCTATGGCAGCCGTCAATCGCGACAGGGGGAACGGGTTGGCCTCTTTGTTGGGGCCATGTGGCACGACTATTCCCACGTGGCGCGGGATTTAAGTTGGAGTGCCGATCAGCCCAGTGGTGCCGGGGCCTTGTTTTGGATCATTGCCAATCGGGTTTCCCATTTCCTGGATTTGACCGGGCCCAGTTTGGCGATCGATACCGCTTGTTCTTCGTCCCTGACGGCGATTCACCTGGCTTGCCAAAGCCTGCTGGCCGGTGACTGCACCATGGCGGTGGCCGGGGGCGTGAGCCTTACCTTGCACCCATTCCGCTATCTCTACCTCAGTCAATGGGGCTTTTTATCTCGCGATGGCCGTTGCCGCAGTTTTGGTGAAGGGGGCGATGGCTATGTGCCGGGTGAGGGCGTGGGGGCTGTGTTGCTCAAGCCCTTGGCCCGGGCCCGGGCGGATGGTGACTTCATTTGGGGCGTAATCCGGGGCAGTGGCATTAACCACGGAGGCCGGGTGAATGGCTTTACGGTTCCCAGCGGGCCAGCCCAAACGGAGTCGATCGAGCGATCGCTGGCGGCGGCAGGGATCCAGTTTGGGGACTTGCAGTATGTGGAATGTCACGGCACGGGCACGGCCCTGGGCGATCCGATCGAAGTGGGCGGGCTGGCCACTGTGGCCCAACGGCAGGGATATCAGGGCGATCGAATTCCCTTGGGTTCCGTCAAGTCCAACATTGGGCATTTGGAAGCCGCGTCGGGCATCGCTGGCCTGACCAAGGTTTTGCTGGCCATGCGCCATGACACGATTCCCGGCACACTGCACTGCAACCCGCCGAATCCCAATATTGCCTTTTCGGAACTGCCTTTTCAGGTTCTAGCCCAAGCGCAACCTTGGCCTAAGGGCGATCGCCCCCGGTTGGCCTGTGTGAACAACTTTGGAGCCGGTGGATCCAATGCCCATTTAATTTTGGAAGATTGGCCAACCCAGCAGCCAAAACCCAGCAGCGCCGGCCCTTGGTTAATTGTCCTGAGTGCCCGCACGGCCAATCAACTCACGCAACAGGCCAGCCAATTGCATCGCCATCTGCGAACCGAGCGGCCGAGTCTCGATGATCTGGCTTGGACGCTGCAAGGGGGGCGCGAACCCCTCGCGGAACGCCTGGCTCTGGTGACCGATCGGCTAGACACCCTGTTGGAGCAGCTTGCAACGTTTCGCCAAGGCCAGCTCCCCACTGGCGGATGGCGAGGCCAGGTACTGGCGGGGGCTGACCCGATGCCCGCGCCCGCCCTACCCGAATCTGGGATGCCCACGGCTGCCACGCTGGCATTGCTCGCCCAGGCCTGGACTCAGGGGGCCGAAATTGACTGGAAACGGTTGCGATCGCCCGGGAGTCAACGGATTCCCCTGCCGGGTTACCCCTTTGCGAAGGATGCCTATTGGCTCACCAGCGCCGCGCCGCCGCCGTTCCCCCCGCAAGGGTCATCCCCAGTTCAGGCTCAAACTCAAGCTCCAGCTCAGGCCCAAACTGCGTCCCCAACCAGCTCGCCGCCCACACCCCCATCGGCAGCGCCTTTGCCGACCGGGCGATCGACCGTTTCCGGTGAGGGCGAGGCGATCGCAATCGTTGGTATGGGCTGCCACTTGCCCAACGCCCAAAACCCCGCCGAATTTTGGGCCAACCTGCTAGCGGGCCGCAGCAGCATTGAGGAATTGCCGCCCGATTTTTGGCATCGGCCTGCATCGCCGGGAATGTCACCGTTTTCTGACTTGCAAGGCGCGATCGATCCCAACGTCCCCAGCACCCCCCCGAGTTGGGCCGGTCGAATTACCCCCCGTTCCTCTTCTCAGTTTTCGGATCTCTGGCCCGATGGTATGACCCAGACCTTGGATCCGGGCAGCGTGGAACTGCTCAGTATTTTTGCGGAGACGCTCCAGGATGCTGGCTATGGCGTGGGAGATTGGCGGGGCGAGTCCGTGGGCTTATTTGTGAGCACAGGGGTCACATTTGCCCCCGGATTGGCCGCCCAATTGTTTGGTTGGCGCGGCCCCAGTTTGGTATTGAATGCTACGGATTCCGCCTCCCTCGGCGCTTTGCATCTCGCCTGTCAAAGCCTGCGCAGTGGAGAATGCCGCGCTGCTCTGGTGGCCGGTTTGCATTTGCTGGAGGCGGGCCAGCTCCCTGCCAGTTGGGCGGCGGCCAAGCTCCTGTCCCCCGATGGCCAGCACCGGGCCTTTGATGCAGCGGCCAAGGGTGCAGTACTCGGAGAAGGATGTGGGGCCCTGTTGCTCCGGCCCCTGAGCCAGGCGATCGCGCAGGGCGATCGAATCTATGCCGTCATTGAAAGTTCCGCGATCGCCCAAGATAGCTCTCCCTTTGGGCTACCCCTGCCCACCGTCACCGGCCAGCAACGAGTGATTGAACAGGCCTGGGCCCGATCAGGGCTGGATCCGGCCGCCTTGGGCTACCTCGAAGCGCACGGCTTGGCCACCCCCCTGAGCGACCCTGTGGAACTGAAGGCCCTTTCCCAGGCCATTCGCCAACACACCACTGCCAGGCAGTTCTGTGCGATCGGCTGCGTGAAAAGCAACATTGGCCATCTGTTCAGTGCGGCGGGCATTGCCAGCCTGATCAAAACCGCCCTGATTTTGCATCACGGCCAAATTCCACCCACCTTGCACTGTGACCACCCCCACCCGCGCCTGAACCTGGAACAATCGCCGTTCTTTTTGGCGCGTCAGGCCCAGCCCTGGCCATCCCAGCACCCCATCCGCCGAGCCGCCGTCAGCTCCTTTGGCCTGGATGGCAGCAATAGCCATGCGATCCTGCGGGACTTTTCTCCCATGGCCGCCGTGGCTCCCGAATTGCAGATTCCCCAGGAACCCCAGTCCCGATCGGCCCCAGTGGCCGCCGGGCGATCGATCGCCTCGTCCTATCCCGCCCTGCTGAGTTTTCGGGAGTTGACGTTCAGCAAGATTTGAGCGATCGGGACAGCAGCTAGCGGCCTTGGTTCGATCATGGGGCGATGTTTAACCGCAAATCGCTAGGCAGTCAGAATTCGCCAGCAACGGGCCCGCATCTCCAGCAATGCCGATCTGATCGGGCCCGACAGGCCACAGTTATGCGAGTTGGGGCTTGGAGGATGGCTATTCAGACCCTCCAACCGTCTCAATTCAAACAGGATCACAAATAGCCCTCTAATTTTTCCTCCTTTAAAAGTCCTTGGCGATCGCAAAATTAGGCCCAAAGAAATCCGGTGAGCCTCCCTTGAACCTCCTTGCAATCTTGGAGTCATCCAGATTCTGAAGGAGATTGTATTGAAATTAACAAATCAAGGAACCCCAATGCCCAACGAAAATATTTGAGACTCATCCTGTGTAACTTTCAATACTTGCTATTTCATGAGAGTTGCTCTTGAAAAATTCAAGTTAAGAACCGTAAACAAAACTAAGTTTTAGAGATGCCGGAATCCTGTAAAGCGAGCAATGCTTAGGTTTTGTCCTTTACTTCCGCATGATCAGCCAAGGAGTATCATCTCCATAAACCGATCCATAAACATAATTTTATTATTGGATATTTTGTTGCCAGGATTTCCTTGGCAACCCTATCATCGGAATTAGGGGCTGATGATATACTCGACAAAGGGGGTAACCACAGGTTAACGTTTGAAGTGCCACCAAGCTTTCATCGAAATTTCGTCCGATAGGTTCCTCATCGAAAACTTCGGTTATAGAACGTCTTAACGTCTTGTGGAAAATGCCTTTTGGTTCTCAGGTGAACTAATTTGGTATTCACTACTAATGACTAATCAAGGACAATCAACCTTGATCCAGAAAAGTTTGCTGCCGAAAAACTGTATAACACTGAACCAAATTCAGAAATTTTACCCAAAGAATCAAAATTGCTTTTGCTTATCTATCAAAAGCTAACGTCAATCAAGTCTTGACTAGTTTGTTCTTTTTCTCAAAAACTCATAGTTTTTTATCTTTTTCAGGCATTTTCTGTGCTTTCAAGCTCTGCTTTCGGAAGAATGAACTTGTTTTAACCTAACTTTGACTAGCGAATTGATCTCGAATTGGCACAATTTTCGCTATTTACACAATTGCCGATCAATTGTGACCCGGTTGTTAAAACCAGTCGATGTCAGAGCTTCTATAAAGATCTTGAGCCTGGTCAATATTCCTGAAAGATTGAGATTCAAAATCCTTCATGACCAATGAATGACCTTAATCAAAGTGCTGAACAAAGTTATCAAGTTGATGTTCAGCTCCAAGACCCTGTTATTCGTGACTATTGTGTTTTTGAGCAGCCAACGCTGCCGTTTAGTTGCTTACTAGATCTGATCCTGCGGATTGCACTGAGTCGCGATGCAAAACTAAACGAGGATCAAACAGAATTAGTCATTAATCATTTGCACTATATTCGTCCAATCGTTTTCAGGGGGTCTCAGAAGCATCATTTACGAGTGGTATTTCAGCCCATGGAATCGGAGGCACGAATTACCAAAACTCGAATTACGGTGGCCAGCGCTGAGGCGGCTCAAGGTTCGGAAGACCAAGGCCACTGGCAAATTTATTTGCATTGCCAGCTTGAAACAAAAAAGCTAGCAATGGAGGGGTCTGCTCGATCGCCTCTGCCCCAATCTTTGCTGCGTGATTTAGACAGTCATAAGCCTAGTGATGTTTGGCCACGTCGGATCGCAGAATTGCAAGAATTGGGCTTGCAGTTAGGCGAGTTTTATCAAGGCCAAGGTGCTTTGTGGCGAACTGAAGAATGGCTTGTGACCCGGTGGCAACTTAGCTCACTGGCTGCGGGATATGGTCACAGTTTTCTGCTGCATCCGGCTTGGCTCACGGCGGCGCTGCTGATGCCGCTGGGCGAGGCGGCGATGGTGCGGCGGGGGATTCCGCTGGTGTCGGAGGTGGCTTCCTGTCGAGTTTGGCGGCCGGGGGTGGCGATCGACTACGCGGCAATACCGTTGCCCTGGTCGCAAGACCGCTTCGATCTGCTGTTGTTGTCGGCTGATGGTCAATTGGTGGCATCGCTGGGGGGGTGTGCTGTGTCTTGGGTGCAGAATGGGGCTGATTTCCTGGGCCGATCGGGGCCGGCGGCGGTGGGGCCTGGCCTCGATCGCCCATCTGACTCGCTGGGGGCTGGCTGGTCTCGGCCGGTCACCTTCACCTCGGCAGATCCGATGCTGCGAGATCATCGGGTGCGATCGCTCGGGGTGGTTCCGGGGGGCTATTTCTTAACGATGTTGTTGGCGGCTGGGGCCGCCGGAGCGCCTGCTGCATCCCGATCGCAGTGGCGCGATGTGCGGTTTTTGGCCCCAGCGGTGGTCGATCGCGACCCGTTGACCGTGGTGTTGCAAACCGGCGGCCAAGGGGCCGAAGGAGAAATTTTCCAGATTGTGGACTCGGCGGGCCAGGTGTTTTGTCGGGCCACCCATGGCGGGCCGGCCAAGTCAGCCCCAGCCCTGTGGGAGCAAGCACCGGAGTTAACCGCCCAGACCATGGCGGCGGCAACGGTTTACGACGCGATCGCCCTGCGGCAATTTTTCTTGGGTCGAGGGTTGGACTATGGCTTCAGTTGCCAATGCCTAACCCAAGTGACGGTTTTGCAGGACTGGGCTTGGGGAGAGGTTCGGGAAACGGGGGGCGAAGATTGGGCGATCGTGGATGCGGCGTTTCAGGTGGCGGCCACGTTGCTGGCGAATGGGGCTAACCCAGTGGGTGCATTACCCCAGCCGACCGGTTTCTTGAATTCCCATGCTCCGCAACGGGAACCGAAACCAGAGCCGCCCTTGGAGCCGTTATTAGTGCCCTACGGCATCGATGCCTGCTGGCTAGATGGCTCGCTGGTGGATGTGCGGCGGATTGGGGTGCGCTGTACCCATCGCCGATCGCGCGGTGGGCAATTTGATTTGATGGGCTTGGATCGCCACGGCAATCAAGTGTTTCTAATTCAAGGGGGGCGGTTGCAAATGGCCCAATGGCAACCCGCGCAAGGGCAGCAACCGGCTGCACCCCATTCCGCCCCGCCCGATCGGGAACCCCCCTCAGAGCCGATCGACCCAGAGCCGTTGCGATGGTTCCAGCCCCAATGGCGACCTTGCCCCGTCCCGAACCTTGCCAGCGGAACGGTGTTGGAGGAAACGGGCTGGGGGTTGCTTTGCTCCGCTCAGGGGCCGGTTCCGGCGGTGATTCGCGAGGCGGTGAGCCTGGCCCACCGGGGACAGGTGCTGGAGCAATGGCCCGATCGCTCCGATTCCGCCCCGACCATCACCACGGTTTGGTATTGGCCCGCGATCGGGGAGGAAGGGCCAATCTTGCTATGGCGGTTCCTGAAAACGCTGCAGGAGCGATTCCCCTCCCCAACGCCCTTAGCGCTACGGGTGATTACAACGGGGGCGGCGGCGGTGGAACCCACCGCAACCCCGCAGCCGGATGCGGCGGCGATCGTGGGCTTGCTGCACAGTTTGGCGGCGGAGTCTCCCCATTGGCAGGTGGGCCGTGTGGATGTGGATGAGACGTGGCTGGCTAACGGCCAAGCGTCCTCCCTGCTGGCAGCTTTGGCGATTAATCTGTCGGCGGCTTCCCAGCGTTGTGAGCTGGCGCTGCGATCGAGCGGTCTCTATCGACGCGACCTGGTTGCTATCCCAGCCCCTCCCACGTCTGCAACCCCATCGCCCTTGCCCCTCAGACCCGGCGGGGTTTACGTGATTGCGGGTGGCGCAGGGGGGATTGGAGCGGCCCTGGCCCAGCGATGGGCCGCCAAGATCCCAGGGCTGCGGCTGGTGTTGTTGGGGCGGCGGCCGTTGGATGCAGCGATTCAAGAACTCCTGCAAGCCTTGACCACCGCTGGAGCCACGGTCACCTATGAGGCGGTGGATATTACGGATGCGGCCGCGATCGAGTTCCTGTTTGCCACCTTGCGATCACGCTATGGCGCAATCCATGGCGTGATTCATTCCGCCCTGGTGTTGCGGGATGGCCTGTTGGCACAAATGAGCGAGACCGACTTTCAGGTGGCTTTTGGGGTCAAATCCGCAGGCATCCGGGCCTTGGCCCAGGCCACGGTTCTCGATCGGCTGGACTTTTTCGCCTGTTTTTCGTCCTTGAATTCCTTCCTTGGCAATGCGGGCCAGGGGAATTACGTGGCTGGCTGTGCCTACCAAGATGCCTACATGACCCAGATGCAGCGGCAACGCCCGGCGGTTCACTGGGTGGTCTGTAACTGGGGCTATTGGGGCGAAAGCGGCCGAGTCACTGCGCCCATGTATCGCAAGCGGCTTCAGCGGCTAGGGATTGGGGCCATTGGCACGGAGGAAGGCCTGGCCGCCTTTGAACAACTTCTGGCCAGCGATGCGACCCAAGTGGCCATCTTTCGGGGCACTGATGCCCTTTGCGATCGGCTCGGTTGTGTTGCCCGATCGCCTGAGGCCAGCGAGTCAGACCCGATCGTCACCATGGGAGCACCCCCAGCTCCCGATCGCCCGCAGATTGCTAGCGCCTTGAGTTCCCCGATCGCACCATCCACCGCCAATCCCATCACCCAACCCACGGTCAACATCAGCGCTTTGGAAGTCCAAATTCGCGGCTTGGTGGCGGATTGTTTGGAAGTTGCCCCTGAGGAAATTGAGGCGGAGGGGCGGTTTGCGGACTATGGCTTGGACTCGATCAGCGCTGTGGATCTGATTCGATCGGTCAATCAAGCCTTTGGGTTAGAGCTGCGCACCACCGTGCTGTTTGACTATCCCACGGCCCGCAGCTTGGCCCAGCACTTGCAAACCCTGCCCAACTTGCAGGCTCCGTTGGAGTCGGTTCCCGCCGCCGTTGCGCCACCGAATTGGGCAACCCCCAATCCCCTCGCTGCCCCCGTTGCCTCGGTTTCCCCTGCGGCCCCTGCTCTCCCCAGCTTGGATGGGTTGGAAACCCAGGTACGGGGCTTGGTGGCGGATTGTTTGGAAATTGCCCCCGAGGAAATTGAAGCGGAGGGGCGATTTGCAGACTATGGACTGGACTCGATCAGTGCTGTGGATCTGATTCGATCGGTCAATCAAGCCTTTGGGTTAGAGTTGCGCACCACCGTGCTGTTTGACTATCCCACGGTGCGCAGCTTGGCCCAGCACTTGCAAACGTTGCTGCCGGCGTTACTGCCAATGGCTGTCGCGCCAATGGCTGTTGCGCCAACGGCTGATCCGGTTGCCAGTCAGCCTAATTTCACTCAGCCCAATTTCACTCAGCCCAATTTTACGCGGCCCAACCCAGAGACCCGCCCGGCCGCTGGTTCCCCGATCGCCCCGCCCATCCCCGACAACAGCCCGCCGGTCAGCGTTCCCAGTCCGACCCCCGATCGGCCCCGAGCCGCCCGATCGACCGCAGCAGCCATCCCCGAAGTGGACTTCTCATCCCTGACCTTCCCCAGAGCCGTTTGGTTAACGCAACCCGGCTCCGTGGCCCAAGTGCAGTGGCGATCGCAGCCCATCACTCCTCCGGCGGCGGATCAGGTGCAAATTGCCGTGCGCGCCGCTGCCCTCAACTTTGGCGACCTGCTTTGCATCAAAGGTCTCTATCCCACCATGCCGTCCTATCCCATGACTCCGGGGTTTGAGGTGTCGGGGGAAATCATTGCCCTGGGGGCCAATGTCCAAAACTTCCAAGTGGGCGACCAGGTGATGGCGCTGCTGGGGGAATCCTTGGGCGGGCTGGCGGAAATTGTGAACGCTGATGCGGTGCTGGCGGTGCGCAAACCCGCCACCGTCAGCCACGAAACCGCTGCGGCCTTCCCCGTCACTTGGCTGACGGCCCACCAAGCCATTGAGCGGGCCCGGCTGCAACCGGGAGAGCGCATTTTGATCCAAACGGCGGCGGGAGCCACGGGGCTTCATGCGGTGCGTATGGCCTTGGCGATCGGGGCGGAAGTATTTGCCACCGCTGGTAGTGCTCATAAGCTGGACTATTTGCGCCAAATCGGGGTGCATCACGTCATTGCCTATCGAGACCTAGACTTTCAGACGGAAGTGATGCGCCTGAGCGAGGGGCGCGGGGTGGATGTGGTGATTAACACCCTGGCAGGGGATGCAATTCCCAAGGGCTTGCGGTGTTTGGCTCCCGGTGGGCGCTATGTGGAACTGGCCATGACGGCCTGGAAAACGTCGGCCGCCCTGGATCTGTCCACGTTGGTGGATAACCAATCGGTTTTGAGCTTGGATTTGCGGCGGTGGTTCCTGCGCCGATCGCCCGAAGTGCCCCTGGCGCTGGAGGAAATGGCCCAGGCCTTGGCCCAAGGGGCCGGCGAAGGCATGGTCGATCGCACCTTTTCGCTGGCGGAGGTGCGATCGGCCCTCGCTTACCTGGAAAGTCGGCAAAGCATCGGCAAAGTGGTGATTACGATGCCAACGCCCCCTGCCCCCAGCGCTCGCAACCTGCGCCGAGGTTCCGACAGTACTCCCCTGGAAGGGGTGATGGAGGGGGCCGATCACGCGGCTGATCGCGCCATGCCCGAGCCGATCGCGATCGTGGGCATGAGCGGCCGTTTTCCCGATGCGCCGACCCTCAACGACTTTTGGCAAAACCTGCAACGGGGGTTTGGATCCTGTGGCCCGGTTCCCCCCGATCGCTGGGATCCCGAAGCCTTGGCCACCCAAACGGGCGATCCGGACTACCGCCACTATTGCCGGGTCGGAGCTTTCTTAGATCGGGTTCACGATTGGGATCCGCTCTTTTTCCGGATCACCGGGGCAGAAGCGCAACTCATGAGTCCCGAGCAGCGGTTGTTCTTGACCGAAGCTTGGCAAGCCTTGGAGGATGCGGGCATTCCCGATCGACAGCTCAACGGCAGTGATTGCGGCATCTTTGTGGCCGCCGGAACCGGGGATTATGACCGCTGGTTGGAACAGGGGGGCGTGAACCCCGATGGCCATGTGTTGATTGGCAACAATGTGGCCATTTTGGGCGCTCGACTCGCCTACTTCCTGAACTTACAGGGGCCCTGCTTAACGGTGAATACGGCCTGCTCCTCATCCTTGGTGGCGATCGACCTAGCCTGTCAGTCCCTGCGATCGGGCCGCTGCCAAACCGCGATCGCCGGGGGAACCTTCCTCATGCACACCCCCCAAATCCATTTGCTGTGCGGCAAGGCGGGAATGGTGTCGCCCTCGGGGCAGTTGCGGGCCTTCGCGGCCGGAGCCGATGGCTTTGTGCCCGGCGAAGGAATTGCCGTGGTGGTGCTGAAACGTTTGCGAGATGCCTTGGCCGAGGGCGATCGAATTCATGGGGTGATTCGGAGCATTAGTGTCAACCAAGATGGCTTAAGCAATGGCATCACCGCCCCCAACAGCCAAAGCCAAAGCGCTTTGCTACGTCGGGTCTATGCGGAAGCCGACATTGACCCGGCCACCATTACCTATGTGGAAGCCCATGGCACGGGCACAGCGCTGGGGGATTCCATTGAGTTTGAAGCGATCACGCGCGTTTTTCGAGACAAGACGGCAGCCAACGAGTTTTGCGCCCTTGGCTTCGGCAAAACCAACATCGGTCACACCATCTATACCGCTGGTCTCGCGAGCTTGCTGAAAGTGCTGTTGGCCTTTAAACACCAGCAAATTCCCCCATCCGCGAACTTCGAGACCCCCAACCCGGACATTCGCTGGGCGGACAGTCCGTTCTATGTGAACCGGGAACTGCGGCCCTGGCAACCGCCGGCCGGAATTCCGCGCCGAGCCGCAGTGAGTTCCTTTGGCTTCAGTGGCACGAATTGCCATCTGGTGTTGGATGAGCCACCGGCCGTGGCTCCGGCCCGCCTCAATCCGGCCGGTCATGCCCCGATCGCGGAGTTGTTTGTGGTTTCGGCCAAGTCAGAAGCCGCCCTGCAACGGCGGTGTCAGGATTTGGCAGATTTCCTGACAGCTAATCCGCAATTGTCGCTGCGGCGGTTGGCGGCCAACTTGGCCACCCGTCGCAGTCACTTCCGTTACCGTGTGGCTTGGGTGGCCGATCAACCGGCCACGCTCCAGGCTTATCTTCTGGCCCAGGCAACGGCCCCTTGCCCGGGAGTGGAACCGTCGGCGGCCCCGATCGCGGCGGCGGGTCTGTTGGCGGGAGCCGCGATCGCCACGGGAGCCGGCCGCTGGCAAGTGTTGGAGTCCTTGGGCGAACTCTATCGAGCGGGCCATGACCTGGATTGGGAACGGCTCTATTCCAAGGCGGTGGCCTATCCCCTGGATTTGCCGGCCTATCCCTGGTTGCCGGTGCGCTGTTCGCCGCAATTTGCCCAGGCCAGTTCCTTGCCGGTGGTCTCTGGGGCTGAGGATGGAGCAAGCGATCGAGCGCTCGATCGCCCCGTTGATCCGCCAGTCGCTCCGCCAATTGATCCACCAGTCGCTCCAGTCGCTCATCAGTCAGCCGATCTGCCAATTGATCCGCCAGCCGCCCATCAGTCAGTCGATCGCTCATCCCCAGAACAAGACACCGCCTACATTGCAGCCCTGGCCCAAGTGCGGCAACTGCTCGCCACAACCTTGGCCATTCCCCCCGATCTTCTCACCCGCTTTGAGCCTTGGAATCGCTTTGGTCTGGACTCGCTGCTGATCAAAAAACTGAATACCCGGTTGAGTCAAACCTTTGGCCCAGTGCCCCCGAGTCTGTTCTTTGAGCGGCGAAATCTGCATGAACTCACCCTGTTTTTGCAACAGACCTATCCGGAACACTTTGCCGAATCCTTGGCCGGGTCTGAGTTACCCGATCTAGCTGAATCGTCAGAGCTGCCCAAGAATCAGGAACCCCCGAACCCGCCCCAGGCGACCCAAGACATAGGAATGCAGACCAATGGGGCCCATGAGGTTAACGGGATTCAAGCCAACGGCATCCATGAAACCAATGGGACTCACGCCAATGGAACCCACGCCCAGGCGATCGCACCCACCGGAACAAACCCCCAGGCGGAACCCCGATCGCTAGAGATTGCCGTGATTGGCATGGCGGGGCGCTATCCCGGTGCGCCAACGCTCCAGGATTTTTGGCAACAGTTGGCGGCGGGCCAGGAAGCGATCCAGGAAGTGCCGCCCGATCGCTGGAACCATGACCTAATCTACGACCCGGATCCCCACAACCCCACCACCAGCTACACCCGTTGGGGCAGTTTTTTGGATCAGGTCGATCGCTTCGATGCCCTGTTCTTCGGCATTTCCCCCAAGGAAGCCGAGGCCATGGATCCCCAAGAGCGGCTGTTCCTGGAAGTCTGTTGGCACGCCTTGGAGGATGCGGCCTACGCGCCCTCTCGGTTAATGGACAGCCAAGGCCAAGGGCCCAAGGGCGGGGTCTTTGCGGGCGTAATTTGGGGCAGCTATCAACTGCTGGCCGCCGAAGCTTGGGCCCAAGGGCGGGTAGTTTCCGTTGGCCCTTCCCATTGGGGCGTGGCCAATCGTGTTTCCCATGTGCTGAATTGGCACGGCCCGAGCTTGACCGTGGACACGGCTTGTTCGTCGTCCTTGGTGGCGGTGCATTTGGCCTGTGAAGCCATCCGGCGCGGGGAATGCGACTTGGCCTTGGCGGGGGGCGTGAATCTTTATTTGCACCCTTCCAAGTTTGTGACCATGAGCCAGCTACAGTTTGCCTCCCGGGATGGCCGTTGCCGCAGCTTTGGAGCCGGGGGGGATGGCTATGGGGCCGGCGAAGGAGTCGGGGCGGTGGTTTTGAAGCCGCTGGCCCAGGCGCGAGCGGATGGCGATCGAATCTACGGCATTATTCAGGGTTCCAGCGTCACCCACGGGGGGCGCACCCATGGCTACACCGTGCCCAACCCGCTGGCCCAGTCAGCGGCGATCGCCCAAGCGCTGGATCAATCGGGGTTTGCTCCCGAAACCGTCAGCTACATCGAGGCCCACGGCACGGGCACAGAGTTAGGCGATCCGGTGGAAATGGCGGCCCTCAGCCGTGTGTTGGGGGGCAACCGACCCACCCCCTGCGCGATCGGCTCCGTGAAATCCAACATCGGCCATTCGGAATCCGCTGCGGGCGTTGCGGGCCTGATCAAAGTGCTGTTGCAGATGCAGCATGGGCAGTTGGTTCCGTCCCTCCATGCGGATCCTCCCAATCCCGCGATCGCCTTTGCGGAAATGGGTTTTCGGGTGCAGCGACAGCTTGCGCCCTGGGTTCCCGTGGCCGGCTTGCGGCGGGCGGGCGTGAGTTCCTTTGGCGCAGGTGGCGTGAATGCCCATCTGCTCTTGGAATCGGTGACGGATGCCCAAGGCCAGCCCTCGGGCCCAGCCCCGACGGATCAGACTGCCCAAGTGCTGATTCCCCTGTCGGCGGCTAATCCCGATCGATTGCGAGTTTTGGTGGCGGATCTGGAAGCGGACTTGGCGGCCCATCCCGATCGACCCTTGGGGGCGATCGCGGCCACCCTGCAACGGGGTCGTGAACCCTTGGGAACGCGCTTGGCCGTTGTCACTCAGTCCGTGGAACAGTTGCGGCAATCCCTACGATCGTGGTTAGCCGGCCAACCCGATCGATGGACATTTAGCGGACAACTGCCCAGTCAACGGATTCAGGCCCCTCCCGCTTTGATGCACGACTGCTGTTCCGTGACGCAAACGTTACTGGAACAAGGGGATTGGTTGGCCGTTGCGCCCCGGTGGGTGGCCGGAAACGAGGTGTCCTGGCCGGCCGTGGGTGAAATCATTTCCTTGCCTGGTTACCCATTCGCGCCGGAGCGGCACTGGTTGTCTGCCGGGGAGCCAATGCGCCGCCCCCAACACCCGGAATTGTCCGTTGTGGAAGGGGTTGTCCTGGCCCAACGGGTTTGGCGGAATGATGTTGATGCTCTAGGGATTGCTGGCCGAGGGGCGATCGTCACTCCCGAGCCGATGACCTTGGTGCTGAGTTGCCCCGAGGGACAGGCGGCGGCTTGGGCCGAAACCTTACGGCATCGCTATCCCGCCGCCACCGTCATCCAAAATCCAGCGCCCAGCCAGCCCTTGCCCCCGGGCCCCCTCCAGGGCTGGTATGTGGGGAGTGGTGATGAAATCGAGAGCCTGTTGGGCCTCCTGCGATTCAGCCAGATCTTCAGCCAAGGACTTGTAGACGATCGCCCCTTGACCCTGGTGGCGATCGCCCCTAACCCCACCGCCGCCATGCAGGCCGCCTTCTTGCGCACCCTGGTGGCGGAATATCCCCACTGGGCCGCGGTCTCCCTGGCGATCGGGGAACTGCCCACCGAACCGACCTTGGCTTGGCCCCCGGAAGTTCCCCTACCCCATCCCGGCCAGGCCCGAGAACTGGCTTTGCACAACGGTCACTGGCAAGAATGCCGGCTGGTGGAAATTGCCCTTGACCCTTCGGCCCCATCAGACGGCCGATCGCCCGGGCCCGGTTGGCGCAAAGGGGGTGTTTATCTGATCACCGGGGGCTTTGGTGGCCTGGGTCAGCTCCTGGCGCGGTATTTGGCCCGGGAGTTTCAAGCCCGCTTGATCCTGCTGGGTCGTCATCGGCTCGATCGGGAACGGGTGCGCTTCATCCAAGAGATCCAATCCTTGGGGGGCGAGGCCATTTATCTGAGTGCTGACCTCACCTGCTCTGAGTCTCTGGATGAGGCCCTGCGCCGGGCCCGCCAACGCTTTGGCCCCCTCCAAGGAGTGATTCATGGAGCCGGAGTCTTGGCCGATCAGGCCGTTGCCCTGAAGGATGAAGCCTCGTTCCGGCAGGTGTTGGCTCCGAAGGTGACGGGAACGCGCCGGTTGGCGGCGGCCACGGCCACGGATCCCCTGGACTTTTTCTTGCTGTTCTCATCGTTGGTCAGCGTCTTGGGCAACCCCGGCCAGGGAGACTACGCGGCGGCGAATGCATTTTTGAATGAGTTTGCGGCTCAGGATCCTCGGCGCTGGGTGATTGGGTTGCCCCTGTGGCAGGACGGCGGAATGCAGATTCCTGCCGAACACTTGCACCACCTGCGGCAAACCATAGGGCTGGCTCCGATGCCGACGGAGGCGGGGTTGGCGCTGTTGACGGCCTGGCTGGCTGCGGGCCCAGCGGCGTTGGTTGCGGCCTGGGGCGATCGGGCGTTGTTGCGCCGGTTTTTGGGCCTGGAATCGCAACCGAAATTGCAACCGGAATTGCAACCGAAATTGCCATCAGCACTGCAATCCACTGCTCGATCGGGTCTGGTATCCAACCCTCAGCCAGCCCAAACCCCAAACCATGCCCCAAATCATGACTGGGGATCCCACCCGGCGGCGGCGGCCCAGGAGTCATTGCAAACGGAGCTACGAACCCTGTTTGGGCGGGAGCTGAAAATTGCCCCCGAACGGCTGGATCCGGAAGCGGGGTTTGATATCTACGGGCTGGATTCCGTGGCGGTGCGGCGATTAACGGCGCAGCTTGAAACGCGGTTTGGCCCCTTGCCCAAAACCTTACTCTTTCATCACAGAACTCTCCGATCGCTGGCGGAACACCTCCAAGCGCGATCGCCCCAACTCGCGATCGCCCCAGTGGCCGCCAATGTCAACCCCGACCCGCTGCCCTTGGCGGCCGCTCCCGTCGATCGGGAAGCCACCCCGGAGCCGATCGCCATCATTGGCTGCCATGGCCGTTTTCCCGGCGCAGAAACCCTCGATCACCTTTGGACGTTGTTGGCCCAAGGGGGCGAGGCCATCACGGATGTGCCGCCCGATCGTTGGGATCATTCCCTGTTTTATGACCCCCAACCGGGGCAACTGGGCAAAACCTACGCCCGTTGGGGGGGCTTTTTGGATCAGGTGGATCAGTTCGACCCGCTCTTTTTTGGCATCACCCCGAAGGATGCTGAGTTGATGGATCCCCAGGAGCGACTGTTCCTCGAATCCGCCTGGTTAGCTCTGGAAAATGCGGGTTATCGCCCGGATACCCTCGATTCGGACGATCCCGATCGCCCCCATGCCACCGGAGTTTTTGCGGGAGTGACCTGGGGCAGCTATCACCTGCTGGCCTTGGATGCTTGGCGGGCGGGGTTGCCCAGTTTCCCCAACTCGTCCTTTTGGTCGGTGGCGAATCGGGTGTCCTATACCCTGAACCTGCAAGGGCCCAGTATGCCCGTGGATACCGCCTGCTCTGCCTCCCTCAGCGCGATTCATTTGGCCTGCGAAAGCCTGCGCCGGGGGGAATGTCAACTGGCGATCGCTGGGGGCGTGAATCTCTATCTGCACCCTGTGAAATATGTGCAAATGGCCCATCTGCGGTTTGCCTCAACCGATGGGAAATGCCGCAGTTTTGGGGCCGGTGGCGATGGCTATGTGCCCGGCGAAGGGGTGGGCACGGTGATTCTGAAGCCCTTGGCGGCGGCCCTGCGCGATCGAGACCCGATCCAAGCCGTGATCCGGGGCAGTGCTATGAATCACGGGGGCAAAACCAATGGCTACACCGTGCCCAATCCCCAAGCCCAAGCCCAAGTGGTGCGCCTGGCGTTGGAACGGGCCCAGCTTGATGCCCATCACCTGTCCTATCTGGAAGCCCATGGCACCGGAACCGCCCTCGGCGACCCGATTGAAATGGACGGCCTGCAACTGACCTTTGCGCGGGATGCCCAAGTGCAGCCCGGCCATTGCGCGATCGGGTCGATCAAATCCAACATTGGTCACCTGGAATCGGCGGCGGGCATTGCGGGGCTGTGCAAAATCCTGCTGCAACTGAAGCATCGCCAATTGGTGTCCAGTTTGCATTCCGATCGGCCCAATCCGGCGATCGACTTTGCGCACAGTCCTTTCCGGTTGCAACGAACCCGATCGCCTTGGGCAGGGCCCAGCCCGCTCCGGGCGGGCCTCAGCAGCTTTGGGGCAGGTGGGAGCAATGCCCATCTGATTGTGGAGGAAGCCCCCGCCACTGTTCGATCGGGATCAGAGTCACCGCGATCGGCATCGGCGGAACTGATCATTCTGTCGGCCCGCACGCCGCAACTGCTGCGGATCACGGTCCAGAACCTCGCAAACTTCCTCCAAAACCATCCCACGGTCAACCTGGCCGATGTGGCCTTCACTTTGCAAGTGGGCCGGCGACCCGCGGCCCAGCGGTTGGCAATTGTAGTTGATTCGATCGCTCAATTGCAGCGGGCTTTAACTGCCTATGGCCAAGGTCAAACCCAGGACGATGGCACAACCAACCGGTGGCTGGGGGAAGTACAGCCCGGTCAACCCGTTCCGCCCCCGCTAACCGCCGTTGATCTCGCTGATCAATCCGCCCTATCCGCCCTTGCCCAGCATTGGATCCAAGGCGGCTCCGTGGATTGGACTGCCCTGCCGCGGCCCGTTCCGCCCGTGCGCCTGGCCCTGCCTGGATCGCCGTTCGATCGACGACGCTGCTGGATTCCTCTCCCCGAGACGGTTTCGCCGCCATTAGCTCCCGAGGAATTGGCCCCTGAGGGATTGGCCCCCGAGTCGCCCCCGGTGTTACCGGACATGACGAATGGGGAACAGGCCCCCGCGCCTGATCGCCCCTGGAGCGTGAGCCAAACCATTGACTCCCATAACCCGATCGCCCAAGAACACCAGGTGAGCGGCCGCCCCACCTTGCCGGGATCTGCCCTGTTGGATCTGGTGGCCGAGACCATTCGCCAAGGGGACGGGGCCGCCGCTTGGGGAACCGTCGGCGGGTTTGCTGAGGTGACCTGGATGCGCCGGGCCGAAGTGCCAGACCAGGGCCTGACGCTGCGAGTTGCCTTGACCGCCAGCGCCGATCGGATTCGCTTCACCGTGGAGAATGCCCAAGGAATCGCCTATGCCTCGGGTCAGGCCCTCCGGGCGATCGAGCGGCCTCCTGCCCTCCCCGCCGAGTTTGCTGATTTGTTGGGAGCCAAGGGGCAACCGCTATCGATTCAGGAGTTTTACGAAATCTTTGACCAAACGGGCGTGGCCTATGGGCCCAACTTCCGGGGCGTTCAGCAGGTTGAATGGCTCCCGGGCGGCACGCGGGCCCAACTGGCCATTCCGCCTCTCACCGCGCCGGTTTTCAGCCCCATGGGCCAACGGCTGGACATGGTTTGGCAAACGGTACAGGCGGAATTGCAACGCCAGAGCGATCACCATCAGCTCTGGCTGCCGTTCATGGTCGAGTCGGTGCAGTGGTTTGGCCCTTGGCCCGCGGCCGGAACGGTGCTGGTGCGATCGAGTCCCCTCGGTTCAGCTTCGGCCACGGCGGCCGATGAACAGGCCCTGCGGCGGTTCCACTTGGCCCTGCTGGATCCCCAAGGGCGGTTAGTGGCGATCATCCGCAACTTCTGTGTCAAGGCCGTGAAGGCCAGCAGTGCCGTTCCGCCGGTGCAAGCGGTGGTTCCGTCGGCCCTGCCACCCCCCAGCCTGGAGCGGGAATTGCTCACGGTGCTCGCGGAACTGGCCCAAGGAGAGCAATCCCTAGAAGAAACCGATCGCCAACTGGCAACCCTTTTGAGTCGTGCAGTCAAGGTAGAGCCGTAACCATGAACCGGGTTGAGATTTTAAAACAAGTCCAAATGGGACAACTGTCCCCCCAGGAGGCAGCTCGTCGCTTGGCCGTGGGGGAGACGCAGGCTGAGGTTCAACCCCAGGGTGCTCCGCAATTACCCTTGACGGATTTGGATCTAACCGGTGTGCTCTATCGTCCGGCTTGGCATTTGCTGTCGGCTCCGGCTGTGCCGCCGGCCACCGCAACGGCTACCCCGGTTTGGATTTATGGGGCAGCGGTTGAGGCGGCTCCGGAAATTCCGGGCGATCGCCCCTCGATCAACGGGGCCAAGCCGGATGTCCATTGCGCCGACCCCCATTCCCGCGACCTACAGCACCAATGGATTCAGCAGCTCGCGACGGCGTTGGGCCCCTCGGCTCAGTTGCGATCGTGGGCCACTGATTCAGCCTCCGAAGCGGCCTTGAGGGCGGATTTGCAAGGGGCGATCGAGCCGCTCACCATTCTTTGGGTCGATCGCGAGCCGAGCACCGATTGGCAGTCACCCGCTTCAGCTTTGGCCACCCTCGAAGCGGAAACCATTCCCGCTCTGCTGCGCCTGATTCGGGCCATCCATCACCAGGGCAAAGCCGCCAACCTCACCCTAAAGCTGATCACCTTCAATACCCACCGGGTGCTGGATTCGGAACAAACCTCGCCCCCCAACTTGCCCATGGGAGCCGTCTTGGCGGGGATGGTCAAAGTTCTGCGGCGGGAATATCCCAGCTTGCGGGTCACCGGTTTTGACCTCGATCTTTACGATCCCCATTGGCAGAACGCCACCACGGCCGCTGCTGGTTTCCAACAACTGCTGGCGGATCCGGGGGATCCCTGGGGCCGCGCGATCGCCTGGCGACGGGGCCGGCGGTTTGTGCAAACCCTCGCCCAACTCTCCGGCCCCAGCCCCACCACGGGCGACTCCCAGCCCAGCCCCATGCTGACTCCCCAGGGGGTGGTGGTGATTGCGGGCGGCACGGGCGGCATTGGGCACACCATTGGCCAATGGCTGGCGGAGCAGTGCCAATCACGGGTGGTGTTGCTGGGCCGGCGGGCCCTGAACGAGACCATTCAACAGCAACTTACCCAAATTCAACAGGCGGGCGGCGAGGCGATCTATCTACAGGCGGATATGACCGATCCGCAGCAACTGCATCAGGCGTTTCAAACCGCGCTCGATCGCTTTGGCCAAATCGATGCGGTCATCCACTCGGCCCTGATTCTGGAAGATAGCGCTCTCCATCGGCTGACGGAGGCGGCGGCGGCCCGTGTGTTGGCTCCCAAGGTGGCGGGATCCCTGTACCTATCCCAGGCGGCGATCGCCTCCGGGGCCAAGCTGTTGGTTTTCTTCTCCTCGGCCAATGTGTTTTATGGCACGCCGGGCCAAGCCAACTATGTGGCCGGTGGCACGTTCAAGGATGCTTGGGCGGGTCAGTTGGCCGGCTCCGGTTTGATTCAAGTGCAGTGCCTGAATTGGGGGTTTTGGGGAGAGGTGGGCATTGTGGCCTCCCCCGACTACCGGGCCCGCATGGCGCAACTGGAGGTGGCGGCCATTGACTGCGCCCTCGGGTTGGCGGGGTTTGCTTGGATGCTGAGCAGTGGTCTGCGTCAGTCCCTGGTTTTGCGCTGTGGGGAGGCGATGCGCCGGGAGTTGGGGTTAACGGGCGATCGCCCTGTGCAAAGTCAACTGCCCGATGCCGGAGCCTACCTATCGGCGGCCCTGGCCCGGATGGGCGATCGGACGGATCCGGTGGCAGATCAGGCCCTGGCCGAGTCCTTGGCGGTCTTGGAGGAAGTGAGTCAGTTGGCGCTGTTGGCGGCTTTTCCGCAGCGCTCTGACCTGGCCACCACCCACGAAGGGGCCCGGGCCCTCAGTTTGTCCCTGTTTCCCCTGTGGGAAGCGGCGGCGGCCCGACCCGGCTGGCGCGACCAGGCCGCCCAGTGGGAATCGGTGCGCGATCGGGTGGCCCAGCAGTTCCCCGAACTGACTCCCCATCTCCAGTTGCTATCCGCCTGTGTGGCGCAATATCCCCGGCTGTGGCGGGGGGAAGTGGCGGGCCATGAAATTTTGTTTCCCCAGGGTTCCAGTGAGCTGGTGGCTCCGGTCTATGCCAGTGGGTCTTTGGCCCAGCGCATGAATGCCACGGTGGTGGCGGTGTTGGCGGCCTGGCAAGCGGAACGGGGCCCCGATCGCCCCCTGCGGATTCTGGAAATTGGAGCAGGCACGGGAGCCACGGCCGCCGTCGTTTTGGCAGCCCTGCAAGATCACCCGCAACTCAGCTATGTTTTCACCGATATTTCTCCCGCCTTGGTGCGCCGAGCCACCGATCGCCTGGGTCACTATCGCGGCTGCCAGTTCCAAACCTTGAACATTGAACAAGACCCGATCGCCCAGGGATTTACCCCGGGGAGCTTCGATGTGGTCTTGGCGGCCAATGTGCTTCATGCCACGGCGAATATGGATGCCACCCTGAGCCGGGCGAAGTTGCTGCTGGGCAACCATGGCCTGCTGATTTTGGCGGAAGCCACCTCCAGCCAGCTTTTCTCGACCATGACCTTTGGGGTTACCAAGGGCTGGTGGGCCCACGACCCTGACCAACAACGCCTGCCCGGGGGCCCCCTGCTGGATCCCCAAGGTTGGGAAGCCCATTTGGTCAGCACAGGGTTTCAAGGGGTTCGGGCGATCGCCCTCGGATCCCCAGCGGCCAGCGCGATCGGCCCGGTTAGTGCGCCCTATCACGTGATTGTGGCGGAAAGTGACGGTTGGCTCCCCGAAACGGCCCTGCTCCCGATCGCCCCCCGGTTGGCCACTGATCCCGGTGCGAACCCGCGCACCCAGGCCAGTACCGAGAGCACCAATGGTGCAAATAACGTAAATAACGATCCCAACACAAAGGCCCCTGCGGGCCCAGAATCTGGGCGATCGCCCCAATCGGCCGCCAGTCATCGGGCAACCCTGAAGGGAATTTTTGCCCAAGTTTTGAAAATGGATCCCGCCGAACTGGCCACCGAGGCCACCTTTGAGGCGATGGGGGTGGATTCGCTGACGGTGTTGCAGTTAACCGAAGCCCTGGAGCGTCACTACGGGTCTCTGTCCAAAACCTTGCTCTATGAATACCCCACCCTGAGCCGCTTAGGGGCTTATTTCGATCAAAACCATGCCAGTTCCTTGCCCCCGGCCCCCAGTCCCGCGTTAACCAGTCCAACGCTCCCTCACTCACCGTCTAGCCATTCGGTGTCAACCCCTTCGATCGCGATCGACTCCCCGGTGACTAGCTCCCCGGTGTCTGAAACGCCCGCGATCGACCCGATGGCTCCCGATGTTCCCAATGCGGCCCCCTTCACCGCCGAGGAACCCGATCGCCCCCCGGTGGCCCCCGAAGCAGCGGCCATGGCGGCCATGGACTCACTGCCCACCAACGGTGACCAACCCTTGGCGATCGTGGGCCTGGCGGGTCGCTATCCCCAGGGCGAAACCTTGGAAGCCTTTTGGCAAACCCTGGCCGCAGGTCGCAGCGCCATTCAAGAAGTGCCCGCCGATCGCTTCGATTGGCAGCAGATTTTTGACCCTCAAGGGGGCGATCGCCAGAGCTACAGTCGCTGGGGTGGGTTCATTCAGGACGCGGATAAATTTGACGCGGCCTTCTTTGGCATTTCCCCCCGGGAAGCGCGGGACATGGATCCCCAAGAACGGGTGTTTTTAGAAACCGTTTGGGCCTGTTTGGAAGATGCGGGCTATCCGCCCCAGCGCCTGAAAGCGGCCGTTCGCCGGGCCAAGGCCGAGGGTGATCGGGCGGGGCGGCGGTTGCCGGGGAATCGCAATGATGTGGGGGTCTTTGCGGGAATTACCTACAGCAACTACCAGCTCTACGCGATCGAGCAGTGGCAACGGGGGCAACGGGCCGGGGCCCATGCGGCCTTTTGGTCCGTGGCCAATCGCACCTCCTGGCTGTTTGACTTCCAAGGGCCCAGCGTGAGTGTGGATACGGCCTGCTCCTCCTCGTTGGCGGCGATTCACTTGGCCTGTGAAAGCATTCGGCGGGGTGAATGTCGAGCCGCGATCGCTGGCGGGGTGAATCTGATTTTGCATCCCTTGCACCTCGTGAACCTCAGCCAATTGCGGATGCTCGCGCCCGGTGACCAATGCCGGGCCTTTGGGGCGGGGGCCAACGGGTTTGTGGATGGTGAAGGAGTGGGGGCGATTCTGATTCGTCCCTTGGCCGATGCCTTGGCGGCGGGTGATCGAATCCGGGGCGTAATTTTAGGATCGGCCATGAACTCCGCCGGCCGCACCCAGGGCTATACCGTGCCCAATCCCCTGGCCCAAGCGGATTTGATTTTGGATGCTTTGGAACAGGCGGAGGTTGATCCCGCCACGATTCAATATGTGGAAGCCCATGGCACAGGAACCGCCCTCGGGGATCCGATCGAGATTCGGGGCCTGACGGAGGCTTGGCGCAAACACACCGCCGCCAACCAAATTTGTGCGATCGGCTCCGTCAAGTCCAACATTGGCCACCTGGAATCGGCTGCGGGCATTGCCGGTTTAACCAAAATTCTGTTGCAGTTCCAGCATCGCGAACTGGTGCCTTCTCGCCACAGCGAAACGCCAAACCCACTGATTCCGTTTGCGGAAACTCCGTTTTATCTGCAAACCGATCGCACCCCTTGGCCAACCGAAACTCACCGCCCAAGGCGGGCGGCCCTCAGCAGCTTTGGAGCCGGGGGAGCCAATGTGCATCTGATTGTGCAAGAGGGGCCGGAGTCTGTCCGGCGGGAGCTGTCGCCGGTTTCCGGTTCCGCAACGCCCCTCCCTGTAGGCGATCGAGCCGTTGACGGGGCCATTAACGGGGCCGTTAGCGGGGCAACCGATGCCGGAACGGTCGCAACCGCAGCAACCACCGAAAGCCCCGGAGAAATCCCCGAAGAAATCATCGTTGTTTCAGCCAAATCCGCCGCCGCCTTGCGGGCCCAAGTGGAGCAATTGCTGCAACATCTGCGGGATTTATCCCCCGATGGTGATGCTTGGCGCGATTTTGCTTGGACGTTGCAGGTGGGCCGGGCCGCCATGCCCCATCGTTTGGCCCTGGTGGCGGCCTCGGCGGCGGACTGCTGTGAACAGTGGCAGGCCTTTTTGACCGCAGCGACCCTGCCTCAGGGGTGGGTGGGCCGCGTTACGCCCCAAAGCCAAGAGGCCGCCGAGGCCGAGGCTCCCACCTTGCCCGACCTTTGGGCCGCGCGGCGCTACGCCAAAATTGCCCGGTGGTGGGTTCAAGGGGGCGATCCCGATTGGGAAGCCTTGCCCCGATCGCAGCCCCGCCGTCTGTTGACCCTGCCCACCTATCCCTTTGAACGAGTGCGCTACTGGCCCGTGGAGGCGGATGAAGAGTTGATGTTTGCTCCCTCTGGATCGTCTGCTGGATCGTCCGCTGCCCCTCAGCCGATCGATCAGTTCATTGAACAGCCCACTGATCAAGAAGACTTTCGCCTGTTGGTGCCGCGTTGGTTTGCGGCTCCTCTGCCGGTGGCCCCGTCCCAACGGCCAGGGCTGCATTTGATTGTTCAGCGATCGCCCTCCCCTTGGGCCGAAGCCCTAGCCCAGCACTATCGCAGCTTGGGGGAAACCAGCCAGGTGCTGACCCTCAATCCCTTGGCGGGAGAAACCCTGTGGCGCAATTGGCTGGCCCAGACGACCCCGATCGCCAGCATTGACTTTTTGGGAATGATGGATGCCTGCGACTGGCAGGATGCGGTGGATGATTCCTGGGCATTTTTGCAAGGCATTCAAGTCTTGGCCCACCGTCACGATCCGCTGCCCCTGTTGCGAATTGTGACCCAAAGGGCCCAATCGGTGGTTCCGGGCGATCGCCTCATGCAGCCTTGGGCCGCACCGGCAATCGGCTTGGGCCGGGCCTGCCGCGCTGAATGCCCCAGCTTGCCCGTGGTTTGCGTTGATTTAGAGGCAACGGATCCCGCCCCAGCGGCGGCCCAAATTGTCGGGGAACTGGGGAGCGATGGGGCCCTGGAGGTGGCCTGGCGATCGGGTGAGCGTTGGGTGCGGGGCATGGCTGAGGCGGAACCGACCCCGGCCACTGCGAATCCCGATCGATCCCAAGGTTCCGCGATCTCGACCCTGCGGGATCGGGGTGTTTACCTAATTGTGGGCGGTGCGTCTGGGGTGGGGCTGGAGGTGGCCCAATGGCTGGCGGATCAGGTGCGGGCCCGGTTGGTATTGCTCGGGCGATCGCCCCAAGGAGAGTGCCAAACCCAGGCGATCGCCCAAATTCGCCAACGGGGCGGCGATGCCCTGTATCTACAGGCGGATGTGAGCGATCGGGCGGCGTTGCGGGCGGCCCTGACCCAGGCCCGACAACAGTTTGGCCCCATCACCGGGGCGATCCATTCCGCCATGGTTTTGGATAATCATCCCCTGACCGCCATGCCGGCCAAGGCCTATCGCACCGTGCTCGCCCCCAAGGTGGCCGGCAGCGTGGCCCTGGTCGAGGCCCTGCGCGAAGATCCCCTAGACTTCGTTTTATTTTTCTCCTCCCTGGCTTCCTTTGCGCCCACGCCGGGCAGCGCCAACTATGTGGCCGCCTGTGCCTTTGAAGATGCCTTTGCAACCTATCTCCAGGATGTGCAAGGCCTGTCTGCCTCGGTGATCAATTGGGGATTTTGGGGAGATGTGGGCCAACTGTCCACGGAAGCCGGCCGCACCCGCCTCGCCCAATGGGGGGTGCAGGCCATGGGGCGTGCCCTGGGCCTGCGATCGTTCGCCATGGTTTGGCAACGGGGCCTGCGCCAGTCCCTTCCCCTGCGGGCTTCCGCCAAGGTGCTGGATCTGCTGGGATTCCGTCCGTCAGACCCTTTGACGAATCACGGGGCTGACTCGGGGCCGACGGTGGCCGATCCGAGCCAATCAGCCCGGTTGGCAGCCCAAGACTACGTGACCCGATCGACCCTGGATGTGCCTCGCTATATCCAAGCCCTGGAGGAACTCGACGACCTCAGCCGCTGGTATCTGATCCGCGTTTGGGTGGAGTTTGATCTGTTTCCGGCCCCGGGAGAGTGGCGAACTCTGGAGCAGTTGCAACAACGGCTCTATCGATCGCCCAAATACGAGCGCCTTTTGAAGGCCCACTGCAACCTGCTGGCGGCCCAGCAAGTGTTGGAACTGCGGGGGGATGGGGAAGCGGTTCGATCGGGCCCAGCCCTGCCGGCGATCCGGGCCGCCCTCGGCCCCACGACCCTGGCGGAGCGCCACCGGGATTTTGTGCAGCGCTACCCGGACATGGTGGGTTTCACTCGAGTCCTGGAGGCCTGTTTGACCGTGGCGGACTACGGGGCCGTTTTGCAAGGGCAGAAACTGGCCACGGAAATCTTGTTCCCTGGCTCATCCCTGGATTTGGTGACGGGGATGTATCGCGACAATCCCTGGGTGGATCACTTTAACCAGGTGCTGGCGGCGGCCTTGGGCGGCGGGATGGCGGCCCAACCGGGGCGGCCCCTGCGGGTTTTGGAAGTGGGTGCGGGAACCGGTTCCACCACGCAATTTACGCTACCGGCCGTGGCGGCCCTGGCCGATCGGCTGGTGTATGACTTCACCGACGTGTCCCAAAGCTTTTTGCAGGCGGGTAAGGCGGCCTTTGGCCAGACCTATCCTTTCATGCAGTTTCGGCTGTTTGATCTCGATCGATCCGCCGAAGCCCAAGGCTTTGAATTGGGGGTCTACGACGCGATCGTGGCGACCAATGTGGTTCACGCCACGCGCCAAATTCAGCAATCGCTCAGTCACCTTGCCCAATTGCTCAAACCCGGTGGCCTGTTGCTGCTGAATGAGCTAACCCGCAAATCGGACTGCCAAACCATCACCGTCGCCCTGCTGGATGGGTGGTGGGCCTTCGAGGATCCGGCGGTGCGCCTGGAACATTCCCCCCTGCTGCCTCCCCAAAACTGGGTGCAACTGCTGGCGGAGGCCGGGTTAACGGTCAGCTCCCCCCCCGGCTCAACGGCCAAGTCGGGCCTGGGCAATGCCTATCAACAGCTCTTCATTGCGGCCCGGACTGCGGCCGCCAGCCCCCCGGCGGTGGCTCCTGTCTTGGCTGGGCCCGCCGCCAATTCTCCTGCCCCGATCGCCCCTGTCCCGATCGCTCCTGTCCCGATCGTTCCTGACGATCGCCCCTCTCCCGCGCGCATTTTGGCCATTAGTCAAGAGTTGGGGCAAATGATCGCGGCGGTGCTGGAGATGGATCACCACCCGGATCCTGAGCAAACGTTTTCGGATTTGGGGGTGGACTCGATCCTGTCTTCCCAGATTGCCCGGCGCATCAATGCCCGGTTTGGCAGCGAGATCGCCCCCACGGATTTTTATCGCTATGCCACGCCCCTGGAGATGGCCACCTATTTGGAATCCCAGGTGGTGGCAACCCCGGCTCCGACAGCACCGGCCCCGCCGCCAGTGGTGGATCCGGTGATCAGTCCAGCCCGGAGCAATCCATCGCTGGGTTCAGGGGTGGCGGCGGAGCTGACGGCAGCCGCTCCTGTGGGTGTGACCGCTCCTGCGGGTATGACTGCCGGGAATTCCCAGGTCGCCAGGCCGCAAACCCCGGTCGGAACCGCTCCCGATCGCGCCGGAACAGAGGCGATCGCGGTGATTGGTCTCTCCTGCCGGTTCCCCGGGGCCCGCAATGCGGATGAATTTTGGGACGTGCTGCGATCGGGACAAACGCCCTTCTCAGACCTGACTGAACGATGGGGCACTGTGAGCGATCGGCCCCTGCGAGGGGGGTTGTTGCCCGATGCCCTGGCCTTTGATCCACTCTTTTTCCGGCTGTCTCCTCGGGAAGCGGCCCAAATGGATCCCCAGCAGCGGGTTTTCCTAGAAGAGGCTTGGAAGGCGATCGAGGATGCTGGGTATGCTCCCGAATCCCTTGCAGACACACGCTGTGGCGTTTACGTGGGAGCCGCCCACAACTTCTATGGCCTCGATAGCCAGGACGGCCAGAACGGATCGGCCAACCGTGAACCCAACGCCATGGCTTCCTTGGGATCCTCCATGGCCATCTTGCCTGCGCGGATTGCCTATCACCTCAACCTCAAGGGCCCGGCGATCCCCGTGGATACCGCCTGTTCTTCCTCCCTGGTGGCCTTGCATTTGGCCTGTCAGGGATTGCTGCAAGGGGATTGTGATTTGGCCCTGGCGGGCGGGGTGGCCCTGCTGTTGCTCTCGCCCAGGGTGCATCAATTTTTGGACTACAGCGGAATGCTGTCGGCCACGAATCAATGCCGTCCCTTTGACCAAGCGGCCAATGGGTTTGTGCCGGCCGAAGGTTGCGGGGTGGTGATGTTGAAGCGCCTCAGCGAGGCCCAACGGGACGGCGACGCAATCTATGGGGTGATTCGGGCTTCGGGCATGAACCAGGATGGGCGCTCCAATGGGATTACGGCTCCCAATGTCCAAGCCCAAACGGAATTGGAACAGGCCCTCTACACCAAGGGGCAAATTGACCCCAGTACCCTGAGCTATGTGGAAGCCCATGGCACGGGCACAAAACTGGGCGACCCGATCGAGCTGCAAGCCCTCACGAAGGCGTTTCGGCATTGGACCGATGCTAAGCAGTTCTGTGCGATCGGCTCGGTGAAGGGCAACATTGGCCATGCCATGGCAGCGGCAGGGATGGCGGGCTTCATCAAAGTGCTCCTGAGCTTGAAGCATGAGGCCTTGCCCGCTTCATTACATCTGCAAACGCCCAATCCGGCCTTTGATTGGCAGCAATCTCCGTTTTATGTGCCCACACAGCCGCAGCCCTGGCCGCGCCAGGGCGATCGTCCCCGGCGGGCGGCCTTGAGTGCCTTTGGCTTCAGCGGCACGAATGCCCATGTGGTGATTGAAGAGGGCCCGGCCCGGGAACCCTTGCCCACCAGTTCGTTTAGCTTGCCTTGGCGGGTGATTCCGGTGTCGGCCCAATCGCGCCCGGCCCTGGAGCGTAATTTGGCCCAATTGGCCGCCTGGGCCGATCGTAATTCGGCCGCTTCCTTGGCGGATGTGGCCTGGACGCTGACCTTTGGCCGGCAGCATTTCGACTGTCGGGCGGTGTTGGTGGTGCAGTGGACGGCGGATTTGGTGACGGCCTCGCCCCTGCGGGATCCGGCGGCCGTGCCCGCCTCCTTGCCCCATGCGGCCCAGATCCGGGAGTTTCTGTCGGGGGCGGCGATCGCCTGGTCTGAGGTTTGGGAAGGGCCGCCCGGCCGGCGGATTTCCTTGCCCGCCTACGCCTTTGAGCGAGACATTTGCGCCCTCACGCCCCCGGTGGCTCCGACCCTGGCCACTCCGGTGATCCCAGCGGCCCCGATCGAACCCACGAAACCAACTCCCCTCGCGCCGGAGCCACCGATTGAGGATTGGCTTGATCGCACCTTGCACCGGGTGGAGGCCCAAGCCAGCCAGCAGGGAGACCCGCTCGTCGGTTGGGAAATGGTGTTTGAGCGTCTGGATAATTTGGGTGCGCTGGGCCTGTTGGCCACCTTCCAACAAGCGGGGGCCTTGCGAGCAGCCCACCGCCCGATCGCCCCCGCCGCTTTGCAGTCCTTGATTCAGCTTTCCCCAGACCATCAATTGCTGTTTGCGGGCCTGTTGGCGATTCTCCAAAACACCGGATGGCTGGTGGAGGTGGCGGGGGAACTGGCGCTGAATCCCGATCGCCCCGAAGGTTGCGCTTCCCAAGTAGCCGCCACCCGATCGCGCTTGGAGGCAGAACTGCGCAGCCAATGCCCAGCCTGCCGCCCCTATCTCGATCTGCTGCAACTGTGCCTGAATCATTACCCGGATTTGTTGGCCGGGCGCTTGGCCGTCACGGATTTGCTCTACACCCCCGAGGTTTTGCCCTGGGTGGAAGCGATCAACCGTGAAACTCCCCTTGCGGATCACTTCAACGGGTTGGTGGCCACGGCGGTGGCCACGGCCGTGCGCGATCGGGTGGCCCAGTCCGGCTCAGCACCGATTCAAATTCTGGAAATTGGTGCGGGAACCGGCGCGACCACCGCTGGGGTATTGCAAGCCTTGGCTCCCCTCGGCTCCCAGGTGACCTATCACTTTACGGATTTGTCGCCGGCCTTTGTCCACCGGGGGCGCAATCGCTGGGGCGAGCAGTATCCCTTCACCCGCTATGCTCCGCTGGACATCGAAGCGGATTTGGCCAGCCAAGGGTTTGCCCCCGGTCAATTTGCCATTATTTGCGCGGCCAACGTGCTCCATGCCACGCGCCGCATTGATCACACCCTGGCCCAAGTGCATCAGCTCCTGGCTCCTGGAGGGTTGGTGATTCTCAGCGAAGTTTGTCACTTCGAGGTTTTTGCAACCCTCACCTTTGGCTTAACCCGGGGCTGGTGGCTGTTTGAGGATGCCCCCAACCGCATTCCCCACTCACCGTTGCTGACCCCGTTGAATTGGCGGCGTTGCCTGGCGGCCCAAGGCTTTCCCCGGGTGCGCACCTTGGGGGTGCGCCATCCCCAATCGCCCGAGACTTACCTGCAAAGTTTGATTGTGGCTCAACGTAGTCCGCAGTCTGCAGCCCAGGCGGTTTCCCCTGCGCCCGATCGAGTGACTGATCAGGTGTCGGATCCATTACCCAGCCCAGCCTCTGGCCCATGCGCCAATCAATTCGCCAATCAAGCGCCTCAGCCATCCTTCCAGCCCGTGCCCGCCGTGCCTGTTTCGGCCCAGGGGGGCCCCGATCGCTGTGAGCAACGGGTTGTGGAATTGTTGGCGAATTATCTGAATGTGCCGGCCGATCGCCTAGATCCCAAGCGTCCCTTTGCCGATTTGGGGGTTGATTCGATCGTGGCGATCGAGCTAGCCAAGTTACTTAATGCTGAATTAGCCATTGAGTTGCGATCGACGGATCTGTTTAACTACCCCACCGGGCAGCAATTGGCCCGCCACATTGAGCAAGCCTTTCCCGATTGGCGACGGCCCACCGCACCGCCGATCGGGACGGCTCCCGCTCCCGAGGCCGCGCCCTTACCCCAAGCGGCCACGCCCCCGGTGTCCTCGCCTGGAACCAAGCCCCCCGGTCGGCAAATTGCGATCATTGGCATGGCCGGCCAGTTTCCTGGGGCCCGGAATTTGGCGGAATTTTGGCAGGTGATCCAACGGGGCCAGCCGGTGGTGGGTGAAGTGCCGCCCGATCGCTGGGATTGGCGGGCCATCTATGACCCCGATCGACTGGCTCCCCACAAAACCCCCAGCCGCCACGGGGGCTTCCTTGATGACGTGGGGGCGTTTGATCCGGCCCTGTTCCAAATTTCGCCCCGGGAAGCGGAGTTTATGGATCCGCAGCAGCGCCTGTTGCTGATGGAAACCTGGGCCGCCCTGGAGGATGCGGGCTATCCGCAGCAGCGCTTGGATGGCAGCCGCACGGGCGTGTTTGTGGGCGCGTCGAGTGGCGACTATTGGGAACTGTTGCTGGCATCGGGGCTACCGGTGGATGGCTACACCTTCACGGGTAACGCGGGGGCCATGTTGCCAGCACGCATTGCCTACTGGTTGAACCTGAAGGGGCCGACCCTGGCGATCGACTCGGCCTGTTCTTCGTCCCTAATTGCGGTGCATACCGCCTGCGAAAGTATCGAGCAGGGCCATTGCGACTTGGCGATTGCGGGTGGGGTGAGCGTGTTGGCCACGCCTCGGCTGCACCTGCTGCTGGGCAAGGTGGGAATGCTGTCGCCCACGGGAACCTGCAAACCCTTTGACCACAGCGCCGATGGCATTGTGATCAGCGAAGGGGTGGGGGTTGTGATTTTGAAACCCCTGGATCGGGCCTTGGCCGATGGCGATCGGATCCATGCGGTGATTCAAGGGTCAGGCACCAATCAGGATGGCAAAACCAGCAGCCTCACGGCCCCCAGCGGCCCGGCCCAAACCACCCTCATTCAGGAGGTCTATCAGCGGTTTGGCCTGGATCCCCGATCGATCAGCTATGTGGAAACCCATGGCACGGGCACGCCCTTGGGCGATCCGATCGAACTCCATGCCCTGAGCGATGCCCTCCGCGCCGCTGATCTGCCCCCCGCTTCCATCCCGATCGGCTCCGTGAAAGGGGTGATTGGTCATTCCTTGACCGCCGCCGGGATTGCGTCCCTGTTGAAGGTGGTGTTGGCCCTGAAGCATCGATCATTGCCCCCTTGCCCCCTCTCCACCGGTCTGAATGGCCATATCCAACTGGATGCCAGCCCCCTGCGGTTGGATCCCTACGGCAGCCCTTGGACTCAGACCCCGCGCCTAGCCGCCATCAGCTCCTTTGGGGCCAATGGGGCGAACTGCCACATGGTTTTGGCGGCGGCTCCCGAGGTGGCCGCGCCGGCCCTGCCCGCCCGCCCGGAATATCTGTTGGTGCTGTCGGCGCGCGATCGGGCCCAATTGCGACAACGGGTGGCGGATTTGCTCCAGCACCTGACCAGCCAAGAGCCGCTGCCCCTGGCGGATTTGGCCGTGACCCTGGCCACCAAGCGCAGCCATTTGGCGGTGCGGGCGGCTTGGGTGGCCAGCAGTTGGGATGAACAACTGGCCAACCTGCGACAGATTCACCAGGCCCTGTTGGTAATTACGCCTCGGGCGATCGCCCCGGAAGCCACACCAGCTCAGTCCTGGTTGATTACCCCGTCGGACGATCCGATCCTCACGCCCGATGGCGCACTGAGCGACAACCAGCGGGATCAGGTGGCTCAACTGCTCCAAAGCGGCCGGAGCGATCGCCCCTTCCTGTTGTCTTTGGCGGCGGAGTTTGTGGCGGGAACCCTGTCGGATCTGACGGCGCTTTACCCGCAGCCGGGCCGGTTGGTGGATTTGCCGCGCTATCCGTTCGATCGCACCCGCTACTGGGTGCAACGGTCGCCCCAGCCCACCCCCTCAGCCCTATCCCCAACCCCCACCCGCGATCTCACCTTTTGGATGAGTCAGCATCATGTGCAGGGCACCGCCGTCTTACCCGGTGCGGCGATTTTGCAACAGATGCTGGAAGCCGGCCAGGCGGCGGGCCATCCGATCGGGGAGCTGCGGGATATCGGTTGGTTGCACCCGGTGCAGGCGGGCATGGCGTTGGTTCCCCAATGGCAAACCCAGGACTCGCGGTTGCTGCTGCAATTGCAAGCCAGCATGGAGCCGGATCCCAGCGGGGTCACGGCATCGCCCGATCGCCCCTGTGCCACCGCCGTTTGGATCTCTACCCCCAGCGCTCCATCGCCCTCGGAAACCCCCAGACTCGATCCCGATGCCGTGCAACGACGTTGTGGCAGCGCTTGGACGCAAAAGGCGTTCTACGACCTGGTGGATGGCCGCGATGTGGTTCATGGCCCGCTGTATCGCACCGTTGAGCAATTGTGGGCCGGCCCCTTTGAGGCCCTGGGCAAGCTGAAAGCGCCCGCCTCAGAATTGGCCTGGTTGCCTCGGATGGCGCTGCACCCCTCGTTGCTGGATGGGGCGTTGCAATGCGTGATGGGCCTATTGGCTCCTCGGGCGGCGGATTTGCCCCTGCTACTGCCGGCCTCGATCGCCACCTTGCAAATCCTGCAACCCCTCACGGAGGATTGCTGGGTTTATGTGCGGCCTTCGCAAGCACCCATCTCGGAATATTCCTTTGATTTACGGATCACAAACCTGGCGGGCGAGGACTTGATCCGCATTAACACCTTTACCCTCCGTCCCTTGCGCACGGAAGGCAGCTTGCTGGGCACATCGCCCAATGGCCATCCTGGAATTCCGCCTTTGGTTCCGGGGGGCTATGGTCAGGGCCTGTCCCGATCGGGGCTGCCCGTGGGAACTGGGCCGGTTCCTGCCCACAACGGCGCACCTGTGGCCCTCGGCTCAGAGGGGGCGATCGCCCTGGCCGGTTCCCCGGCGGCCCCAGCCAGTGCGGTGGAAGCCGTGCCCTGCTACCGGCCCGTTTGGCAAGAAACTCCCTGGCCAGAGCCGATCGCTCCCGGATCCGGGGCGGTGTTAATGGTGTATGCACCGGGCGATCGGCCCTTGGCAGCGGCCTTGCAAGCACAGCACCCCTCGGCTCCGACCTATCAAGTGCAGCTTGCAGGATCCCGCCAATCCCTGGGCCCGAACCATTGGCAAGTGGGCGCTGAGGCCAGCGATTGGGAGCCGATTTGGCCGCAACTCCCCCCCTTGGAAACGATCTATTTCCTGGCGGCGGGGAGTCGGATCGCGCCCGCCAGCCTTGCGGAACTGACGGCCCTGCAAGATCAAGGGGTGGTCAGCCTGTTTCATCTGATCCAAGGCCTCGATCGGCATCGACTGTGGCGATCGGGAGCGCGGCTGCGGGTGATCACCCAAGATGCCCAAGCCGTGGGAGTCGGGCCGATTCAGCCCTGGCAAGCCACGGTAATTGGCTTCACCAAGGCCCTGTCCCGGGAATTCACGGATTTGGCGGTGACCTGCTTGGATCTCAGCCGGGTGGATCTGGAGCTGGTTGAGCCAATCGATCGCCTTGATTTCACTGATCCAACGAACCCATTCGCCCATCTGGCCCGCCGAATTGCCACGGAACCAGCGGCGGAACCGGGGTTGGAGCTGGCCTATCGGGGAACACGTCGGCTGCGGCGGGCGATTCAGCCCATGGCCTTGCCGCCAGATCCGCGGCCGTTGCCGATTCATCCCGGCGGCTGCTACCTAATCGTGGGTGGCATGACCGGCATTGGTTACGAAGCGGCCAAATGTCTGGCGGCAATCACCGGAGTCAAGTTGATTTTGACGGGTCGCCGCCCTCTCACCGAAGGGCGAGCTGCCCAACTGCGGGAACTCACGGCTTTGGGGGCGATCGCCCAATACCGAGCGGTCGATGTGGCGGATCCCGTCGCCATGGCCGGTCTGATCCAAGAGATTCAGCAAACCTGGGGGCCCCTGCGAGGGGTGATCCATTCCGCCCTGGTGTTGCAAGATGCCAGCCTGCGCACCATGACCCCGGCGGCCCTGCAAGCGGCCCTGGCTCCCAAGGTGGCGGGCAGTTGGCTGCTGGTGGAACTGACTCGCCAACAACCCCTGGATTTTCTGATCTTTTTCTCGTCAGCCAATGCCTTGATGGGGAATGCGGGGCAAAGTAACTACGCGGCCGGTTGCACCTTCCAAGATGCCTTTGCCTTGGCGCTGCCGCCCACGGGGCCGCGGATCCAGATCATTAACTGGGGCTACTGGCGCGAAACGGGCATTGTGGCCACGGAGTTCTATAGCCGACGCATTGAAAAGCAGGGCATTTTGGGCATCAACACCGCCGAAGGGGTGGAAACCCTGGCGCGGTTGTTGCGTTGGGAAGTGCGCCAATGTTTGCCCATGCTGGTTGCGCCGGAAATTTTGGATCAGTTGCAGCTAACGGGCTGGACCACGGAACCGGCAGGGGCGATCGCCCCGCCCATGCTCCCGGCGGCGGCCCAGGCCATGGCCCGGTTTGTGCAAGAACGCCCGATCGCGCCTGAGTCGATCGAGGCCTTCCAGCAGCTTGAGGCCCATGCCCATGGACGACTGCTGGCTACCCTGCGCCAACTGGGGGTGCTGCGATCGGCGGCTGATCGCTGGTCTGTGCGATCGGTGATGACGCAACTGGCGGTGCAGCCCCGCTATGAACGCCTGCTCTGGGCCTTGGATGACTTGCTGATCCGGGCCGGATTTTTGGCGGAACAGGGTGATGGGTTGGGCTTAACGCCCCTGTGCCTCACGCCGGAGATGGATCGCCGGATTGCCAACAGCTCCGCCGAAGCCGATCGACTGCGATCGCGCTACGTGGGCATTGATCCTTGTCTGACCCTGCTCGATCGCTGCTTAGAACGCTATGGCGACATCCTGCGCGGGGCCTGCGATCCCCTCGAGATTCTCTTTCCTCGCGGATCCGCTGCCCAGGTGGAAGGGATCTATCGCGGCAATCCCCTGATGGATTACTACAACGACTTGACCGCCGCCACCGTGGCCGCGGCGGTGGTGGCCGCCCAGCCCACGCCCCAACGGCCCTTCCGCATTTTGGAGATTGGTGGCGGCACGGGGGGAACCAGTTTTGCGGTGCTGAAAGCCTTGGATCCCCATGCCGCCAGCGTTCATTACACCTTCACCGATATTTCGCCCACCCTGGTACACCAAGCCCAGCAGACCTTGGCCCAAGGCCGCTCCTTCTGTGAATTTCGGGTGTTGAATATTGCCCAAGATGTGGCGGCCCAGTCCTTTGCACCCGGTAGCTATGACCTGGTGTTGGCGGCCAATGTGCTCCATGCCACGGAGAGTGTGACCGCTTCCGTGCGCGAGGCGAAACGGCTGCTGAAGCGCCACGGTCTGCTGGTGCTCAACGAAGGAACCCGGGTTCAAGACTTTGTTACCTTGACCTTTGGACTCACGGAGGGCTGGTGGCTGTTTGGGGATGGTGATTGGCGCTTGCCCCACGCGCCGCTCCTGAGTCCCGCCCAGTGGGAAGCCCTGTTGCGGGCGGCCGGGTTCCAATCCATTCACCTGGCGAGTCCTGCCCGGCCCGATGCGGGCTTGCCGATCGAGACGATCATTCTGGGGGCGAGCGATGGTTGGATTGAGTGCCCCACCGTGGCGACGGCTCCCCAAGGGGCCCCCATGGTTCCCGATCGACTGGTTCCGCCATCGGCTCCGGCCGCTGCACCCTCATCGGCGGTGGCGGCTCCCACCCTGGCCGAAGGGGATTCCCGAACGGTGGTGTTGGCCCATTTACGGCAGGTGTTTGGGCAAGTGTTGCGCCTGGAGGGCACAACCCTATCGCGCCAAGCCAACTTCGAGACCTACGGGGTGGACTCGTTGGTGACCTTGGAGTTGATTCGCGCCCTAGAGCAAACCTTTGGCCTGCTGCCCCAAACGCTGCTGTTCCAATGCCCTTCGCTGGATGCGTTGACCCAATGGCTGGAGGCGAATAAGCCTGAGGCGATCGCTGCTTTGGTGGCGGCGGCTCGGCCGGCGGCTCCGTCGGTTGTGGCTGCCCCTGGGTCTTCTGGGGAACTGTCAGCGCCCTCCCCAGGGTTGCCGCCCGCACCGGTTCCAGTACCAGTTCCATCACCACTGACATCTGCGCCCCGATCGACCACTTCAGCCTCAGTCTCAACTTCAACCATCTCAGCCCCAACAACATCGCTGACCCCCACCGCACCCGCACCGGAATTGGCGGGCGGTGGCCAGCCGGTTGCGGAGCCGATCGCCCCAGGGCCCACGAGCCGATCGAGCCAGGGCCCTAGTCAAGATCGATCGATGGCCTCGACGAACCTGGCTGTGGATGATGGGGCGATCGCCATTGTGGGGTTAGCGGGTCGTTACCCAGGCAGTCCGGACTTGGCGGCCTTTTGGGAAACCCTGATCACCGGACGCGATGCGATTAGTGAACCGCCGCCCGGTCGTGAATTTGAGTCGCCCGAATTTGAATTAACCGGGCATCCCACGGCGCGGCGGGCGGGCTGGTTAGGGGCGATCGATACCTTTGACCCACGCTTTTTTGGCATTTCGCCCGTGGAAGCGGCCGGGATTGATCCCCAAGAGCGGTTGTTTATGGAAGTGGCCTGGGCCGCGCTGGAAGACGCGGGCTTAACCCCCAGTACCCTGGTGCGATCGCCCGATCCGGCCGCCCAGCGAGCCGTTGGGGTGTTTGCGGGGGTGATGTATGGCGAATATCAGCTCCTGGCCGCCGAGGCTGCGCTGCAAGGCGATTTTGTGTTGACCGGCGCTTCCCCTTCCTCGATCGCCAATCGCTTTTCCTACTTTTGCAATTTCCAAGGCCCCAGCTTGGCCGTGGATACGGCTTGCTCCTCCTCCCTGGTGGCCATTCATCTGGCGGTGCAAAGTCTGCGGCGGGGAGAATGCCGGGCGGCCTTGGCCGGTGGGGTGAATCTGATTTTGCATCCTCGGCATCTGCTGGCCCTGCATCGGCTGAAAATGTTGGCGAACGATGGGGTTTGCCGTCCCTTTGGGGCCGGGGCATCGGGCATGGTTCCCGGCGAAGGGGTGGGCGTGGTGGTGCTCAAACCCCTGGCCGACGCAGAGCGGGATGGCGATCGAATCTGGGGAGTCATTCGTGGTTCGGCGGTCAACAGTGGCGGCAAGGTGTCGGGCTACACCGTGCCCAACCCCACGGCCCAGGCGGCGGTGATTCGATCGGCGCTTCAGGATGCAATGGTGGATCCGCATAGCTTGTCCTACATCGAAGCCCACGGCACGGGCACGACCTTGGGAGACCCGATCGAGGTGGCGGGGCTAACCGAAGCCCTCGGGACCCATGACCAGCCCTACTGTGCGATCGGGTCGTTGAAGGCCAACATTGGCCACCTGGAGGCGGCGGCGGGCATTGCGGGACTCACCAAAGTGCTGCTCCAGATGCGCCATGGCCAGTTGGCTCCCTCGTTGTATGCCACCGATCCGAATCCCCATATTGCCTTTGACCAAGCCCCGGTGCGGGTGCAAACCCAGGCCACGCCTTGGCAAGCTTGGCCCGGCCTGCCTCGGCGGGCGGGTATCAGCTCCTTTGGGGCCGGTGGGGTGAATGCGCACCTGATTGTGGAGGAATATCGATCGGAATCGGGGCGATCGGGATCGAATCCCGACCCGGCCAGGGCCCAAACCCTGTGGGATCGCCCAGGGATCGATCGCAACGGATCGAGTGCGGGAGACTTGCATTACGGGGAAACTGAACGCAACGGCTTCGATCGCCCTGCCGTTGATTCATTGAATCCAGCGGTGGCCCCGGTCACTGCGGGCGGCCTGAGGGTGTCGGAGGAGGAATACGTGGTGCCGGTTTCGGCCCTCGATCGGGAACGACTCGCAGCTTGGGCGCGCCAACTGCGATCGGTGCTGATTCCAGCTCAAAACTCCCCCCAGCCAGACTCCACCCCCAACCCAGCCCCAGGACTCTTCGCAACGGAAGCCCCGATCGATTGGGTGGCGCTGGTTTGGACGCTGCAAACCGGGCGCGTTGCCCTGCCCTATCGCTTGGCCGTGGTGGCCAAAAATCTCAATGACCTGTTGAGCCAATGGGAAGCCTTTTTGGCCGACGGGCCGATCGCCCAAGGATTGGTGGGGCGTTGCGGGCCAGACGATCGAGTGATTCGCACCCGGCCCGATTCCCCCCTTGCCCTGGCCACCGCCTGGGTTCAAGGGGCCGAGGTGGATTGGGAAGCCCTGTGGCTGGGGCCCAAACCCCGCCGCGTCACCCTGCCGCCCTATCCGTTTGAGTTGCGCCCCTGTTGGTTTCCCCGGCCGGCCCAACCCCTGACCCCTTCGCTCAACACCGGCCGAGTGGAGCCGCTCCCGGCGAGTTCCCCAGCCCGTTCTGCCGATTTACCCTCGACAAAAAAGCCGCCTTCGTCCCAGGGAGCGGTAGGGGTTTTGATTCCCGATTGGCGGGTGATCGCCCCGGAAGCCGCTCCGGGAACTGTGGCCGCTCCCGTGGTTGGTGAAGTGCTCCTCTGGATTGGCCCCGAAGCCGAGGGAGCAGCCATGGCCGCAGCGGTGCAGGCCCATCCCGATTGCTGCCGGTTCCAGCGGGTGATTCAGGTACTCCCGGGCCTGGCCTTTGAACCGCTACCGGGCGATCGCTACCGATTGAACAGCTCGCGGGAATCGGACTTTGGCGAACTGCTGGCTCACTTGGCCCATCAAGGCCTCGCGCCCACCCATGTGTTGATCCGGGGGGTGGCAACGGCGGCCCCGGGTGATGCGCCCCCGCAGGCGATCCGCCAGGGCCTGACCCAAACGCTCTATCCCCTGTTCTACGGATGCCGGGCCCTGTTGCGATCGTCCGAAACCATCCCTAGCCCGGTGTCCTGGATTTATTTGGGAGATGATCCGGCCGCTCCCTGGACGGCGGCGGCGGCGGCCTTCTGTGCCGCCGTGGGCCAGGAAAGCACCCGATTGCGGCCGGCGGTGCTGTCGGGGGTGACGGAGCTGAACCATCCTTCCCGAGACCTGCTGCAAGCGATCGCCCTGCTGTGGCAGCGTCCAGAACTGAACCATCTTCAGTTCCAAGCAACGGGATCTCAGGTGCGCACCTGGCAGTTATTGGATCCCGCGATCGCGCCAGGGAACCCGGCCCCGTCCGGCCTCTGGCAAGGGGGCGGCTGCTATATCCTCACTGGTGGTTTGGGGGCCATTGGCCAACAGTTGGCGGAAGACGCGATCGGCTCGGCTCCGGTGTCGTTGGTGCTGGTGGGTCGATCGCCCCTAGACGATCGCAAAACCACGCGCCTGGAAGCCTGGCGGGTCCAAGGGGCCCAAATCACCTACGTGGCGGCCGATGTGGGCGACTGGGACGGGGCGATCGCCGTGGTCAACGCTGCTCGCCAAACGGGCCGGCCCCTGCGTGGCGTGATCCATGCCGCCGGCCTGATCGAAGATGCGCTTCTGATCCACAAAGACCGGCCCACCTTCGGGCGAGTCTTGCGGCCCAAGGTGCAAGGAACCGTTTATCTCGATTACCTCACGCGCCAGGATCCGCTGGACTTTTTCCTGTGTCTGTCTTCCCTCAGTGCCCTGATGGGGGCCCCGGGCCAGGGCGATTATGCCGCCGCCAATGCGTTCTTGGATGCTTGGATTCAGCAACGGGAAACCCAGCGGCAACGGCAACAGCGATCGGGCGTGAGTCGCACCCTCAATCTGCCCTTCTGGCAAGGGGGCGGCATGGCCTTGACAGAGGTTTCCCAGGCTTGGATGGCGGACATGGCGGGACTGCAACCCCTAACCCCCGCCCAGGGACTGGAACTGATCCATTGGGCCATCCGCCAACCCCATCCCCAAGTGGCGATCGCCCCGGGGGAGCCGGAAAAATTCCAAGCGTTTCTTCAAGGCCGCTGCCAAAGCAGCTCCCCAGCCCCCTCCGCAATACCAGCTCAGGCAGCTCGGCCCCTGGTCGCCAATCCGATGCCTGCGGCTCCCCAGGCGGCTCCGGCCGCGGCTCCGGATACTCTGCCCGTTTTGCGATCGATCATTTCTGACCTGCTGGGGTTGCGGCCCGAAGAAATTGACCCCCAAGCCCGACTGGGAGAATTGGGGTTTGATTCGCTGCAATTGGCGCGCCTGGGTGAAGCCATTCAAAAGCAGCCCTCAGACCGGGTTTTCAATTCAGCCCTGCTGTTTGAAAATCCCACCGTGGCCGCCCTGACCCCGTATTTGCGATCGAACCAAGCGGCGGAACCCCCAGAACCCGCACCCCAACCGACACCGGAACCGACACCGAAACCAACCGATTCCCTGGTGTCCCCCTTGGGGTTGGTGGAGGTTCCTGGGAAGCAATCCCCCGGGGCGGAAATCTCGGCGGTGGAACCAACCTGCACCCCACCCCTGCCCGATCGCTCGGGAGATTTAGCCCAAACCCCCCGATCGCGCCGCTTCAATCCCCAGGAACCGATCGCCATCATTGGCATGGCCGGACGCTTCCCCGGAGCCAACACCCTGGAGGACTTTTGGGACAACCTGGCGGCGGGCGCAGATTGCATTACCGAAGTGCCCGCCAGCCGCTGGAATCCTGACCAATACGCCAGCCAATGCGTCTGCCGTTGGGGTGGGTTTCTGGATGGGGTTGATCAATTCGATCCCCTGTTTTTCCGGATCTCCCCCCGAGAAGCGGTTTCCATGGATCCCCAAGAGCGGCTGTTTCTGCAAACCGCCTGGCACACCCTTGAAAATGCGGGCTACACCCCCGATCGCCTGCGTCAGGCGGCCGATGGCTCCCCTCGTCGGGTGGGTGTTTTTGTGGGCATCACCTGGGGCAGTTATCAGTTGCTCTCGGCCCAAGAATGGTTGCGCAGTAACCAAATTCTCGGATCCTCCTCCTATTGGTCCGTGGCCAACCGGGTGTCCTGGTTTTTGGATTGCAAGGGCCCCAGCTTGGCGGTGGATACGGCCTGCTCTTCGTCCTTGGCGGCCATTCACTTGGCTGTCCAGTCCTTGCGGCGGGGTGAATGTGCCGTGGCGATCGCTGGCGGGGTGAATCTGCTGTTGCATCCTTCCAAATACATTGCCCTGAGCGGTTTGGGCTTCCTGGCGGCCGATGGTCGCTGCCATAGCTTTGGCCAGGGGGCCAATGGGTTTGTGCCCGGTGAAGGGGTGGGAGCAGTGTTGCTGAAGCCCCTGTCGTTGGCGGAGGCCGACGGCGATCGAATTGAGGCGGTGATTCTCGGTAGTGCCATCAATCAAGATGGCCTGACCACGGGCTACACGGTTCCCAATCCCGAGGCCCAAGCGGAACTGATTGAGCTGGCCCTACAGGATGCGGGCATTTCTCCGGCCACCTTGAGCTATTTGGAAGCCCATGGCACGGGAACGACCGTGGGGGATCCTTTGGAATTGCGGGGCCTAGACAAGGCCTTTCGCCGCTACACGGATCAATCGCACTTCTGTGCGTTGGGATCGGTGAAGTCCAACATTGGCCATTTGGAAGCCGCTGCGGGGGTGGCGGGGGTGATCAAAGTGGCGTTGCAGATGCGTCACCAAACCCTCGTGCCCACGCTCCATTGCACACCGCCTAACCCAGTCCTGGACTTCAGCCACAGTCCCTTTGTGTTGCAAACGGCGCGATCGCCCTGGGTGGGTGAGCGTCGGGCCGGCATCAGTTCCTTTGGGGCAGGGGGCACGAATGTGCATGTGATTTTGGCCAGCTATGAGCCAACCCCTGCCACCGTGGCTCCTGCCTCGGGCGATCGGCCCCAGGTTCCCTTGCTGTTGCCCCTGTCGGCCCGTCATCCTGCCGCCTTGGAACGACAAGTGCGGAACCTGGCTCAGTATCTGGAAACCCATGGTGCAACGCTGGCCTTGGCGGATGTGGCGGCCACACTCCACCGGGGCCGTGTGCCCATGGAGTGCCGGGCGGCGGTCATGGCCGATTCGGTGCCAGCGGCAATCCAAGCCCTGAAACGATGGTCGATCGGTGCGCTTGCCAATGCCCTTCCCGCCGCGGCCCAAGCTTGGTTGGCCGGCGGCCCGCTGCCCCCTTGGGAGGGATCGGGGAATCCTGTGCCCCTGCCGGGTTATTCCTTTGAGCCGGAACGGTACTGGCTGGCCCTGCCAGCGGAGCCAACTCCCGCGCCCTTGACCCCACCGCCCCACCGGTTCTATCCCATTTGGCGATCGGCCCCCCTGGAGCGTTGTGCCTCGGCGGCGGCGGTGCTGTTCTTTGCCCCCAATCCAGAGGTGTTGCAAGCGGTGCGCGATCGCCTGGCTCCCCGGGTGGTGATTGGGGTGTTGCCAGGGTCAGGGCCCTTTGAGCCGTTGGCTGCCGACCCCTTGCCCATGGATTTTCGGATCGATCCCCATGCGGCCGAGCACTATACCCGGCTGTTGGCGGCCTGTCCGCCTGTGCAATGCCTGATCCAAGCCTGGGATCTCACGGAGTTGGCTGCGGATTCCCGATCGAACCGGGATTTACAGCAAACGCCTTTGCACCGCATGTTCTTGCTCAGTCAAGCCCTGCTGCAAACCCAATCTGAACCCTTGGATATTCACTATGTGTTTTCCGGGGCGGGGGGCGATGTGCCGGGCCGTGTGGCGGTGGGTGGCTTCCGGCGATCGCTCACGGCCGCCTGTGCTCGCCTGCGGTTGCGCACCATTCGTGTGGAAGCGGCGGTCAAGGATTGGGCTGGGATTCTGACCGATGAGGTGCAGACCCCCTGGATGGATGCGGACATTCTCTATCGTCTGGGGAAACGCTACGGCGAAGACTGGGTGGCCTGGGAGGCTACCGCTACGCCTGCGGTGACCTTGCGCCCTCGCAGCGTCATTTTGGTGACCGGCGGGGCCGGGGCCCTGGGATCTCAGGTGGCGCTGTATTTAGCCAGACACCATCAAGCGCGATTGGTGCTGACCGGGCGATCGCCCCTGTCTCCGGCGATCGAGGCGCAGTTGGCCGCCATTCGTCGGGCCGGCGGTGAAGCACGCTACTACGCGGTGGATCTCACGGATCTGATCAGCATGGAAGTGATGGTGGCCCATGTGACCACGGAATGGGGGGCGATCGAGGGCTTGGTTCACTGTGCGGGTCTTCAGGGGCAGGCGGCCTTGGGATCCCTCAGTTGGCCGGAGTTTGCGGCGGCGTTGCGTCCCAAAATCCTGGGCACTCAGGTGCTCCAAACCGTTTTGGATTGGTCGTCGCTCTCGTTACGGATTCTGTTTTCATCCCTGGCGGCGGTGGCAGGGGACTTGGGCAGTTGTAACTATGCCTGCGCCAATCGCTATCTTGATGCGATCGCGGAGGCCAACGGCGGCGTGGCGATCGCTTGGCCCCTGTGGGCCGAAGGTGGCATGACCCTCGATCCCCAGTCCCAAGATCTCTATCTCGCGGCCACGGGGCTGCGACTCCTGCAAACATCCGCTGCCCTGCAAGTCTTGGCGGGGTTATTGGCCTCGGAACATACCCGGGTGGTGATTTGCGATGGGGATCCGCCCGCCCTGGAACGGTTGTTGCGTCCTTGGTTGCCCGGGGTGGTTCCGGCAGCGACCACACCACCCCCGATCGCGGCAACGATCGCCGAGCAGAAGACCCCGGCGATCGCCCCACCCACGGTTGCTCGGGTCACCCGTGATTTAACCGATTCATTAACCACCGAGCCATTAACCACCGAGCCATTAACCACCAACCCATTAATCACCGAGCCATTAACCCAAGAATTGGCCGAGATGGCGGGAGCTGTTTTGGCGATCGCTCCCCACAAACTCCAGCCCCAGACTCCCTTCAGTGAATACGGGTTTGATTCGATGCTGCTGCGGGAATTTGCCACGCGCATTAACCGGCGCTACGCGATCGATCTGAGTCCTTCCCTCTTCTTCCGGGTGGGAACCTTGGCTGCCTTGGCTGAACATCTGCAAACAGACTATGCCAGCGCGATCGCGGCGGTTTTGGTTCCCCCCGAGGTTGATGGGGCGGCGCTGAGTGATGAAAATGCCGTGGTCGCCACGCCCCCAGCGCCCGCCGGGCCCGTCGCGTCGGCCTTGCCCGATCAAGACTCCGGCGTGGCCATCATTGGCATCAGCGGCCTGTTTCCCGGTTCTCCGAGCTTGCAGGACTTTTGGCAAAACCTGGCAGCGGGCAAGGATCTGATTGTGGAAACCCCGCCGGAGCGTTGGGATTGGCGGGACTGTGCTGCCCAACTGACCGGGACCGGCCGGGAAGAGGCTGCCCGCTGGGGTGGGTTTCTGACGGAGGTGGCCACCTTCGACCCGCTATTCTTTGGGATTTCTCCCCGGGAAGCGGAGCAGATGGATCCCCAACATCGGCTGTTTTTGCAGCAGGCCTGGCACGCCTTGGAAGATGCGGGCATTCGGCCCTCTTCCCTGGCCGGCAGCCGTACCGCCGTGTTTGTGGGGGTGCAGATGAATGAATATGTGGAGCGGTTTGGCCCCGACGCGGGCCCCCAAGTGGCCACGGGTAACGCCCACGCCATGATTGCCAACCGGCTGTCCTATCTGCTGGATCTGCGCGGCCCCAGCGAAATTATTGACACCGCTTGCTCTAGCTCCCTGGTGGCTGTGCATCGGGCGGTGCAGGCCATCCGCTCCGGTGAGGCCCCCTTGGCGATCGCGGGGGGTGTGCATTTGCTCCTGTCTCCCACCGCCGTGATGATGGCGGCGCGGATGGGGGTTTTGTCGCCGGAGGGACGCTGCTACACCTTTGATGCGCGGGCCAATGGCTATGTGAAGGGCGAAGGCGTGGGCGTGGTCTGCCTCAAATCGTTAGCCCAAGCTCGGGCCGATCGCGATCATATCTACGGCGTGATTCGGGCTTCTGGGGTGAACCATGGTGGCCATGGCATGTCCCTGACGGCTCCGAACCCTCAGGCCCAGGCTGATTTGATCGCCCAGGTGTATCAGCAGGCGGCGGTGGATCCGGCTTCCATTACCTTGATTGAAACCCACGGCACGGGGACGGCCCTGGGAGACCCGATCGAGGTGGATGCCCTTACGGAGGCCTTTGGTCGGCTAACGGGCCCCACCACGCCCGAGGGAGCCGATCGACCAGTTCCCCGCCGTTGGTTGGGATCGGTCAAAACCAATATTGGCCACCTGGAACCGGCTTCCGGCATTGCGGGGCTGCTGAAGGTGGTGCTGGCGATGCAACACCGCCAAATTCCGCCCACGCTCCATCAACAATCCCTGAATCCGTTGCTGCACCTGGAGCGTGGCGGGTTCCAAATCCCGATCGCCCCGCAGCCCTGGGAACCGGCGATCGACCCCTCCGGGCAAGCCGTGTTGCGGGCTGGGGTCAGTAGCTTTGGCTTTGGTGGTGCCAATTGCCATCTGTTGCTAGAGCGCGTCTTGGATTCGGTAGCCACCCCCGCGCCGGCCCTGGCCGAGCCGCAGCCGGAAGTGATTCCCCTGTCTGCCAAAACACCCCAAGCCCTCCGTACTGCAGTGGCGGCCCTGCGCGATGCCTTGCAAACCGAAGGCGAGCGCTATGCTTTGGCCGATGTTGCCCATACGCTGCAAACCGGCCGGGAGGCCTTGGCCCAGCGGGTGGCCTTTGTGGCCCCCGATTACCCGACCCTGTTTGAGCAGATGCAAACCTGGCTGGCACAGGGGCAATGGCCGATCGGGGAGCTGATTGAAACATCGCCCCTCGCGCAATTGGCCCAAGCCTGGCAAGCCGGTCAGGCGGAACTCAGCGCGATCGCCCAGGCCAGCGATCGCCCCATTCCTCCCCAAAAAGTCTCCCTCCCCGGCTATCCCTTTAGCCAAACCCGACATTGGATTCCCCGATCGCCCAGTGCGGTTGCAGCAACGGGGGCTGAAGCGGTTTCGGAGGCGGTTTCGGAGGTGGTCTCGGCAGCGGTTTCCACGGCCGTTTCCGCTGGCCTGGTGACCCCCGCCGGTTTGGCCACGCCTGCTCCCACTGCCATGGCCACCCTTCGATCGCTTCTCAGCCAGACCCTGGGCCTGGATCCGGCGTTGCTCACCGAAGATACCGATCTGAGCACTGTGGGGGTCGATTCCTTGGTGCAAGCGGATTTGCGGCGATCCCTCGAACGGCTATGGGGGCGATCGCTGCCCGCCAATTTGTTCTTGGCGCACCCCACCCTGGCGCAACTGCAAGCGGCCCTTGGCTCCCCGCCTGCGCCCGCCGCGCCCGTCGGAGCCAGCCCCCTAATGGTGTTCCACGACCAAGGATCCCAGCCCGCTTCCTTCTGGATCCACGGTGCGCCGGGAGATACCAACTGGCTCCAGTCCCTCAGCCAATCCCTGGGGCCAGATTTCCCCCTGATGGGCATTGAAGCCAATGAATCCGTGCCCCAAGAGAGCATCACGGCGATGGCCGCACATTACCTGTCGCTGATTGAAACCTTTCACCCCGCGATCGACTATCGCTTGGGGGGATACTCATTCGGTGGAACGGTGGCCGTGGAAATGTGTCGCCTGCTGGAGCAGCGGGGCCAGTCTGTTACCGATCTGATCCTGCTGGATACCTATGCGCCCGGTTCCGAAGACTTGCGATCGATCAAGGAGCACCCCGCGATCGTTGATCCGGCCTTTGCTCCCCTGTTGATCACCAACCTGCTGGTTCACCGCTGGCGTGGTTCTCGCCCCCTGAGTCTCGACGATTTCCAAACCGTCACCCCAGCGGACTACGCCAGCCTGATGACCGATCACCTGGCGGCCTGTTCTCCCCTGCGCCCAGAGCAACTGCGGCGACTCCTAGACAAAAATCTGCGGTTGGCCGCTCGGCATGATCGCCTCCTCAGCGCCTATCACCCCGAACCCTTTGCCTGTCGGGCGCGGGTCACCCTGTTCCGCAGCACCTTGGGCTTCACGGCGGCCGACAATCCCCTCGCCCTACCGGCCATTCAGGTAGACCTGGCCGACTCCCCCGCCATCTGGCAAACCCTGCTCCAAACCCCCATCACTACCCACGACATTGCGAGCGATCACTTCGGGTTGCTCGCGGGGGCGGCTGGCCAATCGGTGGCTAATCAGCTCAAGACCCTGCTCGGCCACCGCCCGATCGCCACGGGTTTTGCGGAAACCGCGCTGCCAAAATCCGGCTGAAGTACCCATCTTCCGGCATCAATCCTCCAACGTCACCACTGAAAAGCAAACCCAAATGCTCGTCACTCGTGAAGTCGAAAATTGTTGTACTGAAGCCTGAATCTGAAGCCTAAATCTGAATCTGGATTTTGAACTTTCAATCTTGAATTTTGAATTCTAAATTCAGATCATGAATTGTCAATAACCCGTTGATCAACTAGCCATGACAGCAGTGATGAAAATCGCGACGGCTACCCTGCCAAATCAGGTGCAGTTGCAATGTCCGAATGCGGCAGAAGCCCTGGCAATTTATGAAGATTGCCAATGGTATTTCAAGCATGGAATTAAGCTGGAACCGGGCGCAACGGTGGTGGATGTTGGTGCGCATGTGGGCATTTTTACGAGCATGGCTGCTGAACTTTGCCAGCGCAAAATGACTGCCTATGTGTTTGAACCTATCCCACAGCTCGCCTCATTGCTGACACAAAATATGGCTCAGTTGGAGCCGGTTGATGTGCAGATTTATAACTGTGCTTTGGGAAGTGAAACGGGAACGGCGGAGTTTGCTTTTCATCCCGAAACGCCCATGCTGTCCAGTGCTTTTCCCGATGAAACCGATCGGGAATATGTGGACTTTCGGGAAACCTTGATTCGCAATTCCAGTGGCCCCGATGTGCCGGAGCGATTGCAGGCGCTCAGCAAAATTCCTCGGTTTCTGCGGGGCTTTTTGCTAGACCAAACCCTGAAGAAGCATTTTCGTCATGAGCGCTTAAGCTGTCCTGTCTATCGCCTCGATCAAATTCCTTCAATGCAATCCATTCCTAGAATTGACCTCCTCAAAATTAATGCGGAAAAGTCAGAGGAAATGATTTTTCAGGGGTTGGAGCAACTTTGGAGCGTGATTCAACAGGTTGTGGTGGAGGTGCATGATTTGGACGGGCGACTAGATCGACTGCGCAACCACCTCACCTCCCAGGGGTTTGCGCAGGTTGATTGTGACCAGATGGATATCCTGAAAGGATCTCAGGTTTATTTGCTTTACGCGACTCGATCTAGCGCGGCGTAATGGTGGCCAAGATCACCGGATTGAGGGGCGACCAGCGACAGAGCGGCCCGATCGGGACGGCTTGGGCGAGGCTGACCTGAAGCCAGCGCACTTGCCAACCGGTTTGGTGCGACACCCAGTCGAGGAGGGTGGCTTGGTTGTCGAGGGTGGCCAGGGCCACCACCATGCGCCCGTTAACGGCCATGCGAGGAGCACACCAGTCGAGAATTGAACCAAGGCGGCCGTCGCTGCCACCGATGAAGACCCGATCGGGGGCGGGCAGGGGCCGCAGGGCTTCCGGGGCTTTGCCTTTGATGGCGGTGAGGTTGCTGGTTTGGAACCGTTCAATGTTGCGCTCAATGAGGCTGATGCCAGCGGGGGTTTGCTCGATCGCGTAGATGCGGGAGTTGGGGCAAAGCCGCGCCATTTCGATCGACACGGAACCGGTTCCCGCGCCGATGTCCCAAACGGTTTGGTTCGGTTGCAGGGCCAATTCCGCCAAAATTTGCACCCGCACTTCTCGCTTGGTCATCAGTCCGGGGCGATCGGGAAAGCTGCAAAAGTCGCCGTCGGCAATGCCCAAGAGGGGCAGGGCGGCGCGATCGATCCCCTCGGCGTTGGGGATTCGCTCCAAAATCACCACGTTGAGGTTGGCAAACAGTTCGCCGCTAATTTTCGTGAGGGCCGCTTCGTCCAGAACCCATGACTGGGTGCGTTCTTCGGGCGCTCCCAGATTTTCACAAACCCAAAGCCGATAGCGCACGGGCAGCCGCAAACTCAGCACCAATCGGGCGATCGCCCCTGGATGACTGACCCCATCGGTCAAAACCGCCAGCTTTTCCACCCCCTGGCGCAACAGGCGCACGGCCCCATCGAGCGATCGGCCATGGGCACTGAACACGACTGCATCTTGCCAGGGGAGCTTGACCCGGGCAAATGCAAGCTGCACGGAACTGGGGTGGGGGGTGAAGTCCAGCCAGTGGGCGGGCAGTTTTTCCAACAGAAATCGACCAATCCCGAAAAAAAGCGGATCGCCGGAGGCCAAAACCACCACCAACCGAGGCTCCGATTCCGTTGCTTGGGTGATCATGTGGGCCCGAATGACGGCCACCACATCATCCAAATCTCCCAGCACAACGGTTTCGGCGGTGGCTTGGGGAAACAGGGCCAATTGCCGGGTGCTGCCCACCAGCAAGGTGGCTTCCGCAATGAGCGATCGGGCCTGTTCACTCAGACCGGCGGCCCCGTCCAAGCCAATGCCCACCACCTGCACGGGCGCGGGCGGCCCGATCGGGCGTTCACCGCGCACCGAACCATTCAGGGGGGTGGTCATGGGATTGCCTCCAGGACGATAAGAACCAGCACGGGGACAGATGGCGAGGGTGGAGGGTCAGGACAGGGCCGCCACGGTGGCCGCCTGGCCTGCCGTTCGATAGACGTCTTCCAGGTATTGGGTCACCACTTTTTGGGTCGATCGATTGTCCGTGGTGCCGTCCGTTGGCAAGGGCAAGGGCCCCAAGAGGCTGAGGGGGGTGTCACCATCGGCCGGCGGCGTAATCACCACCAGGGATGGTTCCAAGGGTTGGTCATAGTCCCAAAACTGCTGGAGGTTCACGGGGACGGTGGCCGGGGCGATCGGGGTTTGCGGGTCGATCGGCTCCAGGGCGATCGGCTCACTGGCGATAATGGGTTCCGGCAGTTCCGCCACCAGGCGCGATCGCACCTCCCGCAATGCTTTGAGCAACTGTTGCTGAGTGCGGCCCCGCAGTTGAAACAACACAAAGGGATCATCACTGAACCGATCGCCCAGCAGGTAATACACCGCGCCGATGTGTTTGCAGGGGTTCGCCTTGTCCGGACAGGTGCATTGGCTGTGAATGTCGCCCAAGGCAAAGGGAAACAGGGACAGGCCATTGGTGGCAAAGGCCCGCTCGATCGACTGGGGCATTTCACCCGCCAACAGCTTGGCCGCAAAACCCGCCTGTTGGGCCAGGGTTTCCGCCACCGCCGCCCAATCCTCATCGGTGAACGGGTCGATCGACAGGGACACGCGATAGGGTTCCGGTTCCGTGCCCTGAACGCGGGCAATCACCTTGGCATTTTTAAAATCAATACTGAGCACATGGCCTTGGCGAGCATAGTCCCGCGCCCGTTCCAGCCGCTTCTTGAAGCGATAGCCATTGAGCAGATCTAGCCAACGCTCGACCCACCATTCTCGGGCGATCGAGGAGTCTGCCTCGGTGGTGAGGGTGGCCGGCGAGGAGCTGAAGTGACGGCCGGCTGAGTCTTGCTCAAAATCCTTCAAGGGCATAGCAAACAAGGGGCAAAGAAGGCTGTCCGATGGTATCACCATCGGCCCATAGATCCTTTGAGAATGCCCGTTGATTGATTGCAGGGGGTATTTGACATCCTTCCCGTCCTAAAGGAGCGGGGATTCCGGCCCTAGGCAAACAACCGCAGTTGCTCGACTAGACCACGGGTTGACGCTTCATCGGCTGCTACCAGCGAACTGGATTTACGCTGGCCTCCACGTCCGTTTTGAGTCTCGGACTGCCCGCCCGCGACTTGGATATTGATGGCGGCATTCACATCGCGATCGTGAATTGCCCCGCATTGCATACAGACCCACTCGCGTACATCAAGGGGTTTCTTGCCGCCCAATTGACCACAAGATGAACAACGCTGGCTAGTCGGTTCCCATCGACTGATCACCTGGAAATCCCGCCCGTAGCGGATCGATTTGCCCTCGATCATTTGGCGGAAGCTGTACCAGCCAGCATCAGAAATTGCCCGCGCCAACTTGCGATTTTTCACCATGCCCGACACATTCAAATCTTCCAAAACTATCGCTTGGTTCTCGCGAACGATCCGGGTCGATAACTTGTGTAGGAAGTCGGTTCGTTGGTCTTTGATGCGGGCGTGAATCCGAGCCACCTTGCGGCGGGCTAGATACCGCCGCTTGCTGCCCTTGACCTTGCGGCTGAGGGATTTTTGAGCACGGCGCAATCGCTTGAGGGATTTGGCTAAAGGCTTGGGACTTCGTACCTTTTCACCCGTGGACAAAGTGGCAAAGGTGGTCAATCCTAAGTCGATACCTACTCCATCATTGATAGCGTTCAGGGCGATCGGATCCACTTCACAGACAAACGATGCAAAGTAGCGATCGGCTGCATCCTTGATGATCGTGACCGATGATGGATCCGATGGCAGTTCTCGTGACCACTTGACCCGCACACAACCGATCTTGGCTAGGTAAACCGAGTTGGGCTTGATTGAGAATCCGTTGGTTGTGAAGCGAATGGATTGAGTTGAGTGTTTCTTTTTGAACTTCGGAAACCCAATCTTGCGACCTTTGCGCTCACCCTTCAAGCTTTTGAAGAAATTACGAAAAGCCAGATGAACATCTTGCAAGGATTGAACTAACGGCACAGATGCAACTTCCGATAGCCATTCACGTTCAACGGTGAGCTTGGCTTGGGTAATCACCCGTTTCTGAATTTCAGTATCGCTAACTTTCTCCCCTTGCTGATAGAGGTCTTGACGCAACCGAATTGCATCGTTGTAGACCACACGAGCGCAACCGAACGTCTTCACCAGCATTAATCTTTGCAGGCGATTGGGATAAATTCGGTAGCGAAATCGTGCTTTCACAACTAACATCATAAGCGGGGTTGATCGAAAAAGCCGCCCTAGAAGGGCGGGGCTTGTACCCTTTCTTTTGGTCAAAGCTGGTCGGGGTCAATTCCTTGGGCCCGAAGCAGGGCCGCCAGGCGATCGGCCCGTTGGCGTTCCTGTTCTGCTCGCTGGCGTTCCTGTTCTGCTCGCTGGCGTTCCTGTTCTGCTCGCTGGCGTTCCTGTTCCGTCCGTTGGCGTTCTTGGCTGGCCAAGTCCACCGCCGCCTGACGTTCCTGGTCGAGTTCCACAAAACTTAAAAATGGCCGGCCGTCGGGTCGAATCAAAGCCAATCGATCGGCGCTCAGGTGGAATTGCACCGCTGTGCGGGGACTGGTCCAGATTTGCCCAAACTCCACTTCTGCCAGTTGGCTGGTTTCGGGCGATCGCACCCAAACGGTTAACTCATTGCGGCCATAGTCGTAGAGGTAATATTCCTCAACGCCAAAGCGATCGTAAAACTGAAATTTTTTGAGCATTTCGCCAAACCGATTGCCCGGCGACAGAATTTCCACCACCACCTGCGGCGCAATTCCCGCTTCTCGCCATTGCAAATAGGAACTGCGCGGGCCCTTGGGTCGCCCAAACACAACCATAGTGTCGGGGGCTTGCCGCTGTTTGGGGTCGCCTTCCACGGGATACCAAAGCAAGTCGCCGGCCACAAACACCTGTGAATCTTGCGCAAACAGCAGTTCTAGGTTGGCTTTGAACTTGGCAATCCAGTCAAAATGCTCAGTGTTCTCGGCCATGGGCTGTCCATCACAGGAAGGGTACTGCTGTTCGATCGCTCGGTGCTCGGCGGGGCTTGGGTTGAGGGCTGGATCTGGACGATCGCCCGGCCGATGAGCGGAGGAAGCCTGGGAAACCTCAGTGCTGATAACCATGCTGATGGCAACCTCTGGGAGATAGGCACAGATTGACTTCATTTTAGCGAGGGGCGAAGCCGGGGGCGATCGCCTTATGATGGGCAGGTTCTGCCGATCGCTTGCCCATGCCCGCTGCTGCCATTGACCTTGACCGTTTGACCCCGACCGATCGCCAGGCTTTGATCGATCATCTCTGCACCTTTGTCACGCCCGATCGCTGGGGGCGCATTCAGTCGGTCATTGCCCAGCGCACCCGCCAAATCACCGTGGTGCTGGAGGATCTTTATCAACCTCACAACGCCAGTGCTGTGCTGCGCAGTTGCGATGGCTTTGGCATTCAAGATGTGCATGTGATTGAAACGCGCAATCAGTTTGCACCGAACCGGGGGGTGAGCATTGGGGCCGATCGCTGGTTAACCCTGCGGCACTACCGAGAAGCCGCGCCGGCCCCCTCGAACACGGCCCGCTGTTTGCAAGATCTCAAAGCCAAGGGCTATACGCTGGTTGCCACCACGCCCCACGAACGCAGCACCACCATTCAGGCTGTGCCGATCGATCGGCCCTTGGCCATTTTGTTTGGCACAGAGCTGACGGGCCTCACGCCAGAAGCCTTGGAACTGGCGGATCACTATGCGGTGATTCCGATGTTTGGCTTCAGCGAAAGTTTCAACATTTCCGTGAGCGTGGCCCTGTGTCTCTATGACCTAACCACGCGGTTGCGGGCCGATCGCCCCGATTGGGCCTTGGATGCGGCAGCCCAGGCCCAATTGCAACTGGATTGGCTCGTGAAGTCCCTGAAGGCGGGCGATCAATTGGTGATGCAATTTGGGCGCGATCGGGGATGGATTTAGGGGAGGTCGATCGGTCGCGGCCAATCTTGCTCCTGTACCATTGACGATCGAGCGGGGCGGTGACCCCAATGGCCACCCGCAACGCCACTCGATTCAATCCCTTTGCAATCCGCAAGCTTTTCCAGAGTTTTTCCATGGCTCCCGAAACCGAAACGCCCCCCAACCTTTCCCCCTCGGAACCACCGCCCAGCTACGTGAAGTTGGCCATGCGGAACATGGTGCGCAAGGGGGGCAAATCCCTCCAGCACTTTGCCCTCACCACGATCGTCCTGTTGGGGGCGTTGGTGGGTTTGGCTTATCTCACCCGCTAGGATCCGCTCTCCCGAGGCCCAAAACCATGCGCGAATTTGAAATGGAGCTGGCGGAAGTGGACGACGACGCACCGATTTACGTCTGTGTGCAGGATGAGCCAACGGGCTACAGTCCCCTAACCGTGGCGATCGCGGACAGCACTTGGCAAGGTTGGTTTGAAACCTGGTTAGCTCAGCTAGATGCCCGATCGCCCCAGGACATGCCCTACTTGGTGGATCAGGCGGATGAGGCGGGCCAACTGCCGCCGCTGGAACTGAGCTTGCGGTTAACGGGCGATCGGGAAATCCATCAACTGAATTCGGAGTTTCGCCAGGTTGATCGACCCACGGATGTGCTGGCCTTTGCGGCCTTGGAGTGGGAAGCGCCCGAGGTGGATTTTGCCGATCTCGAAGAGGTGGACGATGCAGAATTGGGGGACTGGGCGATCGAGCTGGGCGATGTGGTGATTTCCGTGGAAACGGCCCAACGCCAAGCCACCGAAGCGGGCCATGACCTAACCACGGAGTTAGCCTGGTTGGCGGCCCATGGATTCTTGCACCTGTTGGGTTGGGATCACCCCACGGAGCCGGAACTCAACCAAATGCTCGATCGGCAAACGGCCCTGCTCCAAGCGGTTGGATTGACCCCGCAGGTCGATCTCGCCAAGCTATTGGCTGGATAACAATCCATGGGCCAGGTTCCGGGCAAATTCCGCCCCTGGACTGGCTGATGGGTGGCTCGCCGACCGGTTGCTCCTGTTAATTTTTGATCTTGTTGAGATTCCGCCGACTCCTGCTGTCTGTTTTCCGTCGCGCCGCCTTGGATGTTCCGCCGCGTGCCCGTCGGTTTCCCCGTCATCCGTCGTCAGCCTTGATGAACGATTCACAGAAACCCCAAAAACCTTCACCATCCGCCACCCGCCGCGACCAAGCTTGGAAAATTGCCCCCAATCTGCTGATTAGCTTTCGCTATGCCGGTGCGGGGTTGGTGCATACGTTTTTGACCCAACGCAATTTCCGTCTCCATACGGTGGTGGCGGTGGTGGCGATCGGGCTGGGAGTGGGGTTGCAGCGGCCCCCGGTTGAGCTGGCCTTGGTGGGTTTAACGATCGGGTTGGTGTTGGCGCTGGAGTTGTTAAATACGGCGATCGAGTCGGTGGTGGATCTGACCGTGGGCAAGAACTACCACGACTTGGCCAAGGTCGCCAAGGACTGTGCAGCGGCGGCCGTGTTGATGGCGGCGATCGTGGCGGTGTTGGTGGGAGTGGTGTTGCTGGTGCCGCCGCTGCTGGTCACCTTGGGCTGGTGGGGAGTCTGAAAACCAGTCTCACCCTCAAAGCGCCACGATCAAACTCTGAATTTCAGACTATGAATCTATTCGGCCCTGGTTAATTTCCAAAACCAGCGGCTAACCGTTGGCTGGCCGAACAACTAGCAATCGGCCGCCGCCAGCAGCGCATCCACATGGTCGATCGAGAGGCCCTGGTCAAGATAGCGCGGCTCCGTGGGCTTGAAAGGGGCCATGGCCCGATCGACTGCTGTAATCGTGGCATCGGGCGGCAAAACCGGCACATCCGGATCAAAAGCCGTGGGGCGCATCAGGGAGCTAGAAAAGCCCTTAAACACCATCACCTGATCCGGCTCGCCATCCACAATCGCATGGACAATCCAAACTTCGGTCGATCTCCCTTGGGTGTAGCGTTCCAGTCGTTGCAACAGGGTCATAGGGGGTCTCCTGTGAATGGATCTTCTGGAGAAGCATTTCAAGAGCGGCAACCCACATCAGCAATCCTCAATCAATCAGTCAATCAATGAAGTGCTTGTGAATTGCTCGAGCCCATGAAGTCTTGAGATTGGGAAGTCTTGAGATTGGCCCTAGCCACCAATGCCCAACCGCCCGGCCAGACTGGGGGTGAGGGGCAACAGGGTCGCCACCATCAAAAACAACATCAACAGTCCCAACGCAGCGCGGGCATCGTCCGGCTCCGACAGTTCTTCCAAGGCGGGCCGCTCCAAGTCGCGCACCAAAAAGGCAATCACCAAGGCCCAATAGAGCGCCAACGGCGTGGCCAACGAAGCCAAAGCCAACACCACCACTGTCCCGATCGTGGTGCGGCGGGCGGTTTTGCGGCCATAGATCGCTTGGACAATGCGGCCCCCATCCAATTGGCCAGCGGGCATGAGGTTAATGGCCGTAATCACCAACCCTAACCACCCGATCGCCACGAGGGGGTGAATATCCACCAAGGAATCCTGGAGCTTGGCCCCCAGCACCAGCTTGGCCAGGGTTCCCACCAAAATGGAGCCTTGGAAAAATTCCGAGGGAATTTGGAAAGGGCTGCCCGGCCCCGACAGCTCCAACCCCACCAACAACAGCAACAGGGACAGGGCCCCACCCGCCACCGGCCCCGCCAAGGCAATATCACAAAGGCTTTGGCGGTTGGGCAGCAAAGATTCAAACCGGTTAAAGGCCCCAAAAGAGCCAATCTGCCAAACGGGAAGGAAGTAGGGCAAGCTGAGTTTGACGTTCAGTTTGCGAGCCAGGATTTGGTGCCCCAGTTCATGAACGCCCAAAATTGACAGCAGCCCCAGGGCGATCGGGAGGCTATCCATCACCCGATCGGGCGTGGAGAACAGGTCAAACCCTTGCAGCAACCCGGCCGACTCCAGGCAGGTGGCGATCGTGGCGATCATCAGGGCCACCGCAAACAGCTTTTGCCCCAAGGAAGCGGGTTTGGGATCCGTGCTGCTGGGCAACACCACAAAGGTTGGCCGCTCGTCGGGCCCTTCCACCAAAAACAGCCGGTAGCGATCGCCCAGGCGTTCTGTCAGTTTTTGGCTTAAGTTGGCATGAACTTTCGCCGGTTCCCCGCGTAGGTTGCCCTTCAGGATTGCACCTTCCTGGTAGGGCACGGTTTCGGTGATGAAAAAGGTGTCAATGCCAAAGATGCCTTGAATGGTTTTCAGGTCTTCAGCGGGGATGGGAACCACCTCCGACATTCCGGGCAGGGGCGGCGTGGGCGGTTTGGGAGCGGCGGCCCCTTCGATCGCGGCCGATTCCGCATCGGGGGTAGTTTCCGGATGGGCCAAGGCCGAGAGGTTCGGGGGCGGTAACTCCTTCGCTGCGGCCCGCAGTCGGTTGCCCAGGAAGATATACAACCCCGTGGACAGGGCCAACACCAACAAAATGCCCGCCAGGTTGAGATAAACGCCGGCCGCAAACAGCGCAAAGAAGGCCAACCAGGGCAACATCAGTGCCACCGATTGCAGCCAAGCCAGAATGCCCAGCTTGCCGAAGGGGCGGGCCCGGTAAAACCCCCAGCCGAGAATGACAAGGGCGGCGAGGGCGATCGCGCTGGTTGCCAAATTTTCGGAGGCAAGGGGCATGGCGGTTTCCGGTCTCAGTTCAGGAATGCAGTACGCCCCATCCTATCGCAGTTGCTTGGCCGGGGCGGATCGGGATTGCCGAACCGTTACGCGGGGCTGCTGGCGCTTTGGGCTAAGGTCAAGGCCTGCCGCAGTTGGCCGCCCCCTTGGGTGAGGAACTGCTCTGCCTGGGGCCGATCGACTCCGGCCCAATGCATCAACAGGGCGGTTTTGACGCGGTTGCCCGATCGATCCAGCAGATCTTCCGCCTCGGCACGGTTCAGGTTGGCTAAGTCGCGCACCATGCGCACCGCCCGATCGCGGAGCTTGCTGTTGGTGACTGACACATCCACCATCCGATTGCCATAGACCTTGCCCAGCTTGACCATGGCCCCGGTGGACAGGATATTCAGGGCCATTTTGGTCACGGTTCCCGATTTCAGCCGGGTGGAACCGGCCAAGATTTCTGGCCCCACCAGCAATCGCAAATCCACATCCACCGAGCCACCGGGCGGCGGCACTTGGTCGATCGGGACGCAGGCCAAAAAGACCGTTTTCGCTCCCCGGCGGGCCGCTTCGATCAACGCGCCTTGGACGTAGGGGGTTGTGCCGCCGGCCGTGATTCCCACCACCAGATCCCGATCGCCCACCGATCGCTCGGCCATGGCTGCGGCCCCATCTTCTGCTCGATCTTCCAAGGCTTCGGAACTGCGCAACAGGGCTGGCGGCCCCCCGGCAATGATGCCCTGCACCAGTTCGGGATCCGTGCAAAAGGTGGGTGGACATTCCGACGCATCCAGCACCCCCAGCCGGCCGCTGGTGCCTGCGCCGATATAAAACAGTCGCCCGCCCTGGGCCAAGGCCGCTGCCGCGAGGTCGATCGCCCGGGCCAGGGGTTCCCGCGCCTGGGCGATCGCTGCCAGGGTTTTGGCATCTTCCTGGTTAAACAAATCCACCAGTTCCAGGGAAGACAGTTGATCCAGTGCCTCGCTGTTGGGGTTAGCCTGTTCCGTCAGCAAATGGCCTCGGTCGATCGCAGCAGCACACATGGCAAATTTCCACCCAATTCTAGATATCCCGCAATCATATGGAGTGAGCGGCCCAGCGGGGAATGCTCAGGGGTTAATCAACGGCTGAGGGGGCCAGCTCATGGGCGATCGTTTCGCCCCAAGCATTCACAATCGCCAGGGCCGCCAACGGAGCCGTCACGGCCCGCAAAACCCGCCCACCCAAAGAAACCACCTGCCAACCGGCCGCTAAGGCCTGGTCTACCTCCGCTGGATTCCAGCCTCCCTCTGGCCCCACGGCCAGGGCGATCGCCCGTGGAGACTGGGATTGCGCTGAAGTGGGGGCTGAAGTTGGGTTGGGCACAGGATCAGCCAGTAATTGCAAAGCCTGCCAAAGGTGGGGAGCCGATCGCCGGGCCACGCAAAGAAACCGCCCGTCATGTTCGACCATCTGGGCGATCGCGGCGGGCCAAGCCAGCGGCTCGGTCACCGTCGGAATTGCGGCCCGCTCGGATTGCTCGGCGGCCTCTCGGGCAATGCGTCGCCACCGCTCCAGCCGGTTGCCATTGGGTTGCATCAGCGTGCGATCGCTCAACACCGGCACAATCTCCGTAACACCCAACTCCGTCGCCTGCCGCACCACCTCATCAAACCCCGATCCCTTGGGCAAAGCCGCCAACAGCGTCAGGGTTTGGATGGGTTCGATCGGCTCCGGCAGGGGTTTCAGGGCGGTGGCTCCCGTGGGTTCGAGACCAACCAACCACCAACGGCTGTCCCCGATCGGCTCCGGCAGCAGGGCCACCAGTCGATCGCCCGGTTCCAACCGCAACACCCGCCGCAGATAGCGATCTTGGTCGGCGGTGAACTGAATTTGGCCCCCATGCCATTGGGCCGGGTCGATCGCCAAGCGTTGGAGTTCCTTCATGCTGAAAAAGGGTTAATTGGGCGTTGTCTTGAAGGTGGATTGAACGTTGATTGAGTGCGGATTGAGTGCTGAGTGAACGCTGAGTGGACGTTAATTGCAGTTAATTGCACATCGATCGAACGTTGATTGTGCAGAGGGTGAAACGGGACTGAATCGCCAGAAATTGCCTGAAAAGGAGTGGATGAGAAAAAGATCGAGCGAAAAGGGATTGAAAACGATTGCTAACTCAATCTGGGACTGACCCCAGCAGCCGATCGGGGAGCGGTTATGCTTCAACTCGTCGCGCTATTATGCGCAACATCGCCTCAACCCACTGTCTGATCCCGCTAAAACTGTCCCGCTAAGATTTCCTGTTGGTCTTTTAAGGAGTAGCAACCGTGTGCGGTATTGTCGGCTATATCGGAACCCAACCTGCGGTCAGCATTCTGCTTGAAGGGCTGCGCAAACTGGAATATCGCGGCTATGATTCGGCGGGAATTGCCACCGTTTGGGAAGGGCAACTACACACCGTTCGGGCCCAAGGCAAACTCTACAACCTCCAAGCCAAGCTGGAGGGCTGGGAAATGCCCGCCCGCTTGGGCATTGGGCACACCCGCTGGGCCACCCACGGCAAGCCCGAGGAGCGCAACGCCCACCCGCACATGGATCCAACCCAAACCATTGCGGTGGTGCAGAACGGAATTATTGAAAACTACCGTGAACTGCAAGAGTTGCTGATTGCCGAAGGGGCCAGCTTCAGTTCTGAGACGGACACGGAAGTGGTTCCCCATCTGATCGCCCGTTGTTGGCGAGAGTTGGCGCAGGAGTCGGCCAGTGGTTGGTTGAGTGGGTCGCGCCTGATGGAGGCCACACGCCGGGCGATCGGGCAGTTGAAAGGGGCTTTTGCGCTGGCAATTGTGGCGGCCGATGCGCCCGACGAGTTGATTGTGGTGCGGCAACAGGCTCCCATCTCGATCGGGTTTGGACAGGGGGAATTTTTCTGTGCATCGGACACCCCGGCGATCGTGCCCTACACCCGCGCTGTTTTGCACCTGGACAATGGTGAAATCGCCCGTTTAACGCCGCTGGGGGTTGAAATTTACGGCTTTGAGGGCGATCGCCGGGTGAAATATCCCCATTTGCTCAACTGGAGTTCCACCCAAGTTGAAAAAGGCGGCTATCGCCACTACATGCTCAAGGAAATCTTTGAGCAACCGGGCGTGGTGCGCGATTGTCTCGCGGCTTATTTTGGCGGCATCACTCCCACCCCCAACTGTTCCGCCGACGGGTCGCCGGTCACCTTGGGGCTGCCCGCAGAATGGCTGCAGGATGTGCAGCAAATCCAAATTCTGGCCTGTGGCACTAGTTGGCACGCCAGCTTGGTGGGTAAGTATTTGTTGGAAGGGCTGGCCGGTGTGCCCACCTCAGTGCAATATGCCTCGGAGTTTCGATCGGCCCCATCCCCAGCGGGCCCTTGCACCCTGACGATCGGGGTGACCCAATCGGGCGAAACGGCCGACACCTTGGCAGCCCTGGAGGTCGATCGTGAGCGTCGGGCCCAGTTGGCCCCGGAATTCCAGGCGCGATTGATTGGGATCAGCAACCGACCGGAAAACACGATCGGGCGGATTGCCGATTACGTGATTCCGACCCACGCGGGCATTGAAATCGGTGTGGCCGCCACCAAAACCTTTGTCACGCAGTTGCTCGCCTTCTATGCCCTGGCCATTGATTTGGGCGTGCGGCGGGGAACCCTGGCGGTCGATCGCGCCAATGTTCTGATTGAAGGGCTGCACCAACTGCCCCGCCACATTGAACATATCCTGGACAAACAAAACGCCAAAATTGAAGCCCTGGCCCACGAATTCAGCGAAACTCGCGACTTTATTTTCATTGGGCGCGGTCTCAACTTCCCGATCGCCCTGGAAGGGGCTCTCAAGCTGAAGGAAATCAGCTACATCCACGCGGAAGGCTACCCGGCCGGCGAACTGAAACACGGCCCGATCGCCCTGTTGGATGACAAAGTGCCCGTCGTGGCGATCGCGACCCCTGGCAATGTTTACGACAAGGTGATGTCCAACGCCCAGGAGGCCCGGGCCCGCGATGCTCGGCTCATTGGCGTGGTGGCGGAAGGGGATGCCCTCGCGGCCGATCTGTTCAACCCGTCCATCTCGGTTCCCGTCACCGATGAGTGGCTGTTTCCGGTCTTGAACGTTGTGCCCCTGCAACTGCTGTCCTACTACATCGCCGCTCGCCGGGGCTTGGATGTGGATCAACCGCGCAATTTGGCTAAATCCGTCACGGTGGAATAGTCCCGATCGCTGATCGAAACCCGTCAACTCTTGTAGGGGCGTACGGCCGTACGCCCCTGCCCGGATTTTCTCGGTCTTAAGTTGAAGCCAATAGTAGTGGTGCGCCCCTACCCAATCACCTGTGACGCAGATCGATGGTGCATGGGCAACAAACTAAGTGGTGCTCCTCGAATCTAAAAACAGCCCTATAAGAAATCCTAAAATTTTTGACTGATATAAATTTCCGAATCGTTATTACGAGTTTTTACTCATTTTTCTGCATTATATCTTCCTACACGACTAGGACTGAAGGATCAGAAACTTGAGCTTGCGATTGCCACTGCGAGTCATTTTAGTTGTGCCCTTTGTGCTGCAAATTCTGACGGCCGTGGGACTCGTTGCTTTCTTCTCCTTTAAAAATGGCCAACAGGCAGTACGAAACTTAGCCAGCCAGCTTATGGATAGTACCACCCAGCGAGTTGACGCAGAACTCGACTCCTATCTAAAACTACCTAAGCAGTTGCTGGATGCTACCGCTAAAGCAGTTTCGACAAACCAACTAAATCTATCTAATCCCCGAGCTAGAGAACTATATTTTTGGCGACAGTCCTCTGCATTTGAATCCATTAGTTACATTGGCTGTCTACTACCCAGTGGTGCTGCGGCTGGGGCTGGGAGATGGATTGATCCAAAACAAGTCACTCTATATGAACACCATCCCAAAATTAATCTTGCTAAGGAATATAGTAGTGATCAATATGGCAAACGCTCTCAGGAATTACAGCGCTATTTTGCTGATCCTATCGATATTGATCGATCCTATGCAGAAATCAATCGTAAACGAGGATTTTCTTGGGGATCAGTTTATGAATATGTAGGAAAAGACTTAGTTGTTAATCCGAAGTTGGCCTCTGAATTAGCTCAAGCAATCATTGAATCAAATTACTATATTGCCCTAGGCGCTCTTTATCCATTGTTTGATGAAAATAATAGACTTTCAAGTATATTGTCAGTCGATTTACAATTAGATCATATTAGTAAATTCTTGCGAAATTTGAAAATTAGTCCTTCTGGGCAGATCTTTATTATTGAGCGTAATGGTCTATTAATTGCTAGCTCTAGTCGGCAACCGGTCTTTGCGAAATTAGGCGATCAAAAAACACTTCGCTATAGCGTCAAAAATATCCCTGACGCAATAATTCAAAATACGGCTCGGAAAGTTCAACAACAACTCGGCAACTTCCAAGAAATTCATCAGGGTCATACATTCATGACCTCCATTAATCAGCGTCAGCAATTTGTGCAAGTAACCCCCTGGCAGGATCCAGATGGCATCGATTGGCTCATCATTATCACAGTTCCAGAGTCAGATTTCATGGAGGCCATTGATGCCAACACACGCATGAGCCTGTGGCTCTGTTTTGGGACGGCTGTGATCGTCACTGTCTTGAGCATCTGCACGGCAAATTGGATCACCAATCCTGTTTTTAGCTTGCAGAGGGCAAGTAACGCGATCGCCAGTGGCAATCTTAATTTACTGATTAAGGAGAGTAAGATTGTTGAGCTTCAAGGCTTGGCGCAATCTTTTAATCAAATGGCAACTCAGCTAAAGCATTCCTTTGAAATTTTAGAGGATCGCGTGGCGGAAAGAACTGCGGAATTAGAAGCTGCAAAAATTGCGGCCGATGCAGCCAATCATGCCAAGAGTGAATTTCTGGCAAATATGAGCCATGAACTGCGAACCCCACTGAATGGCATCTTAGGCTATGCCCAAATTTTGGCGCGATCGAAAACACTTACCGATAAAGATCTACATGGTATTGATGTTATTTATCAATGTGGTTCGCACCTGCTGACTCTCATTGAGGACATTCTGGATCTGGCCAAAATTGAAGCTCGAAAGCTGGAACTTGACCCAAAACCAGTTCACCTGGAAACTTTCCTCCAGGGGGTGATTGAAATTTGTCGGGTTCGTGCAGATCAAAAAAATATCGAATTTTACTATCAACCAGATCCTAATCTGCCAACAGGAATTTTAGTAGATGAAAAACGCTTAAGGCAGGTACTCATTAATCTAATGGGCAATGCCATTAAATTTACTGACTATGGTTCCGTTACCTTAATGATTAATCGAGTGGTTTCTGACTCATCCCATCAGTCTCAGCTTGATTTAACCACTCAAGATCACTGCTGTTTGGAATTTAAAGTTATTGATACAGGAATTGGTATTGCACCAAAAGATATCCAGAAGTTATTTCGATCCTTTGAGCAAGTAGGTGAATCAGGGCGAAAAGCAGCAGGCACCGGTTTGGGCTTGGCTATTAGCCAAAAAATTGTCTCCCTGATGGGTGGAATGATTCAAATCAAGAGCCAACTGGGTGCAGGAAGTCAGTTTTTCTTTCAACTGAATGTTCCCCTAGCAACCGATTGGTTGCAGGAGTCGGTGAAATCCATGGGTGAAGTGGTGGGTTATCAAGGTCTGAAACGCTCTATTTTGATTGTTGATGATGTTCCAGATAATCGAGCTGTTTTGCGGAATTTATTAGAGTCAGTTGGCTTTTTAGTCATAGAAGCGGATCAAGGGCAACAGGCTTTAGGAGAATTGGAACGTCAACTACCCGACTTGATCATTACGGATTTGTCAATGCCTGTGATGGATGGGTTTGAACTGATTCGACAGATCCGTCGTCATCAACAATGGGCCAGCTTAAAGGTCATTGTTTCGTCGGCTTCCGTGTCCCAGCTCGATCGACAAATGAGTCTAGATGTTGGTGGCGATGATTTTCTGGAAAAGCCAGTTAAGGCCGATCGCCTCTTTAGTCTTCTGGCTCAACATTTGGGCGTGATGTGGCAACTGGAAAAGCAAGACTCGGTGCAGCCCGCTTCATTCGACAACCCACAAGACCGAATCGCTCCCCCCCTCACAGAACTACAATCCTGGTTGTATTTGGTGCAGGTCGGCCGTCTTCAAAAGTTGGTTACGGCGGTGGAGTCACTGCTGCAAGAAGCTGCCACAACCCCAGATGAGCATCTGGAGTCCGGTTCCTATGAGCCTTTTGCACGAGATGTGTTGCACTTAGCCAAGCAGTTTAAATTAGAAGAGCTTGAGGAAATGATTCAGGCTGCGATTGTTAATTCCTAGGGTTGATCCCTCGATTCTCGCTAATCATAGAGATTAGTGAGAATTATGGATAGTGCCGTAATTCAGTAATGATGAGCTGGTGAAAGTCTTGCGGTGTAGGCGATCAGTCACCAAAAATCATCACCTCACAGGCACTACCAGAACTTTGAATTAAGGCTTTGAAAGCCTCAGAATATAATGAATGGGTAACAATCCGTTAATTGATCAAAAGCTTCGAGCAATTAAAGCTATGATCAATGAGCCAAAAATTCATACGTTGGCGTTTAATGTATCAAAGATAACGTTTGGTGTCAAAAGTCATACTTGATCAAATGTGAATTTGATCAAATTGATATTCGATTAAAACAATATAAATTGTAAATTAGTTGCGAATTGATGCGTTGACTAATTATTTTTAGCTGAAAGATTGCTGTTGACTTGCTGAGTGACCTAACGCTAACTATGACGGATCTTGTGCTGATTGTTGATGACACCCCTACTAATTTAGATGTGTTGTCTTTGACCTTGAGTAATTCAGGATTTGAGGTGGCGATCGCAACGAGTGGTGAACGTGCTTTGCAGCAAGTTGCCAGGTGTTTGCCCAGCCTGATTTTGTTGGATGTCATGATGCCAGGACTGGATGGATTTGAAACCTGTCTGCGGTTAAAAGAAAATCCTGAAACTGCTCAAGTGCCGGTTATTTTTATGACCGCGCTCACGGATATTAAAAGTAAGATGCGCGGGCTGGAAGTTGGAGCCGTTGACTATATTACAAAACCGTTTCATACCAAAGAAGTGTTGGCTCGAATTAGAACCCATTTAAAGCTTTATCGCTTAACAGAGAAATTAGCCCAAGAAGTTGAAAACGCGACCACTGAGCTACGAGCTTCGCAGATGCAGCTTGTGCAAAGTGAAAAAATGTCTGCCCTGGGAAGCCTTATTGCTGGTGTGGCCCATGAAATCAATAATCCTGTGGGCTGCATTCTCGGAAATATTCAGTTGGCAGAAGATGCGTTAGGCGACTTATTCAAAGTCATTAGGGGTTATCAACAGGAACTGAAGGAACCGAGTCCTGAGCTATTGAAACTGCTGGCTCAAATTGACTTGGATTATTTACAGGAAGATTTGCCGAAGTTGCTGAATTCGATTAAAGGCAGTGGTGAAAGAATTACGACAATTAGTCGTAGTCTGAGAACCTTTTCTAGAATGGGAAGCGATCGCCCGCAGCTTTTCAATGTGCATGATGGCATTGACAGCACATTGATGATTTTGCGCCATCGACTAATTTATAAAAAAGGCCGTCCGGTCATCGAAGTGGTGACAGATTATGGCGAAATTCCAGATATTTTGTGTTTTCCAGATCAGTTAAATCAAGTTTTTATGAATATTTTAGCGAATGCCATTGATGCGCTGGATGAAATGGTTAGTGATTGGCAAGAGACTAATCCGCTGCCAGATGTGCTGAAAATTACCATTCGGACTCGGGTTGATGGCGAATTTTTGTCTATCAAGATTGGTGATAACGGTAAGGGAATTCCGGAGCAGATTAAGCCCCGAATTTTTGAGCATTTGTTTACGACGAAGCAAATTGGCAAAGGAACGGGTTTGGGACTGGCGATCGCCCATCAAATTGTGACCGAAAAGCACTTGGGTACTTTGACGGTGGAGTCTCAGGTGGGGCAAGGTACTGAGTTTGAAATTCGCTTGCCCACTCAGCCAGACGTTGAATCTGAGCCTGCTTAATGGCTGGGTTGCTGGCAATTTGAGGGATTGTTGAGCACCAGATGCGTGGTTTGGGGGTTTTCCCCAGGCATAGGCAACCGGTGCTCAGATTTAGTTTTTGGTGAGACCATGCTCCAGGGCAAAGCGGACTAATTCGGTGCGGCTGTTGGTGCCGGTTTTGCTGAATAGGCGGCTGACGTACTTTTCCACATTGCGCACGCTGGTATCTAACCGGCGAGCAATTTCCTTGTTCATTAGCCCCTCGGCGACCAAATTCAAAACACTTTGTTCACGGGGGGTCAAATCCACGGCGATCGGGGGCGGGGTGGGAGTGATGCCGCCGCGTTGGGTCAAGATGGCTTTGATTTCCGCAATTTGCCGAGCCAAATCAGCAATGTCATGTTCGCCATCACCCGTCGGGGCGGTCACTTCATCCCGTCGGCGCAGTAAGTTTTCGACGATCGCCACCAGTTCATCGGGGTCAAAGGGTTTGGATAAATAGGCATCGCAACCGGCGCTATAGCCTTGGATGCGATCGCCCGTCATGCCCTTGGCGGTCAGAAAAACCACGGGAATCGATCGAAACCGGGCATCATCCCGCAACTGCTGCAAAAACTGGTAGCCATCCACCTTGGGCATCATCACATCGGAAATGACGAGATCCGGGGCAAATTGCTGCACCATTTCCCATCCTTCGGTGGCATCGCGGGCAACACGCACCGTGAAACCACTGTCTTCTAGGTAGGCTTGCACCGCTTCCCGGAGACTGGGTTCATCATCAACTAACAGCAATTGAGCAGACATGGGACTGAGAAGAAAGGAAGGAGGAACGGAACAGGCAGGATGGCAACCAGCCCCAGGGGCCGATCGGTCGGTTTGGAAATCCTGAATCCTAGCCTAGCGGTTGTGGGTGCAGGGCTATCGATCGCGCGGTGGTGTTCGTGGCTGGGTTGCGCTGGGCCAGGGCGGCCCAGGTGGTGGCATCGGCCTGGCCAGTGGGGGCCAAACCCCGATCGCCCTGGAACTGATGCAGGGCGGTGGTGGTGGTTGCGTCAAAGTGGCCGGTGATTCGGTGGTCAAAGTAGCCTCGGCAGCGGAGCCGGGCTTGCAGTTCGGCCACCCAAGGCCCCCGGTCGCCCGTTTGCAGGGGCCGATCGGGCCGGATCGGCGCAACGGTTGGTCTGGGGGGCGGGCTGGGCCGTTGGGGGTTGCCTTCCACCCAACGCCAAACCCTGGCATCGGCAATGCCGGTGATCGGCACGCCCCAGGCCCGCTGCAATTTGCGAACGGCTCGATCGGTCAGAGGGCCGTAATACCCCGGTTGATAGGGCGCGCGCAACAGGCCCTGGCGTTGGAGGGCGGCTTGCAGAACAGCCACGCGATCGCCCCGCTGACCGGGATAGAGGGTCGATCGGCTGGGGGGCGCTTGCCCTTGGGGCCAAGGATCGGCCGGCAAAGGACGCGCGGGAGTTGCTTGGCGATCGCGGCTAATGGTTTTGGCCAGGCGATCAACGGCGTGATTGGCGCTGTGGGTGGCGTTGGGCTGGGCGCTGGTGGGCGTTGCGTCCGGCGGCAAGGGGCGATCGTAGCCGGGCCCGTAGGCCAAGCCGCGATATTTCAACACCACCGATCGGGGCCAGGGCCAAGCCGCCAACCCTGCCGCCAGCATCGATCGCCCCGCTTGCAGTACAAACTCACAGCCCCGGTATTTGCCGAGATATGGGCTGATCGTCACGGAATCGCTGACCCTGGATGGGGACATCGAGGGGCGATCGGGATTGTCCTGGGCAATGCTGGGGGCCGGGCGTTGATAGGCCAGACCGCGATATTTCAACTCCATGCCTTGATTTAATCCGATGGCGAAACGGGATGCCAATTACCGCTTAGCTCCGCTGACTTCTGGCCGGCCGTACTGGCGCAAAATGTCCGCCAGGGTGGGATAGGCCGTTTCCAGGCCAAAGCTGGCCGGCGACCAAATTTGGTCATAGGTAAAGTGCCGGTAGGCCATGCAGAACCGATCCCAGGGGCCCATCTGGATGTTGAACCAGTCAATTAGCCGATCGGCCAAGCCCACCGACAGGGGAATTTTCAGCCGCGCTGGTCGTCCCTTCAGCACCGTGGAAGCAATATCCACCAATTCATTAGCGGTCAGGGCCGGCTGACCCAACACAAAATGGCGCGGCCCGGGTTCCGACGGTGGATTGAGGGCCAAGTGGGCCACCACCCGGGCAATGTCCGCCGCATGGACAAAGTGAAAGCTGCCATCCACCTTCAGCCGCCGGATCAAGCTGATGTAGCGCAGGGCTTCCGGCAGGCCTTTGGTGGGTTCTGAGTAGGGTTTATCGCGATCGCCCCCGAGCACGATTGTCGGATAGATGGCGGTGATGCGATCGGCTAGCGGGCGATCGATCAATTGCTGGGTGCATTCGGCCTTGCTGCGAATGTAGTCCGTGCCGAGTTGCAGGGCTTCCGACAGCAAATGTCCATCCCGCCCCAACACGCTGGCCGTGGAGAAATACAAAATCTGATCGCAGCGATCGGGATCCAGTCCATCCATCAGTGCTTGATTTTGACCCACGTTCACCGCAAAGGTTTCCGGCCCGCCCCAGCAGGTGGCCGCCAGGATCGCCGTTTGCACCTGCTTCAGGCGATCAGCAAAGCGATCAAGCTCGCGCAAATCGCCCGCCAGTACCTCAATTTGCGGGTGATTTTGCCAATCAAATTGCAATTTTTCGGGACTGCGCACCAACAACCACAGGGGGCGATCGGTCAATTGCAACAGGCGATCGACCAAATAGTGGCCCACACAGCCGCTCGCCCCCGTGATCAAAATCGGCCCCATATGGCTTGGTTGCTCCCCGCCCCGATCGGCTTGTCTGAGTGCAGCCGGGCAATCTTAACAAACCGGCGTGCTTGTGATCTAGATGGCAACACCAACCGATGAGGCGAATGGAAGGGCCACGAGGTTGCTAGGGTGCGACGGGGGTAATCAACTTAAATGGCGGTTTAAATGGCGGTTGGATGTTGTTCCCGAGTCACAAAAATGCATTGCACCGTTTCCCGATCGAGGGCGGCTCGGGTGCGACCAATGCTGACGATATAGGACGGAAACCGCTGCTCGATCGCAATTTGATTTCCCGGCAAAATGCCTAGCGCCGTGAGCTTGCGGAGCATGGCATCATCCTGGGTTTCCAAATGGGCAATCCAATGGGGATCGCTCGATCGAATCGTGGACAACGCATTCATGGCAATCAGTCTCCAGAGGTAAAAAACGGGCTAGGACGAATAGGATTGCTCGGGGTTAAAAGGGTTGGTTTTTCCTAGCCTAATCGTCCCAAACAAGGGGCTTAAGTCCCTTGCCCCCCGAGATCTTGCAGTGGCAGGATGCAAGCCTCGGGGATTGGATCATAACCCCTATACCCAGCGTTCAAACATCACTGCCCTAGAGCACAATATGAAACAGATTTAGCCCCCAATTCAAAACATAGCCAACTGCCAAAGCGAAGGGGAAAATAAATGACACCATCAACAGGGCAGTTTTGACACCCCGCTCCTTGATGATCATCTGCAATTGGGCAATGCAAGGCAAAAACAGAGTCAGCACCACTGCTGCAATCAGCAGTTGATCGCCCGTGAGCTGACCGCCCTGCTGCAAATCAAACAAACCCGCAGCGCCATAGTCCCGTCGGAAGAAGCCATAGAGCAAAATGGGTGCGGTTTCTTTGGGCAAACCCAAACCTAGGGCAATCGGCTCAATGCCGCTAATCAGCCAATCAAAAATTCCCGTTAGGCGACCCACCCAAATAATAGCCGAAGCCCAAATGAATAGCGGCAACACTTCCCAGAAATACCACTTCATCCGCACCCAAGTTTTGGTGATCACGTTGCGGATTTTGGGCAGGCGCAAAGGGGGCAGTTCAATATAAAACTGAGCCGCAGAACCGGGCAGGAATTTATCAATTAAGAAGCCGGCCAGCAGGAAAATGCCCACGATCAACCCAGCCCAGGTGACCAAAGCCGCCGGGCGCTGGGCCAGGAGTCCCAAAATCACACCCCATTGGGCTGCACAGGGAATAGCCAAGGACAGCAAAAAAGTGGCGATCAGTCGTTCCCGCTTGGTTTCCAGGGTGCGAGTAACGATCGTGGCCATGGTGTCACATCCCAGTCCCAAAACGATCGGGATAACAGCTCGGCCCGAGAGGCCGATCGCCTTAAACAGTCGATCGAGCATCAGGGATAACCGAGGCAAATAGCCGCTATCTTCTAGCAGAGAAAACATTAGAAAATAGGTCGCCACCACCGGCAGCACAATCGCCGTGGCGTAGCGAATTCCGAGGGTAATAATCCCGTAATCATGGGCAAAGAGATCCTGCAAGGCGGGCCAGGGAATCACTTGCTCCGTGACATGGTTCACAACGGGGTTAATTTGTTCCTCAAAGAAGGTTTCAATCCGATCGACTAGTTCTCCGGCTCCGAATTCCCCAACGAATTTATAAACCCCCCAATAGAGCACCAATACCAAAATGGGAAAACCCGAAATGGGGTTCACCGTTAGCTTATGGATCCGCTCGCCCCAACGGCGCTGGCTGGGGTTCGGTTCCGCTAAGGTGTTTTGTTCGATCGCCTGGGCAAATCCTTGGCGTGCCTGGGCAATTTCCAGCGAAATTGGTCGGTTGAGTTGGGCTTGGGTCGTGGCGATTAATTGCTCTAGATCCTGTTGTCGATCGCCCGGTAATTGCTCCCACAAATTGGGGTCTTTTTGCAGCAACAACAGGGCAAAGCTGCGAGATGACAAATGGCGATCGGCAAAGTCTTGACCCCAGCCCGATCGCCACCAAGTTTCAATTTGGGCGATCGCCACTTCGATCGGCTCTAAATATTGGATTGTTAGACTCATTTCTGTTTTCTATTGGCCTGCTCCTGGGCGGCCTTGATAGTTCAGCAATCGTTCAGCGATGGCACGTCCTAGCCCACCGCGGCCAAGACTGGGGCTGGGGTGCTGGCTAGGTGATCGGCCAGGGTTTCTCGCAATTGATCCACACCCCAGTTGCGGGCCGCCGCCATCAACACCACCGGCACGCCCAACTCTTCAATCAGGGCTTCCCGATCGATGGTCAGGCCCCAACGCTGGGCCTCGTCCATCATGTTCACTGCCACAATCACGGGCAGCTCTGCTTCTAGCAACTGCACCGTTAGCGCCAACATCCGCCCCAAATTCTTGGCATCCAGCACATGGACGATCGCCCCAAAGGGTTCCGACATCAGCAAATCTCGGGCCACCCGTTCTTCTTCGCTAATCGGCAACAGGGAATACATCCCCGGCGTATCAATCACACTGACGGCGCGATCGTCCAGGGTCATGGCCCCGCGCGTCACTTCCACCGTTGTGCCGGGATAGTTAGACACCGTGACGTAAGTGCCAGTCAGGGCATGGAATAGGACGGATTTGCCCACATTCGGCATTCCCACCAGGGCAACTTGTGGCCCACTGGGTTCGATCGGGGGCCGGTTGAAGTTTTCGCCAAAGGGCAACCACCGCAGCGATCGCTTAGACCCACAACTCCCGTTGTTTTGATGGCACTGATGACAATCCATGACCCAACTCTCCCTGGCAATCTTGCCGGGCAACGTAATTTGCAGACGCTATTTCAAGACGCTATCCCAAAGTGCTCAAACCCAAGTGCTCAAACCCAAGTGCTCAAGCACCTGCAAGCAGCCAATGCCAACGCCAGCCCCGGACTGAGAGCATTCTGAGACGGTCGCCCTCATTTTAGAAGTGGCAGGATAGCTTACTGAAAATCTGCAAGACTTTCTCAATAATCCTAATTCTACTTCTTGAGCAATTTAGAGTCTAGAGAACCGGTGCTGGGGCGGGGCGATCGGCCCTGATCTGTGCCGAAATTTGGGAAGTGGCCGGGCCGATCTAGAAAGTGCAAACCGAAGTCGGCAAGCTCAAGAAATTCAGAATTTTCAACAATTGCAGCGATTGGGTGGGTATTGGGAATAGTGGAACTTTCACCCATTGCCAACAAACCATGGAGGGTCAAATTCTGTAATTTTGGCAATTAGCCTCCCGGGAGCTATGCCACTCTATTAAGAAAAATCAGCAATTTTATTGAAAATATCCGTCTATTGCACTTACACTGCTAATGAGTTTGGACAGTTCTGTCCCTCCAAAAGCTTTTCCCCTAAGATCCTTGAAGCCACCGCGCCCCTGGGGGTTTGTCCCGCTGGGTCGTGGGCCACTGGCTGGGATTGTTTGTGCCCCCCATCCTTGTTATGGGGAACTAAAGCCATGAGTCATTCCTCAAACCCCGATCGCGAGCCATCCGTAACCCCTGAGCCGCAACCGTTGGCTAATTCAGGGTTGGACTCGGCCGCTGAGGTCTCTCCAATCGCCCCAGCTTTCCAGGAGCAGCCCCCCGAGTCCGATCGGTTGGTGATCAATGCTTCCTCTGCCCCTCCTCAATCCCAACCTGTGAACTCTGATTCTGATCTGGCCGAAACGGCAACGGGTGCGTTGGCGCAATCCACCCCATCCGGCGCGATCGAGCCGGGCCCTGACTCTGCGTTAAGCAACCTCACCCTGTCTGCCCAATTGGGGCAATGGTTGCAGGAATACGGGGAAATTACGACGATTTTGCCGGTGTTGGCGGGCTTGTTTGTCACAACCCGGTTTCAACTGCGCGGTTCGCGGGCCCTGTTGACCAACCTGGCGATCGCGGCGGTGGTGCGCCAAGTCATTCTGTACTTCAAGCAGCAGGCCAACAGCTCGGCGGGCACGTTGGCGATGGTGACGGCGGGGGCGGCTTTGGCCACGGTGACCGCAGCGCCGGCCCCCAGCAACCAATCCACCGCCGCTGCCCAGACGAGTCCCATTTCCCTCACTGAACTGGGCAATAATTTGGGCGTTGGTTTGGGTTGCGAAGATTGCACGATCGTCCATTCCGTGCCGGGGCGGATTCGGTTGCGGATCGATCGCCTCCGCACCGATCGAGCCTATGGCAAGCGGCTGGAAACCCTGCTGAAGGATGAGCCGATCGTGTTGGGCACGCGGATCAATCAGGCGGCGGCCTCCTTGGCGATTCAATACGACTCCACGGGCCTCTCGGATTTGGAGTTGGGGTTGCGATTGTTGCAGGTGTTGAATCGCGCCAACCAGGATTAGCCACCATCAGGATTTCAGCGAAAAGGGCATGGCAATGGCAAACATGGGGCAGACCGTGGCGGACGATCGCACCTGGCGCTGGGAACGACCGGCGGCCTGGACCCATTGGGAATTGATCCATTGGCAGCCGGGCCGGGTGCGGGTGCGTTGGTGGCCGGCGCGGTCTTCGGCCCTGGCGGTGGAACGGTTGGAAACGGCCCTGGCGGCGCGATCGGACGTGGCGGCGGTGCGGGTGGTGCGGGCGGCCGCTTCGGTGACGATTGTGTATCACGATCGCCAATTACCAATGGCCGGCCTGCGATTACGCTTGGATGACTGGCTGGCCCTGGCTTGGCCCGATCGGGCCCTGCTGTTGCAACCGGCCCCAGACCTGCCAGCTCCTACCACAGTCGGAGACCCGACGGAAACGGCGGAGGATGAAGAAGAGGAAGAGGCCTCCTTGTCCCAAACCTTGACGGCCTTGGCCCTGGCGGGGTTGGCCCGGTGGCGGCCCCTGTTGCCGTTGCGGGTGCTGGCGACGGTGGCCCTGTTGCGGGCCGTTTGGCCCGTGGCCCAGCGGGCTTGGCAAAGCGTGACGGTTGATCGCCGCTTGAACATTGATTGCATGGATCTGTTGGCGATCGGCCTCAGCAGCAGCGGTGGATCTTTGGTGGTTCCGTCCTTGGTCTTGACTCTGCACGCTTTGGGGGATGCGATTCGCGATCGCACCGCACGGGCCACGGCCCTGCGAACGGCTAATTTGTCCGATGCGATCGGGCGGTTTGCTTGGGTGAAAATGAACGACGGGCCGCCCCAACGAATTCCCAGTGACCAGCTCCAGGTGGGCGATTTGGTGGTGGTTTATCCCGGTGAGCAAATTCCCGCCGATGGGCCGGTGCTGTCCGGTGAAGCCACGATCGACGAAAAAAGCCTGACCGGGGAACCCTTGCCCGTGGCCGCCAGTGCCGGCCGCTGGGTTCATGCTTCAACCTTGGTGCGATCGGGGCAAATTTACCTGCGAGCTGAACGGGTGGGCAATCAAACCCGTGCCGCCGCCAGCTTGGCTCTGCTGGAACAGGCCCCGGTCTATGACACTCGGATGGCCAACTATGCCGAACGGCTGGCTGACAGGGCGATCGGCCCGGCCCTGATCTTGGCCCTGGTGGTGCTGATTGCCACCCGCGACCCGGCTCGGGCGGCGGCCATTCTGACCCTGGACTTTGTGACCGGCATTCGGCTATCGATTCCCACGGCGTTCCTGGGAGCCTTGAACCACACCACCCGCCACGGCGTGTTGGTGCGCAGCGGGCGAACCCTGGAACAGTTGGCGGCGATCGATACGGTGGTGTTCGACAAAACGGGCACGCTCACCCAGGGCGACATTGTTTTAGAGCAAGTGTTGCCCGCCCAACCGGACATCACCCCTGATCAACTCCTGCAACTGGCCGCTTCGGCGGAACAGCGGCTCACCCATCCGGTGGCCGAGGCGATCGTGCGGGCAGCGGCCGATCGGGGCCTGACCCTGAGCGATCGGGGCGAATGGAACTATGAAGTGGGCTTGGGGGTGCGGGCCCAACTGGCGGCGGGTGATGTGCTGGTGGGCAGTGCGCGATTTTTAATTCAGCAGGGTGTGACAGGTTTGGGCGAATGGTTGACCACCCTGGATCAACAGGCCAGCAGCCAACCCTCGATCGCCCAGCCTTCGATCTATGTGGCCGTGGATGGCCGATTCATGGGCGAACTGCGCTACACCGACCCCCTGCGGCCCGAAAGTGCGGCCCTGGTGCAAACCCTGCAAACGGAATTGGGATTGGATGTGCGGTTGCTGACCGGCGACACGCCCGCCCGCGCGGCCCAGGTGGCACGGGCCCTGGAAATTCCGACCGATCGGGTTTATGCGGAAGCCTTTCCCGATCGCAAAGCCACCATCATTCGCGACCTGCGGCGATCGGGGCGCACCGTGGCCTTTGTGGGCGATGGCCTCAACGATTCCGTGGCCCTGGCCTATGCGGATGTGTCCATTTCCTTTGAGCAGGGGTCGGAAATTGCCCGCGAAACCGCCGATGTGGTGTTGATGAATAACCATTTGCTGGATTTGCTGGAGGTGTTGACCATCGCCCGCCAAACCCAAGGGTTGATTGAACAAAACACCGCCTTGGTGGTGTTACCCAACCTGATTGCATTGGGGCTAGCCACCACCCGCGGCCTCAGCCCCCCGATCGCCACCGCCATCCACAACGGCTCCGCGATCGCCGCCGGTCTCAATAGTTTGCGCCCCCTGATTCAGCACCACTTTTTTGAGCGACCCCGCGATCGCTAGCGTTCCCTCCCCGCCCACCGATCGCCCCTAATTCACCCCAGCTTTCACCTCGTCGTTCAACCTGCGTTCACTGCCTCGATTTGCAAACCCTTCACCCCCTTCAGACCCATGGCTTGGATTCATCTGGATAAATCCGTGATCACCTTTCATGTCAAGGAAATGATTGAGGATGGCTGTCAACAGGACTTGACTGCCTTGCTGGGGTTGGGGGCCGTCCTGGTGGGGCCCGTGGTGGTGCGATCGCTCCTGCAATCCTTGCACCAGCGCCAACGCCCGATCGCCCTGAGCGATTGGATTACCCAAGCCCAACAAACGGCCCCCGCTCCCACCCTGCGCCTGGCTCCCGCGGCCCAAAACCAACGCCCCAACCGCGCAATGGCAATTGGGGCTTCTCAGCAGGATTCAGTTCAGGGCACAGCACAAACCAACAACGCCGCTTAGGAGAGCGTTAACCGCTCGATCGAACTCGGCAGGAACACCTTGGTGTTCATTCCTGGGCGCTTATATGGGCGCTTATAATTGGGCGCTCATTGTTTGATGACATCGGGACGGAATTGGGCAGTGAGTGGATCGGCTGGCGCATCCAGCCCGATCGCTCACCCTTCCCATTAGACCAGTCGGTGTTCTTCTTCCGGCGAGGTTGCATTCAACGCCGGGGTCACCTCCGATCCGGGCGCACTGGCCGTTAAACCCAGCGGTACCCGGGCTTCCGCGAGGGCTTCAGCACGGGCCTCCGCCGCAATATCCGCGATCATTTCGCCGGTTTCCGCGATCGCGGCTTTTGTCTTTTCAAACAACACAACCCCGGTTTTCAACCCTGCTTTGAGCGCTGGTTTCAACAAAGGCAAAATAATCGGGGCAACCACCACCGTTGCCACACCGGCCAAGGCCACCTTAGCCGCAGGTTCTTGAGCCAAACCGATAATGCGCGATCTCAGACGAAGTTCGCCAAGATTCATCATGGGAGTTACTCGCCACCGACGATACATGCCCTAATTCTATCAAGTCTTTCCAAAAGGATTGGATTAAAACAATCTAGATTTCAGGACAACATCAGTCAGCTTATTGAATATTTTTTAGAGGATTGTAATCGCAATTTTGGGCTGCAAAATGATTGAAAAATGACCCAAAGCAGTCCTGTGATTCGTTTATGATTCCAGATTCCTATAGAGAATTTCTGTCAAATTTTACGCCAACTCATCTCCCAACAGATCGCTCAACTGATCTCAAGGAACCCCAAAATTGGATGCCGAGGATGTCTGAAAAGCCAAAGCTAGGAGAAAACTTGGGTTGGTGGTCGTCTGGTGGTGCTGGTTCCAGTTCGTCGCGGCCGTAAAAAGCGAGGGCGATCGATTCCCGATCGCCCTCGCTATTGATGCTCTTTATCGACGCACTGAAGCTGTGCCGAATGAAGGACAGAACGGTCTTACCGTGCGCCCACCAACAGCTTGTCAGCGTTCTTTGCCGTTTCAAAGAAGAAGGCGGCGTTTTCTTCCGGGGTGGTGGACAGAATGCCATGGCCCAGGTTCAGGACGTGACCCTTGCGGCCGGCCTTGTTGATCGTGTCGATGATTCGATCGCGGATGAATGCCTTGGAGCCAAACAGCACGCCGGGATCAATATTCCCTTGCACCATGATGTCCTGGCCCAGGCGACGACGCGCATCGGCCATATCCACCGTCCAATCAACACTGACCACATTCGCGCCCGATTGGCCCATCCGTTCCAGAATGCCGGCGCTGCCGCTGATGTAGAGCACCAGAGGCACATCGGGGTAGCGATCGCGCACCTTCTTGAAGGCCCGCTGTTGGTAGGGCAGGGCAAAGGTGTCGTAATCCTGGGGCGACAGTTGACCCGCCCAGGAGTCGAACATTTGCACCATTTGCGCGCCGCATTCGATTTGGTGACACATGTAATCTGCCACCATGTCCGACAGCTTTTCGAGGAAAGCGTGCAGTACGGCTGGCTCCGAGAAGGCCATCCGCTTAATTACGGCGTATTCCTTGGAGCTTTTGCCCTCGATCGCGTAGGCTGCCAACGTCCAGGGCGCACCCACAAAGCCCAATACGGCTGCCTTGTTGCCCACTTCCTGGCGTAGGGTGGTCAAGATCTTGCGGATGAAGGGCATCGATTGATCGGCATCCAGGGGGGTGAGGGCGTTCACCTGTTCGATCGTCCGAATTGGTGACTCAATCACGGGGCCGCGGCTTTCGATGATGTCGAAGGGAATCCCGATCCCGGCGAGGGGGGTGAGGATGTCCGAGAACATAATTACGCCATCGGGTTGGAAGGCGCGGAAGGGTTGCAGGGAAATTTCGATCGCCAAGTCAGCAATTTCTGAGCGATCGCGGAAGGACGGATATTTTTCGCGCAAATCCCGATAAACCTTCATGTAACGCCCTGCTTGGCGCATCATCCACACGGGCGGGCGAGGCAGTTCTTCGCCCCGCAGCGCTCGCAACAAATAAGGCGTATCGTTTGCGCTGGTCATCGTCGCCGCTTCCTTCTTACAAAAACCGGTTTGTTAAATCGAGTGCTTTGACAGCTTACCACCCGTGCGAGCAAGGGCGACTCTCTTGCTTCGTAACGGTTTGCAACGATTTTCGGGCCGCAATTTAGGCAGTCATGGGACGGAGATTTAAGCAGTCATGGGACGGAGATTTGAGCCAGGAAAAATTCCGGGACCCAAATTTCGAGACCACTCGAATCGGATTGCTCCAAGAATCATGCGCCACTCAAGCGACTCTCGCAATTGTGCCAATAACCTAGCCAAACTACATCCGCCCCGGTCAAATCTCAACCAGGTAAAATAAAGATAAAACTCATTGAGCTATCTGCATGGATGGCGATCCCTTCTGGGAGGATTCTTAATCCGGACAATTAGATGAACCGTGGGCAATGGGGCAAAGGCACAGGTGCATCTGCCACAAAGCCGGAAAATCTAGCGCTGAGAAAATCCAGCGCTCAAAAATGCTAGGACGGCGGGTAATCAATCCGCTATGCTGCTGGCAATTCCCCCTCCATGCCGAGTCTGACCGTTAGCCTTATCTAACCCCCCCCAAACACATGGAACCCTCCACCATGGGCGATCGCGCCGCCAGCCCCCGCCCGGAACGCGAAAAAGTTGAGCTTTCGATTCGTCTCGATCCGGACTTGCTCGATCGAGTCAATCACCTGACCGACGACCCAAGCAAAATTATCGAAGCCGCCGTGCGCCAATGGTTGCGGGGTGGCCCAGCCCGCGAGGATGACCTCTCGCGGTTGTTGCCGCGCAATCCCGTTGTGCCGCCCCGTGGCGAATGGAACGATTAGCCGATCGGCCTTAGCTTGTGTTCCCTGAGCTTGTGTTCTTAGATTGCGTTGCCAGTTGTGTTGAATCGCGGAAATTGTGGTGAACTGGGCCTCAGGATTGAAGCTCAGAGATGTTACCACTGAGGTTATTGAGCGGTTATGGCCCTGTAAGCGAGCGCGTAATGTCTGGATCCCCTTCGTCTTCGGATTTTTCGCCATCTACGTTGACCTCCCCGGACAACTCCGCCATGGATCCGACTGTCCTCCCGCATCGCCCTGGTGATCATCGGGATCTGACGACATATCCAGCGCCGCTTGGGTCTCTTGGTGTGGGTTCATCTCCGGTTAGCGTTCCCTCAGAATCGATCGCACCGGGATCGATTGCTCCGGGGTCGATCGCCTCGGGATCCGTCGCACCAGGATCCGTCGTGTCCGGTTCTGTGCCATCTGATTCTGTGCCGTCGGGAGGGGTTGCGCCCGAATCTGGTGCGCCTGCATCCAGCCTGCCGGAAGCAATCGCGAAGCCAGGGCGATCGGGCATGACCATTGATGAACCCCTCGCGCTTCAACACTTGGGGGCCGAGTTGGCCTACATCCAAGACAACGAGGGTCACTATCGAGCTTTCCACTGGCGAGAAGCCGCCGCCGTGGGCCTCGATTCCCAACTCATTTGCGCGGCTCCGCCCGAAGAACCCCTCTTTGGGCCAATCAGTCTGCCTGAGTATTTTGAGATTTTGAATCGGGTCATCTTGCAGGGTGCTCCAGAACGTTTAACTTGTCGCCTGGCCTGGGCGAATCAGTCGCGTACTTTTGATTTAGTGCTCAGTCCGATGCTGGGGGACGATGGGCGAGCCGATCGGGTGTTGGTCATGGGGCGATCGATTTCAACGCGATCGCACGAGCCAATGACTCCGGCGAATCTCCCTTCTGCCCTGGATGCTCATCAAAAGCTCCTGAGCAAAATTGCCACCAGCATTCGGCGCACCCTGCCCCTCAGTTCGGCTCTCTATCAAATTCTCTTGACCAAGATTGCGCGCAACATTCGCAAAACGCTCGATCTCGACACCATTTGGCAACAAACGGTTTGTGGCCTCGTCCAAGCCCTCAGTGTTTGTCGGGCCGTTGTTTGTGCCTACCCGGGCCCCCAGGAGGGGGTGGTGCGAGTCGTGGCGGAACATACCCGCAGCCCCAGTCCCCATCCCATGCTGGGCGCTGATCTCTCCGTGGCCCATGACACACCGATGGGGGAGGCGCTGATTAGCTTGGAACCCGTGGTGATGGATCGGCTGAACCAAGATCCCTTCGGGAATCAGTCGGCAATTATTGTGGCGGCTCGTCACCAAGGCAAGGTGAACGGACTGATTGCGCTCTATCAGTACGATCGCACCCGCCACTGGACGACGGCCGAAGCGGAACTGATGCGAGAGTTGGCCGACCAAGTGGGCACGGCGATCGCCCATGCCACCCTCTTTGCGGAAAGCCAAGCCCTGACCCACGAGCTGCAAGAGAAAAACATTCACCTGATTCAAAAACAGCAGGAACTAGAGGAAGCCCGCGAACAGGCGGAGGAGGTCTCGCGGCTTAAGAGTGAATTCTTGGCCAACACATCCCACGAAATTCGCACGCCCCTGAACGGGGTGATTGGCTTTCTGAAGCTGATTTTGGATGGGATGGTGGATGATCCCGAAGAGCAGCAGGACTTTTTGCAGGAGGCCTACAACAGCGCCGTTCACCTGCTGAATATCCTGAACGACATTTTGGACATTGCCCGCATTGAGGCCGATCGCCTGGAATTGCACCTGGTGCCGGTGAACCTGCGGGAACTCTGTCGCCATGCTTCGGACTTCACCTTGGCCCAAATTCAGCAAAAGGGCTTGCGCTATGACTTGCAGCTCCCGGATACCCATGACGATGTGTTGATGTATGGGGACGATCAACGGTTGCTTCAGGTGTTGCTGAATCTAATTGGCAACGCCATTAAGTTCACCCACGAAGGCGGCATCACCGTCAGCGCTGACCTGATTTGGCAACCGGTGGTGGTGCAAAATCGCGAGCTACCGGGATTTGTGCGAATTCGGGTGGCCGACACGGGCATTGGGGTCTCGCTCGATAAACAAGACCGGCTGTTCCAATCCTTCAGCCAGGTGGATGGGGCCCGCACCCGACGCTATGGGGGCACGGGGTTAGGGCTGGTGATTTCCCGGCGACTGGTGGAAGCGATGGGGGGTGATATGAACTTCTACAGCCTGGGTGAAGGGCTGGGTTCCACGGTGACCTTCACGGTTCCCCTGTATCAGGAACCGGTGATGCGATTGGTGGAGACCTAGGGGCGATCGCCCGCTAGCGACGACGGATTCGACCGAGGGTGGTGATATACAAAACCGCTTCGGCCGGGGGAATGCCCAACACCTCGTTCACTTGGTTGTCAAAGAATCCGGCGATGCCGCTGGCCCCTAACCCCAGGCGGATGGCCGCCAAGTTCAGCCGCTGGCCCAGGTGGCCGCTGTCTAGATGTAAGTAGCGATAGGCGCGATCGCCATAGCGCTCGATCGCCGCGTCTAGGTCTGCCGTTTGGAACACCACCGCCGCCGCATCTCGCCCCAGTTCCTGACCCAAGCAGAGGAAGTGCAACTCTTCTCGGAAATTTTTGAAGCGAATTTGCCGCAACTCGTTGGCCTGGGGAGCGTAGTAGTAGCAACCGGCTTCGAGACCCTCCACATCGGACACCGCCACGAAGCTGTTGATCAAATAGGGGTCGAAATAGTCCGGGTCAGGATCGAGACCCTGATCGGCGTAATCGCGGGGATGGTAGGCGAAGGTCAGGATGCTGGATAGGTCACTGAGGCTGAGGCTGTCACCGCTGTAGGCCCGGGTTGAGCGACGGTGCAAGATGGTGCGCTCCAACTCCTGAAGCTGCTGACCCCAATGGATTGGCGGCGCGGCGATCGGGGCTTTGAGACCAAAGGGCAGATTGTACTTGTCGGCGGCGACCAAACGGTTGTCCTGGGTGAGCAAGCTCGGATCGATCGCGGCGGATTGGGACGTGATTCGCGTGGTCTGGTGTAGGTAGCGCAGTAGTTGACCATCGGGCAAGTCAGGATAGGCGCGATCGGCCCGGGAGGGCAGGGCGCTGGGGGCGGACAGGTGCGGGCGATCGGGCCCGGTTCCTTCGGTGAGGGCCACCACCGCCGTCACGCCCTCTTGCTCGGGTTCCAGAAACAGCAGCCGTTCCAGTTGCTCATCATCAAAACCACCGATCAGCGTGGCCTGATAGTCCACCAGGGAGCTGGCCAGCGTGGCATTGGCCAACAAATGCCCCGTATCCAGACAAATGCGGCGATAGGCTCGATCGCCATAACGCCAGGCCGATCGCTGAAAAACCGCCGTGGTGACCAAGGCCAAGGAAGCGTCGGTTAACGCAGGGTGCTGAAAGCAGGCCGCTTGCAGGTCGGGCCAAAGGGCGCTGTCCCACACCTGAACCAGACCATGGGTTTTCACTTGGTAGTGATATAGCCCCGCCGCCAAGGGGCCATTGCCCGGCGACAACAGATAAACCTCCGCTGGATACAGCCCCCCCGCCGAAGGAGCCGAACGGAGCGCCACGCCCATTTGCGGCAGCCGAGCCGTGATCCCATAGGCGCAATAGAGCAACTTGGACAGTCGCCGCCACCAGGTCGCGATCGGGCTGTCTAAAACATCGATCGCGCTGGGCTTGAGATCCAGCACTGTGCCAAATCGATAGTCCTTGTATAGTTCCGGGCGATCGTCCCAATTCAGCGGTCGAGATTGACGCTCGATCGTTTCAGGATCATACTTAGTGCGCTCGTGATAGTACTGAGCGATAGACAACTCTACCTCGGGCATGGCTTCCAATTGAACGAGGAACGATCGCGCAATCAATATCCAACAACAACGGGGACAAATCAATCCACTCGCGGTAAACATCATCGCCCAATTACACCCCCGATCGTTCCACCACGGGAGCAAGATCAACCATCAGCGCTGAGAGGTACATCTCTCCATTCCGAGTCAAGGGTGTGGCCGCCTGGGAGAATTTTTGAAAATGGCTTAATGATGATTTTTTTAAATCAAATGATAATTATTTTTGATTAATAAATTCGCCCTCTATTCAATGCTGAATTGGCTGCTGATCCCACTTCCATCGCCAGCCCATGCAGACGCTCCTGTCCTTGGGAATGTGGCCTTGACCGATGGCCCTAGTTCGCAATTTGCACCACTGCTGGAGCGAGGATTGCCCAGGAAGCCTAGGAGTCTTCAAAGCGATCGAGGGATCATGATGTCTGTAAGATTAATTATTTTTTGGCAATTTTAAATGTGTTTTCCTGGTTTATAATTTTCTCGATTATTTTCTAATGCAACCTCCCGATCTCCGCTGGGATTGCTGGAGAAGCAAGTTCACAAACTGACAAAATTGATACCTGATCATGGACTGGAAAGACAGTAACCCCAGAAAATGAATCTAAAAAAAATCTTAGGTCTGCAAAAATATCCGAAAAATTCTGATAGAAAACGGTTGAATTTTAGAAAAATTCTGACTTCTTCCTGAGACCTACAGTCAGCCAATATTCAGCCAATATTAGTTAATTAAGCTTTCGTCGATGGTTTAGGAATGCAGCCCAAAATTTGCCCAGTCAGCAATCACCCCAAGGGTTTACCCCGGCAGTAGAATAAGCTCCCGCCACCACTTTGGGCAGAAATTGAGCAGAAACTGACCTGTCACCGTCGCTCCCGCCGTCGCTCGGGAGCCTGTTGTATCGTCGTCGATGGTATGCAAAAACTGACCGCAGCAGAACTCCAATCTGCATATCAGCAAGGTCAACGCAATTTTCAAAAAAGTGATCTTCAGGGAGTGGATCTGTTTGAAGCCTCGTTACCAGACATTGATCTGCAACAGAGCTGTTTGGTCATGGCCTACCTGCCCTATGCCAACTTGAGCCAAGCGCAACTGGCGAAAGTTCAGGGACAACGGATGGAGTTGGGAAATGCTCAGCTCTATCAGGCCAACTTGGCGGGTGCGAACTTGCAGGAGTCCCAATGTGTGCGCAGCAACTTTCGCTATGCCAACCTGCGATCGGCTGATTTGCGTCATGCCAATCTCTGTGGGGCCGATCTATATAGTGCCGATCTGCGGGAGGCGGATTTGCGAGGGGCCGATTTGACCAGTGCCAACCTGAAGTCAGCGCATTTGGAAGGGGCCAAGCTCCAGCGGGCTAATCTGTTTCGGGCGAAGGATCCGGATCTCTCCCAAGCCTTTTATGACCACACAACCCTGCTCCCCGATGGTTACCGGGCCATGGAAAATGAGCACCAATCGCCAACCGGCCAGCAGTCTTTGGATTAGTTAGATTAGACAGCGCTCCGGATTGACGGGGAAATTCAACTCGACCCTACAATGGCGGTTGATGCTCGGAAAGAGTGGATGGGGCTATGGCACAAGAACAGCGCAATCGCATTGATGAACAAGCAACGGTGATCCCGAAAGAAGGTCGATCGCCCCGAAAGCTGGGGTTGCGTTCTGGGGGCTGGCTGTCTTTGGGGGTATTGGGCTTGGGGATGTTCGGGGCTTGGCAAGCGCAGGCCCAAACCCAGTCGTCGGGAACTGCGGCGATCGCCCAATATGCCGATGCGGTGTTGGCGATCGAGCCGGTGCGCCAGGCCGCGGCCAGCCAACTGAAAACCGTCATGGGCGATCGGCCCTTGCCAGTGGTGATTTGCTCTCAGGGCGATACGGTGAAATCGCTGTCGCGGGAGGCGCGGGAAATTGCCGTTTCTTTCTGCAACCAAACCAAGGGCATCATTGAGGGAACGGGCCTCTCGATCGCCCAGTTTAATCAAATGACCCAAACCCACGCGATCGATCCTGCCCTGCGCCAACGGATTCAAGAGGAGTTGGTGAAGCTACAGGCTCCGTCGCAGCCCTAACTGTTTGCAACAAAAGACATCCCGACACAGCAAAAAGCACCCCGGCGTTAGTGATCGCGGGGTGCTCAATTTGGTATCGGATTGAGAAAACGCTTTTAGTTGAGATTTGGCATCAAGGCAACCCATCCATAGAGACCGATTGCCTTGAACCTCCCGGCCTGTCCGGATTGCAACCACGCCTGATCACGCCATCGGCAGGCCTGGCAGTGGCGGCAACGATTCCGGCCAGTTCTAGAACTTGAACTCGGTGCGCAGTACGCCCATCACAGCCGTATCACCGTTGTCGTTGGCATCAAACACAGCCACCACACCCGGAGTCAGGTAGATGTTGTCGTTGAGGGCGAACTTGTACATGGCTTCCACCAGAATCGGCGTGTTGTCGTCTTCATCAACGCCGTCGGCATTCACCACCGTCGGCGGTTGACCCACCGTCAGTGCGCCCATGCTGCCTTCCTTGCCCAGGTCGGGGAAGGTGAAGCCCACACCCCAGGTCAGGATGTCAGCATTTGCGTCATCGTTGTTCAGGCTGTCGGCCCAGGTGTAGCCGAAGAAGCCGTGCATTCCGAAGTGCTCCGAGAAGCGGTATTGGGTTTGGAAGCCAATGTTGTCGCTGTCAAAGGAATCGCCATTGAACAGGTTGAAGGTGCTCTTCGTACCCGAGCCGCCCAGGACGTTGAAGGGGCGATCGACCCGAGAGTAATAGGAGTGGGCGTAAAGCAGACCGGCCGAGAAGCGATCATTTGAACTGGTGTAGTTCAAGCTGACGCTGGCGCTGTAGCTACCGTCAAACAAACCGCGACCCTCATCGGGGCTGGCGGAGTTGCCGGCCGAGTAGAGCGCGGCCACCGTGAAGTTGTCGCTAGCCCGCCAACGAATCCCCGCACCACCGTAGGTGGGCTGGCGATAGATCGGGTTCAAGTCGGCAAAAGCGCTGATGGCTCCATTCCCGCCGCCATAGAGGGGGGTGTGAACCGGGTGGGCATCTTCGAGCAGCAAATCTTGACCCACGATCGCCGTGGCGCGATCGCTCAGGGGGAACTCATAGGCCAAGAAGGTCAGGCGGAAGTTCGTATCGGAACCGTTGCCGTAGCTGAGGTTAGTTAGCCCCGTCACATCGTTCAGCGGGCTGCGAACGCTGTTGGATTCCAAACGGGTGAACAGCTTGTCCTTGCCGGTGAAGCTCGTGACCAACAGCAACCGCGTCCGTTGGCTGAAGGTGACGTTTTCTGCGCCACTATCGTCGCTGTCGTCGCCCGTGAGCGTGCCACCCTGCATTCCGAAGATCACCTGACCGGACAGCTTGGTGGTGGTTGAAAACTGGTTGGCTTCCAGTTCTGAGGTGCGTGCTTCCAGGGAATCAACCCGGCCGCGCAGGGCTGCCAACTCAGCGGCAAATTCTTCTTGTAGCTTTTGCAGCTTCCGCAAATCTTCCTTGGTGGCCAGCGGGTCCGTGGCGGCCTTGATCAGGTCATTGATCCGATCGAGGCAAGCATTCAAACCAGCGGCGAACTCGTAGCGGCTGAGGGGGCGGTTGCCCTTGAACGTGCCATCGGGATAACCCGCAATACAGCCGTAGCGCTCCACCAGGGACTGCAATGCCTGGAATGCCCAATCAGTGGGCTGTACATCCGACAGTTGCGAAACGGAAGTGACTTGATCCAGCGCCATTTCCGAGTCGATCGACCCGAGCAGCGTGGCTTCCGTAGAGGCGTTCACCCCAACCGGACTTTCAGCAGCCGCGCGATCGGCCGTGCCCAACATTGCCCCACCCGAAATGGCCAAGGCGGCCATCAGGATTCCATAGCGACTTTTCAACACGATCTATCCTCACACCAAAACTTTAGGAAATCCTCGCTCAGCTCATCACCCTTGCAAACAACGGCAAACAAGCTGATCCTGATAGTAAATAATCAGTAAGGATTTAGTTAAGTATCGGTTATAACGTTTTTTTTAAAACAGCACAATATCCAAATTATCGAATGGCAACAATCAGAATCCGTAATGATGGCCACCGTTGAAACTCACCCCCGTTAGGACTTTCAGAAAAACAGGAAAAAAAAATTCTGTATCTTCAGATACAACGACCTATATTTCAGCGCCCTAGGATGACGCTAAAATCGGGACAAGCCAGGGCTTTTTTGAGTCCTTTATCCAGGCAATAAGCGGGGTTTGTAACTGATTTTTACGCAAAGCTGAGGAGTGTAAAACAATACAATGTCCGGTCAATTTAATCGCCGTAAATTTCTGTTTTACGGCTCCGCTGCCCTGAGTGCCAGTGTTTTACTCAAGGCCTGTGGCCAAGCCCCGGAAAGCGCTCCATCGCCGGGCAGCCCTAGCCCCGGGGCTAGCCCCGCCGGATCCCCTGCTGCTAGTGGTGACACGATCAAAGTCGGTGTTCTGCATTCCCAGAGCGGCACGATGGCGATCAGTGAAAAGAGCGTGATTGATGCTGAACTGCTGGCGATCGAAGAGATCAACAAGGCTGGCGGTGTCCTGGGCAAGCAAATCGAGCCGGTTGTGGAAGATGGAGCCTCTGATTGGCCCACCTTCGCAGAAAAGGCGAAGAAGCTGATTGACCAAGACAAGGTGGTCACCATTTTTGGCTGCTGGACTTCTGCCAGCCGCAAGGCAGTGCTGCCGGTCTTCGAGGAGAAGAAGCACATGCTTTGGTATCCCGTGCAGTATGAGGGGCAGGAATGTTCCCAAAACATCTTCTACACGGGCGCTGCGCCGAACCAACAGATTGAACCGGCCGTTGAGTGGCTGTTCAAAAACAAAGGTAAAGAATTCTTCCTGGTCGGTTCTGACTACGTTTTCCCGAGAACTGCCAACACGATCATCAAAGCCCAAGTGGAAAAGCTGGGCGGCAAAGTTGTTGGTGAGGATTACATTCCCCTGGGCGGCACGGAAGTTACGCCCATCATCACCAAGATTCGCAGCGCTCTGCCCAAAGGTGGTGTAATCTTCAACTCCTTGAATGGTGACAGCAATGTTGCATTCTTCAAGCAGTTGCAAGGGGCTGGTTTGGGCCCTGACAAATATCCTTCAATGTCCGTGAGTATTGCGGAAGAAGAAGTGAAAGCGATCGGGGTGGAATACCTGGAAGGCCACTACGCCGCTTGGAACTATTTCATGTCGGTGGATTCTCCGGCGAACAAGAAATTCGTGGACGCATTCAAGGCTAAATACGGCCCCGATCGCGTTACGAATGACCCCATGGAAGCGGCCTACATTGCCGTTTATCTGTGGAAGCAAGCCGTTGAAAAGGCGAAGACCGCCGATGACCTGGAAAAAGTGCGGGCGGCTGCCTATGGTCAAACCTTCGATGCCCCAGAAGGCATGGTGACCATGAACGCTAACCATCACCTGTCGAAGGTGGTGCGGATTGGCGAAATTGAAAAGAGCGGTCAATTCAAGGTCGTGTTTTCAACGGATAAGGCGATCGAGCCGGTGCCCTGGAACCAATTTGTGGCTGAAACTAAGGGCTTCGCTTGCGACTGGTCGGATCCGAAGAAGGGCGGCAAGTACAAGATCTAAGCCATTTGATCTTTGTAACCCTGATGATGCTTGGCGGGCAATAGCCACTGCATAGGCATCGGTTCTACAGCAGCCAAGGGGCAGTCGGCCAAGTCGTCACTGCCCCTTTGTTGTTGAAGGGCCATGGTAATGAGGTTTATTTCACCCGCACACTCAACCCAGTTCTTGAGATGCTTGATGCCATTTTTAGCGGAATTAGCATTGGCTCTGTGTTGCTCATTGCAGCATTAGGCCTGGCGATTGTGTTTGGGCTAATGGGTGTGATTAATATGGCCCACGGCGAGCTGATGATGCTCGGAGCCTACACAACGTTTTTGGTTCAGAATCTGTTCAAATCCTTCGGAGAGGGGGCGTTTGAAATTTATATTTTCCCAGCGCTGATTGCTGCTTTTATTGTGACAGCGATCGCGGGGGTGATTTTGGAACGGGGGGTGGTGCGATTTCTCTACGGTCGCCCTCTGGAAACCCTGTTGGCCACCTGGGGGGTGAGCCTGATGTTGCAGCAGTTTGTGCGCAGCATTAATTGGGTGATGGCGATCGGGCTGGTGCTGTTTTGTGCACTCTTTTTTGGGGCTTGGGGGCTGTTGGGTAAACGCGCCAATTGGGTGGCCATCAAAACCCAGGCCCTGAGCATTTTGTTGCCGGTTTCAGCGGGGATTTCGATCGCCGTGGGCAGCCTGTTAGCTCAACAATTTAAGTTAACGGTCACCAAGCCCTGGTTCGGGGCCCAAAACGTGGACGTGACGGCTCCCCGGTGGTTGCGGGGCGGGATTCCGATCGGGGATTCGCAATTACCTTCCACCCGATTGTTCATCATTGCCCTAACGATTCTTTGCCTCTTTGGCCTGTATTGGTTCCTGAATCGATCGCTCTGGGGCCTGCGCATCCGTGCCGTCACCCAAAATCGCAGCATGAGTGCCTGCTTGGGCATTGCCACCAACACCGTCGATTCCTTGACCTTTGCCCTCGGTTCCGGGCTGGCGGGAATTGCGGGCAGCGCGATCGCCCTGTTGGGTTCCGTGGGGCCCAACACCGGCCAAAACTACATCGTTGATACCTTCATGGTGGTGGTGGTGGGCGGTGTTGGCAAACTGGTTGGCTCGATCGTCGCCGCGTTGGCCATTGGTACTGCGAGTTTCCTGATTGGTTCCGGAACCCTGGCCGCTGTGTTCGAGAAGATTCCACCCCTTGCGGAGTTCTTCAACTTCTTTGCCACCGCCAGCATGGCTAAGGTGATGGTTTTTGCCGCCATCATCGTCTTTTTGCAAGTGCGTCCAGGCGGTCTTTTCCCCCAAAAGGGACGGACGGTCGAGTCCTAAACAGCAATCTGGGAAATGTTTTGCGGCTTATCCATTTCTCCAGATTGTGCGTTTTGCCAGCTTTGATTCTTTAGTTTTGATTCTTCAGTTTCGATTCTCAAATTCCAATTCGAGAATTGCAGCAATTGCTAACGACAATCCTCATTGCGGGATGTGAGTATGGGATCTTTACCTTCAACCCGAAAACAGCGATCAATTCCCCTCAGTTCGGAGGATTGGGCAGCCATTGTTCTCCTCATTGTGGCGCTTTTGATCCCACTGTTGCTGTCGGATTTTCGCCTGAACCTTCTGGGTCGCTATCTGTCCCTGGCGATCGTGGCCTTGGGTATTGACCTGATCTGGGGCTATACGGGTCTGTTGAGCTTGGGGCATGGGGTGTTTTTTACCCTGGGTGGCTATGCCTTGGCCATGCACCTGAAGCTAGTACAAATTCCGCCCGATGCCACGGTGAAATTGCCAGAGTTTATGTCCCTGTATGGGGTGACGGAACTGCCTTGGTTTTGGCAACCGTTCTATAACTTTCCGGTAACCTTGGTTGGCATGGTTGCCGTTCCCATGGTTGCCGCTAGTATTCTGGGCTATTTGGTGTTTCGGAACCGAATTCGAGGCGTTTATTTCTCCATTCTGACCCAGGCGGCGACCATTGTTTTCTTCAATTTTTTCAATGGTCAGCAAAAATTAATTAACGGTACCAATGGGCTAACCAACTTTGGGCAATTTCTGGGCTTTGATATTTCATCCCCAGGAACCCAAAAAATCATCTATTTCATCACGGTTGGTGGATTGGTGGTTGCCTATTTGGTTTGTCGTTGGCTCATTTCTGGCCGCTTTGGGCGACTCCTGATCGCCATTCGGGACGATGAACCTCGGGTGCGTTTTTCTGGCTATAACCCCACGGGTTTTAAGGTGGTGGTGTTTGCGGTTTCTGCGGCCCTGGCGGGGTTGGCAGGGGCATTATTTACCCTGCAATCGGGAATTGTGTCGCCCAAAACCATGGATATTCCCTTCTCGATCGAGATGGTGATTTGGGTGGCCGTCGGCGGGCGTGCCACGCTCCTGGGCGCAATAGTGGGAGCGGTGTTGGTGAACTTTGCCAAAAGCCTTTTGAGTGAACAATTCTCAGCAATTTGGCTCTTTTTCCAAGGGGGCTTGTTCCTTTTGGTGGTGATGGTGTTGCCCGACGGTATTGTTGGTTGGCTCAAGACCTCTGGCATGGATTTAATCAATCGACTGATCGGTCGATCGCCCCAGCCGGTTGCTACCTATCCCAGCTTGGAAACCGATCCCGAAGTTCAATTTGAGCGCGAAGAATTGCAGGATAAATCATGACCCATTCTTTGGATCTGCCGACGGCGGCGGCTCAGCCAATCCTCGCCATTCAAAACCTGACCGTCAACTTTGATGGATTCAAGGCCCTGAATAACCTAACTTTCAGCATGGCCCCCGGCGAGTTGCGGGTGGTGATTGGGCCCAACGGTGCAGGAAAAACCACGTTTTTGGACACAATCACGGGCAAGGTCAAGCCCACCCAAGGGGATGTGTTGTTTAAGGGCCGCAGTCTCAAAGGGCGCAGTGAATACGAAATTGCGCGCTTGGGTATTGGTCGCAAATTCCAAACGCCTCGGGTTTATCAAAACTTGACCGTGGCCCAAAATTTGGAACTGTCGGGCAATCCCCAAAAAGGCGTGCTCCATAGTTTGTTTCGGAAACCCCTGCGATCGGAACGACAGTCCGTTGCCCAGCTCTTGGAAACCCTAGGACTCACCAGCAAAGCCCAATTACCGGCGGCCCTGCTCTCCCATGGGGAAAAACAACGGCTAGAAATTGGCATGTTGGTTGCTCAGTCGCCCGATCTTTTGTTGGTGGATGAACCGGCGGCCGGTTTAACCGACGAAGAAACCTACCAACTGGGAGAATTATTGATTTCTTTGGCGGAAGTTCATTCGATCATTGTGATTGAGCATGATATGGAATTTGTGCGGCAAATTGCCCGTACAGTGACGGTTTTACATGAGGGATCATTGCTGTTTGAAGGCACGATGGATGAAGTGCAAAGCGATGAACGGGTGATTGAAGTCTATTTGGGCAAAGAAGACGAGGACTAGGGATCTGGCAATTGCCCCTAGAAAAAACCCAAGTAATTGAGATGGAGGACTAGGGATGTTGAAGGTTTCGGGCTTGAATGTTTATTACGGCGAAAGTCATATTCTGCGCGACGTGGATATGACCGTTCGCGAAGGGGAAATGACTTGCTTAATTGGTCGGAATGGGGTTGGAAAAACGACGCTCCTGAAAACCATTGTGGGCCTGCTGCCGCCTCGGAGCGGTGCGATCGCCCTGGCTGATTCTCCGATCGCCCATTTGTCTCCCGATCGCCGAGCAAAGTTGGGCATTGGCTATGTGCCCCAAGGTCGCGATATCATTCCCCGGCTGACGGTGCGGGAAAACCTGCTGTTGGGTTTGGAAGCTTGCCGAGGAACCGATCGCGCCGGAGCAAACGCCAAAGACTTAACGATTCCTGAAGAAATTTTTGATTTATTTCCGGTGTTGAAAACCATGCTGAATCGGATGGGGGGCGACCTGTCCGGCGGTCAACAACAGCAACTGGCGATCGGGCGGGCTTTGATGGGCAAACCGAAACTTTTGGTGCTGGATGAACCCACGGAAGGGATTCAACCTTCGATCGTGTTGCAGATTGAAGAAGCGGTGCAACATATCATTCGATCGACCGGCATTGCGGTGTTGCTAGTGGAACAGCACTTGCACTTTGTGCGCAAGGCTAATCACTACTACGCCATGCAAAAAGGTTCAATGGTGGCCTCCGGTGACACGAGCGAACTCAGCAACGAAACCATCCAACAATTCCTGGCGGTTTAGGGAATTGGTGTAGGGCGTGAATGCCGGATTTCGCCAGTCCCATTGCGCTCTCATCGCGTTCCTATTGCGGGGACTTCCCTCAACTTTCCAAAATCTTGCTCCCGATCGCGATCGCATTCAATTGAAGCGGTAGGATCGGGAGGTTTTGAGTTGAGGAAACCTCCCGTGGCCTTGGTGCGTGTTCGTGAGCATGTCAATCCCCTCAGTCGCCATTATGATCGGGCGATCGAACCCCCCAATTGGTCGCAACTGTTTCGCCAACTCGATCGGCCCCTTCATCTCGACATTGGCTGTGCGAAGGGGCATTTCATCTTAGCCATGGGGGCCCAAGAGCCAACCTGGAACTTTTTGGGCCTCGAAATTCGCGAACCCTTGGTGCATCAAGCCAACCGCTGGGCCGAAGAACGCGGCCTCGAAAATGTACGGTATTTGCCTTGTAATGCCAATCGCTCAATCCGTCCTCTGTTGGCATCCTTGCCCCCAGGAATTGTGCAGCGGGTAACGATTCAATTTCCCGATCCTTGGTTCAAAAAACGCCACCAAAAGCGCCGGGTTGTGCAACCCAGCTTGGTCAAGGATTTGGCGGAGTTTTTACCCTTGGGGGCACAGGTTTTTGTGCAATCAGACATCGAAGACGTGGCGATCGAAATGCGCGATCGCTTCTGTGAACATGCGGCTTTTCGGCTCACCCATTCCCTTCCTTGGTTGACGCAAAATCCGTTACCGATTCCCACCGAACGGGAAAAATCGGTTTTGGATCAAGGCTTGCCGGTTTATCGGGCCTTGTTCGATCGCATTTGATGGCGAAATCTAGCAATTCACCGAATCGATCGAATCAATTTCACCGAATTAATTCCACCAAACCAATAGGGGCAGGTTCCCAGAACCCACCCCTACGGATTGCACCGAATTCAGCGCCAAATTCAGTTTGAACTCCCTTGCATTCCAGTCGATCGCGATGCTAGGAAAAATCCTAGCCGCGATATTTACGGAAGGCGAGCGTCACGTTGTGACCACCAAAGCCAAAGGAATTTGACAGGGCCACTTCCACCGGCATTTCCCTTGCTTGATTGGGCACATAGTCCAAATCGCAAGCGGGGTCAGGATCATCCAGGTTAATGGTTGGCGGAACCTTGTTATGGACGATCGCCATAACCGTCGCCACTGCTTCAATTCCACCGGAGCCACCCAGGAGGTGGCCAGTCATGGACTTGGTAGAGCTAATGGCCACCTTGGAAGCCACGTCTTCACCCAAAGCTGCTTTGATGGCCGCTGTTTCCGTGGAATCGTTGGCGGGGGTGCTGGTTCCGTGGGCGTTGATGTAGTTCACTTGGTTGGGAGTGATGCCTGCATCCTTCATGGCCAAGCGAATGGCTCGGGCTGCGCCTTCCCCGCCGGGAACTGGAGCCGTCATGTGGTACGCATCGCAGGTCATCCCGTAGCCGATGATTTCCGCGTAAATTTTGGCTCCCCGGCTGAGGGCGTGATCCAGTTCTTCAAGCAACAGAATCCCGGCTCCTTCGCCCATGACGAAGCCGTCGCGTCCTTGGTCAAAGGGACGGCTGGCGCGGGTGGGATCATCGTTGCGGGTGGACATGGCCTTCATGGCTGCGAAGCCGGCCATCCCCAGCGGTGTGATGGCTGCTTCTGAGCCGCCGCACACGATCGCCTGGGCATAGCCTCGCTGCACGAGCCGGAACGCATCCCCGATCGAGTTGGATCCCGCCGCGCAAGCTGTCACTGTGCAAGAGTTTGGCCCCTTGGCCCCCAGTTGGATTGCCGTCAGACCAGCGGCCATATTGGCAATCATGGTGGGAATCATGAAGGGGCTGCATCGATCGGGCCCACGATGGAGTAGCACTTCCACCTGGTCTTCGAGAACCTTCAGTCCCCCAATGCCGGTTCCGATTAACACCCCAACCTGCTCAGCGTTCAGGTCGTTGATCACGAACTGGGCATCTGCAACGGCTTGCTTACTGGCACAAACCGCGATTTGCGTGAACCGATCCATCCGCTTGGCATCTTTGCGATCGATGTATTGCAGCGGATCAAAGTCCTTCAGTTCGCCGGCAATTCGGCAGTCGTGGCGTGAGGCATCAAACAGCGTAACCGGCCCAATGCCGTTACGCCCCGCCATTAGCCCATCCCAATATTCACTGAGGGTGTTGCCAATGGGGGTAATTGCGCCCAGACCGGTGACGACAACGCGCCGACGGGGTTCGTCAGCGGGGGCCGCACCGGCAGCGCTTGCCACAGGGGTGTCAACGCGGTTGGAACTGGTCATGGTGATAACAGTCTGGAGGTCTGCAAACCCAGCACGAGAGGTCTACGAGCCGTCAGTGGGCGATCGGGCTGCAATAACTAAGATTGTTGAGCGAGGATATAGTCAACCGCTTCTTGCACGGTGGTGATTTTCTCAGCCGCTTCGTCAGGAATTTCGATATCAAATTCTTCTTCGAGGGCCATGACTAACTCAACGGTGTCCAGGGAGTCTGCACCCAGGTCGTTGCTAAAGCTAGCTTCCGGTACGACCTTTTCATCCTCAACGCTGAGCTGATCGGCTACGATTTTTTTAACTTTTTCGAAAATTAGAGCTGACATGATGACTCCTATTGGACAGCCCCCCAAGCCGCCCAGGTTCTAGTCTGACGGGGTGAGGGTTATCGTCGCACAACGGGGGTGCAATGATCGATCCGACAACAGATCTGAGCTATTGAAAACTCTGAAAATGCTGCGATCGAGAAGGTGAGCGGGCGGGCCTTGCATCCGGCTCAGTCGGCTTGCGTCTGAATAGACCGCAGCGAGGCAGTCGGCTGGCTCGAAGATGACGATAACCAGGCCGCGACCAAGGGGCATCGAGACGGGTCACCGATGAGGGCGCATCTAAGCATTCCTTCATCTTATCGGAAAGCGGCCGTTGCGGGTGAGATTCTACGGGCGATTGCTCCCCGCAGCCCAATGCGAGTCGGTGGGCGGTTTGGGTTGACTTGGCGGGGCAGAAATTCTGGGGTGGGATCAAGGTACAGATACTGAAACCAAGTAACTGGCTCAGAATGGAACAGAATCCAAAAGATTTGCCCTAAACCCCAGTCGCGCCCTTTAAACTCAGAACCATCAACGCCATGACAGCGCCATGCCTTAGTTGCCATGCTTTAGTTGCCACGATTCGGCTGCCGCGATTCGGTTGTCATGTGTTGCCACGTAATCGATGGCTCATGATTCGGCAATGACACGACTGGCAATGACACGACTGGCAATGAAGTGATTGGGCGTTTGATTAACCCTTGGGAGTAATTTAACGATGGTTGTTGCCCAAAGTGGAACACCGACGACATCGCGATCGACCGGTTCTTTTCCCGATCGCCAGCCGCTACAGGGTCGATCGGGCAAGCTGAAATATGCCTATTACCCAGGCTGTGTGGCCAAGGGGGCCTGTGGCGAGCTGCACCAATCCACCACCGCGATCGCCCGTGTTTTGGGCATTGAACTGGTGGAATTGACGGCGGCCGCCTGTTGTGGGTCAGGCACGTTCAAGGAAGAATCCCAACTGCTTGAAGATACGGTCAATGCTCGCAACATTGCCCTGGCTGAGGCCTTGGATTTACCGATGCTGACCCATTGCAGCACCTGCCAAGGGGTGATTGGCCATGTGGATGAGCGACTCAAAACCGCCCGCGATCGACAACCGGACTATTTTCAACAGGTGAATGGCCTGCTGTCGGATCAGGGTTGCTTGCCCTATCGGGGTTCCACGGAGGTGAAGCATTTGCTCTGGGCCCTGGTGGCCGATTATGGCATTGAAGCGATCGCCCAGCGGGTGACTCGCCAACTGGCCGGCCTCAACTGCGCCGCCTTTTATGGTTGCTATTTGCTGCGGGCCCAGTCGTTCAATCGTTACGACAACGCCGACAACCCCCGATCGATGGAGCAAATTTTTGCGGCCTTGGGCGCTGGGGCGATCGACTACCGTGGGCGCACCCAATGCTGCGGTTGGCCCCTGGCCAGCTATGCCACTGAGGCCTCCTTCCAGTTGGCGGGAACCCACCTTGCAGAGGCGATCGCAGCGGGGGCCGACTGCCTGGTCACGCCCTGTCCCCTTTGTCATCTCAACCTCGATTCCCGACAACCGGAAGTGGCAAAAGTGACCGGGCGATCGCTCAACATCCCGGTGCTGCATCTGCCGCAACTGATTGGCCTGGCATTGGGCCTGGCCCCGCGCGATTTGGGCCTCGATCGCCACATTGTTTCCACGCGCCCAGCACTCCAAAAGCTGGGTCTGGCTTAGGCATCAGCCCCCGGCGACGGGCGATCGACCCCGGCGGGAACCGGCCCCCAAATGACCCACAATGACTGGCCCCCGCCGTCAAGCTTGGTTTACCAACTTTAAATTTTTGCAACCTTCAAGGAAGCCACCAAAACTCGCAAGATACACTGAACGGTGATTTCAACGGATTCTCGGCACGATCGCCGTTTACTTCAAACCAAGGAATCGAAGGGAGTATTGCTTCAATGTCTCATTCGGTAAAAATTTACGACACCTGCATTGGCTGCACCCAATGCGTGCGCGCTTGCCCCACCGACGTGCTGGAGATGGTTCCCTGGGATGGCTGCAAGGCCGCTCAGATTGCTTCCTCGCCCCGCACCGAGGATTGCGTGGGTTGCAAGCGCTGCGAAACCGCTTGCCCCACCGACTTCTTGAGCATCCGTGTTTATCTGGGCGGCGAAACCACCCGCAGCATGGGCTTGGGTTACTAAGCCACGGCTTTTGATGTTGGTTGAAGTTGGCTTGGCTGAATTAGCGCATCTTTGCTGGTTGGCTAAGTTGTCTTGCCGGGAGTCTCGATCGCATCCCCCGCTGGGGTGGTGAACTTGGGACAACGTTGCAGGAATTTTTTAGATGATTTTAAGAGTACGCACCCTTTGCGTACTCTTTACTTTGCTGAACTTTGCTGAAGTTGGGTGGTTTTAGAATTTTGGCAATTTCCAATTAAACCGTTTTAAACCGTTGTGGCGGCCATGTCGTAGTGAATCCCAGCGGCAGCCAGGCGATCGAGCGCTTCACCCAATCGGGGCAAGTCGCAAATCAAGCTGACCCGCACATAGCCTTCGCCTCCCGGGCCAAAAGCATTCCCCGGCGTGAAAACAACGCCCGTTTGCTCCAACACCGAAAGGGCAAAATCCGTAGAAGTCAGACCCGGCGGGCAGGGAACCCACAGGTACATGGTGGCGCGGGTGGGCTTCAGAGACCAACCCAATTGGTTAAACCGCTCCACTAGGAAATCCCGGCGCGATCGATAGCGTGTTTGTACCTCCGTCAGGTAGGTATCAGGCATCGAAAGGGCTGTTTCCGCCGCCTTTTGCAGGGCTGAAAAGATGCCGTAGTCCAAATTGGTTTTCAGGGTGCGTAACCCCTGGACAATCTCCGTGTTCCCCACCACAAAGCCAACCCGCCAGCCGGCCATGTTGTAGGTTTTCGAGAGGGTGTGGAATTCCACGCCAATCTCCTTCGCGCCGGGAATTTCCAGCAAGCTGGTGGGTTGATAGCCATCAAAGGCCAGCTCGGCATAACAGAGATCGTGAACCAACAGAATCTCGTGCTTGCGGGCAAAGGCCACGGCTTCCTCGTAAAACTCACGGGGGGCGGTGGCGGCGGTGGGGTTGCTGGGGTAGTTGAAGTAGAGAATTTTGGCGCGATCGGCCACGTCGTCTGGGATGGAACCAAAATCAATCAGCCAATCCTGTTCTGCCTTGAGCATGATCGTGTACAGATCAGCGCCGGCCAGCAGGGGCCCCCGGAAGTGGGGAGGATAGGCAGGGCTAGGAACAAGAATGGTATCGCCCGGATTGATGTAGGCCAGCGCCAGGTGGGTTAGACCCTCCTTGGAACCCAACAGGGGCAGCGCTTCGCTGTCGGAATTGAGCTTTACGCCATAGCGCCGCTCATACCAATCGGTGATGGCGCGTCGAAAGCTGGCGTTGCCCTCAAAGGGGGGGTAACCGTGGCCGTTGGGATTGTCGAGGGCTTCTTTGGCGGCGGCAATGACCGGGGCGGGCGCGGGGCCGTCGGGGTTGCCCATGCCCAAATCAATCAAATCTAGGCCCTGTTCCCGGGCGCGGGCTTTCAGTTCGTCAAGGCGAGCAAAAACGTATTGTGGTAGGACGCGCAGGCGATCGGCTGGTTGAATTTTCATGGCTGAGTGACCTCCTCTCCGGTGTAGATGGGGGCCGCGGCGATCGGCCCGCCATCGGGGCTGAAGCTGCTGCGGCAGGGGGCGAGGGTTGACACCAGGGCCGCCATCACTTGGTCGGCACTCACGGGGAAGGGGAGGTGATGAATATCCGATCGCTCATGGCAGGCCAACTCTGCGGCCTGTTTCAAATCCTGAAGTGTCATTTGCCCAAGGCCCAGGTCTTCCAGGCAGCGCGGCAACCCGATCGCCTCGTAAAAACTCAGCAATTGGGCCCGGGCAGCGGCGGCCAACTGACTGCCTTGGATCATTTCTTCGAGCCGCAGTTGGGCCAAAATTCCGAGGGCCACCTTTTCGCCATGCAGCGTGCCGTGGCTGGCGCTGATGTGGGTGAGACCGTTGTGGATCGCGTGGGCGGCCACGGTGCGACATTGGGCCCCGCCCAAACCGCCAATCACCCCGGCCATCAGCACGGAAGCATCGACCACTTCTTGCCACAGGGGGCCGCCGGGTTGGGCGATCGCCTCGGCGGATTTTTGCAATAGCAAATCTCGCAACACTCGGGCCGATTGAACGGCGGCAACGATCGTGGTTTGCTCAGAGCGCCCGCTGCTGATGGCGGCTTCGTACCATTTGGCGATCGCGTCACCGATGCCCGCCACCAGGGTGCGAGTGGGGGCCGTCAGCACCAGTTGATAATCCAAAATCAGCAAATCGGGGCAGCGATCGAGCGTCACGTCATACAAAAACGCTCCCGATTCGGAATAAACATTCGAGAGGGCTGTCCAGGCGGCGCAAGTGGCTCCGGAACTGGGAATCGTGGCGATCGGGATTTTTAGTTGATGGGCCACCAGCTTGGCCGCATCCAGGGCCTTGCCGCCGCCGGTGCCGATGATGTAGTCCGCTCGATGGGTCTTGACCGCCACGCGCAGGCGTTCCAGGCTGCTTTCACAGCAATCGGGCAAATAATTGGCGGCGGTGCTTTTAGCCCCGATTTGCTCCAGGATCGGTTGCAAAGGAGGTAATAGGGCCGCCAGGGAGCGATCGCCCCCGATGATCAAGGGTCGCTTGCCCAACCGGGCCAGTTCTGCTCCTGCCTGGGCGATCGCACCCCAACCGCGTGTCACCCTGGCCGGGGCGATCGTTAAGGCTGGAATTGGCACGGTCACGGCAATAGGAGCAGTCGGCATGGCAGTCACCCACTACGATTAGGAATTGACCAGAAAGTACACTTTACTCTATGGCGGGAATAGACAGCGCACGATCATTTTTTGGCTGTCGTTGGCTGTTGTTGGCTGTCGCCAATGGTGACCTTATCGAATGTTGTTGCGATCCAATTTTCAACTCTGGCGGTGGCGGGCGATCGCGGCGCGCTGCTCAAGCCTTGGCCTGCTCTCTCTACTCTTAGGTTGCGTCAGTGACTTGCCCAAAGCACAGTTACCGAGCGTTACAGAACTGCCCAACGATCGGGACACCCTGATCGTGACCACGGACATTAACAATCAAGGCCCCGACCCATCACGGTTGGCATTTTATACGGCCGACTTACAAACGGGCTTGGTGGCTCGCTGGCTGCTGCAAAACGACGTGGAAATTGAGCAGCCCAACAAAAATCAAGCCCTAATTGAAAATGGCCCGCCCGTTTTGTTGCGCGATGGCAGCGGGTTGATCTATCAAGGCGTATTTTCCGGGCGATCGAGTCCCTTTTTGATTACGCCCCAAGGGGGAGTGCGATCGCTCACCGTTCCCCCCGCCGCCCAAAGCTCCAATGGCCGGCGGGCCTGGAGTGCCGATGGCCGTTGGTTGGCCTATGAACGAATTGAGTCGCGTGGTGAAGCCACTTTTTCGGAAATTTACTTACTCGATCGGCAAACGGGCCAACAGCGCCTTTGGCTCGCGAACGATGATGCTGATCGGGAAATTCGCTGGATGAGCTGGTCTCCCGATAGTCAGCGCCTGGCCGTTGCCCGCTATCAACTGGGGCAAGAGGCGGTCGATCTGACCCTGCTGGATTTGCAAAAGCCGCCCCAAGTGCTGATTCGGGAAGGGGAAACCACGCCTTTTCAAGTGCCCGAAGTCGCCATGTACGACTTCCAGTGGTTACCGGATAGTCAGCGGCTGAGCTTTTTAAATCACCGCAACCCGGCCGTGCGTGGCAACGACGATCCGCTTGATGAATTTTTGAGTTTTCAGTGGCTGTTTCCCCAATCGTCCGGGGTGAAATCCCAGTCCTCAATTTGGATTTTAGATACTCGATCGCGCCAATTTCAGGAACTGCCGCTGGTGACCCAAGGGGAGCGCCTGGGGGATTTGTCGGCCTATACCTGGTCACCGGACGGCCAACAACTGGTTTTGGTGGCCGGCTTTGCGGGCCCCTGTCGGCGGCTGGTGACCGCTGGTCAGGTCACCTGTAGTGACCATATCTATGTGGCGAGTGCGGATGGTCGGCGGCTGCGGCAGTTAACCCAGGTGGAGCAGTGGCCGAGCTATCGGGTGTTGTGGTTTTCTCCCCAACGTCCTGCGGGGCCATCATTCTGAGGGCAACTGATTTGAGCCTGATTTAAGCCTGATTTGAACTTGATTTGAGCCTGAGTTCTGCTTGATTTAAGCCTGATTTGTATCTCAGTGGCCTCAAATTCCGTGGAAGTGAACGAGCCAGCGAAAGAGCGACGGGAGAATGGCCTTTAAATTGGAGAAAGTATACATACACTGAGCCTAGCTTCCCGTGACTCCGCAGAATTCTGAGCCTTGGCAGTTCTCGATTGATCGGCTGCGTTCCCTCACTCGATATCGCTGCCAAACCGCTTGGCAGGGGTGGCGAGGGGAATTGCGCCTAGATTGGGCCTTGGATCCCGATCGGTGGTCGCGTTGGCCGCAGATGGCGGTGAATGACAAGGGCCACATCCCCGTGGCGGCGGGGCGATCGACCCTGTGGTTGGCCCAACGGATTGTGATTCCGGAATATTTGGCAGAACCCTACCCGATCGCGGGGCTGACGTTGCGACTGGCCTTGGGTTGGTGGGCGGAAGTGGCGGAAATTTATCTGAATGGGCAATTTGTCCAAGCGGGCGATCTCTTCGATCCGGCCTGTCGGCGGTTGCTGAGCGCGGCGGCGGAACCGGGCATGGCGTTTGATTTGGCGATTCGATTGGTGTCACCTGGCCATGATCAAGGGGCGCTGGTGAAGGCAGAGCTGATTTTTGAGACGGCTTCTTTGGTCGATCGCCTGGATCCGGGAACGCTGGCCGATGAGTTGGCGGTGGTGGCTCAGTTTGCCACTTTGGAATCGCCCGATCGCCCCGATCGCGCCAGTTTGGATCAGGCGATCGGGCAAATTCACTGGGCGGCCTTAGCCGATCGGGTGGCCTTTGAAGCCTCCCTGCAACGGGCCCGCCAAACCCTGGTGGCCGCCGGTTGGGCCGACTGGCTCAAGCAGCGACAAATTCACGCCGTGGGCCATGCTCACCTGGACATGGCTTGGCTCTGGCCCGTGGCGGATACCTGGGATGCGGCCGATCGCACCTTTCGATCGGTCTTGCAGTTGCAAACGGAATTTCCTGACCTCACCTTCACCCATTCCAGCCCGGCCCTGTTTGAGTGGTTGGCGGCCGATCGCCCGGCCCTGATGGCTCAAGTGCGCGATCGGGTTGGGGAAGGGCGGTGGGAACTGGCGGCGGGCCTGTGGATTGAGCCGGACTTGAACTGCATCAGCGGCGAATCGATCGCCCGCCAAATTCTTTACGGTCAACAATTTGCCCTGAACCATCAAGGCCAGTGGGTGGCGGATCAACCGGCCCGGATTGCCTGGTTGCCCGATACCTTTGGGTTCTGCTGGCAATTGCCGCAACTGTTGCGGTTAGGGGGCATTGATATTTTTGCCACCCAAAAACTGCGCTGGAACGACACCACCCGCTTTCCCCACGAAGCCATCACCTGGGAAAGTCCCGATGGGTCGCAAGTGTTGGGCTGGATGTTGCCGCCCATTGGCACGGACGCGGATCCCCTAGCGATCGCTCGGCATGCCGTCGATTGGGAACAGGCCACCGGCCAAACCACCAGCCTTTGGTTACCGGGGCTGGGCGATCGAGGAGGCGGCCCCACCCGGGAAATGCTGGAGCAGTGGCAGCGCTGGTCTGCTTCTCCCCTGTTCCCGCAGCTAGGGTTTGGACGGGTGACTGACTTGGGTGCAAAACTCGCCGCGATCGACACCTGGCCCCGCTGGCGCGATGAACTGTATCTGGAGTTTCATCGTGGTTGCTACACCACCCACTTGGATCAAAAGCTGGCCAACCGTCGCTGTGAAGGACTGCTGTATGAAGCGGAACTTTGGTGGTCTTTGGCGGAAATGGCAGGGCTGGTGACTCCCGAGTTGGCCACCGCTGCTTTTGCAGACTTAGAGCAGGCCTGGAAACGGGTGTTGTTTAACCAATTTCATGACATTTTGCCCGGTACTTCGATCCCCGAAGTCTACGAAACCGTGAATGGGGATTGGCAGGTGGCGGAAGCCGGAGCCTTGACCGGGCGCGATCGCGCATTAAGTCACTGGTGCGCTGCGATCGACCTGACCCAACCGCCCGTGGCCGGAGCTTCCCCCGTGGTGATTTTTAACAGCCTCAGTTGGGAGCGATCGGGCGTGGTGGAACTGGCGTTGCCCCCGGGATCTTGGCGAGCGGTGAGTGGCGATGGGCAACCGTTGTTAACTCAGCGATCGGGGCCCCGGGGCGATCGGTTGTTGGTGCAGGTGAATGACTGTCCCGGCGTGGGTTATCAATGCCTGTGGTTAGTGCCCGATGCCGAACCCACGATGGTGGATTTGCAACATTTACCCAGCGAGCCGCCGATTCTGCAAAATCCCTGGTTACGGGTCACGATCGATCCGATTACCGGCAACATCAGCAGTTTGTTTGACATCATCCAAAATTGCGAAATCTTGTCCGGCCCCGGCAACGAGCTGCAAGCCTTTCGGGACGCGGGGCAATATTGGGACGCTTGGAATATTGATCCCGCCTACGAAACCAACGCGCTGCCTCCGGCTCAACTGTTGGATTGGCGATGGGAAGAGTCCGGCCCCGTGCGCCAAGTTCTGCGAGTGCGACGACAGGTGGGGCAATCGGTGATCACTCAAGATTACGTTCTGGAGTCCCGATCGCCCCTGTTACAAATTCGCACTACCGCCCAATGGCAAGAAACCCAAGTGCTTTTAAAAGCCGCCTTTCCCCTCAGTGACGAACCGGATCTCGCCACCTACGAAATTCCTTGCGGGGCAATTGTTCGCCCCACCCGACCCAGCACCGCCGCCGAACAAGCGAAGTGGGAAGTGCCCGCCCTGCGCTGGGCTGACCTGGCCGCCCGGTTAATTGCGGATCATCCTGGGCCCGGGCGATCGACCAAGGATGGGGCGACCCATGCGATTCCCGATCGGACTCCCCAAATTGCAGATCCCACGCCGCAGGATGTGGCGGCCTGGGGGGTGAGTTTATTAACCACGGGGCCCCATGGGTTTGATGCCAAGCCGGGGCAATTGCGTTTGAGCTTGTTGCGATCACCCTGCTGGCCCGATCCCCACAGCGATCGGGGCACCTGGGAATTTACCTACGCGATCTATCCCCACTTGGGCGGCTGGCAAGGGGCCCAGACGGTGCAGCGATCGGCCGAGTTGCAATCACCGCTCTTGGCCTGTTGGGTTCCTGTGCCCGTCACTGAGGAGCCGCCATTAGCCGAAGCTGCGGCCGATTCGGCGATCGCGCCCCAGTTGCCCACCCAAGCCACCTTGCTCAACTTGGGCTGTGACTATGCCCAACTGATGGCCCTCACCCGCCACCCCCAACGGGCCGATCGCTGGGTGTTGCGGCTTTATGAAAGTGTCGGCCGATCGGGTCAGTTGCACCTGACTAGCGATTTGCCCTTGACCTGGGGCGATCGGGTCAATTTGTTGGGCGATCCCCTGTCGGACTCCACCCCAACGCCCACAGCAACAACCCCAGCAGACCCCGCCAGCACAAAGGCGATCAAGCCCTGGCAAATTTGTTGCCTGGAACTCGATCGCCTCAACTAATCGCTCCCAATTGAACTTATTTCCCAGACTGGCTGGGAACCACGGTCTCCGTTAGCCGCCTAGGATTCCCTTGAAGATTCGTGAGCCTCGCCCTCCGGAGCCGCGCTGCGTGGCCGCGGTTTCGATGGCTTTTGGTCTCCGCTCCGTTGGGGCCGTGGTGTGGCGGGCCGAGTCCCTTCGGGCCGATCCCCCGGCGGGCGATCGTTCCGATTAAACCGGCGACCTCCGCCGCCCCGAGGCTTGTGGTTACCCGTCGGCTTGCGGGGTTTGCGGGGGGGCATTCGTCGGATGGATGTGCCCTGCACGATCGTCAGCACATCCCCTTCCCGCTTCACCTCCACATCCCAGAAATGGCCCACGGCTCGCTCACCCAGCACGCCCTTCAAGTGGATCTTGAACGCCTTCGCCTTGTCATCGGGGCGACGCGGCGCTTGCTGGATGCGCATGGTTACCGCCTCTTGGTCGGCCCGATGGAACATCACCTCGCCTCGGATCGAGAAAAATTCTTGATCCACCACGGCTGGTTCTAAAACCGGCTCATCGGATCCTTCCGGCGGCTTGCGGTGCAAGGTTTCTGGCTCCCAAACGCCCACCACTTGCAAATGCAGGTGATTTTCACGGGTGCGCGGATAAACCACCCACAGGTGTTCCTTATCGAGGTCGATGTGGTTTTTGACAAGGCTCATGACCCGGCCCAGCAACACCGCATCGATCTGGATATCGTTTTCCACCACCAAAGCACCCTTGGTTAGGCGCTCTTCGGAAGGCAGATAGCGGCCTCGCACCAGCCCGATCGCCCGGTATTGCATGGGGTCACTGGGGGGTGGAATGGGATGCAGTCGCAACCCAAGGGTGCTGTCCTCTTCCGAGACGGGAGCGGCTTCCTCCGGTTCCACGGGTTCCGGCGCGGCGGTCGGTTCGGGGGTGGCGGTTGGGTCTCGCCGCACGGGCTTGGAAATACTAACGATTTTGGCGGACTCTTTTTCCGATTTAGCGGCTTCCTTGCGAGGGGCTTCTTCGGCTTGAGCGGCGGGTGGATTGGGACGGACGGGGGGCGGGTTTGGCCGCTTGGGCCCGTTGTTCGGTGTGGATGACTCGGCCGCAGGCGGCTCAGACGGGGGACACATAAGACCTCCTTGCAGGGGACGGAGACAGGAGCGAGGAACAGAGATCAGTTCGGTGATCGGTCAGCGATCGGTCAGCCCGGCGATCGGTGCATCACGGTGCGCATGACGATGGGTATGACACTGGATCAGCGCGAATCAGAAATGCAAATCAGAAATGCAAATCAGGGCGATCGCGCCACAGCCATTGAAGATCATTTGGCAAAAATCATTTGGCAAAGATCCTTCAGGGCCGGGCCTCAGCGAGCTTCCCGAGATGAGCCGAGAAACGAGCCAAGAGACCTCAGACGAAACCGATTCGGAACTGATATTGACGGGGCCAACCCAGGACTCACCCAACCCCCTGGAATGGCATTTTCCAGAGACCAATCACCCCATGGGTTCATGGGGAAACTGAAGGTGACGGCTCAAGGGCCAAGACCCGGGGGCTGTCAATCTGCCTATTCTACTGAATGCATGGATAGCCCAAGGGAGTCAGAAGATTTTTCTGGTTTTTTGGGAGTTCGGGGAAGCGTTGCCGATTTGGACTTGACCTAAAACCCTGATGCCATCATCATTTGAGCGAAATCAGGGATCGATCGCCGCATGGGGTTTGCTCGGTTGCCGAAGGGATCGGATCCAAGAATTCCTGTCGGTTTAGAGCGTGTGGATGTCAAAATGTCGGGTTACGGCCCCCCAAGAGACTCCCCAGCCCGGGGCGGCTCTTCCGTCAGGCAAACGAGGCAAAAACTGTGACGAATCAAAAGCAAAACCGTTGGCTCACGAGCGCTGTGCTGTTTTTGGCGCTACTCGCTTTTGTTGGACTGTCGGTGCTGCCCTTGTTGGGAGGCCTACGCCAAACCCCCAATTCTGCCGCCAGCCCGGGAACTAGCCCGGCCAGCTCGGAGCGCGATCGACTCATGAATGAGGCCAAGGGCTATGAGTTGGTGCTGCAACGGGAGCCGGACAATCAAACGGCCCTGCGGGGGCTGTTGGAAGCCAAGCTGAAAATGGGCGATCGCAAGGGGGCGATCGCGCCGTTGGCCAAGCTAGCGGAGCTGAACCCTTCCGAACCGGACTACGGCATTCTGTTAGCCCAAGCCCAAAAAGAGGCGGGGGACTTGGAAGCGGCGGCAGCCACCTACCGCACCCTGCTCGATCGCCAGCCCAACAGCCTCAAGGCCTTGCAAGGATTGGCCACCCTGCTGGTGGAACAGCAGCGCCCCCAAGCGGCCGTGGGTTTGGTGCAGGAGTCGTTGGATCAGGCGATCGCGGCCAATAAAAGCAAGCCCAACAGCGCCGATGTGGTGTCGATTCGGCTGCTCTTGGGCGAGGTTTACGTCAAGTTGGAGCGGTATGACGACGCGATCGCTGCGTTTGACAAGGCCCTAGAGGGCAATCCCAAGGATTTTCGACCGGTTTTGGCCAAGGCGATCGTGCTGCGCAACCAAGGCAAGACTCAACAGGCTGAGGAATTGTTTGCAACGGCTGCGGGGTTAGCACCCGATCGATTTAAAGATCAAATCCGCAAGCTGGCGGCCACGGAACCCGGTGCTGAGCCAACCCCCGCCGCCAGCCCCAGTCCGTCGCCCGCACAGCCCTAGGCTCTGGTTGTCATTGCCTGCAATCCAGTGAAAGCGGTCGATCGATGCGTAGCCTAACGGCCCCAGACAAGGGGCTTAAGCCCCTTGCCCCAACGATCCGCGCCAACCAACCGGCCTAAGCGCCGCCCGGGCCATCCAAGTCTGCGAAGTCAACCTTGCCATGTACATGGTTGTGGCGAGCGGGGACTGATTCCTCGCTTTCCATGATGCCGTTGACAGTTTCCGTGAGGGCTTTGGGATCCATGAAGATCACCTTAGAGTTGGGGCTTTCGCTAATTCGCTGGCTAGCGTCCACATAGCGCTGAGCCACCAGGAATTTCACCATTTGCTCCAAAACCCCCTTGTTTTGGGGACGATCCTGCATGGCGGCCGAAATGAGCTGCACCGCTTGCACAATCCCTTCGGCCTCGGAAACGGCGGCCCGCTTGCGCCCTTCCGCTTCGGCAATGGCCGCATCGCGCTTTCCTTCGGCTTCAGAAACGGCAGCTTGGCGTTCCCGCTCGGCAATCCGAGTTCGCTCCATGGCGCGATCGATCTCTTCAGGGCGCTTGATGTTTTGGATGGCTACCCGCAGCACCTTAATGCCCCACTCAGTGGTAATGGTATCGAGGCGCTCCAGGAGGTAATTATTCAATTCTTCAATTTTGGAGAAGGTTTCCTCTAGATCAATTTGGCCGAATCGGGCGCGTAATTCCGTCAAAACCAGGTTTCTGAGGGAATCATCTAGATTATCAACGTTGTAGTAGGCGGCTTTTAAGTTAACGATGCGCCAAGAAACGAGGGCATCTACCTCGATCGCCAAGCCGTCTTTGGTGATGACTTGCTGGGGGGCGATATCCAGGTCGCGTTCCCGCACGGTTTCGACAATCAGCGAATCCACGAACGGAATCACAAAGTTCAATCCCGGATCGAGCGTTCGTTGATAGCGACCGAGGCGCTCAACCAATGCTTTATTTCCCTGTTCAATCACCCGAGCGGAGCTGGCAAAATAGCCCAAGCCCACGGCGAGAGAAACGAGTAGCCCCAACACTGCATCCACTTTGATTCACTCCATGCTTAGGTGCGACCGTTGGTTGACGCTGCAACCAATGCCGATATTTGGTCTTGCCACTTTGGTTTTGCCACTCTTAGGGGCATTTGACAAGCGGCCGGGCCCCCTGTGTGGTTGGGGGATGACAGCGATCGCCCCAGAAATCTCCTGGAAGGATCAAAAAATGAATTCAAGATAACCCAAAAAAGATAGTCAAAAAATAATCGAAATTGCTGATTGCGGGGCTTTTCGTGACCCTTGCTTGCGGCTCCAGGAATGGCTGCCTCAGGAATAGCAGCTTCAGGAATTATGGTCGCCGCCCAGAGCAACATCCTCCAGAAGGGGGGTGGCCGCTGGCCAAATATGCGCTTCAGCCCGCTCGGCTCGCAATCGATCGAGGGTTTCCACAAAATCCCGAATGCCCTGAAATTGCTGATATACCGAGGCAAAGCGCACGTAGGCCACTTCGCTGAGCAATCGCAACCGATCGAGCACCAATTCGCCTAATTCATTGGTTTTCACTTCCCGAATCGATCGCTGTTGGACTTCTGCTTCAATTTCGTCCACGATCGATTCCAACTGTTCTACGCCAATGCCAGTTTTTTCACAGGCGCGGATTAACCCCCGCAGCAGCTTTGAGCGATCGAACGATTCCCGCCGCCCGTCTCGCTTGACCACCGCGATCGGCACAAATTCCACCCGTTCGTAGGTTGTGAAGCGCCGTAAACAAGCCAAACACTCGCGCCGCCGCCGAATGCTTTGTCCGCCTTCCGCCGCCCGCGATTCAAGCACCCGACTATCCGTGTGATGGCAGAACGGACACCGCACAGGCATCACCCCTCATAACAGAACCCGAGTGACAAACCGTGCGATCGAGTTGCCCCACAGACCCTCCATCCAAACGATTCATCACTCGGGTTGAACGGTGATCATGGTCGATCGAGCCACCGAAGGGCTAGCTCCCAACCCTAGATTGGGCGATCGGGCCAACGATCCAAATATCAATACAGCCGATATGGCCAATACAGCCCTTGGCGCTAATGTTGCCAAGCCGAATGTCGGGAAGCTCAATATCGTGAGGCTCCGTGCAATCAAGCTCAACGCAGCCCATGCGGCCAAGCCTTGCCTACTTGCCAATCCGAGGAGGCTCGCGGAAGGCAATTGCAAAAAACAACGTCCCGATCGCCAACGCCAAAATCAAAATGTAGGCAACGCTTTCCATCGTTCATTTCCTAACAACTTTTCCTCAGTCTATCAAGCAAGGGTCGAAAACGTTCAGTTTCCAAAATCCCGTCAAATCAGGATTTACAACCTGCAACAATCTTCTGAAAAGGAACTTCCGAAAAAGAACTTTTGAAAAAACCTGGGGCTGGCACTGAAGACAAGCTGCCCAGGGCGATCGGCCCCACCGCCCAACACCCCCAAAACACAGCGGGAGAGCCTGGAATCCCAGACTCTCCCGTTAATTTTTGGGCTACCAAGGAGTCAGAGTCTGACCCTTAGCACCCCAAAGCTAGAGTGACCAAAGCCAAGCCCTAGACCGACTCCTTACGGGTGGTCAAGTCGCCCAGTTTTTGGAACGCACCAAACTCGATTTGTTCGCCCAGGTCAGCTTCAATCCCAGCAAACACGTCGCGGAACAGCGTCCGAGCACCGTGCCAGATGTGACCAAAGAAGAACAGCAGCGCAAACGAAGCATGGGCGAAGGTGAACCAACCGCGAGGGCTGGTGCGGAACACGCCATCTGCATCGGTGGTGTCGAACTCAAACGGTTCGCCCAACTGCGAACGGCGAGCCAGCCGCTTCACATCCGCCGGGTTGGTGAAGGTTTGGCCGCCCAGCGCACCGCCGTAGACCTTAGCCGTGACACCGCTTTGCTCAACACTCAGCCTCGATTCTGCACGACGGAACGGAATGTCCGCACGCACCACACCATCCGCATCGGTCATCACAACCGGGAAGGTTTCGAAGAAGTTCGGCAGACGGCGCACGTTCAGTTCGCGACCTTCAGCATCGGTGAACACCGCGTGACCCAGCCACTTCTTGGCCGTGCCGTCGCCGCTGTTCATCTTGCCGACGCGGAACAGACCGCCCTTGGCGGGGCTGTTGCCCACGTAGTCATAGAAAGCCAGTTTTTCGGGAATTGCCGACCAAGCTTCATCCAAGCTCTTGCCAGCCGCCACATCGGTTTGAACGCGACGTTGGATTTCCTGTTGGAAGTAGCCGCTATCCCACTGATAACGGGTGGGGCCAAACAGTTCGATCGGGGTGGTGGCGTTGCCGTACCACATGGTGCCCGCAACCACGAAGGCCGAGAAGAACACCGCAGCGATACTGCTCGACAGCACGGTTTCGATGTTCCCCATCCGCAGGGCCTTGTAGAGGCGCTCGGGCGGGCGGACGCTCAGGTGGAACAGACCGGCAATAATCCCGACAATCCCCGCAGCGATGTGGTGGGCCACAATCCCGCCGGGGTTAAAGGGGTTAAAGCCATCGGGCCCCCATTCGGGCGCAACGGGCTGGACATGGCCAGTGATGCCATAGGGGTCAGACACCCACATCCCTGGCCCAAACAGACCCGTGAGGTGGAATGCACCGAAACCAAAGCAGAGAAGACCAGACAAGAACAGGTGGATGCCGAACATCTTCGGCAAGTCGAGGGCGGGTTCGCCCGTGCGGGGATCGGTGAACAGTTCCAAATCCCAGAACACCCAGTGCCAAACGGCTGCCAAGAACAGCAGACCCGAAAGGACGATGTGGGCAGTTGCTACGCCTTCAAAGCTCCAGAAGCCGACGTTGGTGGCAGTTTCACCCGTGACGCTCCAGCCGCCCCACGATTCGGTCACGCCCAAACGCGCCATGAAGGGCAGCACGAACATGCCTTGCCGCCACATGGGGTTCAGAACGGGATCGCTCGGATCGAAGTTGGATAGCTCAAACAGCGCCATGGAACCGGCCCAGCCGGCCACAAGCGCTGTGTGCATTAGGTGTACGGCAATCAGTCGGCCTGGGTCATTCAGGACGACTGTATGCACTCGATACCAGGGTAGTCCCATTGACTACGGCCTCCTCAATCGTTGGTGATACAGCAGTGCAGTAAATCGATCGCCTGTTATGGAAGTCGCGATGCAGTTTCTCGAAAGAATCCGTTAAGGCAGTTATCTAAAAAAGTGTATAGAGTCCACATACCGATCGCAAGCAAACGGGGAGGCCGATCGCCCTGTGATGGCGGCAATGGGTGATTGGCAGGGGAATGCGCCAGCCGTTGTTGACGGTTGGGGATCGAGACCGTGGCGATCGGGGAAACCCTAGAACTGGCCGGCTTTTTGGGTTTGAAAGTGGGCTTGGGCCAGGCTCAGCCGTTCGATTACCTGGTCGGCGCTGATTAAACGGGTGAGCAGCACTTGCCCGATCGGCTGATTGAAGTTGCCGTCACCCGTGGTGGTCGGTTCGGGCTTGACCTCGATGGTGACGATGTTGGACTCGGCTCGATACAGCCAGAGCACTTCGTCCTGCTGGGTGATGGAGAGGTGGGTGCGTTCAATGCGGGGCCCGCGTCGCCAAGCGATGGTGCTCCAGGGGCCATCGGTGCTCCAAACGCGCCCAACAATCCACCCGTCCGCAAGAAAGAAATATTTCCAAGATTCAGTGCTGTTCATGGCTGTCCCCGGGGAGGCGATCGCAAGTCCGCGCTCAACTTATCACCAATTCACGGCGGGTTGTTGACAGCATCGGGAGTGATTGTCGAGGCTTGGCAGCCGTTGGGCAAGGGGAGGGGAGCGGCGGCCACAACGCGATCGCCCAAGTCTGCTTGGCGGGCCCAAAGAGTTGCGCCGCTGGCGAGAGAACTGTTGAGATTGCTGCGGCCCAGGGTACAGATTTTGAGTTCCACCCAGGTCAGTCCCGGTGGCGGCCCAGAGGGGCGATCGCCGGTTGGTGGGTTGGCGATCGGGGTGGCCGTTGGGGTGGCGGGGGCGATCGGCAAGGAGATGCGCAGAATTTGAATGGTGCTGTTGGGGGGTAACCAACCAACCAGGGTGGTTCGATCGGGCCCGTATAACCCCAGGGCGGCAGCTTGGGGCTTGATTTGCAGCACCTCGCCCACGTTCAGAGCCATCGGGCTGGGTACGGGGCTGGGTGTGGTGTTGATTCCACTGGGCGAGGCGATCGGGGTGGAGCTAGGAGCCGGGGTATTGGGGGCATTGGCATCGACCAGTTGTCGCACCAGGGGCATGATCACCAGGGCCAACAGCCCACCGCCGAAAATGACTAGGGCCAACAGGCTGAACCAGCGGCCAACCCAGGGCGATCGAACCAGGGGCGATCGGCCCTCAGGGGGAATTGGCGAGGGTTCCGCCGAAGGGGTCACCAGTTCCGTTTGGGGCATTTTGGCCACCACCGAGGGCAACAGGTCATCCCCTTGGAAACTATTGGGGTTATTGGAGTTGGCGGCGGGCGAAACCTCCAATTCCCGATCGAGCGGTGGACTAGGAACCATCACGGGGCGGCGCAGGCGGGCTGGATCCGGCACGAGCTGGCGCGTGGCTCCAATTTGCACCAGGCTGATGGTGGCGTTGTCGTGGCCATTGTGTTGATTGGCGAGGGCGATCATTTGGGCCACGGTTTGACCGGGATCCCCTTGGCCCCAACGCACCGGGAACTGGTCACGCCACGATCGCTCGATCAGGTCAAAATCGCTCACCCCATCGGAGCAGAGGACGATCGCGCAATCCTCGTCCAGCACCATGCGGCGCACGCTGGGATAAAGTTGCTCAGAATTGCCCATGCCCAAGGCCTGTACCAGGGCCCCGGCGGCGCTGATTTGCAACAAATCTCGATAGAACCCGAGACCCAAACGGGTTTCGCGGGTAGCCAGGTCATCATCCAAGGTCAAGGCATAGCAGCCCGTGGGCGTGATTTGATAAGCGCGGCTATCGCCCACATGGGCAATGTACAGCCATCGATCGATCACCAGGGCCAAAACCACCGTGGTGCCCATCCGTTGGCGCTCGGCTCGCCCCTCCTGCACATTGCGTTGGGTAATGACGGCATTGGCCAGCCCGATCGCCCGCAGCAGGGTGGCATTCACCAACTCAGGGCTAGGGGGGGCCTGGGCGGCGGCCTCCACAAAGGGCACTAACTCGGTGGTGAGCTGCTCGATCGCCCAACGGGAAGCCACGTCCCCGCCCTCATGGCCCCCTAACCCATCGCAAACGATCGCCAAACCCAACCGCTGCCCTCGGGTCTGATCTTGGCTGAAGGGATAGCAAGCATCTTCATTGCGCGATCGGCTCGGCCCCGGGTCGCTCAGGCTGGCCACGGCCAGCTCCACGGGCGCATCCTGGGCCGCCACTTGGGTGATGAGCTGCTCCAAATTCGCCACCAGAGTCGGCGGATCGCAATTACCCAACGCCACCTGTTGCAACAGGGGCGAGACCAAAGATTCCAAGGCCGGATGGGGCCGCAGCCGTTGCACCCACCAGCGCCCCCACTCGGCCCAACTGGGCGATCGCCCCGCATTGTCCTTCAGGGCCAGCAACCGCACCCAGCCGCTCCCCACCCGCAACCGCTCCGGCTCCAACAGGGTGGCCGTGACCCCCGCGTCTTGCAAGGGTTCCCAGAGCCGCGCCACTTGCCACAGCCAATTCAGTTGGCGCAGGGGTGTGGCCTTGGCCCATTGGTCAACCAACTTTGGCAGCAGGGATCCATCGGGGCCGATCGGGGCCCCTTCAAGTAACAAAATGGCTTCCCGGCTAAAGTTCGACTGTTTGACAACGCCGTAAATTTGGGGCACTTGGGGCCGATGCTCCACCAGCCGCAAATAGCTGAGAAGCAGGCGCGTCACCTCCCCAGGCACTTCGGGCACTTGGCCTGGCTTGCCGTCCAAAAAGCGCCGATCGCCCAAGTAGTAGTAGCGATTGGCGAGCCAAGTGCCGGGAGCCAGCGACCGCAGGTCGGATCCAATCCCGTAGAGGTATAGATGCAGCAGCGGAGCACCACAGGCAGCACAGACCTTGGCCGAGGCGGGATTCCCGTGACCGCAGTGGGAATTACTGCATTCGATCGACCCGATCGGCACCGTCATAGCTCCTCAATTGCTGCTCCCTAACGGGCCGTTAAGGGCGCAAACTCCGTCAGAATGCCATACATTGCCCAAATGGCCATCGGTCGCAGGTAGGTACTGGCCCGGAAGGTGTTTTGAGCCGTAATAGCCTCCGGCGTTCGGAATTGCAAACCCCCGCTATAGATTTGGTTCACAACGGCGGCGGCCACTTCCATGGCTTCCTGCTGGTAGCCCATTTGCAACCAAAAAGCCGCTAGCCCAAAGTTAATTCCTGTCCAGACTTCCAATGGATGGGTGGCCTTCGGGTTTTCGGGGGAACCATCGGGCAACACGCCGTTGGCCACCCCCAGGTTAGGCAGGTCGTGGGGAATGTTCCACCCCAGTTCCCGGGCCCGATCGCTCCGACAGAAGGCGTTGAACTTGACGAAACAGGAGTCATAAACCGTTTCGATCGTCCTGCGAACGGCGGCGCTGTCCACCACATCCGGCAGCCCCAGCAATCGGGCATAGAACTGACCACAAAGCTGATCCGCCATCACCACGTCGGAACCGCTGCCGGTGTCGAGGCGATAGGATTGCCCGTTCCAGAGGGCCAGATGATAAACCGATCGGGCTTGGGTGAGCCAGTCTTGGTAGGTGGCCAGGGTGGCCGCCAAGCGGGGGCGATCGAGGGCGGCGCGGGCCCGGTCTGATTCATAGGTTAAATCATCCAAATCCGCTTCCAGCAGCACTTGCCCGATCGCGATCGCCGCTTCCAATGCCGCAATCCACAGGCCGCCGCAGTAGGCACTCACGCCCACCAGTCGCCAATCATCAAAGGTTTGGTCGGGTGCGCCGGAGTTTTCGGGAATGCCGTCGCCGTCTTGGTCAAAGGTTTTTAGGTAAGCGAGCGATCGCTCCACCGAATCCCAGCAGTCCACCAAGAATTGCCGATCGCTGGCTCCCGTGAGTTGATAGTCCCGGTAGACCTGCAACACGAAATCGCAGGGTAAATCCTTCCACAGGTTGCAATCCTGATAGCTGGTGTAGTTGGTGGCTTCCCAGGGATGTTCGTTCGGTGCGCCCAAATCATGGGGGGTGGCATCGGCAATCTTCCGAACCGCCGCCGCCCGGTTATAGCCAATGATTCGAGGGGTGGCATCGGCCGTGGGAATTGCCCGCGCAAAGGCTCGCATCACGGCCTTTTCCAGCTCGGGCCACAGCAACAGCAGCCCAAAGGAACCATAGAGCCGCACATCTAAACTTTCATACCAGCGGTAGTCCAGACATTCGGCCACGGCGAACTGGCCCTTGGGATCTCGCTCATCGGCGGCACTCCAAACGGTGGCCCCAGCCGTCAGGTCGTATAGCTCATTGAGAAGGCCCATTTTGAACCAATCGGGCCAGTCGGGGTGATCGAGTACGGGTTTTTGCCAGGCAATGATCCCTTCGCGCCAGGCATCGTAATGCTTCAGGGCGGTGCGGGCGATCGACCAGGCCCCTTGACCATTGCGCCCGAAAAAGTCCGTGTAGCGACGATAGTAGGTCACGCCGGCCTTGAATTCCGTGGTGGGAAAGTCCCAAGCCAAGATGAAGGGAATTTTGCGAGTTTTGCCGGGTCGGAGGGTGAAGCGAACGGCGATCGCTGCGCCAATCCGTTCACCGGCCTTGGCGGGCCGATCGTCGCTTTCGTCGGACAGGTCACCCGATCGGGAAAAATCGCGCCACAGATCCGAACCATCGCCGGCCGGGTTCCAGCGGGTGTGGTGAAACACCTCCACCGCCGGGTTTTGCACCGTCATCAAGGCCCATTGGCCCATCCCTTCGGCCAAGGGGCGATCGCCCGGATCAATCAAGCCTTCCAAGTTCAGGAGCGTGCAGCCCACCCGCGAGAAATCTTCAATCCAGCGGTTAAAGTTCCCCTCGCTCTCGCCCCAACGGGGTTGATATTCATACTCGGGGCTGCCGTCGTCCCGCACCGTAATTTCGGGATTCTTGAGGGCATTGGTGAACCAACCCACCGTGTTTTCCCAACTGAGCAAAATACTGACTGTAATGGGGCGATCGGTGGGGTTGTGGGCCGTCCACTCAAACACCGCCACGGGATAGCTGGTTTCTTGGTAGTTGCCCGCCAAAATCGGTGAAAACTGTTCGCAGGTGAGGTGGGTCTGCAACACGTTTTCGTAAGTAAACCAACTGCGCGGGTAGAGCGCCGAGTAAGTGCCCGTTGAGCGCTCGGCCGTGGAAGCGGGATACCAAGCCCAATCCCCCAGGCTGCCATCGGCGGGTGGTTCGCTGCTGAGGGCATAGGTTCGGGGTAAGTCGCCCTCTGCTTGCTCAAAAACCGCAAACTGACAGCCGGGCAGGTTGGCAAACACATGCTCCCCGCCGTCCATGTGCCAAAAGTTAAATTCACCCCGGGGCGATCGACCCAAGGAGCCGGCCCCAAACCCACCCAAGGGCGCACCATGCCAGGGGCCATCGTCCAAATTGCTGGCATAGCGGACGGTGTAAGGACGTTCCCAACCAAGGCCGATCGGGCGGCTCCAAGCGCATGGGGGGATCGACCCGGCGACGGGGTGACCGGTGGGGGGCGCGATCGGGGTCGCGGGGGAATTGTTTGTGGGATTTGCCTGAACCATGCCCAGAATTCTAAGGTCTTTTGTTCGATCGCGCCTAGGACTTTGGTTGGAGATTCGACGGTTAATCAGCGTCTGACGCGAAGATCACCTGACGAGAAGATCACCCCGATTCCCACCCCCATGCCCGATCGCCCGGTGGCTCCCACCTTGTGTCTGAGGTCTGTTCTCCAGTACAACGGGGATGGATGATTCTGCAACCAACGTTCACCCATTCCCGATCATCGTTCAACCAATCGCTGTTCAATCGATCACGGTTGAATGAAAAAAATTTGAGTCGCTTAGCACTCCAGTCAGAGTCAAGAATTCAGTTTAGGAACTCAATCCACTTTTGATGGGCTTGTTATGGAAAGCTGGGCCTATTTGCACTATGCCCTGGCGTTAGAGGCGCTGGATGCCCCGGAACACCTGGAAGACCAAAATCAGGGAGCTGATCAGGTCACCGATCGGGCAGCGGGGCAGCTCAATCGAATCACCTCGGGCCGAATGCTTCTGGGGGCGATCGCCCTTGGGGTGTTGTCTTGGCCGCTTCTGGCCGAAGGGGCCCAGGCCTATAACAGCCTGCGATTTGGCGATCGGGGCTTGGCGGTTCAAAATCTTCAGCAACTGCTCAAGGGGGCCGGGCTGGAAGTGCCGATTACCGCTGAGTTTGACAGCGCCACGGAACTTGCCCTGCGCAATTACCAACGGCGCACCGGCAAGCTCACCCCCACGGGCGTGCTCGATCGCACCAGCACCATGATGTTGATGGCGGCCAATGGTGCGCCCGCCCGCCAAACGCCCGCCCCCTACTTGGTGCGCGGCGACCAGGGCCCTTCGGTGCAAGTTCTGCAATGGCGACTGCGACAGGCCAGCACCTTTAACCTGCCCCTGTTGGTGACTGGAACCTTTGACGAAGCCACCCGCACCGCCCTGTTGACCTATCAGGCCCAGCACCGATTGCCAGGAACCGGCGTATTGGATTTGGAAACCCAAGCCAAGCTTGATGCGGAAACGGTGGAGCCACGCAATCCTTGGCGATCGGACGGCCGCGGCGACACGGGCAACACGAACGATCGGGGGAATCAGCCGGGTGGTTGGCAGCCGGTGATTAACCGTCCGCGCCCGGTGGCTCCGGTGGTGCTGCCCCCGAGCGCTCGCCCCAGCTCCGAGGTGAACACAGGAAGTTATGGAACCCTGACCGCGCCAATCTATGGGGGCGAAACGAGCGATCGCGTGGCCACCCTCCAAGGCAAGCTGCGCACCCTGGGCTTCCAAAAATCGCGCACTAACACGGGTCACTTCGGCAAAGTCACCCAAACGGCCCTGGTTGCCTTCCAGCGATCGCGTCGCATTCCCGCCACCGGCTACGTGGATGCAACCACGGTCAATGCCCTGGCCACCGTGCCCGTTTCCGGCCGCCGAGGCTCTCCCTATTTGCCCGTGAAGCGCCATGTGCGCCGGGCCCGAAACTGGGTGCGACCCGCGACCGATTCCAGTTGGCAGCCTGTTTATAATCCCTGTTGCGTGCGAATCTGTGGCTCTGGCTATGGCGGCTGGCAGTGATTCAGTAGTGATGCTAATTGCAGTTGAGTCTGTGCCCCCGGTTGCGGACGCTTCGGATTGCTTAGGTTCGGATTCTTTGGATTCTTAGGTTTGGCAAATTATCTATGGAAAGTCTTGGCTATCCCCACTTGGCAGCGGCCTACCGGTCTGATTTCCTGGAACTCCCGTCCCTAGAAGTGGCCCTCAGTCGGGCGATCGCCTGGGAGCGGCTGTCGTCCCACGGTTGGTTGCGCTTTTTGTCGCTGCTGTTGACCGTCAGCATTCTGGGCGCGGCGATCGGCCCGGCCCTGGCCGCTGAGCATGCGGGTGAAACCCTCCGCAGTGGTGGCGGTGGCGGCGGCGTGGGCGACGGCCCCGCCTTCGTCAATCCCAATCGTCCCGTCACCAAGCCCCTGCCACCCATCACCGTTCGCCCTTGCCCCACCTTCAAAACCATCAGCAGCTACGTTTACCGCCCCCCTTATCTTCGCAATAGCGGCGGATGGGGCGCGGGAGCCGGCCCCTGCTATAGCTGTGTGAGCGGTCGCAACGTCAACACCAGTCGCTTGCAACAGCGGCTGAAAGACCTGGGCTATTTCCGCTTCCGGGTCACGGGGTATTACGGCCCGATCACCGAAGCGGCGGTCAAGCGCTTCCAACGGGACTCTGGCTTAGTTCCTGACGGAGTAGCCGGGCCGCGCACCAAGGCGGCTTTGGGTTTGTTGGGCTAGGTTTGACCCGATCGCCCTAACCCAAATCCCGCTCCAGGGCGATCGCCCATTGGGCCGCGATATCAATTTGGGTGAAGGGAATCTTCATGGCTGGGCCGCTGTCCTTGCGCACCAGCTCCAAAATCACCTGCTTGGCTTGAGTGGGATATTTCTCGGGGTTGATCGCTTGGCCATCGGCCATGAGCACCACGCCCTGCACTTGCTCCAGGGAAAGCCGTTGCACCTCGATCGGCCCCTTGCGGTTGGGGATGCCCCAAACCAATTCACGACCCTTTTGGCCCAAGACGGCGTAAATGTCGTATTTGGCGCGATCGAACCCTTTTGCCCAAATTTTGTAAGCCTCTAGCCGTTGGTATTCATTCCAACCGGCATAGGCGAGACCAATAAACAGCCCTAGGAGGGGCAGCCACATCAAACCATGTTCCATAGGGCCGTTACGGGGGTGCGAATTGGATAATTTGGGAGATGATCTTGCTGATTTTACGGGTCTTGTGGATGTTGTGGATCGCCTAGGTTTGAGTACCTCATGATTTTGATCTAAGGCTGCAACTCAAAATTCTTATCAAAATTTCACTTGAACGAATTAAAAATTCCTGAACTTAATCAATATTAAGTGTTAAGCAAGTTAAAATGATTAACCCAAAATAAAAGTCTTAACTTATTTTCTGAACCATGCCTTATTCACTTTCTAAAGTAGCCAAGCTTAAAAAAATAGGTTCAAACTGGGAATTTCAGTCGGAAGCAAACCTCGAAGACTTCCTGTATTTATGCTTAGATAAAATGCTAGGTGTTACTCCATTAAAAAGACAGTTTCCTATTGGTGGTCAGTTCTGCGACATCTTGGCTGTAGATTCTGATAAAAGACTACTCATTGTGGAACTTAAAAATCAAGAAGACCGATATGTTGTCAATCAAGTATCTCGATATTACGACGCTTTACTAGAAGAGAAGCCGTTGGCTGATTTTGTTGACTACTCTAAGCCTATTAAAATCTTAATAATCTCCCCTGTCTTTCACAGAGATAATCTAATTGACAGAAAGTATAGTTGTTTAGATATTCATTTTTTAACATTTGATTTGTCTATAAAATCTGAAAGTCTCATATTCACTCTCCACAATTTAGAAAATAATGAGTCATCTTCGATCACTGTCTCATATGAGCAGGAATCACAGGAGCGGTTAGTTCAAGAACCACCAAGACGACTGTTGAAATTACTGACTGATGTTGCAGAAACTGAACGACAATTTATTTTGAATGCAAGAGAACAAATACTCGGATTTCATCACCAAATGAAGGAGATACCTATTGGCAATAATATTTTGTATGGCTCTAGTAAAACCAGACCTTGCGCTGAATTGAGATATGATGAAAGCCGCAAAACACCAGCCTTGTTTCTGTGGCTACCGCATGTTACATCAAGAACAATGAGTGCCAGAAAAATCATTGCTAGGATGAAGATCTGGACAGATTGGCTATCAGTAACTTCATTAGGGCATGTTCCAAAGGGGAACGGAAGGATGGTGAGTTATGAAGAATGGCGGCTGGGATCAGTTCGACCTCTGAATAAATTACTACCTCCTAATTATGGGGTGCATTCTGTTGAGAGATACTTTATCGATAAGGATTATCGAGAGCGGTTTGTCGAAGAAAGATATAAGAATGAAACTCTAAATCCGCACTATAAGTCAGGTTTGGCAATGCCCATAAAAGGATATCTCTCCTTAATTAAGAACGAAGAAGAAATATCATCCCTGCAAGACTTAATAAACTTGGCACTAGAAGCTTGGCTAGAGAAAATTTAGTACTAGGTGATCTATCTTTGCGCTAGATTGCCACTAGTTTTGCTGTTGTTGGGTTTCGTACCTCAACCCAACCTACAAGATCACTTCTGTTTCCCTTATCCTGAACTGACGTTTAAAACTGCTCTACCACGCACTGTCAAGGTGCTCATCAGGCGAGGTAATTGCTATGACTAATTAACTCAATTACCAGTTAATTTAGTTTGATTTAGTCCAATGTGAGCGTTAACCGATCGCCCACTTGCAACATCCTAGATTCTTCGTTGGCAGAGGCAGAATTGGGGTCGATCGCCGGAACTTGGGTATTGATGGCCAATCGGTAGAAGTGATTAAAACGCGATCGCTCGGCCCAAGGTGGCAGGGTGATTTGGCGCTGGGCCATGAAGGTTTTTTGAAATTGAGCCGTGGGTTCGCCGGTTTGGCTGTTTCGGGTGGGGACAATGCAGCGTTGACAGGGATTCGTGCCTAGAAATGGCACTGCGCCAATTTGAAACGGGATCCCGTTGCCAGCGGTGCTGTAGAGCTGTTCTTCCCAAAAAGGCTCCACCTCGTCAATTTCCAGGTTGGTTCGCAGCCGATCGCGCAGTTCCGCGACGGTCAAATCTGGAAACCAACTGGCCACCGCTGCGATCGACCCTGCGCTAATCAAGGTGGGGCCCCAAGCGGCCGGATCATCGGGAAAGCCGGCCTCGTGGTTTTGGGCAATGGTGACCGGTTGCTGAAAATAGTCGCTGAACCAGGTGGCTAATGCTTCCCGATCGCGATCTAAATGGAAGGTGGCGGCGGCTTGAGAGCCTGCTTGTAAGCGCAGGGTGACGAGACGTTGGGCTAGGTCAAAGGTCGATCGAATGTGGTGAATGGCGGCGTTGCGCTTGCCGTTAATGAACTTGCCTTGGGCATCAAGCAGGGCAAATTCCCGATCGCCCACTAAGGATCCAGCCGCCGTCAGGGCGACCCGATCGACCGCGACACCATCCAAGGACTTGATCGGAAACAGGGTGATGCGGGCCAGCCTCGGGTGGGTGGACATGGGGGAGTAGAGGGGTGATCGATGGGGCAACTGGCACTAGCTGGCCTGGGCAGACTGCTGATCGTAGCCATAGAAATCGATCCGATAGTCAGCGATCTTGACCCCCGTTTGGGCCTCGATTTGGGCAATCAGCTCCGGTGGCAGGGTCACATGCACGTCAACAATTCGGCCGCTGTCTAAGCAGTTGATGTGGCTGTGGGGGTCGCTAATGTTGCCGTACAGACGACCATCAGCCCGATCGATACATTCCACAATGCCGTTACGGGCCAAGGCTTCCAGGTTTTGGTAAACCGAGGTGTGGCCAATGTCTTTGCCCCGCCGATTCAGTCGGTCATAAATTTCCCGTGCCGATAGGTGCTCCTGATCGTCCCATAGCAGTTCCAAGATGAAGCGGCGCTGGCGACTGACGCGCATTCCCAGGGTTTGGCAGCGTTCTAGGGCATCATCAAGCGATCGAATGGGTTTCACGGGCGGCTTCTCAGCAGAACGGGTTAGACAACTGGGTTTGAGGGCAGGTTCAGGGACGGGCGAGAGCGCGGACGGTCTCTTGACAGCGGCGGGCCGTTCGATGCCGGGGGTGGCTGTCAGGGGTGTAAACCGCTGGGCGATGGGCGATCGGGGCTGGCGTTGTTGCGAGCCTTTACCACATCAGGGGGCTATCTCATACCCGGACTGATTTGATTTTAGCGCACCTCTTGGAAACAAGGGTTTGGTGCGAATGGAATGCTCCCATGGACTGTCTGGGCGGTTCAGTCGATCGCACTGCTGATTAAACCGCCCATTGAGCCAAATCACTGGTGGTTAAGACTCCAGGGCACTGCCTGCGGGGCCGATCGCCGCCACGGCCGTTTCCAGGGCGATCGCCGCGTGGGTCCAGTGGGTTCCCCCTTGGAAATAGGCCACATAGGGCGCGCGCAAGGGCCCATCGGCCGACAGCTCTGAGGTGCTGCCTTCAATGAAGGTGCCCCCAGCCATCACCACTTGATCCTCATAACCGGGCATCACGGCCGGCACGGGATCCACGTAGGAATCGATTGGGGAAGCCTGTTGCACTGCCCGGCAAAAGGCAATTACCTTTTCGGCACTGCCCAGCTTCAGGGCCTGGATGATGTCGCTTTGGGCTGCGTCCGGAGCCGGATTCACTGGGTAGCCCAGGTTGGCAAACACCCGCGCTGCCAGGTAATTGCACTTGAGCGCTTCTCCCACCATTTGGGGAGCCAAGAACAAACCCTGATAGAGCAGTCGGTGTTGGTCGAAGGCCGCCCCGCCCTCGGAACCAATGCCGGGAGCCGTTAACCGACAGGCCGCTTGCTCCACAAGATCAGCCCGGCCGGCCACATAGCCGCCAGCGGTGACGATCGTGCCGCCGGGGTTTTTGATCAAGGAGCCGGCCATCAGGTCTGCGCCCACGGCGGTCGGTTCGTTGTCTTCCACAAATTCGCCGTAGCAGTTGTCCACAAAGCAAATCGTGTTCGGATTCTGGGCCTTCACGATCGCCACGATCCGGCCAATGTCGGCAACGGAGAGGCTGGGTCGCCAGTCATAGCCACAGGATCGCTGGATCGTGACCATCTTTGTTTCTGGACGGATTGCTTGGGCCAGGGCTTCCCAATCGATCGTCCCGGCCGGAGTCAAATCCAATTCCCGGTAGGTGATCCCAAAATCCATCAGGGATCCCTGACCGCTGCCCCGCTTGCCAATCACCTCTTCGAGGGTGTCGTAGGGTTTGCCGGCCACGGACAGCAGCTCATCGCCGGGCCGCAGCACCCCAAAGAGGGCACAGGCGATCGCGTGGGTTCCCGACACAATTTGCACTCGCACGATCGCGGCTTCGGCCTGGAGGGCCCGGGCCATGACTCGATCGAGCGTGTCCCGACCCAAATCATCGTGGCCATAGCCCGAAACCCCCGCAAAATGGTGGGCCCCCACTCGTTCCGCCCGAAACGCATCCAACACACGCTTCAGCTTGGCCTGCACCGCGCGATCGATTTGCCCGAATCGGGGCCCCAACTCCTCCACCGCTTGTTGCACCACCGCCGCCGCATCCACCGTGACACCGCCCTTGGTGGCCTGATCCATCTGAATCCCCATGACCGAACTAACCCCAAATGGCTTGAATTTTCGTAATTGCGCCCAAAAAATTGCCAAAATTAGGCAAGCTTTCCAAAATACCGCTCCGGTGCTCAATCAAGATCACCAACAACCCAAAATCGAGGGGCAAAGATGCACTGATCAAGGTCAAAACACGACCAGTCTGAGCCGGTCGATCGCCCGTGATCCCCAATGTTTTCAGGGATTCCTGACTTAGACTGGCGTTGATCCCCGGCTTGATCGCGATCGAAAGGTTTCGCGATCCCAAAAATTCCCTAAACCCCCGATCGCGATCAAGCCGCCCCTCTGCGGCTGCTGCCGATTCCTAGATTTCGCAGCGCCAACCCACACCACCGCTGAATTTCGGTCAACCTGGATGCTCAGTCCATTGTGAAGAAATTCAAATAGGAAATGATACGCTGATTTAGCGCATCGATGACATAGGTAATTGAATGACTGCCGCAACGTCCGCACAGAACTTGCGCCCAGACTGGGGCGTAATTATCTTTATGACGGCGATGCACATCGCAGCCGTCGTGGCATTTCTGCCGCAAAACTTTAGCTGGGCAGCCGTTGGCCTGATGATCTTCCTCCACTGGGTGACGGGCGGCCTCGGAATTACCCTTGGGTGGCATCGCCTCGTCACCCACCGCAGTTTCGAGGTTCCCAAGTGGTTGGAGTACTTCTTCGTGTTCTGTGGAACGCTCTCCTGCCAAGGTGGCCCCATTTGGTGGGTTGGTTTGCACCGCCACCACCACCTGCATTCGGACACCGATCCGGATCATCATGATTCGACCAAGGGTTTCCTCTGGAGCCACATCGGTTGGATGATGTACGAAGTGCCCGCCGAAAGCGAAATTCCCCGCTTCACCAAGGATATCGGCGACGATCCTTTCTATAAATTCCTCGATCGCTACTTCCTGCTGCTGCAAATTCCCCTCGCCGCCATTCTGTACCTGATGGGTGGATGGTCGTTTGTGCTCTGGGGCATCTGCGTGCGGATGGTTTCCCTGTGGCATTGCACTTGGCTGGTGAACAGCGCCACCCACAAGTTTGGCTATCGCACCTTTGAAGACTCAGGCGATCGCTCCACCAACTGCTGGTGGGTGGCGCTCCTGACCTACGGCGAAGGCTGGCACAACAACCACCATGCCCATCAATACTCCGCTCGCCATGGTTTGGCTTGGTGGGAAATTGACGCCACTTGGATGACGATCCAACTGTTGCAGTTCTTGGGCTTGGCGAAGAACGTCAAGTTGGTGAAGGCGGAATCGTAACTTGGGGTGAGCGGCCGTTCAGCCCCGATCGCTTGACAACGGTTTGAGGAAAATTCTGATTCAATCCCAGCTTGGCCCAAAAAGCTTCAAAGCTTGATTCAAGAATTGTCTTTAGTCGTTTCAACTCAACGATCTTTAAAACCAGTTGATTAGCCCTCTTTCGCTGTACGGTTGAAAATCCCTACCATTCAATTGCAAATGGATCGACGGGTTGGCTCAGTTCTGTCTTGAGCAACTTAAAGTTTCTGAATCTCCCAAATTTCCGGAATATCTTGCATATCTCGGTTGTTTGGAGCTGATGAATGCTCTGAGCCGTTCTTGAGAATTCAACCCGCGATTAAGCTTTCAGTCTTAAAGCAGTACCCATGGGAGTGCTGCTTTTTTGTTGCCCATGAATTGGGTTGATGGGCTGTTTTGTTCATGGGTCCACCATCAAAGGAACTCAACCAGCCGCCATGAGATCGCCGGAGATCAATAGCGCCGAAGATCAATAGCGCTGGTTTCCCACTGCCCAATTGAAAAGAAGGGGCTGGGGCATGAGGGTTTCTTGCGGATTTGTGCAAAAGATCCAGCGAAGCCAACCCATTCGGAATCACCGTTCATGCAAAATCGGCTGGAAACTAACTGCCTGTGGCATAGCTCCCAACCGATTTACTTTTGAGTTTGCCTGGGCGATGGAGGGATCGTTACCCTTACAAGTTGGGTAACGATTCCCTGAACCATGCCCGGGACAAGGATTGTGGGCGAGACTTAGTAGTCGAAGTCGCCGCCGCCCATGCCAGCGCCAGCACCAGCAGCTTCCTTCGGTTCGGGCTTGTCAACCACAATGCACTCGGTGGTCAGCACCATCGCCGCGATCGAGGCAGCGTTTTGCAGGGCCGAGCGGGTCACCTTGGCGGGGTCAACGATCCCAGCTTCAAACATGTCTACGTATTCGCCGCTCGAAGCGTTGTAGCCCACGTTGAAGTCTTTTTCCATCACGCGCTCAGCGATCACCGCGCCGTTTTGACCGGCGTTTTCAGCAATCCGCTTCAGGGGAGCCGTCAGGGCACGAGCCACGATCAGTGCGCCGGTTAGCTCTTCGTCCTTCAGGTTGGCGTTTGCCCAATCGGTCAGACTAGGAGCCAGGTGTGCCAGGGTTGTACCACCACCGGGCACGATGCCTTCTTCAACGGCCGCCTTGGTGGCGTTGATCGCATCTTCCAGACGCAGCTTGCGATCCTTCATTTCGGTTTCGGTGGCCGCGCCAACCTTCACCACTGCCACACCGCCAGCCAGCTTGGCCAGACGCTCTTGCAGTTTTTCCTTGTCGTAGGAAGATTCAGTTTCTTCCATTTGACGGCGGATTTGCTCGCAACGGGCCTTCACTTCGGCTTCGTTGCCATCGGCCACGATCGTGGTGGTGTCCTTGGTGATCGTGATCCGGCGGGCTTGACCCAGTTGCTCCAGCTTGGTGCTGTCGATCTTCAAGCCAGCATCTTCGGTGATCAGTTGACCGCCGGTCAGGATGGCGATGTCTTCCAGCATGGCCTTACGGCGATCGCCAAAGCCAGGAGCCTTCACGGCCGCCACGTTCAGCACGCCGCGCAGACGGTTCACCACCAAGGTAGCCAGGGCTTCCTTCTCGATGTCTTCAGCGATGATCAGCAGGGGCTTGCCAGCGCGAGCGGCTTGCTCCAGGATCGGCACCAGGTCTTGCACCAGGGTGATTTTCTTGTCGGTCAGCAGGATGAAGGGGTTATCCAACACTGCTTCCATCCGCTCGGTGTCGGTGGCGAAGTAGGGCGAGATATAACCCTTGTCAAAGCGCATCCCTTCGGTAACTTCCAGCTCAGTCGTCATCGACTTGCCTTCTTCCAGGGAGATCACGCCTTCTTTGCCCACTTTGCTCATGGCATCGGCGATCATTTGGCCAACTTCTTCGTCGTTGCCGGCGGAGATGGCTGCCACTTGCGAGATGGCTTTGGAGTCGTTTTCGGGCACTTGGCGAGCGTGGGCCTTGATTTGATCCACCAGGTAAGCGACGGCCTTTTCAGTACCGCGCTTCAGGGTGATGGCGTTGGCACCGGCGGCCACGTTGCGCAGACCTTCTTTAACGATCGCGTGGGCCAACACGGTGGCGGTGGTGGTTCCGTCGCCCGCTGCATCGTTGGTTTTGGAAGCGGCTTGGCGAATCAGGGCCACGCCGGTGTTTTCCACGTGATCTTCCAGTTCAATTTCTTTGGCGATCGTCACACCATCGTTGATGATTTGAGGTGCGCCAAATTTCTTTTCGAGCACGACGTTGCGACCCTTGGGACCCAGGGTGACGGCCACGGCTTCCGCCAGGATGTCCATACCGCGCTCAAGGGCACGACGGGCGTTTTCGTTGTAGATAATCTTCTTAGCCATGATCTGCCTGTTGGAGGTTGAAGAATGAGGAGTTTTGCGAAACCCAGGATTGGGCTGGTTAGTCCGGTTTGACGATGGCTGGTTTGGCGATCGGCTTAACCGGGGCGATCGAGCCGAGGAACCGTCAACCCTTGAAGAGCAGCCCTTAAAGAGCAGCGGTCGATCGGGACGGCTCGGGCCATGGCTTAATTAGCCAACAACCGCCAGGATGTCTTTTTCAGAGAGCAGGACGTAATCTTCGCCGCCCAGCTTGATATCCGTGCCAGCGTACTTGGAGTAGAGAACTTTGTTACCAGTGCTGACTTCGGGAGCTTGGCGGCTACCATCATCGTTGCGCTTGCCAGGGCCCACAGCGACGACTTCGCCAACTTGGGGCTTTTCTTTGGCGTTATCGGGCAGGAGAATACCGCCAGCGGTCTTTTCTTCAGCGGCGGCGACTTTGACCAATACGCGATCGCCCAAAGGAGTCACGGTCGATACGCTCAACGATACGGCTGCCATACAGAATCTGTCTCCAGAGGTTTGAAGTGAAAAGCTAGACCAATGGTGAAGCGGATAGGCGAAAGGCTGAAAACCCATGGTTACGCAGTGCTAACTGCGCGGTGCTGACAGGGTGTCTGTCGCAGCCTGACCAACGGCTTTTAGCACTCTCTCCATCCGAGTGCTAATTTACTGGAGACCATGGGGCCTGACAACAGACCCCTCTGTACGGGTTTCCGAACTGGCAACCAGGGCGTAACTTGGAAAGATCTCGATCGCCCCGCCCAGTACGTCACCCGCCGCCCGGCACACCTTGCCAACCACCCTCAGCCCCACTGCATTGCCCCATGGCAACCCCATTGCACTCTTCCCTTGCGAACCCAGAGGCCGATCGACCCGATCTCGATCCCGATGCCTCAACCCCTTGCCCTGCCGAGGCCCAAACCAATTCCCCCACCGAGGAGGCCCGATCGCTCCTGCCCGTGGTGCGGACATTGGGAATCGATCGCATCGAACGCCACGTTTTCATTTGTGCCGACCAAACCAAACCCCTTTGCTGCCCCAAGGATGCCAGCCTGGAATCCTGGGACTATCTGAAGCGCCGATTGCGAGAACTGGGTCTTGACGGAACCGGCCCAGGCAACCCCTCAGGTTCAGAATTTTCCCCATCCTCCGTGGTTTTTCGGACAAAAGCGAACTGTTTGCGGGTTTGCACGGAAGGGCCAATCCTGCTGGTTTATCCCGAAGGCGTGTGGTACCGACGCGCCACTCCAGCCGCGATTGAGCAGATCATTCAGGAACATCTCATTGGTGGGCGTGTTGTGCAGTCCTTGGCTTTCTTTGAGCGATCTTTGCCCCAAATGGCTCCCTGAGCGGCGGAACTGGGCAGCCGTTGCACTCGGGAATCAGGACTGCCTAGCGAAATTACTGGTAGCACTCAACACCAGCATTGCCCTAAACTAGGAGGCAGGTTAAAAAAATACCCATCAATCCTGTCCGTAGCTGGTTAACTTGTCCAGCCGTGGTTGGTTTTTCGGATTTCCTGCCCGTGGCCCAACGACCACGACCCTAAGTTCATCCTAGTCGTATGATTGCGGCGCATTCCTGCGGCGGATTGCGACAAAGTTTTGGTGAAATGTTGGTGAAATGGCAGTGAAGTGGTTGTGAACAATTGCGGTGAATTTAATTTCCCCCTTAAATTCCCGAACCGTAGGCTATGCAGTTCCTTGGGCTATGCAGCTCCTTGAGCAGCTCATTCAACGGGACTGAAATTAACCTGAGTGATTAAAAAGGTAGACGATCGCACTCGATCGTGCTAACTTCCGCTCTTCCTAAAGATCTTTTCGCTTCCTATGAGAAGAAGCAATCTTGGTATTCAAAAACGAATCTTACTCATCGATGACGATCCAAATCTGATTTTGCTCGTCAAAGATTATTTGGAATTTCACGGATATGTGGTGATTCCGGCGAGCAACGGTCGCGAGGCCCTGGAACAGCTTGAGCAAGATTTGCCGGATATGATCATCTGCGATGTGATGATGCCGGAAATGGATGGCTACAGCTTGGTGAAATCCGTGCGTCAAGACCCGCGAACGAACTGGATTCCGGTGCTGTTGCTGTCGGCAAAGGGTCAAAGCCAGGATCGAATTAAGGGGCTGACCACGGGGGCCGATATCTACATGACCAAGCCCTTTGAACCGGAAGAATTGGTGGCCCAAGTTGAGTCTTCCTTAAAACAGGCTTCCCGGTTAATTCGTTACCAAGCCAAGGGAGATCGATCGCCCAAATTCAAAGTGCCAAAAGACGTGGAACTGACCCCCACGGAGTCGCGGGTGGTGCAGCTAGTGGCGCGGGGCATGGCGAATCGGGAAATTGCTGAATTGATGAGTGTCAGCCAACGCACGATCGAAAGTCACGTTAGCAATATGTTAGGCAAAACGGGACTCAGCAACCGCACAGAACTGGCACGCTGGGCGATCGAAACTCGAATGGCGTTATAACCAAAAACTTAAGGAAAACACTAAGCAAAAAAATAGATCAGCGATAGACAAAATGCTTAAGCAAAAAATAAGTGAACAGCTTAAGCCAACAACTCAAAAGCAAAACCTCAAACAGAAAATCAAACAAAAAATCAAACGAAACCTTAATAAAAAAAGATGAGCGATCGCCTGAATTGGCTAAAATCGCTCATCGCAATTGATATTGATTGAGTGGTGAGTGATGGTCTAGCTACAGCAATCTTGATTGATGGCTTTGGGCGGGCGGTCAATCTGCAATGATCGAATAGTCGCCAGCCCGTTGGCCACCCGAAAAATCCTAGACCGCAGCCAACTCGCGAGTGGCGGGGTTCTTGCTGTTGCGGATCCCTTCGATCGCGGTGGCATAATCCGGCGCATTGAACACCGCCGAACCGGCCACGATCGCGTTTGCACCCGCTTCGAGCACTTGCCAGGTGTTGTCCACCTTCAGGCCGCCATCCACCTCAATCCAAGGATCGAGACCGCGCTCATCGCACATTTGACGCAGCTTGCGAATCTTCGGCAACACACCGGGGATGAACTTCTGGCCGCCAAAACCGGGGTTGACGCTCATGATCAACACCAGGTCGCACAGTTCCAGCGTGTATTCAATCAATTCCAGCGGGGTCGAAGGATTCAACACCACACCAGCCTTGGCACCGGCTTCCTTGATTTGGGCGAGGGTGCGGTGCAGGTGGGGCGAGGCGTTGTGCTCCGCGTGAACCGTGATGTGGTCAGCGCCGGCCTTGGCGAACGCATCCACATATTTTTCCGGCTCGACGATCATCAGGTGGACATCGAGGGGCTTTTGGGTGTGAGGACGCACGGCTTCAACGATCAGCGGGCCGATCGTGATGTTCGGCACGAAGCGACCATCCATGACATCAACGTGGATCCAATCAGCACCGGCAGCATCTACGGCCCGAATTTCTTCACCCAGGCGGCTGAAATCGGCGGATAGAATGGAAGGGGCGACGACGATGGGCTTTTGGCTCATGGTGGGTGCGTCCTCTGGGGGCGGGCAAGGGTAGAAATTGTATTTGTTTTAACAGAATATGAACAATATTTGTTAAAACTTGCAGGTTTTTCAGGGTTTCTTGACGAGCGATCGCGCTACAACCCAAACAGCATCCCCGATCTATCCACGATCAAGACAGGATCAGGATCTGTTCGCCCAAGATTTGCCCAAGATTCGTCCAAAATTCGCCCAAAATCCGTTCGTCGCCTTAATTGAGCCAGCAATTTGGTCAGCTTTCATCAGCTATCAGTGAGGAGTTATGGGTCGATCGCGCCATTTGTTTTCCCTCCGATTCGATCGCCTCGGCCAAGCCCTGATTCGGACTGGGCGCTTGGTGTTGTTAGGGGCGATCGGCTGCTCGATCGCCACGACCGCCAGCGCCACTTTGCCCACCGTGTTGTTGCCGCTGTCCACGGGGCCCGATGGCATCGATTCCGATCGACTGCACCAAGCGCCCTACAACATCACCGGCCGCAAAATTGGCATTGGCCAAGTGGAAATTGGTCGGCCCGGTCGTTTTGGCTACGACAAAGCGGTGGGGAACGCGGATGACTTTCGAACTGCGGGCCTGTTCGTTTTGGAAGAGCGGCCAGGGCCCGATGAATATGTGGACGGCCATGCCCACAGTGTGGCGGGGGTGATGATTGGGCGATCGGGGAAATTGGCGCGGGGCGTGGCTCCTGGGGCCATGCTCTATTCCGCAGCCACGGGCCCATCCGAAGGCAATGGCCAAATTGGGGAATGTTTAGCTAGCCAGTCCGTGGCCCTGCAAAACCATGGCGATGTGCGAGCCATTAACTTCAGCTTTGGCGAACCTCTCAGTCAGGATCAGCGACTGAACGCCATGTTGGATGGCAATTCCCTGCTCACCCTTTGTGTGGATTGGTCGGCGCGGGCCCATGAAGTGCTGTATCTCATTGCGGGCAATCAGGGCGATGGGGGCATTTCAATTCCCACGGACACCTTTAACGGCATCAATGTGGCCTTTACCCGGCGGTTTCGGGGGCAGTTTTCCAAGTTGGATTTTGCCAACCTGGGGAACGTGGTCACGGGGGTTGGTCGGCATTTGGTGGGCTTCGAAAGCAATGCGGGGTTGCGGCGGTCGATCGGGCTGGTGGCTCCGGGGGCCGATGTGGGGCTGTATGAACTGAGCGGCCAGGTGATCTATGCCAGCGGCACGAGTTTTGCCACCCCCCATGTCACCGCCACCGTGGCCCTGCTTCAGGAATGGGCCGAGCGGCAAATTGCCGGAAAGCAAGCCCGTTGGAGCAAAGATGCCCGTCGCCACCAGGTGATGAAAGCGGTGCTGATGAATTCCGCAGACAAGGCCAAGGACGCGGGAGATGGCAACCGGTTGGGCATGACCCGGGATGTGTGGCGCGAAGACGAGAAAACCTGGCTCGATTCCGATGCCGCCAGCGATCCGACGATTCCGCTCGATGAACAAATTGGTGCGGGTCAACTGAACGCCTACCGGGCCTATCAACAGTTTGCACCGGGTCAATGGCAGCCGGGCGAGGCTGTGCCCTTGGTGGGCTGGGCGTTCCAGTCCTTGGCCCTGAAGGATGACCAACCGGCCGTTCACGACTACCCGATCGCCCAACCGCTCCAGGGCGGCAGCTTTGCGGCCTTGACCCTCACTTGGAGCCGCCATGTGGAATTGCTCGATCGCAACAACAACGGCCGGTTCGATCGGGGTGAAGGTTTTGTGAACAAAGGTCTGAGCGATTTTGATCTGTACCTGATTCCGGAAGGGGAAACCGTGGCCATCACCACTAACCCCTGTCGATCGATCAGCTCCGTGGACAGCGTGGAGCATGTGTTTTGTGAAGTGCCCAAAACCGGCCGCTACCGGGTGCGCGTGGCCCTGAAGGAGGCGGCTGTGGGTCAAAGTGATGAGTATGCCCTCGCTTGGTGGACGAAGGGAGCCAACTAGATGCACCAGCCGCCCGAGGATGTGCCGCCCCTGATCGATCGCACCGAGTTGGGGGTGCGCGATCGGGATCTCGACCCGATCGGCTCCCGGCTGCGGCTGTATCTCTACTACGCGCCGATCGCCGGTTGGTTGCCGGCCTTGCTGGCCCTGCGGCGATCGGGTTTGGATGAGCGGGAATTTGTGGCGGCCAAGCGATCGGTGCAGTTGGCGATCGGCTGGGCGATCGGCCTGGCCGTGGGCAGCACGGTCAGCGAACAGCTCGCTAACCCCAGCCTCAGTTTTTTGTTGCTGCAAAGCGCCTGGACAAGCACCTATTGCCTAATTTGTGTGGGGCTGATGGTGTCCGTGTGGCGGCGGCGCTCCTGGGCGATCGGGCCGGGCCGCGGGCGATCGGGCGATCGGCCGGATTCTGACTGAGATCGATTGGGTTGATGTGCAAAAAACGGTAGCCCAACTTCTGCCAACTTGACGATTTTTCGTACCTCTCAACCTGATGCAGCCACTTAAAGTTTAGGATGTTAATTAAGGTTCACAAAAACCGTATTGTGCGACCCCATAATGGGATAAGTATTGTTTTGCGCTATCCTAATCTCAGCCACTTGTAAGAACAAAGGCTCACTCAAGCAGCAGCCTTTGTTCTCGCCAGTATTCTCTGAATCTTTAAACCGATCTCAATTGGTTGGAAATCCCATGGCTCAATTGGATAGCAATCAGATCGCAGCTTGTCAGAATCTCCAGGAATCCGTTGAAGCCATTGTGCATCTGGTTGAGCAGGAGTCCACACTCCAAAATCAAGATATTACGTCAGTTCATACGTCTCTGCGTAAGGCGATCGCCCCGACCTTTGAAGTGGCCTTTGTGGGGGCTTTCAGCGCTGGCAAATCAATGCTAATTAATGCCCTATTGGGTCGGGAATTGCTCTATAGCGCTGAAGGCCATGCCACCGGAATTGAATGCTACATCGCCTATGCACCAAGCGATCGGGAACGGGTTGTATTGACCTTTGCTAGTGCGGCTGAAGTTCATGAAGAAGTGCAAGTCCTGCTGGAGCGGCTAGGGGTGTCTTCGGCAATTGATTTGAGCCGAGAAGAGACCGTTTCAACGATTCTCACCGCCTGCGAAAAAATGATCGAAAAAGAAGGCGGCGAGTCCAAATCTGAGCGGGCTAAACAAGCAAAAGCTCTCAAGTTGCTGATTGAAGGCTGGTGGACTAATCGCGATCGCATCCATCCCACCAGTAATGCTACCTACTCAATGGAGCAATTTAATTTTACCAACCTCAAAGATGCAGCAGCCTATGCTCGCCGGGGCAGCAATAGTGCTGTGCTCAAACGGGTGGAATATTACTGCTGTCATCCTTTGTTGGAAGATGGTAACGTCCTGGTTGATTTGCCAGGAATTGATGCCCCGATCAAAAAGGATGCTGCCCTCACCTATAGCAAAATTAGCAATGAAGACACATCGGCTGTGGTTGCAGTGCTGAAACCAGCCGCAGCGGGTGACATGACGAAAGAGGAAACCGAACTCCTGGAAGCGATGCGCAGCAATTCAGGCATTCGCGATCGGGTCTTTTTCGTCTTCAATCGTATTGATGAAACTTGGTACAACGTTCAACTGCGGCAACGCCTAGAGTCCCTGATTTCCAGTCAGTTTCGAGATGGACAGCGGCTCTATAAAACCAGTGGGCTGCTGGGGTTCTATGGCAGCCAGCTCCGAGAAACCAGCGCGGGCGATCGCTTCGGCCTCGACAGCATTTTTGCCAGCAGCATCAAAAGTGCAGAAATTGCCGAAGAAACACCGCAGTTTGTTTATGAATTCAATCGCTATTGCTCCAGTTCTGGCAAATTACCGGCCAATCGTTTTCGGATCTCGGTTAATAACTATGAAAGCCAAAACGAAAACTATGTTCGAATTTTGAGCGAATATGGTTCACCCCTGGTGGATCAACTGATTCATGACAGCGGCATTGAAGTATTTCGAGAGGGCATCACGCGCTATTTAACGGAAGAAAAGCGACCGCAACTCTTCTCGACTTTGGCCAATGATTTACAGCCCCTTTGCGTGGCCCTGCGTCGGTTGTATAGCGATCGCTACCGAGAACTCGATAGCCAGCCCACGGAACTCGAAGGCATTAAAAGCAATCGGCTCGATCGACTCAACACCGATCTGAAGCGCCTAGCCGAAAATTTTGCAGATCATTTAAAGCGTGAAGTTAACGAGATTGTCACCAATCAATGTGTCAGCTTTGAAGATGATTTCCGCAATTTGCAAGTGCGGATGCAAGGACGGATGGGAGAGCTGCTGAACGGATTTTCCGTTAAGCAAGCTTATCAGCGGGCCACTTTGGCTCACCCGCGCAATTCAACTGCCCCCTTACTGGCAATTCTGGTTGAGGCTTTCTATTACTTAGCCAATGAACTCGAAGAAGTGCTAACTGCGGAAATTGAGCGGGTAATTCGGCGGCTCTTTTCATTGTTGATGGATCGAATTCGCCATCAAGATTATTATCGGGAGCTATGCCGATTGGTGGGAGATGATGCGGGGCTAGAAGATCGATTGAAGGCGATCGAACAATCCGTGCAATTAGCCCTTCGCAGCGAGGCGAGCACTGAGTGCGATCGCTATGTGCGCGAAAGTCCCGATTTCTATCAAGAAGGCTCGGTTTCGCTCTATCAGTTTCGGGAAGTGTTGCGCCAAACTTCTGTGGGCTATGACTTTTTGCCGATGGTGGAAGCAGAACCCGCCATTCGCCAATTGTTAGAACTCGACTTTTCCCCCAAGGTCAAACGCACCGTGACGAGCACCTTTCGCCAAGCGGTGAGCCAGACTCTGAAGTCGCAACTGTTGCCCGTGGCGGTGGAATACGAAGAGGTGATTTTGCAGCAATACACGATCGCCCGTAACCACCTAGAAAAAACGATCGAGAAGGAAGCCCAAGAACAACTGGAGCAACTGGCTGAACAAAAGTCTGCTTTGCAGGAGCAAATTGCGACTTATAACCAGGCAGTGGAGGCGATCGATGCTTGTTTGCAATCCATGGGGTGCGATCGCTACCAACTCCCGATCGTTGAGTTGGTAACCTAGCCCCAACCGTGTTTGGTAACAAGGGGCTTGAGCATCTTGTCTAGTGACAGAAACCAAGATTTTTGAGGTGTTTACGTATGACTGAGCCAATTGTTTATCGTCTTGATGCCGAGGATGTTATTCGATCGGATGATGGAAACTTGCCCTTTGTGGAAATTTCGACTTGCTTGGCTACGGATATGACTGCCAACTTGGAAGAAACCTACGATGAGGACTTAGAAAAGGCTGCTTTTTCGGATGGTTTTCCCTGTAGGGTTTTGCGTCCTGGTCAAAAACAATGGCTGTCAGGGAAGGTGCGTTTCTTTCTGGAAATTGAGCTTGATCCAGATCAAGAAGAAGAGATTACTAACCCCGAAGGATCCAACTCGACGTTGGATGAGCTACGTAAGCTGGCTGGGGAATAGGGTAGAAGTAGCCTGTAGGGTGGGCATTGCCCACCTATAGACCGTGCCGAAGAAATCTGGTCATGTTTTGGGAACAAGCAATTATTGAGGATAAATGTTGTCTTTGTTAAATAATAGTGGTGGGCATTGCCCACCCTACCAGCTACTTGACGTTGGCTGAGCTACGTAAGCTGGCTGGGGAATAGGGTAGAAGTAGAACTGTAATCTTCAAGAGGTTATTCATCATGGATTTTTCTAAAATGCAAGAACTTTTGCCCAACGAAGTGGTCACGATGGAGTATGGCTACTATATCAATAATCGTCCCACTAGCCAGATCTCAGAAATTCAAAAAATTATCAATGATCGCCTTGGTGGAGATCTTAGAATTTTGTTCTCAGAAGAAGGACTGAAATGCCAAGTTTTAAGACTAGGCGCACCACAATGGAAATCTGGACGACTGCGACTAACATTGCTTTTTGAGCCAGATGAACCAGACGAAGTAGAGTCCTTGACTGGCAACCCTGATCAGCCTCTAGATGAAATTCGTAGATTGGCTGATGGATAAAGTTGATCCGGAGTCTTATCCTTAGTCAGGACTTGTTAAAACCATGCCCCAGGAATTTACATCTCTCAAACCACATGAAGTGATCTCATGCGAAATGAGATATCAGATTGGCTTAAAAACTCCAACTTCCACGGTTGAAGAATTTCTACAGGCTATTGCCAATGCACTGCAACACTATTCCGGCTATAACATATCCACCATTGAGTGGAATTCAAACCGTCGTTTATGGTTTTCTATAGAAGGGATTAAGGGAGAAGCTTTAAGGTTTGGAGCAAAGGGTTGGCAGTCGGGGCGGTTGAGATTGTCGATCGAGTTTTGTCCTGATGAACCGGAGCCAGAACCAGAACCAGAAACGCCAGAATTGCCCTTATTAGAAGCCAGCATTGAACCGGCTGATTCTCCATTAGATGAAATTCGGCGATTGGCAGAGGAATAGGAAATGGCTAAAACTCCCCGCATCAAAATTGATCCAGCCGTTCGACAATTTGTACTCGATCGCGACAATCACCAATGCCAAAGTTGCGGCAGCCGCGATCGCCTAGAAATTGACCACATCAAATCCCTCGCCGCTGGTGGCTCCAACGACATTAGTAACTTGCAAACCCTTTGTCGCAGTTGCAATGCCCGCAAGCGCGATCGCTTCGATTCGCGGTTCGATCGCCGGTTTAATTGGTAATAATCGCCCTATTGCAATCACGGCGATCGGGCCCAGAGGATTGATCACAGGTCATGCGGATTTTGCTTGTGGAGGATGACGATCGGATCTTGCAGCCCCTGGCCGAAGCCCTGCGCGATCGCCACTACACCGTAGACCTGGCCAGCGATGGGCGATCGGGGCTGGAGTTGGCCCAATCCCTGGACTATGACCTGCTGATTTTGGATTGGATGTTGCCCCAACTCAGCGGGGTGGAACTCTGTCGGCAACTGCGAGCCGCTGGGCAAACCGTGCCGATCGTGCTGCTGACCGGGCGAGACACCAGCCGCGACAAGGTGGATGGTCTCGATGCGGGGGCCGATGATTATGTGGTGAAGCCCTTTGATTTGTCGGAATTTTTGGCGCGGGTGCGGGCCCTGTTGCGGCGGGGAACCGTGGCCACCAATCCGGTGCTGAGTTGGGGGGCGTTGGCGCTGGATCCGCGATCGTGCGAAGTCACCTACCGCCACCAGCCGATCGCCCTGTCACCGAAGGAATATGCCCTGTTGGAATTGTTCTTGCGCCATCCGGGCCGCACGTTCGATCGCGCCAGCATCCTCGATAACCTGTGGAATTTTGACGAGCCACCCACCGAAGAAGCGATCACCGCCCACATCCGCCGCCTGCGCCAAAAACTGACCGAAGCAGGCGCACCCAAAACAGCAATCGAAACGCGCTATGGCATGGGCTACCGACTTCATCCACAACTGCCGGAACTGGACGCGGGTTCTTAAGCGATCGCGCCCTGGAACTGCCCTGGCGGCCACCGAAGCCGCCCAGTTTCGGGCCTTGCGGCGGCGGTTGTTGCTGTCGTTTCTGGCGGTGATGACGACGGTGGTGGGGCTGGGGTCGATCGTGGCGATCGAGTTTTTGATCTATAGCCTCTATCAGCAGGTCGATCGACAGCTTTTGGTGTTGGCTCAAGCGGCCGGTCACAGTTTGGAAGCGATCGAGGAAGCCCACGAAGAGCAATTTGACGACGACGGCGACGAGGACGATCGGCAGCAAGAAAAAGAGCAAGCAAAGCAGGAAAGAAAAGCCAAAAAAGAGCAAGCAAAGCAAGCGAAAAAAGAACGAGCAAGAGAGCAAGAATCAGACGATGAGGACGACGATAAGGATGAAGATCAGGACAAAAATCAAGCGAATCAAAATCAGGCAAGAACCCTCAATACCGATCGCCCCAATGCTGCCAACTTTTTAGACGATCGCTTCTTTGAAGAACGAGAAGAATTGCGGCCACGCCTGGATAACGATGGAGATTTGGATATTCCCTGGCAGAGTTTGCAACAACCGGATCAGGGGGTGGAGTGGTTTGATGCGCGGGGCAAGTTGTTGGCTCGCCAAGGTCGGATCTTTCCTGCCTGGCCCCTGGCCCCGATCGCTCATCCCCAAGGGGCGATCGCTCAAGATCAACAACTCCGCACTCTGACCACGCCGTTCTATGACGGGGAAAAGCAGCCCCCCAAACTCCGGGGCTATGTGCGGGTGACGGAATCGATCGACCCGATCAACAACGCCATCCAGCAATTGGGAACGGGCCTGGCGATCGGCTCGGGCCTGGCGATCGGGCTGAGTACGATCGGGGGTCTGTGGCTGACGCGGCAATCCTTGCGGCCGATTGAAGCCAGCTTTCGGAAACTGCGGCAGTTCACCGCTGATGCCTCCCATGAGTTGCGCGGGCCACTGACGGCCATTCGCACCTCCGTGGAAGTGATGCAATCCCATCCCGAGCGGATTGACCCGGCCGATGTGGCCAAGTTGGCGGCAATTCACAACGCCACCGGTCAAATGACCCAACTGGTGGAAGACCTGTTGCTGTTGGCACGCCAGGACACCCCCGGAGCCGCTGCCCACCCACGCCAATCGATCGACCTGCCCGAATTGCTGGAATCTTTGATCGAAACCTACGCGGATCGGGCCGCCGTGCAGCAACTGGAGCTGACCGGTGAGCTGGCCCCCGCCGTTGTGTTGGGCGAGCCGCTGTTGCTGTGGCGGCTGTTTGGCAACCTACTGGATAACGCCCTCAAATACACGCCAGCGGGCGGCTGGGTGCGGGTGGTGATTCTCCCGGTCGGGCGCGATCGGCAAGTGCGGGTCGAAATTCACGACACGGGCATCGGCATCGCCCCGGCAGATTTGCCCCAAGTGTTCGATCGACTCTGGCGGGCCGATCGGGTGCGATCGCACCGGGAAGGCGGTTCGGGGCTGGGCCTGTCGATCGCCCAGGCGATCGCCCGATCGCACCAGGGCCAAATCACTGTCCGCAGCCAACTGAACCAAGGCAGTTGCTTCACTGTCACCTTGCCGGTTGTTGCACCGAGCAGCAAAGTCTCCACCCTGTGAGTGGATGCCTGAAACGGGTTTCCCGCAAAAGTCGATCGCCGTTGTGTGACCCCAGTGGACAGATTTTCAAGCGGTCGCTGGATGGTTGATCGTCATTTTTTTGTCATTTTTTCTACCTAGCCTGAAAGGGGCAATGCTTCAGCAACTTCCGCCCCCTAATCAGGTTGGTTGTCCTTGAAATTTCTTGAGCATGGTGATGAATAACCTCAAACAACTACAGTTTTTTGCCGTTGGTGCGCTCACAACCTTGATGGTTTTGCCAGAAGCGGCCCTGGCTCGATCGCTGGCGGAATCTTCCCTGGAGCAACGGCAATCTTTCCAGAATTCAGCCATGGGTCAGCGGCCGGCTGAGCGCTTAATCAGCGGGATCGATCGAGCCAAAGATGGTGACGATGACGACTGGGATGATGACGATGATGATGACCCCATCATTCGCATTTCGGGCCGGGTGATTCGCTTTGGCGAGCGGGACGAAAACGAGTGGATTGTGGAAGCCAATGGCCGGCGATATCGCGTGGATGCGGGGCCGCGTTGGTGGCGCAATTTACCTGTTTCCGTGGGCGATCAGCTCACCGTTGAAGGCGAGTTGGATGATGGCGAATTGGATGCATTTTGGGTGCAATTGGCCAACGGAGAAACGGTGCAATTGCGAGGGCGATCGGGCCCGCCGCCTTGGGCGGGTGGTCGCCGTCGATCGCGCTAATAACCTTTTTCAAGAGAGACCCACAATCCCAACTCTGTGGCTGTCATGAGTTTGTCGTTTTTGTTGGTTACGGTTTAGGTAATCGCTGAAAACGCGAGTTTTGCAATCCCGATCGCCCAGCCGCTACCTCTCTTGGAGAATGTTCATGTCCTTGCTTCCCTTGGCTCGCTCATCTTCTGCACCGGCAAGAGTCCTGACCCGGGGACGTTTGGCCCTGGCCTTGGTCGCCGCCCTCAGCATTGTGACCAGCGCCGGTTGCAGTTCCCAAACCGCTGCCAACCCTGCGGCCAGCCCCGCCGAGTCGGCCGCCGCTAGCCCCGTTGCCAGCCCCGTTGAACCGGCCGCCAGCCCTGCCCCTAGTCCGGCGGCCGGCGGTGACCTCAGCGCATTGACCGCCGTGGTGACCAAAACCCGGGCGGCGGTGGAAGCGGGAGACGCAGCCAAGGCCAAAACGGAATTTGAGCAATTTGAAGCCGCTTGGAAACCCGTTGAAGATGGGATTAAGGAAAAAAATCCCAAGGCCTATGAGGCGATCGAGGAAGCGATGGACGGTGTGAGCGGGCAACTGGGCGGCAATTTGGATAAAGCCAAAGCCCTGACGGCTCTGAGCAGTTTGGAAGGGGCGATCGGGCAGGCGAAATAGGGCAAAATCAGGCAATTTCCTTGATTCTGATTGCTGGTGTTGTTGTTTGCGGATCAAGCCTGAACCGATCGCGTGATTTGCCAGGTTCAGGCAACTTGTTTCTAGAGGCTCGATCGCCCATGTTCAAAAATTTCCAAACATTCCAGAAATACCAACGCAAATATCATCGGTTTCTGGCTCCCATTTTGCTGTTGCCCCTGATCTTGACGGTGATTACGGGCATGTTGGCTACCTTGGTGGAAGAATGGCATCTGCCCGGAATTAAACGCAGCCTCTTAATGGATATTCACACGGGTGAAATTTTCCATCTGGAAGCGATTTATCCCCTCTTGGATGGGTTGGGTTTGTTGGCTTTAATCCTGACGGGTATCTCGATGTTGGGATGGTTTAAACCAAAGCGCAGCCCAAAGCCGTTGGAATAGGCTAAGGGATCGTCGGGTTGCTTCTTGATGTCAGCACCCATCACCCGAAATTTATGACCGATCGCTCTCCTCAACAGATTCCTAGCCTCAATCTAGATCACCTGCTGAATCGTCGATTTCACGGCACACCCTGGCAAGCTTTCTGGCAGGAATTTTTGGGCAACAGTGGCCATTTCCTGATTCTGAAAATTTTGTCTGATATCGCCAAAGACGGCTGGTATGCCTCCATCAATGACATTGCAGATTGGTCTTTGATTGGGGCTTTTACTGTGCAATCTTGGTTTCTCAGCCAACGAAAAATTCATCCATTCTGGGGCAACTTAATTGGCCCTAGTTGCTACACGTTGGTTGATTTGCCGTTGGATGGTTGGGAATTTTTTGAAAATCCCAGTCATTGGATGCTTTGGGGGTTTTGCTCGTTGGTGGCCATTGCCCAGGGACTCAGGTTGGCCTGGAAGCCTGCTATCACTCGATATCTATTGCCTCTGGAAAGCATTGCCCGCACGGTGATGGTGTGGGTTGCCTATTTGATTACGACGGCGGCGTTGCACCAAGAGCCGGTGACGTTGACCTATATTCAAATCTTTTTTACGGGCGCAAGCCACGAATTTCTATTTTCAGCGCTGGTGTTTTTGGGGGTGTTGTTGGGGTTGCAATCGCTGCAACTGGCTCAGCAACAGCAACAAACTCAGGAAACTGCGGCCATTTTGCGCAATTTGGCCCAATGGGGCATGGGCAATCATGTGGTGACTTCAGCGATCGCCAATCCGTCGGCGCTGACCTTTCAGCGGGTGGAACGGGCGATCGTGTTTATGGATATTCGGGGGTTCACGACTTGGTGTGAGGCGGCGCGGCCGGAGCGGGTGGCGCAGGTGCTGAATTGTTACTACCAAGTGGTGGAACCGGTGGCGACGGTGCATCGGCCGCTGCGGGTCACGTTCACGGCGGATGAGGTGATGGTGATTTATGCAGATTTGCCCCAGGCGATGCGAGCGGCGGTGGCCATGCAGCGGGCGGCGCGATCGGTGCTGTCGGCGGAAGGGTTGGGAGCGGGCTGCGGATTACACTACGGCCCGGTGGTGGAGGGGCTGTTTGGTAGTGACGGGGTGCGCACTTACACGGCGATCGGGGACACGGTGAACACGGCCAAGCGGATTGAGGGAGCTACGCCTGCCCACCAACTCTACCTATCGGATGCGGCCTATCAACAACTCCCGATCGAACTACAAATTCACTGCCAAGCATTGCCGTCGATTCAGGCGAAGGGCAAGCGTGTTCCGGTGGCGTTGTGGCACTGGCAGGGCCGCTTGGCTGATTTTGAGGGTTAATTAGGCGGGGCGATGGGCATTCGGGGCGGTGCTGTTTTCCACATCAATTCGATTTCTTCGGGAGTGAGTTGATAGGCTTGGTTCACCAAGTCCGAAAGCCGCTGTTCTCGTCGCAAAATTTCTGCATTGCGCTGTTGAATTGGGGTTGCATAATCGCTATAGGCAAGGTCAATTGATTTAACTTGCTTGGGGCCGATCGCGGTTCCTTTGGGGCAGCGTTTTTTCAGTTCGGCACGAAATTCGTCGAGGCTGAGTTGGGCAAAGTTGGCTAACTTCTGGCCGGGTTTTTCGATGTTGAATTCAAAGGCAAGCCAGCCCATTACGTCGCGGGTTGCTTCTTGGTTGGCTTGGGTGAGTTCGATCAATTCGCTGACCAAATCTTCGGCTTCTCGGCGGATCGGTTCGGTGGGCGGGGCGATCGGTAATTGCTCAAATAAATAGCCCATTGGACTAATTGCATTGGATAGCATCCGTGTAAAATTGCGATGGCTGTAAGACCAAATCAAAGGAGAACCTAAAGCTCCAAGTAAATATCGATCTTCAGAAGGAAGAAAAAACGTTTTGTCATTTCCAAAAATTCCAGAACTATCTAAGGCATAATTTGGCAAAGTTTGAATGACTTGATAGATGATCTTAGTGGAATCAAATAGATGATAATAGTTTGCCCCATATCTACTTAAGCAATACCAAGGAAATCGATTTTGCTGAACTTCTGGTCGCTGTTTTAATGACTTTTCATATTGTCTCAGCCAATTGAGCAATGATGGATAATCATTAATTGGAAAATCCCAGCTAATGAATAATAAATGCCTCTCTGATCCGGGTGAATGCCATCGTTTAATGTCTTGACCGCGCAAGTAAGGCTTAATGAATTCAGCGCACTTAGGATCTGCACTGATCAGGCTTTGGCGCGTTTGATTGTCAATTAAAAAAGCTTGATTTAAACCCGTTACAATCCCGCGATAGGGTTTGGTTCCTGCAAAGTCAACGAGGGGAACGCCGACACTGCGGATTTTTTGCATCAGTGCATCGACCTGCGGATTTTCCAGACTCCAGGCCGCTTCAGACAAGCGCGATCGGGGGATTTCATAGCCCTCCCGCTCCACAAATTGCGCCAAATTGAGGCCCTCTAGCTGCTCCCGAGGAACCGCACAAACCAGCACCATTTGAGACTCATTCTGTACCCCAGATCCTAACAAGGGGCTTAAGTCCCTTGCTGCCAACGAGTCCGGTGCTTGAGTAGTTAACGATCCCGACGCATCGGCATCTGGCAAATTTAGAGCAGCTTTTTGCAACACGATAATGCAAGGAAACGTGTCCGCATCGCGAAAAATTGGTGCATGGCCAAAATCGATAATTTGTTCAAAAATGGTTTGTTCTGCAAAGAACTTGCGTAACGGTTCGCCATAGCCCGATCGCAACCATTTGTTGGTGACAATGTAAGACAACATCCCACCCGGTTTCAGCAGCTTTACCCCGCGTTCATAGAAATAAACATAGAGATCCGCCACCCCGTCATAACAGGCATAATGGGTTTGCAAATAGGGCTTAAAGGGCGATAGCAACTCCTGGCGCACATAGGGCGGATTGCCCAACACCACATCAAAGCCCCCATCCGCCATCACTTCTGGAAATGCCCTTTCCCAATCAAACGCTCTGGGATCAACTGCCCGATCGGCAACAATTGAATTGCCTGCTTTGATGTTGTCATCCAAATTGGTGAGCGCTTGCCCCTTTTCCGCCGTTTGCAACCATAGGGAAAGCTTGGTAATTTCGACCGACTCGGAAGACAAATCAACCCCATAAAGGTTTTGATTGAGAATTGCTTTGTTCAGGTCAAAAATTTCCCGAATGCCGCCTTGTAAGTTGGCAATTTCCGTGTTGATTTTTTCGTATTGCCGCGCCAAAAAGTTAAAGGCCGCAATTAAAAAAGCGCCCGATCCACAGGCCGGATCCAAAACGCGAATGGTTTTGAGTTCTTCGCGCCAAGCTTTCAAATAAGCCAGTTCGGCTGCTTGTCGTTGCTTGGTGTTGCGTTCAGGAATGGCATCTAACTGAAGCCGATCGCGCAGCAATGCCGATCGCTTGGATAAATAGCCGCCTAAGGCTGTTTCCACCATGTATTGCGTCACCCAAGTTGGGGTGTAAAAAACACCTTGGGTTTTGCGTTTTCCTTGCTTGACGTTGTAGGTTTCACCGGCCGCCAGCGATCGCAATTCCTCCAGATCCGTGACCGATTGCTCAAAAATTCGCCCCAGAACATCAACTGAAACTTCTGTGTCAAAGTCATAGGCCGTCAGGTTTTTAAGCCTGGTGCAAAGCCAATCGGGAACCTCAATCTCTTGATCAACGATCGGATCAAGCTTAAAAAGACCGCCGTTGTAGCCCGAGATGGGGGGCTGATCGTTGCCTTGGTCAACCCACCGAAAAATGGCTTTGAACCGCTGCCAAATGCTCGATCGGTTGTAAGGGTCATGAAAATCATGGGCCTCTTTGAGGCATTTGGCTGGCAATAGCTTTCGATCTTCGCAAAAGGCAATGAACAGGATTCGATCGAGAACTTTTTGGGCCGCTTCAATAAACTCCGCCTGTCGATCGCTCCAATCTTTGCTATACCGACCCTTAAAAAACTGCACCAACTGTTGGCGCACATCTTTGTAGTCTTGGTAGAGCTTTTCGGTGATCGCTTCTTCGGCTTCGTTGGACTCTGCCAACAACTCATCCAGCCGCGAGCGATCGCCTTCATGGGCGCTGGCGGGCAAAAAGTTTTCCCGACAAAGCAGAAAATAAAAGCGCTTGAATGCTTCCAAATCTGCTAAATCTTCTAAGAAAAATTGCTCACAGCAAGCGGGTGTTTTGTTGGTGTGATAAAGCCGCAATTCGCGATAGTTGGAAACAATTACCCAGCGACAACCCATGGTGTAGTTGGCATAGCGCCAGCCCTGTTCCACCGGGGATTCTTGTCCTTTGTGGCGTGTGTCGAGATCGGTTTTGGTTCCTTTCAGTTCAATGGGGGCCACCACACGGCCGGTGAGCTTTTGTTTGCCGCCGGAACCCGTAACCGCAGAAAACAGCCCGATCGCCCCATCCGCAAAGCCGCCACCGCCATCGATATGCTTTTCGGCGTGCAATTCCCAATGTTGTCCTTGGCCACCCACAATGCTGCGATAGCCCAAGGCATCCCGGAAAATATCGCCCAGGAAATCGCCATGCAAAGAGGTTTCTTTGACGGCTTTTAAAGAGTTGCTTTTGAGCACTGTTGCCCAATTTTTAACGGGAGCATGGCGCGCCTCCAAATCTGCTGGAAATTCAAACGCTTTGAGGGCAGTTTGTAGGGTTTTGCCATGAAACAAAGCGGGAAAGGTGACGCGCACAACTCAAACTCCTAACTCCAACGGGCCAGAACAACCCTTTGTTCTAACCTATGACTAACTTTAGCTCACTTGAACGAAAGAACTGAAGCGAAAAACCTGAGCTGAGTTGCACCACAGCCTTTACTGAAAATAATTGGCACGCCATATCGCAGATGCCATGGAGCAATGATTCGGTGGGCACTGCCCACCCTACAGGCTAAGTTGAGTTGCCCGAAGTTGAATGGCTAGGCCTTGGGGCGAAACAGGGCAAAAACGGAGGTGTAACCGTGAATAAAGGTTGTGCCACCCACGGGGCCAATTTCACCGTTGCAGAAAAAGCCCGCCACGGGCATCAGACCCAAATATTTTTGCAACAGGCAGGAATCAAAATTGGCTTTGTTATAAAGCCCTTGGCCACGACCCACACAGGCAAACATCAAGGCCCCGATCGGGTCGGGCTGTTCCGATGGGCGATCGCGCAAATACCGTTCCAACAGGGCGCGTAGGTCTTCGGCGGAGGTGTCCGCATCTCGCAAATGAAACTGAATCCGTTGGCCCCGGCGGATTCGATCGCCGATCGCGATCGCGCCGCCGCTGGGATCCACCCCCAACAGGTTGCGAATCAGAAAATCGCCGGGTTCCAGGGTTTGGCGAAAGGCATCGCGGGCCAAACCCACAAAAAGGGAATATTGCGCCAGTTCGCGATCCTTGTCGCTGAGTTCTTCAATCAGTTGCCGCAGGGCCTTGAGGGGGGCTTGGGGTTTGTCGGCGATCGTGTCTTTGTCCATCTGAATCGACACTTGCATCACGATGTTGCGCTCGCATTCCGTGACCCACAGGGGCTGACCGATCGGGCGGCAACCTTGGGCCACAATCGGCTCAATCACCACATCGCCGCTGAGGGCCACCCCCACCGCGCCCGATCGATAGGCCCGATAGTCCGCAAAGAGTTGCTTGGTTTCCCGAAAGGAGTCCCCGCTGGCCAAGCCGCCCACGGTCACGGAGCCGGGATAGGCATAGTCCAGCCCTTGCAGCAGGTCGTTCATTTGCACCAACCCCGGATCCGCAAAGACCAAAAAGTTAGGGTTCGTGGCGGGATCTGCCCCGATCGCCTCAATCCAGGGTTGGGGCGGCCCATCCAAATCGGGCAGGGCCTCGCGATCGATGTGAAAGGTTTGGATGGTGACGTTGGGTAACCGAGCGGCCATCACGCAGAGGGCCGGATCATCTTCCACCTCTTCCACCTGTTGCGGATCCAGGTTGCCCACAACGCCGCTGCCCCCACAGCCCGCCATGGCCCGAGCAGGCAGGCGATCGCGCAGCAGGGGCATCAGCCGCGCATATTCGCTGCTGAAGGCCGATGAAATGAAGACCAGCAACAAATCTGGCGGTTGCCCCAAGGTGGCCAAAACACGCTGGCTGACCTCATCAATGGCCGCTTCTAGGGATGGTTGCTTGGAAACGGCGCTGACCCATTTCATTTGGTCACTCATGGGGGTTGTCCTCCTGCGGGCGCGGGTCGATCGCTCGGATCGAGTCGGATCAAGATCCTAACCCGGGAGCCTCTGGCCAAGGGCGATCGTGCAGCGAACTGTTGCAAATGAAGTGAGGAGCCGTTTGGATTTACACGGAGGTGGTTTCCCGGACTAATTTGTCCCAACCCAACTCCTTCAGTGCGCCGTTACGACGCAAGGGGCGCGTCACCAATTCCAAAATGTCGCGAGTGCTGCCAAAGCCGTGAATTTGGGCAAAGGTAAACTCCACCGACCACTTGGTATTAATGCCGCGTGCTTCCAAGGGATTGGCGTGGGCCATGCCGGTAATCACCAAATCCGGCTGCAAATCATAGATGCGCTGAATTTGATTGTAGTTGTCCGGCTTTTCAACAATCCGGGGCAATTTCACCCCCATTTCCTGACAGGTTTTGGTTAACAAATCCAGCTCGGCTCCTTGGTAGCGCTTGTCCATGTAGGGAATGCCAATTTCCGGCACGGTTGCTCCACAACGAATCAGGAACCGCGCCATGGAAACTTCGAGCAAATTGTCACCCATGAAGAAAATCGACTTGCCCCGAATCAGTTGCACATAGTCTTCCACGCTCTGCCAAATTTGTGCTTCCCGCTCGGCCAGTCCTTGGGGTTCAATGCCCAACACTGCACAGATTTTTTCGATCCAAGCGCGAGTGCCATCGGGCCCGATCGGGAAGGGTGCGCCAATCAATTTGCACTTGCGCCGCCGCATGAAGGCCGTGGCGGTGCGCGAGAGGAATGGATTCACCCCGGATGCGTAGTAGCCTTCGGCGAGGGCGGGCAATTCTGTGTAGCGTTTGGCGGGCAACCAGCCGGCTAATTTAATTCCTTGGCGCTTCAGCTCGAGGGTCAATTGCGTGACGATCGGGTCAGGCACTGAGCCAAACAACACCAGCGGTTGATGGTTCACATAGCCCGCTTCGTCTTCTTGGATTTCTTCTTTCTTTTTGCCAAAGTTCAGCAACTTTTGAATGGCGTTGCGATCGTCTGCGGCGGCGGGGGTTTGTTGGGTGGCATCGGGGCAGCGCTGCACCATGGCTGCCAGCACCGTATCTTCCCCTTGGGTAAAGGCATAATCCAGCCCATTGGCGCGGGCCACCACGATCGGGATGCCGATTTCTGCTTCTAGTTTGGGGGCAATTCCTTCCAGATCCATCTTGATGATTTCGGTGGTGCAAGTGCCGATCCAAACAATCACCGACGGGTTGCGATCGCGCTTGATATCTTCACAGAGTCGTTTCAGTTCTGCATAGTCATTCAACTGAGCAGAAATATCCCCTTCCTCGAGTTCCGCCATGGCATAGCGTGGCTCGGCAAAAATCATCACACCCATGGCATTTTGCAAGAAATAGCCACAGGTTTTCGTGCCAATCACTAAGAAGAAACTATCTTCGATTTTTTGATAGAGCCAAGCGACGCAACTGATCGGGCAAAAGGTGTGATAATTGCCCGTTTCGCAGTCGAATTGGAGGGCGGGGGTGTTGGGTTCGATCGTGGCAGTCATCGGCTGTTCCTCACAGGTAAAACGGTTGAGTTTTGGGGGATGAATCGTAGGGATTGTCGTCATTTTTTGGATGCAAGCTGAAACAGTTGCTTTTCCATGCCCCAATCCTCGTAACAAGATGCTCAAGCCCCTTGTCCCCACGATCCGCTAACGGTGGAATCAGGGGTTTGGGCGATTGACGACGAGCCTTACGTTCCTACTTGGATGTTTGGTTGAAATGAAACCCGCTACCCTGACCGCGATCGAACCCTGAATTTCGCGGAATTTCGCTGAACTTAAAAGGTCGATCGCTCCCAAATGGGAATCAGCTCAGCATCGCGGGTGCGGCCATTGCAGTCGGTTTCCTCAAGCTGTTCGATCGGGGGTTGGGCAAACTCGATCGGCGCAGGATCGCTGGCGGGTAACAGGATGGCGGGACGGTTGCGGCGTTCGCGGGCGGCGGCCTTGGCGGCTAGCTCCAATTCCCGATCGGGGTCAAAGTCCAGCCCCAGCGCTTCGATTACCCGATCGGGATCGCTGCTGAGATCCACCAACAGCGGCATCAACTCCGTCACTCGTGGTTCCAGCACCGTCGCCGTCGCCAACAAAAAACTCGACAGGGGGCGGCGGTGGCCCAACTCGCTTTCTGTCCAAATGGCCATGCGGGCTAACCAGGAACGGTTATCGCGGTAATAGTCCAGCCACTTTTGACGGAGCGATCGGCGCAACTGTTCAACGTTCATAGGGCGGAAGATCGGTGGACTTTGGAGATATCAAACCTCGATCGAGCCTACCTGATTAATCCCTATCCGGGCGCAGCGGTTGCAGGGGAATTGTGGGGCCTTGGGCGGAGGGCGCACAGCGGTGCGCCCCTACGTTTTGCCTTGGTTTTGTCGATCGCCCAACCGATCGCCCGTCGCTGGGGGCAAGGGGCTTAAGCCCCTTGTCTGGACTGGGGTTTCGCCCTTACACCATCATCAATTCGGGTTCGGGTTCCGTTGTCTTTGGTGCTTGCGGATTCAGATAGAAGTCCGACAGCATCGAGAACAACTCCCGATCGGGTGATCCATCGGGAACCACGCCTTCCGGCATCGCCAACAGTTGATCGGCAATGTTCAGGTAATAGTCACAAACCGGCAGCAACGACGGGTCAGACTCCGCCATCTCAAACAGCGTTTTGCCCTTCACCCGCGACACGCGAATATCTTCAATCAGCGGCAAAATCTCCAGCACCGGCATCGGCACGGCGCTGACATATTTATCAATCAGATCCCGCTTGGAAGTCCGGTTGCCAATCAAGCCCGCCAGCCGCAGCTTGTGCGTCCGCGCCTTTTCGCGCACCGAAGCCGCAATCCGATTGGCCGCAAACAGCGCATCAAACCCGTTGTCCGTGACGATCACGCAGTAGTCCGCATAGTTCAAGGGAGCCGCAAAGCCGCCGCAAACCACATCGCCCAACACGTCGAACAAAATCACGTCGTACTCATCAAAGGCGTTCAGCTCCCGCAGCAGCTTCACCGTTTCGCCCACCACGTAGCCCCCGCAGCCCGCGCCGGCCGGCGGCCCGCCCGCTTCCACGCAATGCACGCCGCCATAGCCCTTGTGGATCACGTCATCGGGCCAAACGTCTTCGTAGTGATAGCTCTTGGCTTGCAGGGTGTCGATGATCGTGGGGATCAGGTAGCCCGTGAGCGTGAAGGTGCTGTCGTGTTTCGGATCGCAGCCAATTTGCAGCACTTTTTTGCCACGACGGGCGAGGGCTACGGAGATGTTGCAACTGGTGGTGGATTTGCCGATGCCACCTTTGCCATAGACAGCGAGTTTCACGGGGGGAGTCCTCTGGGGAAATCTGGTTGGAACAGGACTGGAGCAGGAATGCAACGGGGATTTAGTCTCGGTCAAGCTCAATCAATCTCGGTCAACCTCGATCAAGCTCAGTCAGGCGGGGTTAATCTCGCTTAGTCTTCGCCAATCTCGGTGAGCTGCCCGAGTCCTGAACCGGCAGACCGAGGGCGATCGAAATGAGCGAGATGGCAAAAATCAAAACCGGAGCATTGAAGCCTGAGCAGAGGGGCCGATCAGGAATGGGATTAATCGCGAATGAAGCTCAGCGGTAACGAAAATCGGGAATGCAGCCAAAAAACTGAGTTGGGGGTGGGCAGCCCTGGAGCGATCGCGGTTGGTTGCCCCACCGATGGCATTATCAGCAGATTTTTCCCGAAAGGAAAGCAAGGCTAATTTTGTCCGGCCGCGTCAGCAGTCTAAGGGCTGACCCTAAATTCAAAAAATGGTTTTAAAGCTGATTAAAATTAAATAAATGCGTTTTTAAGCCAAATTAGTCAAGTTTAGGGTCTAATTTATATAAAAATAAAAACAAAACCAAAACACAACTTCCTAGACCAGCCCAGCCCTTAACTCAAAGCCTGCTCGACTCCCTCATCAGTTTGGGCTTTCCCAAAGGCGGATCCGAGGGCGATCGCACCCCAAAACAGCCGGGCGATCGGGAAATTTGGCGCTGTTTGTTAAGAATTCAATCAAAGCGGGGAGGGTTGGCAGAAAACCAGGCGACGGGATTGATCGATCAGCTCACCCTTAGCAGCGATCCCCGATCGGGAGTTGCACCCACTCGTCAAGGAAGCCAGAATCGATCGGCCGCTGGCGAGTGGTTTGTGGCAAATTGGTGGCAGCATCGAGCCAGTTGTGTTACGCCATCTGGTGTTGCCCAATGGTGCAACGGCCCAAAACGCCTGCTGTTTTTGAAGTCTCTCCGAGTCCTGTTGTTGCCGAGGGTTGCCCGTTATGTCTTTTGAGGTGTTGTTGATCCTGATCCTGGCGCTGATTTTTCTGTTGCAGTGGCTTGATGGACTTGATCGCGATCGACGCAAGGCAATTGAAGTGCGCCAAAAGGCTGAAGCGGATCTCCTCAATATGTTGATGTTGCGTAAATCCTTGGCAGATTTGCTGAAAAAATTGGCGGCGAACCCTGGCGACATGGGCTTGCAACAACAGGTTTTGGCCTCGATGCGAGTGCAGGAGGATGCCAAAGGAACTGGCCTGGGTTATGGCTCCCTGTTGGCGCTTTTTGAGGCGAATTCCGGTGATAAAACCCTGCGCAAAACGGTGCTAGAGGCGGGCCGGATTCACTACGGCAAGATTGCGGGCGGGGTGGCTTCGTTGGATGATGAACGCCGAGTCATGAACGATATTGCCGTTCGATCGTAGGAATGATCGCACGGGTGCTGAAGGTTTCTCCTCCGGGCGATCGCGGGGTGAGTTTTCCCCTTGGAGGTCAAGGCTTTTGGCAGTAATGTTTTTAAAGCTAGTAGGGTGGGCATCGCCCACCACCCTCTAGTCCAAGTAGTATCCAGCCCCAAAGTCACAACTCCCCTCTCCCCAGTAGTGACCGGATTCATTGGGCGATGCGTCGTAGGTGGGCACTGCCCACCCTACAGGCTGAACTCATTCTTGGAACTGCCTCGGGCATCAGCCTCGAAAGTTTTGTTTGGGAAACTGTTTCTTTGATTCGCAAGCCGGGAAACCTAGTCTGAGCTGTTTATGGTTTTGTCAAACCCTGCCCTTAAATTGCCCGCTGCGATCGCCCTTGTCTGCGTCTTGACCGGTTGCGCCCAAAGCAAAGTGGCCCAATGCAAACAATTGGTGACCATTGCCAACTTGGCCAACGAAACGGCCCGGGAAGCCGCCACCGGTAAACCGGAGGCCATGCGCCGTGCTGCTGAATCGTTCGATCGAGCTGCCCAGGATTTGGGCAAGTTGCCGCTCAGTGACACGCAATTAAAAGACCATCGATCGCGCTTGGCGGATATCTACACCGACACCAGCCGCAGCACCCGTGAATTTTTGAACGCCATTCAGCAAAAGGATCGCAACCTGGCTGAAATTGCGGTGCAATCGCTGGAACAGTCCGCCAACAATGAGCGCAACCTGATCCAAACCATTAATCAAACCTGTCAGGTGGCTGAATCTGCCGCCAGCAATCCGACCCAGCCGAGTCCCCCAGCGCCGTGAGATCCGTTCACCGCTGATTACTGCTGATTACCGCTAATTCCCGCTGAGACAACCCACAGAGCGCGGTTTTCTGGAGGTCGATCGCGAGACTCATGGCCCCGCGATCGACCTTTGCATTAAAACCAGTCGTCCTCATCGTCCCAATTGTCGTTGTAGGTCGATCGCCGATCGCGCGGTTGGTTGCTGCCGCCCATGTTGTTGTTGCGGGCTTCCCGTCGATCGCCCGATCGCCCTGACCCATCCCGAGGGGCGGGCCGGCTGGGGCGATCGGCTGGATTCCCATAGCCGCCGCCATAGCCCAAATCGTAGGGATCGCGCGATGCCGGGCGGCTCGGTTCCCGACGGCGATCGCCCTGGCCATTCGGTTCATTCCAACCCCGATCGCCTCGGCCCAGGTCGCCGCCTCGGCCCAAGTCGCCGCCCCGGCCGTAATCATTGCGGCCATAGTCGTTGCGTCCGTAATCATTCCGACCGTAGTTGTAGTCACGATCGTAGCGATCGCCGCCACCTAACACCGCGTCGCGTCCATCCTGGAAGGTGCGCCGGATCGACCCAAAGAAGTTGTCGTCATCTTCTTCGGCATAGCGATCGCGCACGTCCCGATTCAGGTTGTAGATCGCGTCTTGCAAGTCAGCCTGGGTGCGATCGATCTCGATGTCGTCGCTGGCGGCGATCGCCTCGCGCAGGGCCTTGACGGTTTTCTCGATCGCCCGCCGATGCACCTCCACAAACTGCATCCCAAAATCGAGGGTCGCCTCCCGCAGTTGCCGTTCCGCTTGGAAAGTGAGGGCTTCGGCGCGGTTGCGTTTGTCCACCCGATCGCGCTGCGATCGATCCTGGTCGGCAAACTGCTGGGCCTCCTCGATCGCCTGGCGCACCTCCGCCTCATTCAGGGTCGAAGCATCCTGGATAATCACACTTTGCTCGCGGCCCGTGGTCATATCCAGCGCCGTCACCTGCAAAATACCGTTCGCATCGATGTCAAAGGCCACCCGCACTTGGGGCACACCACGCGGCGCGGGCGGCAAGCCCTTGAGGATAAATTTTCCGAGGGATTTGTTGTTGGCCGCCATTTCCCGCTCCCCTTGCAGGATATGGATTTCCACCTGGGTTTGGTTGTTTTCGCTGGTGGAAAACATGTCCGATCGCCGCACGGGAATTGTCGTGTTGCGCGGAATCAGCTTTTTCATCACGCCGCCCGAGGTTTCCAATCCTAAGGACAGGGGCGTAACATCCAGCAGCAAAATATCTTTTACTTCGCCGCCCAGGATGCCCGCCTGGATTGCCGCGCCCACGGCCACCACCTCATCGGGGTTGACGTTTTGGCTCGGTTCCTTGCCCACGAGCGATCGCACCACGTCCTGCACAAAGGGAATTCGTGTGGAGCCGCCCACCAACACCACTTCATCGATCTGCGATGGCCGCAACCCCGCATCCATAAAGGCCCGCTTCAGGGGCGCGCGAATCCGTTCGATCAAGTCCGTGCAAAGGCCCTCAAACTGCGATCGGGTCAGGCGCGTTTCCAAATGCTTGGGCCCGTCTTCCGTGGCGGTGATGAAGGGCAAGTTAATTTCCGTCGCGCCCACGCCGGACAGCTCAATTTTGGCCTTTTCCGCCGCTTCCGTCAGCCGTTGCAGGGATTGGCGATCGCGCCGCAAGTCCAGCCCCTCGGTTTCTAGGAACTGCTCCGCCAGCCAATCCACAATTTTGCGATCGAAATCATTCCCGCCCAACTGCGTGTCGCCGCTGGTGGCCTTCACCTCAAAGACCCCATCGCCCACTTCCAGCAGGGACACATCAAACGTGCCGCCCCCGAGGTCAAACACCAACACCGTTTGGCTACTGGCCCGATCGAGACCATAGGCCAACGCCGCCGCCGTCGGTTCATTAATAATCCGCTTCACATCCAGCCCGGCAATCCGCCCCGCATCGCGCGTGGCCTGCCGCTGGGAATCGTTGAAATAGGCCGGAACCGTAATCACCGCGCCGGTCACGGGCTGACCCAAATAGCGCTCGGCTTCGTCGGCCAGCTTCCGCAAAATCATCGCTGACAGTTCTTCCGCCGGAAAGTCGCGCTGCAACTTGGGGCACACCACCCGCACATTCCCCTCCTCATTGCGCCGAATCGTGTAGGGCACGCGCTTTGAAGAAGGCGACAGCTCATCGTATTTGCGGCCAATGAACCGCTTCAGTCCATAAAAGGTGTTTTGCGGATTCAACACCGTTTGGCGGCGAGCCAGTTGCCCCACCACCTTTTCGCCATCTTTGTTGAACCCAACGACGGACGGGGTGGTTCTCATCCCTTCGGCATTGGCAATGACGACGGGTTTCCCGCCTTCCATGACGGCCACGACGGAGTTGGTCGTACCGAGATCGATGCCAACGACTTTTCCCATTGCTTGGTTGCTTGTCTCTTGTTGCGGCTGCGAGTGGCTGAGGGGGCGATCGGGAGGGCCGTTCAGCCGAGTTGGATGAATGAACCAGCCCAATGACTGGCGCTTGAGATTGAGGGGCCCAGACAAGGGGCTTAAGCCCCTTGCCCCCCGGATCTCAAGGAATTTGCGGGGGACAGACTCAGCGCCCGATCGCGCGTTAAGAATCTTGTCGGCTTCATTCTATCCTGTGGCTTCCCATCCACCGAACCGAGGCACGATCGAAACCGGGATCAACCTTGGCCAAAATCCTTTGCCAGAATGGAGAATGTTAGGCCGCAATGCCAGGAGCGTCGCCCCATGCTGCCATCCTTCCTAGAATCATTGCCCAACGCTGACGAACTCCCCGATTCTTGCGATATTCCCGTGGATAACGAAGACCAGAATTTTATTCCCAACGTCCTCTTGTTCCTGCTGGAATACATTTGGAAGCATCGGGAAGACTGGTTTTTTGCGGTTGATATGGGGGTTTACCACGCCACGGGGCCTCATCCGAAAGTGCCGGTGATTCCCGATGGCTTTTTGAGCCTGGGGGTCGATCGCCGCAAGAATGGTAAGCCGCGCCGTAGCTACATCACCTGGACGGAAAACAACATCCCACCGATTTTGACTTTGGAGGTGGTTTCCTACACACCGGGTGAAGAGTATGACGAAAAAATGGCAATTTACGCCCGACTGGGGGTGTTGTATTACGTGATCTACAATCCCGAATTTTGGCGGCGGGATGGTCACTTGCCCTTAGAGGTTTACAAGCTGGTGGAGGGAACCTATCAACTTCAGGTGGGTGAACCTTGCTGGATGCCGGAAATTGGCTTGGGAATTGGGCGCGATCGGCTGGTGGATGACCCGTTCGATCGGGAAGTCCTGACTTGGTGCGACGCTCAGGGCCGACGCTATCGCAGCGAGGCGGAGGTGGAGCGCGATCGAGCCGCCGCCGAACGCCAACGGGCCGCAACCGAGGCCCAGCGAGCTGACGAGGCCCAGCAACGGGCCGATCGCTTGGCGGAGCGGCTGCGGGAGTTGGGCATTGATCCGGAGGCGGGGGAAGCCGTTGATTAGCCCAAGAGGCGTGAATTTTCTTAAGGGATGGGAAATTCGCGGGGGCAACTGGCTAGACTGAGCGAGAACGGTTTTGAGAGCCAGGGGCACCATGAGTGCGTTTGATTTTCAGCGATCGGGCGATCGCCCCCCCAGATTCAGCAAAGCGCCCAAGCCTCGGGAGTTGGGGTGGTCGGTGTTGGCTCCCTTGGATGATCGCGATCAGCACCCCTGTCCCATTTGTCGCCACGGACAAATTCAGCCGATGCCGATGATGGAGGATGCCTGGGCCTGCGATTTTTGTCGGCATCTGTTCACGCTGGATTTGCAATCTCGGATTTTGCGGGTGGAAGACAGCACCCAGCCCTTGCAGTGGCGTTGGTTGGGGCGATCGTGGCAACCGGTGCGCTACAGCAATGAAGCGCTCACACCGACCATTTGGCTGCTGGCCGTGATTTTGGCGATCGGGCCGGTGGGGTTGATTGGTTTGTCGCAATACCTCTTTCCCCCTTTACCCAGCTCCCGATCGGTGGGATTTGGCCAAGGGTGGTTAATTTCAGCGGCGATCGGGCATTTCATTTTGGCCGCCTGGTTGGTGCTGGAACATTACCAGTGGCCGCTCTATGTGTCGTTGAAGTTGCGCTGGCAAGATTGGCGATCGAACCGCTGATTATCCCAACTGATCATCTCGATTTGACTCGATTTGACTTGATCTGAGTTGATCTGAATCATGCGGATCAAATCGGCGCGATCGGCTGAAGCGCAATCCATGGGCGCGATTAACCAGGCTGGCCCCACCCACGACCTAGGCCACCAATGAACCTTGACAGGTTTGGTCTGCCAATTCCCGTTCCCACTGCTGGGCCTCTTGAATCGCCTGGGCTACCACCGCTTGGCAACTGTGGCCCGTTTCCACCTGCTGGAGCCACTGCTGGGCGGCATTGCCTTCCCGCAAAATGCGCTGCAAGGGTGACAGGAAGCAGCTAAACCCGCGCTCTTTGGCGATCGGGCGTAATTCTGCATAGAGTTGAGCGATCCAATCCCTGGCCTTGATGGTGCGGCCATCCTGCCAATGGCGTAGGGATGCATCCAAGCTGTGGCGAGCGACGGCCATTTCGTTGGCCAGAGTCAACGACAATAAATCGTCATTGCGGGTGGTGGCCGGCAACAGGCTCGCAGTGAGTGGATCTAAGCTGGGATCGTCCATCAATTGGCACAGCCGAGCCTCCAGTAGGGCCGTGATCGCCAGCAGGGCCAATGGGTTAATCACCGGGTCACAAATCCGCATTTCCAATCGATTCAGGTTATAGGGTCGGCAATCGCCGTTGGGCCGCACGGAACTCCAGAGGTGGCGGACATTTTGCATGGTTCCCAGTTCTAATTGCTCTTCCGTCCAGCGAATGAAGTGCGCGTGGCTTTCAAACAGGGGCACTCGATCGGGCGTTTGGGGAAACAGATGCCAGCGGGTGGAATGGAATCCGGTTGGTTCGCCATCCAAGAAAGGAGAGGAAGCACTCAGGGCCAAGTAAAGCGGCGCTTCCACCCGCACCAGCCGACAGGCCCGCATCAACAGTTCTGGATCGGCAATGCCAATGTTGATGTGAACGCTGGCGGTGACGACTTTGGTTCCGTAGGTGCGTTCAATGTAGGCGTGGTAAGGGTTGGCCGGGTCAGATCGGTAGAAGCGATCGCTCCCGCCGAGGGCTAATGTGCCGCCGGGCACTAGGGTGTAGGGGCCCAGGGTTTTCAGGTATTGGCGCAGGCGCAACCGAGGAACGAGCAAATCGCACAGCAACCGCTCATAGCTGCACAGGGGAGCGGTGGTGTATTCCACGTTGCGGCTGTCGGGTTCGCGCACAAAGCCATCGAGGTTGGCGGTAATTCGATCGGACAGGCCCACAATTTGCCCATCGTGGGTTCCGGTATAGATTTCAATTTCAAAGCCTTTGGACAGCATCATAGGGAGTTGTGAAGCAATTGTGCGCGTCGGTCTGCTCTGCCAGCCCGATTTCTATTGTCGCCTGTGGCGCGATCGCCCGAGGGCTGTTCTGCCGTTGCTGGGATTTTTTGGGTCTTGAAAGGGGCGATCGCCCGGCGGCCGTTCTGTCGGGTTCTGGCCTGGTTTTGTTGGATCTGGTTTTGTCTGGCCGGTGGGCGATATGTTGCGCGATCGCCCTTGTGGCGCATCAGTGGCCCAGAAACCGTAGCAGCTCAGAGACCGTAGCACTGGGCGACCTGAGCCGCTGCTCGGTGGATGAGGGCATGGCGATCGACCAGGGCCGCCAAATCATCGCAGTAGCCGCCGCCGATCGTGCAGGCCACGGGATAGCCCGCCGCTACACAGGTAGTCAGCACCTGCATATCCCGCCGAAATAAACCAGAATCGGTGAGGGCGAGCTTGCCCAGCCGATCGCCTCCGTGGGGATCTACCCCCGCATCGTAAATCACCAGATCGGGCCGCACTTGGGCGAGCAAATCTGGCAGGAAGCGATCGAGCGTTTGTAAATAGTCATCATCTTCCATGCCCTCTGGCAATGCCACATCCAAATCGCTGGCCTGTTTGCGGGCGGGAAAATTTGCCTCGCAATGCATGGAAAAGGTGAAGACCTGCGGTTCGTTGCGAAAAATCCAGGCGGTTCCATCCCCTTGATGCACATCCAAGTCCACAATCAAGACCCGATCGACCAAGCCTTCGGCCTGCAAAACCCTGGTGGCGATCGCCAAATCGTTAAAGATGCAAAACCCGGAGCCAAAATCGGGGAAGGCGTGGTGCGTGCCGCCCGCCAAATTGCAAGCCAGCCCATGGCGCAGGGCCAGCCGAGCCGTCAGCACCGTGCCACCAGCCGCCACGCAGGTGCGATTGGCCAAGGCTGGCGACCAGGGCAACCCGATTCGGCGCTGGGCTTTTGGATCCAAAGTGCCTTGGCAATAGGCTTCCACATAGGCGCGATCGTGCACCAGCTCAATCCAGTCCTGGGGCGGCCGATCGGGTTGGTGAAACTGTTCTGGGGTTGCCGTGCCATCGCTGCGTAACCGGTCATAGAGCCTTGCAAACTTTTGCATCGGGAACCGGTGGCCGGGTGGCAACGGCGCGACATAATCGGGGTGATAAACTAGCGGCACATTCATCGCAATCTTGGCTCCGCAATTTTGGCTCCTGGGGCCGGCCTGCGGTGGGTCGCCGGTTCATCGCTGGTTAAAGTTGGGTTAACAAGCCTGGGATGGCGGGTCGATCGACCCGGTTCCCAGCTTGGGGCTATGGGGCTAATCAACGGTTGATTGCTCCGGTTGATGATTCCCCCATGATTGTCCCCAAACGTCTTCCTAGGGTAACGCTCTCGCCTTTGTTGTGCGATTTGGGCGATTCGGATGATTTGGCGATTTGGGTAATCTGGGCGATCGCCCCCCAACGGTTTAATGAACTGAAACTAATGAATTGAAAATAATTGAAAGATTAATTGTTCAATTAGTTCATGGGATTTTGAAACGGGATTTTGTCCGTGCAACCTTTCAGCGCAACTTGGCTTTACGGCAGCAACGATCCGGAGAATGCTGCTTATTTTGAAACGATCCGCCAATGGTGGGTGAGCTTGGCAGGCAAGTCCGTGACCTGGCGACAGCGCTTGCTCGATCGCGCCACGGATCCCCAGACCCTCGATTGGGACGCGGAGCGCTTCGACGATGAATTCACCATCCAAGGGCCAGAAGTGCGGGGCATCACGTTCTATTACAAAAAGCTGGGCAGCGACTTGGAACGCAACAGCACGCCCCAATCCTTGAAGCTGTCAGCCAATGGGCAATATCTCTACATCTATCCCCAATCTCAAAATGATGTGGTGATTCGGGTGGGGCAGCCGGAAGCTCGCTTGGAAACGATCGCCCTCAACAATCCCACCGCCACGGTCAAAACCGGTGGTGGCCAATGCATTCTCACGTTGATCGATCGCCCAGCGGGCCAAGCTGTGGAAGTGACGCTGAATGCAGAATCCCTGCTGGCCCTCAAAAAGCTGTTGCCCTAGATCTTGTGCCGAGATCTTGATCAGCGAGGGGCCCGTGCCATGAGCCAATGCCGCCGAGGGCGATCGCCCCTGCAACAGCTTTGGATCGCCAGTTGGGCGATCGGGTTGGTGGGTTGCGCCAGTGGTCGCACCCTCAGTTTCCCGTTCGATGCGGCCGGAGCCAACCCCAACAGCCTCAACAGCGCCTTTTCGGAAACCAGCCCGGCCGTGGCGGGGCGCTTTTTGGTGTTTGTGTCCGATCGTCGGGGCAGCCAGGATGTGTTGCTCTATGACCTCCAGGAACGACGGGCGATCGAGCTGCCAGAGCTAAACGCCTTTGACACGATCGCCGCCAGCCCCAGCATTTCCAGCGATGGCCGTTGGATTGCCTTTTCTGCCAGTCGCCAAGGCCGCACCGACATTTACCTGTACGATCGCACCACTAACCAGCTCCGCAACCTGACCCAAGCCCTGCAACTAGAAACCCGCAACCCGCAACTGAGCGCCGACGGCAGCCGCATCGCCTTTGAAATTGAACGGAGTGGCCAGTGGGATATCGCAATTTACACCCGCGATGGCCAGCCCATTAATATTCCCTAACTAATTTCCTCTGCCCTGATCTCCTAATAGTCAGCCCATTAATATTCCCTCACTGGTTTTCTGTGTCCTGATTTTCTGATCGCGCAATCTTACCCTTGACTAAAACCAAGCTTCGATGATTGGTTTTTATGAATTCTGACAATGGGCAATTTCTTCTGATTTAAAGAATTTCGTATCTTATTTTTATGATTTAAAGCCTCCAATTGACTTTTCTGGACTAAAAAGATGAATTGATTGGTTCTTGGGTTAAGGATTTTTACAAGAAATTTTAATCTCTATCAAAAATATAAAGCTAATATTTTGATTGCTCCATGAACTGACGAGCAAACTTATAACTGAAATAGTACTGACGAGTTATATAGTTCCTTTATTTCATTCGGAGAAATGGCAATGACGAATGAAAACCAAAGAATTTATAAGGTGGTGGTTAACCATGAGCCGCAGTATTCCATCTGGCCTGTGGATCGAGGAAATCCCTGGGGATGGCGGGATGCAGGCAAAGAGGGGCCGAAGAGTGAATGCCTGAAATATATTCAAGAAGTTGAGTGTGCGGCCATTGGGTATGCAGTCATTTTTGATTCGCCATGTGGCGGTGCCATTCCGTGGCGGGGTTGGCCAGTCGATCTGGTCTGATCGAGAGGTGGCAAGCCTCTGATCTGTCCTAGCTCCGTATTTTTGTGGTATTGGCTAAATCGGCGGTCGGGGGACGATCGTTGATAGCATGGTGGTAGTATTTTGCTCCCTTCATTCGATTTCACGATCGCCCTGCGACCCGATGGCTGAACAATATTTGCTCGATAAGCTGCAATCCGTTGAGCAAACCTTTAATGAGTTAACCCGCCGCCTTGCGGATCCTGATGTGGCCACGGATCCGACAGAATTTCAGCGAGTGGCCAAGGCGCGATCGTCCTTGGAAGAAACGGTGGCGACCTATGACGCATGGAAAACGGCCGTCAGCGACCTGGAAGGGGCCCGCGAAATCCTGAAGGAGTCGGGCGATGACCCGGAGTTGCGGGAAATGGCGCAACTGGAAGTTGAAGAGCTGAACGATCGGGTCGCCCAGTTGGAATATCAACTGAAAATTTTGCTGCTGCCCCGCGACCCCAACGACGACAAAAACATCATGTTGGAAATTCGGGCCGGCACGGGTGGCGATGAGGCCTGTATTTGGGCGGGCGATTTGCTGCGGATGTATTCCCGCTATGCCACCACTCAGGGTTGGAAGGTGGCGTTGGCGAGCGAGTCGCTGTCGGAGGCGGGCGGCTTTAAGGAAGTGATCCTGGAAGTGCAGGGCGATCGGGTTTACAGCAAGCTGAAGTATGAAGCGGGTGTTCACCGGGTGCAGCGCGTGCCGGCCACGGAAGCGGGCGGCCGGGTACATACTTCCACCGCCACGGTGGCGATTATGCCGGAGGTGGATGAAGTGGAAGTTCACATCGACCCGAAGGACATTGAGCTAACCACGGCGCGATCGGGCGGGGCTGGTGGCCAAAACGTGAACAAGGTGGAAACCGCCGCCGACCTGTACCACAAACCGACGGGCATTCGGGTGTTTTGTACGGAGGAGCGATCGCAGCTCAAGAACAAGGAGCGGGCGATGCAAATTTTGCGGGCCAAGCTCTACGAAATGAAGATGCGAGAGCAACAGGAGGCGGTGACTTCTGCCCGGCGATCGCAGGTGGGGAGCGGTTCCCGATCGGAAAAAATTCGCACCTATAACTACAAAGACAATCGCGTGACCGATCACCGTTTGGGCCAAAACTTCACCCTCACGGCGGCCCTCGAAGGTGACATTGACGAGATGATTCAGTCTTGCATCACCCAAGATCAACAGGCCCAATTGGAAGAACTGGCAGCCCAGGTTGGTTAACGTTATCCGCTGTTTGCACCCCTAACCATGTCCTGGCAACGTCCCGACGGTCGATCGCCCGACCAGCTCCGCCCCGTTCAGTTTCAGCGAAATTTCACCAAATATTCTGCCGGGTCTGTGTTGGCCTGTTGTGGTGATACGCAGGTGATTTGCACCGTGTCTGTGCAGTCCGGTGTGCCGCGCTGGCTGGCTGATTCGGGCCAAGGCTGGCTGACGGCGGAATATCGGATGATGCCGGGGGCCACGCCCGATCGCCAGTCGCGGGAAACCTTCAAGCTGTCCGGGCGCACCCAAGAAATTCAGCGGCTAATTGGGCGGAGCCTGCGGGCGGCGGTGGATTTGCGGGGCTTGGGGGAACGTACCCTGACGATTGATGCGGACGTGTTGCAGGCCGATGCGGGCACACGCACCACGGCGATTACGGGTTGCTATGTGGCGCTGGTGGATGCGTTGCAATCGCTGGTGGCCGCTGGGGAGTTGACAACGTTGCCGATCGCCTCGCCAGTCGCTGCTGTTTCCGTGGGGTTGATCGAGGGAGCCGCCTATCTGGATTTGAACTACCCGGAAGATGTGGCCGCCGATGTGGACTTCAACGTGGTGATGAACGGCGAGGGTAATTTAATTGAAGTGCAGGGGACGGCGGAATCGGGCAGCTATAGCCGATCGCAACTGAATGCACTGCTGGATTTAGCCGAACAAGGCATCGGTGAATTGATGACTGCCCAAGCGGCTGCTCTGACCGAATCGCATTCCTAATCAGCTAAAAAGCAGATTGCTCGGCTACTCAAACACTAATGGCTAACTAACGGCAAATCCGTTATATTGACGCATAAATGGCGAGTGATAAGCCAATACGATATCTGTTTTGGGAATGCCTTTTTCTAGGAGTTCATTGGCCACGCCTACTTCTGTTCCATCATATTGAATCCAAATCTTTTCCCCCTTGAGATCGATATGAATTAGAACGCCATAGACTCGTTGTTTCTGAAGCCAACCTGACCGCATAACTTGATAGTGATCACGTTCATGGTCAAATATGGCTGCCATTTCAATCTCGCCATAGGCTGGCTGAATTTGGCTGTGCTCAAGCAAAATTTCTTGAATGACCTGGCGATATTGATCTACTTTATCCATTGAATAATCCTCTTTTCTTCAACGTCATAAACAGCTAAATACAGTTGATACTCTTTGATTCCTTCTTCGACAAATTTAAGTCGAAAAAATTGCTGATAAGCCTGACTGGGAACAGCTAAATATAGAATTCTGTCGGGTTCCTGAACTCGAAGCGCACGACGATAGTTGAGATACTGTCCAACTGCCGTATGAAATTCAGAAATTGCTGAAGGATTTATAAAACTCTTAATCTCAATTGCAATTTTATCGGCATCACGCTGGGCTGCCAACAAGCGCTCTGCACCCAGGTCAATTTGCATTTGCACATCTCCATAATCAATTGGAAAAGGATCATGGGTAATCTGCCATCCTTCTGCAATTAAAGCTGCTTTAACCACGTTATGGAATAGGTCTCTGGCCATTTTGTTGTGATGGTTGAGGCGGAAGTTTTCCGGTGAATGACCGGTGTGATGATGAGTCTGCGCTTGACTGAATTTTAATCGATCGATTGCGGCCAATTGATCGCCTAGTGTTAGGGGCAAGGGGTTTAAACCCCTTGTCTGTTGATGGTGTCGAGGGGCGTGGGTGGATGCTGTGGCTGGCTGGTCAGTGGAACAATAGAAACCTGTTCGTGATCGCTGAGGACTTATGGCGCAGGTTTTGGTGCTGACGAATGATGACGGGTACGATGCGCCGGGGATCGCCGCGCTCGATCGCGCCGTTACGGAATTGCAGTTGGGTTCAGTGCGGTGGGTTGCGCCCGCAGCGGAACAGTCGGGCTGTGGCCACCAGATTACTAACCATCGGGTGCTGGCGGTGCAGGAGCGCGATCGCGGGTTTTCGGTGGCGGGCACACCGGCTGACTGTGTGCGGTTGGCCGTCAGTGAGCTGGTTCCCGAGGTGGGCCTGGTGCTGTCAGGGATTAACGCGGGCGGTAACCTGGGCACGGATGTCTATAACTCGGGTACGGTGGCGGCTGCTCGGGAAGCAACGCTGCAAGGCCGACGGGCGATCGCCCTGTCGCACTGGATTCGACGGCCCTTGGAAATCGATTGGGACTGGGCGGCTCAGCAGGCAGCGCGGGTGTTGCCCCTGTTGCTCGATCGCCCCTGGGAGCCGGGCAGTTTTTGGAATGTGAATTTCCCGCACCTTGACCCCGGCGCTCCCGATCCCGAAATCGTATTTTGTGAGCTGTCTCGTGACCCGGTTCCACCGATCTACCGGCGTACAGAGGAGGGCTATCAGTACAACGGCATCTATGGGGGTCGTCCCTACAAACCCGGAACCGATGTGGCCATTTGCTTTGGTGGCGCGATCGCTGTTACGCAGTTGCGGGTTTAGGGAGCCGATCGCGGGCGATCGCTGGGATCTATCATTCAATCGAATATGGGTCAGATTCCCCGCCGCTCTGCGGTGAAAACAAAAAACTGCAATCTGAATCTTTAGGTTTGGGAACAGATCTACTTCCATACCCCGTCCGCTTGCGGCGGGGTTCTTGATTCCCATGCCCCTTTAGCGATCGATGCAGACGTGTGACAAGGCGATTCAGACACGTCCACCACAGTGATCACTGATGGTTATGTGGTGCTCGCGGATAAACTGGCTAAAACCTGACCTGGCGTTACCTACTGCACCTCAAAAATTGCACTCGCGTCATTCCCGAAAATATCCACTAACCGAATCGCCACAGAGCGTTTACCCTTAGGAATTTCTGGACTGCTAGCCGTCGCAATCACCGTCTCAGTCCGTTTTCCATAACCCCGCATGGCTTGCCACATCGATTTAAATGTCACGCCGTCATAATCCCAATCCACTGCCCAATAATCGATCAGAGCTGCGAAGTTATCCTTAATCACTTTCCTAAGGGCTGCCTGCTGTTTTTCGGGCACAGGAAGAGCCATCAAGACGTAGCGATCGATCGTTACCGTAATCACCCGCTGATCACCCCGATCATCAACAGAATGGCTTACCCGTACATAGGGCTTTTCGTGGAAAATCAATTTTTCCCGTAAACCTTCTAAATCAGCATCGCTTTTTGCTTTTTTCAGGTAGTTATAAATTTCTGGCGGAATGGTCAGCGCCTGAACCTCTACCTTGAATTTTCGTTGTTTTTTGAAGTTCTCTAATTCGTTGCTGAAATTGTAATCATAGTCCCAAGCAAGAATCACTAATTTGGGATAGCCAATACCGTCTAAAATTTCAGCATCCTTAGCCAATTCCATGACCTTTTTCGCAGTGGTCGGGCGATCGGGGTAGCCGACATAAACCAGTTCTGTGCTCCCATCCTCAAGGGTTTTCACGCCGACATCGGCTCGATCGGTGCGGGGTTCGGCTTCGTAGAGTTTGAGGATAATTTTTTGCATTTCCCCAATCTTTGAACCGGACAAATAAATCATATGCCGCTGGTAATTACCGATGTTTTCCAGCAGAAATGGCTTGGCTTGTTGATTAACCAGGGAGTTACGAGAAACCTGAATTCCAACTTTGTCAAGATTACAGCCGATCCAGCGTCTGCCTAATCTTTCAGCGACTCGCATTGTAGTTCCGCTACCACAGAAAAAGTCGGCAACTGCATCACCTTCATTAGATGAGGCTTGAATAATTCTTTCTAGAAGAGTTTCTGGTTTTTGAGTTGGATAACCTAAATTTTCTTCTACTGCTTGAGAATTGATAACATGAATATCTGTCCATAAATTCTGGATTGGCTGACCTTCATATTCATCAAGAAAGGTTTTTCTTCTAATTCTTTGTGATTTATCTGAAGGGAAATATAGCTTGCCTGCTGCATCCCATTCTTCCATGACACTTCTTGAAATTGCCCAACCTTTCGTTGGAGGTTGATAACCTTTATATTCATAGATAAGATTAGGACGATAAGCTGGATTCGTAAGAGGATCTCTACTATACAGTCTTCCATCTCCATCGTCATATATAAAGCGCTGTTTTATATATTCCTGTACTTCTTCTGAATCTTTTGTTTTGATAGGGTTGAAAACATAATCTTCACTTTTAGAAAAAATAAAAATAGTATCAGTTACAGCCCCATAGCTTTTGGAAACATTTGATGCACCACCTCTGCGTTTCCAAGTAATTTCATTGATAAAGTTACTGTTACCAAAAATTTCATCTAGAATTATTTTGATGTAGTGTGAAACGTGCCAATCTAAATGGATATAAATACTTCCCTTGTTACTCAGAAGTCTTTTCATCAACTGAAGCCTTGGATAAATCATATCTAAGAAGGAGTCTATCCCACTTTCCCAAGTATCTGTATAAGCTAGCCGCTCAATAATACTTGCTTCTTTAGTGATTTCTTCTCCTTCAACGGTAAACTGAAACGAATAATCAGCGCTGCTCAAAAACGGCGGATCAATATAAATCAGGTCGATCTTACCCGCATAGCCCTGAGCCAAAAGAGCCTGCATGGCCAACAGATTATCACCCCAAATCAGCCGATTCATTTGGGTTTTATCAATTTCCTGACCACCTAATGGCAACTCACCCATAGCATCAGGAAACAAAGAAGTGACCCCCGCCTGAGGAACCGCAAACAAGGGCAAATTTAAGCTACCTTGAGCCTCCTGAGGATTCGGAATCACAATTTCCGCCGTCTGAAACTCAATATCCCTCGGGTTTGGCGCACGTTTTGGCTTACTGTCCCAAACCAACTTGGCCGAATCTTTTTTCCGTCTTCTCGTATTTTCTTCAGTCATAATCTTAAAGTTGTAATCCTAGTTCACCATATAAACCTGCCACTAAACCTGCCGCCTCTTGCCTCATGATTGGCAACAAAGCTGCAAAAGAAGCGCCTTCATTTACATCAAATACACTTTCCTTTAACACTAGATATTCCCACTCCTGAGGCTGTTCATATAGCTTTGGAGGTGAAACACGCGATGCAGAGTCACACCACACCTTAGCCGCCTGCGCCTTTAACCTTGTACCTGAATCGGTTAATAGGTGGTCGCCCTTTGTTTCAAGCAGAAACATCCTCTCAGCCGTTTTTACCACAAAATCCGGCTCGTATTTCCGTTGAATCCCCCGATCATCGCGCCAGGGAATAATCAAATCATGTTTTCGGTCTAATTTCGCAAACGCCAAGACTTCTGGCGAGGGGTTCAGTAATTTTGTGATGACCTGCCGCTCAAAACCCCCACTTTGAGACTGCACCGCCTGAGATGGATAAATACAGCGCCTAGTCAACACCATGTTCTTCTGACGCATCATCAGCCGCGAAACATCGGATAATTTGCGCCACACTGCCCCCGGCTGAAACTGAATATCCCCCATCGCTTCCTGAACTGCTGATCGTACCTGATTCGCAATAAAATCGACCACCTGCTGATTCTGCAAAACCTGATAATTTGCCGGTTCAGTAAAATCAATCTCTTCAGTAAAGAGACGACGGGTGACATACTCATCTACCAGAGCCGCAATATCTGCACTAAATGCCGTTAAATGCTTCATCTTTCCTGTTTGCGTGATGGTACGTGCCATCTGCTGTAAGAAAAAACTATAGTCAAAATAATCATTTTGTAGGTTCCAGGTCTTAGCCTTCGTTTCCGTCTCCACATGAACATCAGTAATCATTACCTGAGCTGTCATCTGTTTTTGGAGCTTAAAGGGAACCTGGAAATGGCCTAATTTCTCAATTTCAATGTCTGCCAAATTTGGAATCGGAGTCTGATCATAAATTTGAGTCGCCCAAGCTAAATCATACTTAGCGATTCGATCAACTTCTGCATCGACTGTCACCAAATCTCCCGCACTTGTCTGGGCAGAGCTATCACCAGAGGCAATCGAAAAGCCCTGATTTCTTAGGTAGTTTTCATAGAAGTCCTTAAACTTTGGATGCTCTACTAGAAACAGGCAATCAAATGCATTACTCGGCGCTTCTTGATTAAGAAGTTGTTGCCGCGCTTCCGACTTCAGCTCTTGAATTTGGCCATACTCAGGTTTATACCTTGGAAACATCAGCCGCAAACCTCGACCAACGATTTGCTCTAGCAATAAATCTGCTTCACTAGCCCTGAGCATCACGATCACACAGATATTCGTTCGGTCAAACCCCTCACGAACTGACAGAACCGAAATGACTACTTGCAAAGGATTTTGGTCATTGTCGATATCATCTAAACGTTTTTCTGCCTCAGCATACTCAGTTGTCTTGAGATTGGAGTGATAAACCAACATCCGCTCATCGCTATAAAAGCTTCCTTCACTATCAGCTAAAGAGTTAAAATGCTCACCCACCAAATCCGCGACCGCTGTTTCCTCCGCCAAAACCAACATGACAGGCTTACGATCAATGCCTTTGGCGCGAAACTCTTCAGTAAGCTGCTCTAACTTCGATTTACCAATCTCAAGCATGATCTTTTGACCACGCGATAACCCGAGAATTTCACCTCGTTTTTTCCCTTCAGCTTCAGCTCGTTCCGCCTTAAAATCCAGATCAATAAGATTAGCGCCTTGCCGCTGCTCTAAAAATAACTGCTTAACCAGCATATCTCCCGAAGCCTGAGCCAGCGGATAATCATAGACAATATGAGGAAAATAATCTTTTTTGTCACCACTTCCGAAAAACGGAGTTGCACTAAAATCAATTTGCTGAAAAAAGCAGTATTCACTATCAGAATGGTTTGCTAATTGCCTTTGGTGCAGATAGGTCATAAACCGCCGCCAAATCAATTCTTCATCCTTTTGGGTTGTAGGGTTTGGACGTTTATTCGCATGGACATGGTGAGCTTCATCATTCAGCACACACAGATCAGGATATTCCGTTAACAAATCACCAATAATTTCTGCTTTGGGTATTTCTTCCCTTTCTCCCATCAAGTCTTCCCACAGAGATGGATCGTCATTTGAGAATCGGAACTGTTGCCAATTTGTCACCATTACAAAAGCATCATCGGTCAGGGTTAAGTTTTCTCGAAAATCAGTGGGTTCGTATAACTCGAAGAAGAAGCGATCGCGCCACCTTGCACCGGGAGGCATAAATAAAGGCTTATTAATATCTGCATTACCCCCAAGCCTGACCGCATCAAGGATACGCTTCTGGACTTCTTTTCCCGGTGTCACAATCAAAAAGCGTTTGGTGAACATTCCTGGCTTTTCGTCATTGATTGCGTTGAAATACTGCCAAGCCATTAAGGCATTGAGAACCCAAGTTTTACCGCTGCCCGTTGCCATCTTGAGACAGTATTTCGGAAAAGTGATCGGGTTTAGCTCATCCTGTAAAACTTTAGATCGCGCCAGTTTTGAAACTTCCGGGTGATTGGGTGAAAACTCTTCATAGAGTTGGTAAGGATTTTTAATACCCAGAATCTCATGGCAATAAATAATTGTTTCGATCGCTTGCTGCTGACAAGGATGAAAATTGGCCCCATCCCGATCTTCTTCAAACCAATAACTTAAAAGCTCTGCTGTGGTCTGGGTAACTCCATGCCATCCTGTATTTTTCCAGCCTTCTACATCACCCCTTAGTAAGTTTGGGATGATCATTCCAACAGTTTGAACTTTTTTCGTAGGCATAGCAGCATAGATCCAGCGTCTAAATCAGTATCACATTTGCTTTCGATAAAGCTGAATCATTTATCAAAATCTTATTATCTGCTCGGGCAATTCAGTTTCTAGGGCTAAAAAGACTAGGCAGACTGCCTTATTTGTGAAACTGTTTGGCCTGCCCTAGGGGAAAGGGGCTTGCGATTCTGCTGCCAGTCAAAGCAGCCGCTTGGCTCGGGCGAGGGTGACTTAGAGAAGTCAGCTTCTTTGGTGGCTTTCATTCAGCGGGTTTAGCGGCGCGATCGCCATTACACAGTTGCGGGTTTAGGGAGCCGATCGCGGGCGATCGCTAGAATTGAAACAGCTCATCCCCCTGCGAGGCTGCTTATGGTGCTTGCTGTCTCCCGCGATCGGGCCCTGTCGCTGGCTGAGTTTCTCGCATTGCCTGAAACTCAACCGGCCAGCGAATACATCAACGGCCAGGCTCATCAGAAGCCAATGCCACTTTGAATTGAAATGGCTCAGGCAATCCATTGAAAATTAATAGGAAAACGACCTAATTTTTGGATGCTTCTAATTCTGCTTTCATGCGCTCCAAGGTGACGTGCATCTGATCAAACATCATTTGAGGAGTCATCCCAAATTGCGAGAGGTGGGTTTTCAGTTGCTCCACCTGCATTTTGGCCATGAAATCATCTGACAATTCAAATCGCTTCATGAAAATTCGATAGCGATCGAGCACGGTTTCCATCTGTTCGATGTAAAGTCGCTTCCCTTCGCGATCGAACTTGCCGTAGTCACCCCCAAGCTGCACTAGGGATTGATAAGTGCCAAAAATTTCCTTGGCTTCCTGTTGGACAATTTCAGAATCAAAAATGCTCATGTTTTATGCCTGGGTCATTGTTAACACCCATTTGTCTTTGATCTTAGCCGATTCTCCTCTGAGGCAAAACGCCCACCCAGTCGGGAGATCCGAACTTGAACGATCGGACTTTGCGCAGAGAAATTAGGGCAATGAACAGGGGCGATCGAGGGCTGGTTTGCTCGGTCTGCGGTTCAATGGGTGTTCAATGGGTGTAACCGATGTTGCTTTGGCGCGCGCCGCCCCTCGACCCGCCAATTTGCCAACTATCATGAACAATGGGCGCAACATCGCTGCCACCAACTCAGCCAAGGGAGTTCCAGACCGGTGCTGAGTCCCCAGAGTAGCCGAGGCTTGGCAACGGTCAATGCTCTATTGTTCGCCTGTTTTGCCTTGCTTTTTCTATGTTTCGTTGCTGAATCCGTTGTCTAACGAGTAACTTCCATTGCCAGCCAGTTAACTGAGGAGAGAACCATGACGGAAGTGGCAGGAACCTTAACCCGACCACGCAAGCGAACGATGGCCGTGGCCCTGGCCCTCACCTGTTTTGTGGTTCCCTTTGCATCGGGGTTGCACAAGTTCTATTTGCGGCAACGATGGTGGGGCGTGGCTTATTTTCTGTTTTTTTGGACAATGATTCCGCAAATTGCCAGTGCGATCGAGGCAATTTGGTATCTTTCCCAAGACCAAGAAGAGTTCGATCGCAACTTTAATAAAGAGCTACCGGCCACCCAACGAACTGTCACGGTTACTGTGCAACCGGAGCGGGTCAATGCGGTGGGGGATGCCCTGCGAGAATTGGATCGACTTCGCCAAGAGGGATTAATTTCTGAGGCAGAGTTTGAACAAAAGCGCCGTCTGCTACTCGACCAAATTTAGATTGGCTGTCATCAATCTAAGTTTGAAAGATTAAAAGATTTGACCTTGGTTGCTGGGCGAACCATGACCTGATCTCAACTTTTTAGCACTGATTCAGATCTTGATCTAAGTTGGATCAAAATCTAGTAGCCACTCAAGTTTGGCTTGACTGAAATCCAATTAGCTAGAAGCTTCCAGTTAGTTAAATCACCATAATTTTGTTGACTTCTGTGCCTCAGTTCTCTTCTCAGAATCCGTTATTTAGTTGGCTTCAAGCTCCCTTTCAGCCTGCGAACCCGGCTTTGAAAGCAGCTCGCAGCAAAATTGCGCGTGATCCATTTTGTCGGCTCAATTCTGCGTTGGAAGTGGTAGTAGCGGCCGAAATGGGCATTGCAATTGATGCTAATCGCGCCAGCATTGACGATTGGTTACGATTGCCAGGGTTATCGATTCGGCAAGCCACCTTGCTGACTCAATTGAGTGCGAGTGGAGTGGTGTTTTATGGATTAGAAGATTTGGCTGCTGCTTTAGGTGTAACGGTGGCACAGTTGGAGCCTTGGACACCGGTTTTACGGTTTTATTTTTACGATCCGGAGGCGGCTTCTTTTCAACGAACCTTGGATGCTAATCACGCCACAGTTGATGAACTGGAGCGGCTGCCGGGGGTCGATCGCGCCTTAGCAGAAAGAATGATTCGCGATCGTCAAGAGCAGGGTGCTTTCCGCAGTTTAATTGACTTAAAACGCCGCTTGAATTTATCTGGTGAGCTGCTCGGAGAATTAATGCACTATTTGCGGTTTCCAACGTCTTAGATGATACGCATTGCAGAAAATTTAATAAAAACGTTATTGATATCAAATTTTTAAAAGAAAAATGTAACAAATGAGATTAATGAAATGAACTTAATTGATGATTGGCCAAAAACAACGGAAGCCGCCAAAGAAATTCAAAATCAACTGCGCGATCGAGTGATCTTGCAGGATCAATTCTCTGCCCCAAAATTGATTGGGGGAGCTGATGTGGGGTTTGAAGAAAATGGCGTGATCGCCCGTGCAGCCGTTGTGGTTTTGAGCTTTCCTGGCTTGGAGCGACTCGAATTTGCGATCGCTCGAATTCCCACTCCTTTTCCCTATGTGCCGGGATTTTTATCCTTTCGAGAAGTGCCAGTGATTTTGCAAGCTTTTGATCAGCTTCAACAAAAACCAGATCTGGTTTTATGTGATGGTCAAGGCTATGCTCACCCGCGTCGGTTTGGGTTAGCTTGCCACTTGGGATTGTTGTTGAACCTGCCAACTATTGGTGTGGCAAAATCCCACTTGATTGGAACCCACGAGCCGCTAGATTTGGCGAAAGGAAGTTGGCAACCTTTGATCGATCGCGAAGAAACCATTGGTGCAATTGTCCGATCGCGCCACAATTGTCGGCCGCTTTATGTTTCCTCGGGGCATCGAGTGAGTTTACCCACGGCGATCGAGTTGGTTTTGAATTGCACCCCGCGCTACAGACTGCCAGAAACTACCCGCTGGGCCGACGCGATCGCCTCTCAACGGGGGGCTTTCAAGAACACTGAGTCTGGTAAGGTCAACCCATAGCTCAGCAATGGTCAATCAACCCTGATTCGATCCTGACTCAAGATATTACTGCGATACCAATCTGTTGCTTAGGTGTTGTTTTAGACGCTTTTTGCAGTGATGGACTGGCGATGAACGCAAGGGGCTTGCTTAGCGCTTTTTGAATTTCTGAGTCTAAACTTCAAACTAAACCTCAAACCAAACTTCAAACTAAATCTCGAATTTCAGCTCTCGCAAAGTTTGGCGAATTCGCTCCGCTTCCGGTGACTGCTGTTGATCATATAATTCAACGGCTGTCTTGAAGGCTTTCAGGCTTTCGGGCACATTGCCACCTTTCAAGAAAGCTGCGCCTAAATTTTGGTGAAATTCGGGCTTTGCTGGATCGAGTTCAATAGCTTTTTGATAATGCTCGATCGCCTCCAAAGTACGGTTCATTGCTCGTAGGTTTGAACCTAAATTGTAATGGGCGATCGCAAAGTTGGGGTCAATGATCACTGCTTGGCGGTAGCTCTCATAGGCCGCCTGTAGGTTTCCTTTTTGGCGATAAAGATTACCTAAATTGATCAAAGAACCTAATTTCAAAATTGGCAGAACTGGTTGGCGCAAAGCCGCACGATAATGGGCTTGGGCTAAATCGAGGTTCTGTTGTTGATTATAAAAAATTGCCAAATGATAGTGTAGCTCATATAAAACTTCGGTCATTTTCTCTTGTTCTGCCCGCTTGAGACCGGTTTTTAAGAGTGCGATCCCTTGTTCTGGTTCTCCTAAGTCGATGAGCAGGGCCCCCAACTTGCTACAGACGTAGGGATCCTCTGGATTTGCTTTCCAAAAAACTTCCATGGCAGCCTTAGCCCGATCGGCTTTGGAAGCACTGGCAATCCGATCGAGCCGATAACCATCATGATCGATGGCCGGCATTGAAAGAGACACAATTTTCCAGTGGGATTCCTGTTGCAAAAGCCGCACCACACTGTCATCAATAATGGCGTGGTAGGGGCGATCGAACTGAATTTCAGGATGCCGCCGAAACAAACGCGAGACCAAAGAATAGGGAGATTGCACTGCGCCCAATTCTCGACGCACCAAATTCACCACCAAATGCTCTGGATAGCTAACCGCTTCGCGAATCGGTTCGATCGCTTCCGGCAGCAACCACTCATCCGCATCCAATACCAACACCCAATCGCTCTCGATTTGGGCCAAAGCTGCGTTTCGAGCGGCCGCAAAATCATTGCACCAATCGAAAAAAGCCACCCGCGCCCCATGCGATCGGGCCCGCTCAACGGTGTCATCGGTGGAACCCGTATCTAACACTAAAATTTCATCCACACAGTCGCGCACACTGTTGAGGCAGCGATCGATCTGATGGGCTTCATTTTTGACAATGAGCGATAAACAGATACTCATGGCCGAAACACCGAGTGTAAATCTGAAGGGTAGATAATGCCGTTAAAATAACGAGATGATCGTTTGATCTTCGTCAATCTGAGCGCTGATCTGATGCTGATCTGATATTGATCGATTCCGGCTTGAACCAGATCTTAATCAGTCCTTAAATTGCGGTTTGTTCGCAATTCCCAATCACAACCTCCCGCTTTCATACTGGCTAAATCGTTTCCTAAATTGTCTCATCCTATGCCCCAAGACGTTCCACTCGGCTCAGTCATTCAAGGTTCCCTTAGCGAAGGGCTGGAGGTGCGGCTCCATGCCGATGTTTCCGTGGAAGAGATGCGAGTGGGCAAATTTTTGGTGGTGCGGGGGCGGCGATCGCACTTTTTTTGCATGTTAACCGATGTGGCTTTGGGAACCTCCAGCCAACGAATTACGATCGATCCGCCCCATCCCGATGATGATTTTTTGCGCGATGTGCTGGCCGGCAGTGGCACGTTTGGGACGATCGAACTCGCTCCCATGCTGATGTTTGTGCCCCAGGCAGAGATGGACTGGGAAAACCTGCCTTTACCCGATCGCTTGGCTCCAGAATCTGCCCGATCGGCCCGCAAAAACGGCAAAGCCAAGGACAAAAACGGCAACCAAGCATCCAGTAATTTAGCCTCCTTTGCTGCTAACCGCGATGCCAATTTGGAATTGTTACCTGTGAAAACCATTCCTAGTCACTTTTCGCAGGTCTATGAAGCGAGTGATCGGGACTTTCGGATCGTGTTTGGTTGGGAAGACGATCCCCAGCGACGCAATTTTGCGATTGGAATGCCGATCGATACCGATGTGCCCGTTTGCATTGACCTCGATCGGTTCGTGGAGCGCAGTAACGGCGTTTTTGGGAAATCGGGAACCGGGAAATCATTCCTCACCCGTCTGCTGTTGGCGGGCACAATTCGCAAGCAAGTGGCGGTGAACTTAATCTTTGATATGCATTCGGAATATGGCTGGGAAGCCATGCGCGAAGGCAAAGGAATCAACACCGTCAAAGGGTTGCGACAACTTTTCCCGGGGCAAGTGGAAATTTACACCCTGGACGCGGAATCCACCAAGCGCCGAGGCGTGCGCGATGCCCGAGAACTCTACATCAGTTATGACCAAATTGATGTGGAAGATTTGATGCTGGTGAGTGCGGAACTGAATCTTTCCGAAGCCAGCGTTGAAAATGCAATTATTTTGCAAAATGAATTTGGTAAATCTTGGATTTCACGGCTCCTCAGCATGACGAATGAGGAAATTCAGGATTTTTGCGAAACCAAAATGGGCAGCAAATCTTCGATCATGGCGCTGCAACGAAAGTTGAATCGTCTTGATCAAATCAAATACATGAGAAATGCTGGCTCGGATTATATCAAGCAAATTTTGGACTCCCTGGAAGCTGGAAAACACGTCATCATCGAATTTGGTTCCCAATCAAACATGTTGGCTTATATGCTAGCCACCAATATTATTTCTCGTCGAATTCATGGCATTTACGTGCGCAAAGCTGAGCGCTTTTTGCAAACCAAGGATCCCAACGACAAGCCCCGCCAATTGATGATCACGATTGAGGAAGCACACCGCTTCCTAGATCCCGCCACCGCCAAGCAAACTATTTTCGGCACGATCGCCCGTGAAATGCGGAAATATTTTGTCACCTTGCTGGTGGTTGATCAGCGTCCCTCGGGGATTGATAACGAGGTCATGTCGCAAATTGGAACCAGAATTACAGCCCTGTTGAATGACGAAAAAGATATTGAAGCTATCTTTACCGGTGTGGCAGGAGGACAAAGCCTGCGATCGGTTTTGGCCAAGCTGGATTCCAAGCAACAGGCCCTAGTTTTGGGCCATGCCGTGCCCATGCCTGTAGTGGTTAGAACTCGTCCCTATGACGAGAAGTTCTATGCGGAAATTGGCGACACTTTTTGGGAAGAACTGCCCGATGAAATCGCGATCGCGGAAGGGGACAAAGCCAAGGCCGATCTGGGATTTTAAAACGTGCTCATGGAACGTTGATGGGTTGGGTTATGGGGCAGGCGATTGATCGGGCGATCGCCCGCAGGATCTTGAGCACCTGAAACCTGATTGCCCGAACTCTCTACAACAGCCGTGATTTTTCCTCAACCCCCAAGCGACCAGTTATGGCAATGTCCATGGCTACGGCTACGGCTATCAGGGGCGATCGCGCGGGCCCGCAAAGCTTAACAGTGGTGTGACAAAAACTTCGTATGACTGCCATGGCAATGTCGCACCCGCTGGCTATACCTAGACCATGATGCTGATCCTCGGAAGCGGCTGAAGGGGTTTCCAAAACCCCAACCCAGCGCACCAACCAAGCGCAGGGCGGGATACCAATCTTTCAGGTTCGGTTATTGCTCCCCAGTCTGTCGTACCCAATTCCAACTTTTGCGATCACTATGGAAAAAGAGTCGCGCTCAGAAACCTGAAAAAGCCTGATTCTTCATTCAAGTTTGTGGAGTGAATAACAGCCCAATTTCAGTGCTTCGGTATTTGTTTCGACCCTTAACGTTACCGATCGAGCTGAGATCTTGCTTCCGGGAGATTCACCAATGAACTTCAAGGAAACTGAATGCCCATAACTCCCTTCGTGATCACACTCCAATCCTTCTTGAATGGCTGATTTCCAGTGCATTTCTGGCTGATTCTGAACTGGTTTTGATCGATTCTGGCTGATTTTCGGTTAATTTTTGATGGATTTCCGGTTGATTTCTGGTTGGTTGCTGAATTTTCAGTTGTGACCGAATTTGACTAACTGAGTTTTGGCTGACTTTGGTTGCGTTTTTCGTGGTTTTGCGAAATTGTCGCCTAATGGCTCGCCGTAACTCTGCTGGGAACTGTTGCCCAAGGTTAATTTAATGAACTTTTTGCAATCCAAGACCGTCTAATTCTTTGTCCCTTTGAGTGTTGCCAGGTGGGTTTTGGCCGCTCTTGGTTTGTGGACTCTTGACCTTTGGATCTTCAGTGTAGATCCGAATTTGGAATTTGTGGGACTCGTTTCCCAGGGCGTTTTTTGAAACAGACTTGCTCATCAATGAACGCCGATAACGCTGACGAATAACGCCGACCCGCAAGCTCTTGTGCTCGCGTCTTTGTGATTGAAAATAGGATGCTGACCATGCCGACCGCTATGATTCGCCCCCAAACGCAGCGATCCAAGTCGCGAGAAGGTGACAGTGCCGATTTGGTTCGCGCCTATTTGCACGAAATTGGCCGAGTTCCGTTGCTGACTGATGAACAGGAAATTATTCTGGGCAAACAAGTGCAGCAAATGATGCGGCTCTTGGACATCCAAGAGAAGCTGATGGGCGAGTTGGATCGATCGCCCACGGAGCAGGAATGGGCCGCCGCCGCCCAGCTTTCGGTGGAAGATCTGCGCCAGCAGTTGCGGGTGGGCGATCGGGCAAAGAAAAAAATGATTGAAGCCAACCTGCGTCTTGTGGTTTCGATCGCCAAGAAATACCAAAAACGCAACCTAGAACTCTTAGACCTGATCCAAGAAGGTAGCTTGGGTTTGGAGCGTGGGGTGGAAAAGTTTGACCCCATGATGGGCTACAAATTTTCAACCTATGCCTACTGGTGGATTCGCCAAGCGATCACGCGGGCGATCGCCCAGCAATCACGCGCCATTCGCCTGCCGATTCACATCACCGAAAAGCTGAATAAGGTGAAGCGGGTGCAGCGGGAATTGACCCAAAAACTGGGTCGATCGCCCAAGCTCTCGGAAGTGGCGGCCGAGCTGGAATTGGAACCGGCCCAAGTGCGAGAATTCATGCTGATTTCGCGGCAACCGGTTTCCCTGGAGTTGCGAGTGGGCGACAACCAAGACACGGAGCTTCAGGATTTGCTGGAAGATGAAGGCGATCTGCCGGAAGATTACGCCAGCCGCGAGGCCCTGCGCTTGGATTTGCAAGCCCTGTTGGCGGAGCTGACTCCTCAACAACGGGATGTGATTACCCTGCGTTTTGGCCTCGAAGATGGTCGGGAACTGTCTTTGGCCAAGGTGGGCGATCGACTCAACATCAGCCGTGAGCGGGTGCGTCAGTTGGAACACCAAGCCCTGAAGCAACTGCGCCGTCGCACCGATGTGCGGGAATATTTGGCGAGCTAACGGCTGCCTTAATCCGCCTGCAACAAACTGATTGCAACAAACCGATTGCAACAAACCAATTGCGACCGACTAATTTCAACAAACGAATTGCAACAAAAAGCGGCGTTCCCGATCGGGTCGCCGCTTTCCAGTTCTAGTTGCGTCGTTTTAGTGCATCCGAGGAAACGGAAAATCTGTCGTGAGGCAAGCCGCGTCTCCCAAAACGCGATTGCATCAGGAATTCAATCTTCGCAGTGTGGTATCCGGTCGGATTTGCTTCGACCTGATTGTAGCTGAAGATACGAAAAATTTTGTAACATTTTTTTGCAAAATCTGGCAAAGATTCTGTAAAGAATTTGCAAAATCTCAAAATACCTGCTGCATTCCTCGCGCCTCCCAAAGCACCGGTAACGGCGATGGCCCTTGAAAGATGACTCTCCAACTCTCCCGATCGCTCCTGGAGCAACTGTGTCGAGCAGCGGAAGCGGCTTTGCCCTATGAATGTTGCGGCCTGTTGCTGGGCCGGCAAGTGCGCACCCCAGTTGAATTACCGATTGAATTACCGGCTGAATCACCGGTTGAATTACCGATTGAGTCACCAGTCGGCCCAAGGGATCCAGCCCCCGCAGGTTCCATGGGGGCGATCGAGGCGATCGCGGCGATTGTCTATGAGCTGTGGCCCGCCAATAACGATTGGGAGCAACTCACCGATGAACCCTTTCGTACCTTGGATCCGATCCCCGCTGGCGAAACCAGTCCTGAGCGTCGCTATGCGATCGCCCCGGCCACGATGTTGGGGGCCATGCGGGCCGGTCGTGCCCGTAACCTTGATATCATTGGGGTTTATCATTCACACCCGCAACATCCGGCCGTTCCATCCGAGTTCGATCGTGCCTGTGCTTGGCCTGACTACTCGTACCTGATCCTGTCGGTAAAAGGCGATCAAACCGTGGACTGGCAAAGCTGGCGACTCAATCTCGATCGCCAGTTTCAGCCCGAGTCGATCGTTCTTTGTGGATCCTGATTGTTGATCTCAACTGCCCCTGGCGCGCCCGGTTGCTTAGCCACTGCGATTCGTTGATTCCCCCCAAGGCCGATCGCCCCCCAAGGTGATGCCTAGATGGGAAACCCCTCACAGCGATCGAAGGCGCGATCGCCCCCCGCGATCGGGCATCGAACCCAAACCACCTCGCAACCTATGCTGAATATCGATACCAGCAACACACAACTCCTAAAAGAAGAGTACGAACGCTACTCTCGACACCTCATCCTGCCCGAAGTGGGACTGGAAGGCCAAAAGCGTCTGAAAGCCGCCAGCGTGCTCTGCATTGGCAGCGGCGGTTTGGGTTCGCCCCTGCTGCTCTACCTCGCCGCCGCCGGCATTGGCCGGATTGGCTTGGTGGACTTTGACGTGGTGGACTACTCCAACCTGCAACGCCAAGTTATCCACGGCACATCCTGGGTTGGCAAACCCAAAATCGAATCCGCCAAAAATCGGATCCTCGAAATTAACCCCTACTGCCAAGTGGATTTGTACGAGGCGCGGCTCAGTTCTGAAAACGCCCTCGACATCTTCCGCCCCTACGACATCGTGGTAGACGGAACGGACAACTTCCCCACCCGCTACCTGGTGAACGACGCTTGCGTTCTGCTCGACAAGCCCAACGTTTACGGTTCCATCTTCCGGTTCGAGGGCCAAGCCACCGTCTTTAATTACGAAGGCGGCCCCAACTATCGCGACCTCTATCCCGAACCCCCGCCGCCGGGCATGGTTCCCTCCTGCGCCGAAGGGGGGGTGTTGGGAATTTTGCCGGGGATCATTGGCGTAATCCAAGCCACGGAAACCGTCAAAATCATCTTGGGCAAGGGCACGACCCTGAATGGTCGCCTGTTGCTGTACAACGCCTTGGATATGAAGTTTCGGGAACTGAAGTTGCGGCCCAACCCCGAACGTCCCGTCATTGAAAAGTTGATTGACTATCAACAATTCTGTGGGTTACCGCCCGTGGGCCAAGCCGAAGAAAAACCCGACGTGACCGAAATGAGCGTCACGGACTTGAAATCGTTGATCGACAGCGGCGAAGACTTCCTGCTGTTGGATGTGCGCAACCCCAACGAGTTTGAAATTGGCCGCATTCCGGGATCGGTGTTGGTGCCGTTGCCAGATATCGAAAGTGGCAGCGGGGTTGGGAAGGTGAAAGATCTGCTCAAGGGCCGCAAGTTGGTGGTTCACTGCAAGATGGGCGGGCGATCGGCCAAGGCCCTCGGGATCCTGCAAAAGTCTGGCATTGACGGCATCAACGTCAAGGGCGGGATCAATGCTTGGAGCCAAGAAGTGGATCCTTCGGTTCCCCAATACTAGTTCTTGATCCCAGCTCGAAATCCCAGCTTGTAATCCCACTGAGTTGTGCGGATTTGGTTGGCGCAGATCTGGTTGACGCAAACTTGGTTGGCGCAAACTTGGTTGGTGAAAATCTGGTTGGTGCAAAGCGGCGGTTAATCTTCATGAAGAGGACCGCCGCTTTTGCATGGCTCAGTTTCCTGAGATCCTTGGGCAGAGGGCGATCGCCCGTTCCGGGACATGGGGTCGCCTAGACTTTTCAACCCCTTTGGATACAATGGAAATTGAACGGTTCAGTAAAAATTCCTAACTTCCATCGCTCGATTCGTCCATCGAGGGTGCGATCGTTCGGTGCTTTGGCCCTCCGGTCAGCATTGCCCAATCCCTTAACTTTCTTGGGCTAATTGGCTGTCCCTGCCTCAGTTCCGCTCGGTATTTCTGGTCGTCCAAATGCTCTGTCTCCAGTTGTGATGGCCCCCACAGTTCGCCAAGAAAAACATCAGTGGCGCAAGCTGAGTTTCCCTTCAACGCTGCATTTGTGCCCTGTTCTGGATTTGTTAGTGGAAGATGTCCCGGAGCCTTGGCGCTTTGAAGTGCGCCTTGGGTTACAGGAGGCTTTGGTCAATGCGGTGAAGCATGGTAATGGCCTTGATCCGGGAAAACGAGTGTGTGTTCACTTTTCTGCTCGCAGCCACCGCTACTGGTGGATGATTTCCGATCGGGGGGGAGGATTTAAGCCCCCTTGTTGTTGCCATGCGCCGCCGTTGCCACCCGTGGCCATGGATGCGGATCTGGATGATGTGACCATGGATTTGGATGCGGTGGAAGACCTGCTGCCGGGTAACGAGGGGGAATGCGGCCGCGGTTTGTTCATCCTGCATCAAGTGTTCGATCGGGTGGAGTGGCAAGAAGGCGGCCGCGTGTTGCATCTGTACAAGGAAACGGATCCGATCCGGGTCTCGAAACGGCAGCGATTGGCCCAAGCGGCCCAAGGTTTGCGGGCCAGTTTGCGAGAACGCTATGTGGCGCTAGTGCGTTAGCGACCATGATCCGGGCAGGGCGGGGCGCTCACGGTGCGATCGAGCCATCCCGCCGCCTGCTGCAAATGCTCTAGGGCCATTTGGGGTTGGTCGCGCAACAGGGCCACCAAGGCCGCCGCCGCCTGTTCCCGGGCCCGGATCGATCGATTGCCCTTTTGTCGATGCCAATCCCCGTTGCCCAGCGCCAAACGCGATGCGAGCACCTGCGCCAGTTCTAAATCGGTCAGCTCTTGACAGGACTTGGCTTCCAGGGGGTTGGTAATCGGCTGGTGGGCAAAAAGGGAAGGTTTCATGGGTTGCTCGATCGCCCAATTGAAGCTGGGGGCAAGAAATCAAGAAATATTGCCTTCAGTGTGGCGACCTTTCCCAAAAAAATCAAATCTAATTACTGATTCAAACCATTGGATCCAAACCATTTGTCCAAGCTACCAGAGACAGGGGGCTTAGGGCCTGTCGTCAAATCGCCCAAAACCCTGATGATCTCATTCTCCCAACCGATCAGTCGTAGGGGCGGGGTCTCCCCGCCCAGTCCCCGCCCAGTCCCCGCCCAGTCCCCGCCCAGTCCCCGCGATCCTTGGGTGTTCCCAGGGGTGGACAGGGTTGTAGCGATCGCCCGGGTTAGGGTTGGGAGACCCAACCCCTACGGCGATGGAAATATGGAAAAGGCGATATCCCCTAAGCCCCTTGCCCCCTGATCGCGAAATGATCGGCAATTTCGAGGTGACGATCGGCTCAGGTTGCTGGTTGCGCAATTATGATTCCACGATCGTTAATTCACCATCCCGAAAATGGCCGCGAAACTTCCCTTCAAATTGCACCAGAAAAGGAAAGTTGGCGCTGACGGGGCGGCCCTGGTGCTCGGTGACGATCGCAATGATTTCCCCTTCCTTGCCTTCCAAGTTGTAGGGTTTGCCCCGATGCGCCGGGTAGTGGTAGACCTCTACGGTGGTGCTGACACGCACGCGATCGCCGACTTTCATAACCTCTGACAGCTCGCTAATAAACTTGGGTGGTTGAGCACGATCTGGAATGCCCAGAACGCAGGATTACCTACGTGGCGTTCGGTTCCAGTCGCGATTTTGGTCGTGATTCTGGATTTTCCCACACAAACCGCAGCGGAAACGGGCGATTAAGAGATCAATAACTGGCCATCAAAAAAAATGGCCATCAAAAAACTAGCCATCAAAAAATTCACGGGCTAAGGGCCGGGAACGGGGAGTTCTTCGGTGGTGGTGTTGGGCGCAGGCGTGCCCGGCTGTGTGGGCCTGGTGGGTGCGGAGGGTGGGCGGTTGGGATCAGGTCGATCGCCCCCGGAGGGACGCAGGGTGAGGGCCAGGGCGATCGCCCCCAAAATGACCAAGGCGATCGCGCCCAGCCCTATCCACTGGGGTTTGCTCAGGCCCGGGTGCGATCGGCGGCGACGCTGGGAACGGGGAGGACGGCTGGTGGTTTGCAACAGGGCTTGGGACGCTTCGGACATTTCCGATTCCCAGGTGGCCGGAGCCAAGGCCACGGCTTCGGGGGCCGCCGTCCAGGGATCGGGAATGCCCACGTTCAGGGGACTGAGACGACAAAGCAGGGCCACAGCGGTGGTGTTGTCGCTGCCATTGGTGGCGACGGCGGCGGCTACCCAGGCCTTGAGGGTTTCGTTGAGCGATCGCGTGCCGGTCACAATTCCCAATCCATATTCCCGCCAGCTTTGTTCCACCCAACCCTGATCGCTGAACCCATCGGAACAAAGCAACAGCAGCCCATCCTCATCCACAATCCAGCGCTGAACATGGGGTTGCAGACTGTCTGCTTCCTTCGCTCCCAAGGCCTGGGCGATCGCGCTGCCATTGGGTTGGTTCAGGGCTTCGCGATAGGAACGGAAACCGGTTTCTGCTTCGCGGCCCGCCAGGTCGTCATCCACCGTCAAGGGAATGCAGCCGCCCATGGAAATCCAATAGGCTCGGCAGTCGCCCACGTGAGCAATGTAGAGATCGCGGGCAATGGTGGTTTGCTCCACGAAGGGGGGCCGCAGGGGTTGGGGCAGGGCAATTGCCAGGGCGGCGGTGGTGGCCATCCGCTGGCGGGCTTCCCGGCCTTGGCTGTCGTTTTGGGTGGCAATCAGATTGTTGGCCACCCGCAGCATGGCCCGAATCTGTTCCGTGGCGATCGGGGCTTCGATCGATTCGCCACTTGTAATCGCCTCGGAAATCAAAGCTTGGGCCTGCAATTGCAACGACTGCATGGCCATTTGGCTGGCCACTTCGCCCCGTTCGCGCCCACCCAACCCATCGCAAACAATCGCCACGCCGGGATCGATCGCCCCCACGGGCGGTAAGGGCGAAAAGGTGTCGGGATAGCAGGTGTCCTCGTTGTTCGATCGCTGGCGGCCCGGATCCGTCAGGCCCGCTGCGATCACCGTCAAATCGTATTGGGCTTGGGTTTCTTGGATCAGGCGATCGAGCAGGGTGGCCGCTCCGGCCGGATTCAACGCGCCTTGGCGAACTTGGGTACACCAGTCCTGAAGCCGAACCCCCAGCAGGGCATCATTTTCCGTCGAGACCTGTGGCAACCAACCGGTGAGCCAAGCAAACCACAAATCCCCCAACCGCCGGAAATTCCCTTCCTGATCGGCCTCATCGGCCATCAACTCCCGTAGCCACAAACACCCCCCCTGAATCCGCACGTTTTGCAACGAAAGCAGGCTGGCCGTCACCCCTTCCGCTGCCAAGGCGGGCCATAGGTCTAACAGTTGCCGCAACCAGTGGAGCCGCCGCAGATTCCGGGCCCCGCCCCAAGCCTCATTAATGCTCGGGTAAGGTTGCCCCTGATCGTTCAGGGGAGCGTTTTCCAGCAGGATCGTATCGGGTGACTGATCACCCATCAAGCAAAGACCATAAAACTGAGGCAAGTGGCGGGCCCAACGATGGAGCCGCAGATAGGGCAGGGCCCGATCGGGCAGTTGGGGCGGCACATCGGGCGATCGGGCCGGTTCCGTCTCCAGCCACACGGACGGTGCTTGCACGTAATAGCGCCCGGCCACCATGCTGCCCACCGGAATTGCTGCCGCCACTTCTCCCACGGCCCACAGGTAGCGATAGAGCAGCGGTGTTTGGCACTCGCTACAGCGCTCCCGCCCGATCGCATTGCGAGGTTGGGCACAACTTGGATTTACGCAGTAGATGGGCGGCTCAAGTCCGTTCATTGCTGGCAAGCACAGTAGCGGATACCGCTCGATTGTATCCCTGGAATCTTCCGGATCCCGCCGATCCACGGATCCCAATTGATGAATCACCTGGATGACTTCATTAACAGGACAGCCCAAAACCCGAAAGCTAGAATGGCCTCAGACCGGTCGGCTCTTGCCACCCCTCCCTTCTGAACAGCCGGTTCCTATGTCCTTAACCACCCTTTGGATCCTGCTCGGTGCAGGGTTGTGTTTAGCAGAACTGTTTGTGCCCACGGCCTTTGTGGCGGCGGTGATGGGAGTCAGTGCGCTGGTGGTGGCTCTGGTGTCGGTGGTGTTGCCCAGTGCGCCCCTGCAAGTGGGGCTGTGGTTGGGGTTGTCGGTGGTGATGATTCGGGCGGCCCGGCAATGGCTCGATCGCCCCGCCCCGAAGCAACATTGGGACGCGATCGAGGGGCAAACCCTCACCGCAATCGCCCCCGGACAACCCGGCCGCGTCCTCTATGAAGGACAATCCTGGGCCGCCCGTTGCCAAGACACCAGCCAAGCGATCGCCCCGCAAACCCCTGTGTATATCGTTGGCCGCCAGGGGACAACCCTGTGGGTGCTACCGATCGAGCATTGGCCAGACAACCTAGAACCAGAGGCATAATGAGCACTTTCCTGATCCTTGCCCTCGCCCTGGGCGGCACAGCCCTCTCGGGCATCAAAATCATCAACCAGGGTGATGAAGCCTTGGTGGAGCAGTTGGGAAAATACAAGGGAAAACGCCTGGAACCGGGCATTAACTACGTGATTCCCGTGCTGGAGCGTGTGGCCTATCGGCAAACCTTGCGGGAACGGGTGATTGATATTCCGCCCCAGCAATGCATCACCAGGGACAACGTGAGCATTACGGCCGATGCCGTGGTCTATTGGCGAGTGGTGGATCTCGAGAAATCCTTTTATAAGGTTGAAAATCTGCAAATGGCCATGACGAATTTGGTGTTGACCCAAATTCGATCGGAAATGGGCAAGTTGGAACTGGATGAAACCTTCACCGCCCGGGAACGGGTTAACGAAGTTCTGCTTCAGGATCTGGACATTGCCACGGATCCTTGGGGTGTGAAGGTAACCCGGGTGGAACTACGCGACATCATTCCCTCCAAGGCCGTGCAGGAATCGATGGAGTTGCAAATGTCCGCCGAGCGGCGCAAACGGGCGGCCATTCTCACCTCGGAAGGGGAGCGGGAATCGGCGGTGAACTCCGCCCGCGGCCAAGCGGAGGCCCAAGTGCTGGAGGCGGAAGCTCGGCAAAAGGCGGCTATTTTGGCGGCGGAGGGGGAACGTCAGGCGATCGTGCTGAAGGCTCGGGCTGACCAAGAGCGGCAGGTGCTGCAAGCCCAGGCCACGGCGCAGGCCCTGAAAATTGTGGCCCAGTCACTTCAGCAAGATCCCAAGGCAGCGGAGGCCCTGCAATTTCTGATCGCCCAAAGCTATTTGGCGACGGGCCAGGCGATCGGCAGCAGCAACAGCAGCAAGGTGATGTTCATGGATCCGCGCAATATTTTGTCCACCCTCGAAAGCCTGAAGACATTGACGGGCGATTAAGCATAGGGGGCGATCGGGCGGCGGCTCCAATGCGCGATCGAGCCAATCCCTCAGCCCTTATCACTTATCAACGGTTCATCAACTTGCGCCAGTGGTCTCAGGCGCTTGGGCAATCTTCCGGCCCTGCGCTTAAATGGGGGCGGGACTTGCGGCGCTCGGCCTTGGATCGATCGGAATGGATCGGGATCGGTCAGGATCGATCGGGACTGGATGGATTCTGGGTTTGGATCTGGACTCGGATCGAGTCGATCGAGCCGTTGCGACCATTTCCCAATCAGCTTCCCCGGGACTCAGCGAGGCATTGACCCAACCATGAAGTACGGAATCGACATTGGCCACAACGCCCCTCCCGACACGGGGGCACGCGGCATCCGGTTTGAAGACGAGCTGACCATGGCCGTTGGCACAAGGGTGATCAACAAGTTGCGGGCCTTGGGGCATACGGTGGTGAATTGCTCACCGCGTAGCGCCTCCAGCGTCACCAACTCCCTTTGGCAGCGCTGTAATGTGGCAAATCTCAACCGGGTTGATACGTTTGTGTCGATTCACTTCAACTCCTTCAACACGGTGGTGAGTGGTACGGAAGTTTTTGCGGCCAGCGCCACGGGCGAACGGTTGGCGGCTCCCGTGCTGCGCGAAATTGTGGCCCTGGGGTTCAACAGCCGTGGAGTCAAAAATGGCGCACATTTATACGTGATTCGCAACACGTCTGCGCCGGCCATCCTGGTGGAATGCTGTTTTTGCGATTCTCGTCGGGATATGGATTTGTTTGATCCCGAAAAGATGGCTAACGCGATCGTGAAGGGGTTAACGGGACAATTACCCAAGCCGGAGCCAACCCCACCCCCAGCGCAGTCCAGCGCCCAGGTTTTGGAATTGCAGCGCACCTTGAACCGGCTCCGAATTTTGGATCGCAACAACCAGCGCCTAGCCGAAGATGGGTTCATTGGCCCGTCCACCACATCGGCCACCCAACGATTGCAGGCGATTTTGGGTTTGGTGACGGATGGGGTGGCGGGCGATCGCACCTGGGTGAACATTCGGCAAATTTTGGCCAAGCCGATTTTGCGGCCCAACCAAACCTCCGGCCCCGCTGTGCGCTACTTGCAATTTCGGGTGGGTGTGGCGATCGATGGCATCTATGGCCCCGGAACTCTGGATGCGGTGCGCCGTTTCCAAACCCAAAACCGCCTGACGGTGGATGGCATTGTGGGGCCGCAGGCTTGGGCTGCCCTGATTGGCTAGCGGAATGGGCCTCAAGGCCTGAGTAATCACGATCGCCCGCTCATGCACTAGAAAACACAAAGAGGCCGATCAATTGCCCATGAATAGCAATCGATCGGCCTGGCTAAGGGCTTGGGTTTCCCAACCTTTGCTCGGTTGTTGAGCAGTCGCCGAGACTGAATCCCAGCATTCAAGCCCGAAACTTCAAAATTGCAACTTCAAGACCGGCCCTCGATTCAGCGGCCGGCTTGGGGCCGGCCACGATTGAAACCTTTGTGGCAGCTAAACCTTGGTGCGATCGGTCAAAATTTCAAAGCCATCCTCCGTCACCAGCACCGTATGCTCCCACTGGGCTGACCAGGAGCGATCGACCGTTACGGCCGTCCACTTGTCACTCAAAATTTTGGTTTTCTTGGAACCCGCATTCAAAATCGGCTCGATCGCCAGGGTCATCCCCGCCCGCAACCGTACATTCGGCAGCTCACGGGTTCGGAAATTAAACACCGCCGGTTCTTCGTGCAGGTTGCGCCCCACGCCGTGACCGGTGAAATCTTCCACCACCGAGTAGCCATTGGCCTTCACCACGTCCTCGATCGCCCCGGCAATGTCCAGCAGCGTTCCACCGGGCTTCACCTGATGAATTCCGGCAAACAAGGCTTCTTCAGCAACTCGTGCTAGGCGATCGGCCTCCGGAGAGACCTGCCCCACCCGCACCGTCACACAGGAATCGCCATGGAACCCGTTGAAATAGGCTCCCGTGTCCACCTTCACAAGGTCACCACTTTGGATCGTCTTTTTCGAGTTGGGAATTCCATGCACCACTTCATTATTAATGGAGGCGCAAATGGAAGCCGGGAACCCGTGATAGCCCTTGAAGCTGGGCACGGCTCCCATTTCGCGAATTCGCTTTTCTGCGTGGCGATCGAGGTCAGCCGTGGTCATGCCCGGTTCTGCCAACTCCAGAATTTCCTTCAGCACCGTTGCCACGATCGCCGAAGCCTGCCGCATGATCTCGATCTCGCGCTTCGATTTGATTTCAATACCCCGGCGATTTTTTTGAATGCGCGGGCCCGTTTGCGAGTCGGCAGGCTTGGACTTGGGCAGCAGGTCGGCAAAAACGTTCATGGTGTTAGCAGGTGGTGTTAGCGATCGAAGCGACAGTGGGGAAGGCAATGTCCCTCTAGAGCTTATCAAAAAACTTTACAAGCCTGGGGGACTCTGGCCGGGGCTGGGTAACAGCCGGGTGCTTGCCCAACCGCAAGCGGCGATCGCCCGTCAAAGCCCCGGGGAGGCCAAGGCTCCCTACTGAATCAGAATTTCGCCGGTCATGCCCGCCGCCTGGTGGCCAGGCACGGTGCAACGGAGGGTATATTTGCCCGATCGCACCGGCACAAACACCCAATCGGCCACCGTGTTAGGGCGCAATTCCAACTCACGAATCGCGCCCTTAACTTCCACATTGCCCGCATCGACCTTCTGCGACCAAATGGCATCGGCAAAATCTTTGGCCGTGAAATAGTGTTTGGTGGGGCTGTTGTTGCTCAGGCGCAGTTTGTAGCGCTGGCCGGCCTCGAAGGTCAGTTGATTGGGCACAAAGCGCAATTCTCCAGAGGTGGTTCCCAGTTCCACGGCCACTTCCACGGGGGTTTGCTGACTTAAGGCCACGGCCGGAGCGGCCCAAGCCGGTGCGCACCCAATTCCCGTCAGCCACAGCCCAGCAATCAGCAATGGCATCAGGATCGATATCAGGATCGATCGCCCGATCGCTCGTTTGGCTGTTTTGAACCCCAGTTGCGTCTTAGCAAGTAAGGTTGTCCTTGTTGACGCATGGGAATCGATCGAAAAAAATGTCAATTTCCGTAAGTTCTGAATTTTCATACTCCTAATTTCCCAATTCTCGAAAAGGTGATTCAATCAAACTGGGTTACTTCGTCATTTTCTTGATCTTTGATTAATCAACAAATCAATAACCCATTCAATGATTGAGAAACAGTCAAAAACATCTTTCAAAACAAGACAAAAAGGCCCGAAGCTCGATTTTGGTAATGAATTGGATCGATTACCCCACAGCCCTAATTGTCCTAAATCTAGTGTAGGACGGGTTGGTGGCTTCACAAATGGTGAATCACTGCACAGGAGTGCGGTTACTGACTAAAAAACAAGATTGGAAAACCACGTGCGAGATCGATATTGGTGGATCGATCTCGCCAGGGTAAGGCATACTCAAAGTGACCCTTGACCATGCCACTTCTCCCGAACAGCCGCCCTGTGCTCTGAACAGTCTGCAAGAGCACAGCGTTTGTTGTCTAATTCCTGATGTAATGGAGGAGATTTGCATGATTGGCGGTAATCGACGGACTGTTGCGCTCATTGCCCTGGGTGATGCTGATGCTGCCAAAAGCGACTGGTAAGCTCCCGTTATCGCCCTGGTTCGACTGCGATCGACTCAATTTGGGTGCAGCCCGATTTCCTCTCCCTGGACTCTCGCGTTTTGACCCCTTGGCCCTATGAGCGATATTCCCTCCATCCTCCAAGACCTCGCACGGGAGTTAGAACGCGACCCAGAAATTGTTCGCATTAAAAAACTGCTGCTGTTGGCTTGTACGGGCCACTGGGAAGGCGATAACCAGAAAATTGCCCTGCTCGATACGGGGCGGTTGCTGCAACGGCTGCAATCCTTGTCGCCCACGATGAATCATCTAACGACTCGGTTAAACCGGGCAGCAGCTCACCTGAATAAGCCTCAGGTGTATGGGGTAATTGCCAGTCGCATTAGCCAGCGGTTGGGAAATCTTTGTCATGATCCGGACGGAGAAGCCACCCTCACCAGCACGGAACCGCGTTTGCCGGTGGAGTCTGGAGACGAGCGGACGGTGCTGTCTTTCCAAGGCCCCAGCCAAAGCGCAGAACCGGCGATTGTGGCTCGGGATCCATCCCAGGACACCATGACCAACCGGCCGGTGGTGAATTTGGCGGCCTACGATTGGTTTGCGGTGCGATTTGAATTATTGCGGGCCACCAACCCGTTGCGGGTGAAGATTCTCAGCTTTTTCACGCTGGATCCCCAAACTAGTTTCAATGCCTATACTTGGGCTTCTATTAAGTCGGAATTGCTCGATCGCCTGTTGTATCGGCTCTGCGAAGCTTGTCCAACCCTGGATGATTTGGAAGAACGCTTGCAAAGCACGGTGAATCGTTTCCCGGAAGTGGAAGAATATGCCCAGGCTGCGGAGTCAATGATTCGCGTGCTCGATCGAGCCATCTATTCAGCGGATCCGGAACCAAAACCCCTGGCCCAAGAATCCTTTGGCGCGACGGGACGTTTTCCGGGCTTTGAAATGTTTGGCGAGGCGGCGGAAAAAACGCAACTTAGCTCTGGCTTACCCATGGAAGCTGAGGATGAGGATGATGAGACAGAACGATCGATGTTTGCGATCGAAAATGTCTTTACCCGATCGCATCCCTAGGCACACTGAGGCTGACCTGAGCAATCGCCCTTGGCCCAGCTCCGCGCGCGGCCTGCAAAATTCCCTGTCTTCTTTCCTGGAAGCCCAACAGACCCATGGACGCACAAGCCATCTTGCAACGCTACAAAGCAGGTGAGACCAACTTCAGTGGCCTCAACCTGAGCGGCTGCAAACTGATTCGCGCGGATCTTGTGGGTGTGAATTTCACCGGGGCCGACCTCAGCCACGCCAATTTGATTTTGTCTTACCTCAATCGGGCGGTGCTGCGAGGGGCCAACTTAACCCACATCAAACTGAGCGGGGCCAACCTCGATCGCGCCAACCTGAGTGCGGCAAACTTGCGGGATGCGGACTTGCATGGGGCCCGGCTGGAAGCGGCCGATCTGCGCAATGTGAACCTTTCCCTGTCGATTTTGACCGATGCCAACCTGGTGGAGGCGGATTTGCGCAACGCCAACCTCAGCGGCATCAATGCCCGAGGGGCCTGCCTGCGGGGGGCCAATCTGCGCGAAGAAAAGCGGGTCTATCAAGGGGCCAACCTCCGGGGAGCCGATTTGAGCTTTGCAGACCTGCAAGGGGCGGATTTGTCTGGGGCGGATCTGACCCGTGCGAATTTGACGGGGGCCAATTTGCGGGAAACCGTCCTGCGCGGGGTGAACCTGATGGAAGCCAACCTGAGCGGAGCCATTTTGTGTAATGCGGCCCTCAGCGACAGCAACTTGGAGCGGGCCACGCTACTTCAGGCAAATCTCACGAGTGTGCGGGCCGAGCGAACCATTTTCAATGAATGTAATCTCAACGGCAGTGTTTGTCAGATGGCGCTGTTTGCGGATGCTAAATTTGCCCACGCCAAGATGTTGCAGTCGGATTTTTCCTATGCACGCTTAACTCGGGCTGATTTGCGCCGGGCGGATCTGACTCGATCGAACCTGTCCCAGGCGGATTTGGTGGACTCGTTCTTGACGCGCACCAATTTGCGAGATGCCAACATGACCAAGGTGCTGTTAAATCGGGCGGAAATGAGCAGTGCAAACCTCAACGGCGCAAACTTGACCAACGCCACCATGCCCGACGGCCAAATTTATTATCAAAACTACTAAAATCCCTCAACCGACGACAGGCCCTAGGCCACCTGAGCCAGGGCCGATCGCAGCGCGTCCAAATAGCCCCCCACGTTGTAAGTGTTGAGGCGGTAGCTCACCGGGTGGGCAATGAGGCGGGCTGTGCTTTCAAACAACACCTCAATTTCCACCAAGCCGTTCTCCTTGAGGGTGCGCCCCGTGGCCACCAAGTCCACGATCGCCTCAGACATGCCCGTGATGGGCCCCAATTCCACTGAGCCGTAAAGGGGCACAATCTCCACCGGTAAATCCAACGACTGGAAATATTCGCGGGCACAGCGCACAAACTTGGAAGCAATACGGCTATGGGCCGGCAGATCGATCGCCCGCTGATAGGGCCCATCCGCCTGGACTGCCACCGACATGCGACAGCCTCCAAAGCCCAAGTCCAGCACGTTGGCAACGTTGGGCGCTTTTTCCCGCAGCACGTCGTAGCCCACAATGCCCAACTGCGCTTGGCCGCATTCCACATAAACCGGCACATCGCCATTGCGCACCAGCATGGCCCGCGCCGTGCCGGTGGGGTCGGTCACTTGCAGTTGGCGGTTGCTTTTGTCGAGCAGAACGCTGAAGTCTAGGCCCGCAGCGGCTAGCAATTGCACGCTATCGGCCAGAAGGGAGCCTTTGGGAATGGCGATGGTCAGCACAGGGCGATCGGGGGGTGGGATGGGGCAAGGTTTCGCCCGCCTATTGTATAGATCTATTTCCCGCGTGGCGCATCTTTTGTTTGGGTGTTTGTGTTTGCTTGGGTGTTTATTTGGGTGTTCATGTCCTTTGGGCTTCATTGCGGCCCAAGCTGGCGCTAACGTCGCTGACTCGATCGACCGCTGGGCAACAGGGGAAACAGACCCGCCACCACCACGCCCGCCCCAAAGCCCGTTGCCAACAGAAAACCAAAGGGCATTTGCACGGTGCGAGATCCAAACCACTGCATGGAAACAAGGGTGGCGTTTTGGACGGAAATGAGAGCGATTCCGATCGTTCCTGTGGCCACAATCAGAGCGATCGTCAGATTGGCTAGTTTGCCCATTTTTTACCTGATTTTTGACCTATCGTTTGGACTGAATTTGGTATTTGCCATCGGGTGATTAAACAATTGCTTGAATTGCTTTCAATTAAACAATTGCTTAAAAAAACTGCCCGAAAAGCTACCAATCTGCCTTAAAAACTACCAAGTGCTGAAGGGGCGATCGGCTAAGGCAGAATTTCGATAGCGGGGATCATGAGACACTTCTTCACCAATCCAGTCTGGTAATTGCACCGGTTGATCGGGGCGATCGAGTTCAATTTCCGCCACGATGAGTCCTGCATTGCTGCCAAAAAATTCATCGATTTCCCAGCAACCTTCCGCACAGGGTAACCGATAGCGAACTTTGTCGATCGGGGGTGAAACACAGAGTGTTGCCAACATTTCCGTGGCATCAATAACGGGAATTTCGTATTCGTATTCCGATCGCGCCAGACCATCGGTTTGGCCTTTGATGGTTAGAAATGCCCGATCGCCCGCAATGCGTGCCCGCACGGTGCGCACGGGATCCGACCACAGATAGCCCTGTTGGTAGCGTTTGCCCGGCTGGACAAGATCGCGCCAACGGTTCGATCGCACCAAAAATTTCCGCTCAATCTCGATCGCCATGGGAAGTAGCTGCTGATCAGGATATTGAGTCTGAATATTCAGCCTGGAGTGTTTAGTCTTGAATGTTCAGTTTGGAACCGGTTTGGAACCAGTTTGGAATATTCAGAACTGGGGCTTCAGATCTCCTCTAAATTTTCGAGGATCTCTTCAACCGTTTGGGTTTATTTTTAAGTTTATTGTTAGTTTGCTGTTCCTGAAGGAACGGGATGGAGCTAAGCGGATTCGAACCGCTGACCCCTTCAATGCCATTGAAGTGCTCTACCAACTGAGCTATAGCCCCGTTCAGCGAAGTTAATAATCGCCTAAAAGTTTGGATTCGTCAACCCAATCGACCAAATTTTTTTCGGCGGGATTGGGATCAGGTGCGCTAAGGTAGCACTGCTTCTGTAAAGAAGCATTACGAAATTAATCCTCCCGTCGATCGCGCCAGTCCGACTAGCCAATGGCACGAGCCATCGAGTCTTTCGGGGCGATCGGCTCCGGCAGAACTGCTCCACAGCTTTAACTGCTCCCATCAACTGATCGACCCATGAATAACCTTTCAGTTCCTCCAACGGCGTCCTTTGGGTTGCCGATCGGCTTGGATCGATCGCCCCAAAGGCGGTCTCGATCGGGTCGCTGTAATCACCGCCCTGGCCTTTTTGCAAAGCTTGGGTTTGAAACCGAGCCTGAAACGAATTCCCGCGTCAGGCTCGGTTTCATGCCCGTGACGCGGGGGCAACGACAATTTGGCCCACAGTCGATCCGGCGGCGGTGGCTCAGTGGCCTCTGTGGCTTGGCCCTGTTGGCCAGCGGTTGCCAAAACGCCATTCCCCCCAGCGATGCCCAACCGGCCCCGCCGGGAGCCGCTGATCGAGCGGGGCCGCCTTCGGTGGATGTGGCCTTGGCCAAAACCGCCACTCAGCAAACCACCCAGGACTATAGCGGGACGACTCAGCCCTTTCGAGAAGTGGCCGTGCGATCGCGGGTGGAAGGCTACGTGCTAGACATGCGATCGGACGTGGGACAACCGGTGCGCCAAGGACAATTGTTGGCGCGGGTGGATGCACGGTTGTTGACCTCCGAGGCCGTGGAAGCCCAAGCGGAGGTTTCTGCTCGGGAGCTGGAAGTGGCCAGCAGCCAAGCCCAAATTGGCGAAGCCCAGGCCCGAGTGGGCGAAGCAGAACTGCAACTGCAACAGGCTAAGTCTGATCTCGATCGCCTGGAGCGATTGTTTCGGGAAGGGGCGATCGCGGAGCAAAGTGTGGAAAATGCCCGCACGGCCGTGGGAACTGCCGCCAAAGCCCTCCAGGCCGCCCGCCAACAGGTGAAAACCCGCCAGCAAACCGTGGCCGTAGCCCGGCGCAGGGTGGCCGCCCAACAGGCGATCGCCGATCAGGCTCGCCAACGTCAGGATTTTGCCCTGGTGCGATCGCCCCTCAGCGGTCGTGTGTTGGCCAAGCTGTTGGAACCCGGCAGCCTGGCCCAACCGGGCAGCGAAATTATCCGCATTGGTGACTTTAGCCAGCTCAAGATTTTGGTGCGCCTGTCCGATCGGTCCCTGGCGGGTGTGCGGCTGGGGCAAGGGGCCCGGGTGCGGCTGGATGCCTTGCCGGGTCAAGAATTTATCGGGCGGGTCACGGCCATTTCTCCCTTGGGCGACGCGGTGGCTCGGCAAGTGCCCGTAGAAATCACTATCCCCAACCCTGATGGGCGCTTGGGTAGCGGGCTGTTGGCCCGGGTGAGCTTTGCCCAGGCGGCCGCCGCCCGAGTCACCATTCCCGAGCGGGCCTTGGCGGTGGCCGATCTGGCCGATCGCGCTCCCGGTGGGCCGGGGGGGCGAGGGGGGCGTTCTGCCGAAGCTGGGCAATCCGCCGCCAACGCGCCTGTTCCCACCCAAGGCACGGTGTTTGTGGTGCAAGGGGAAGGAGAAGCCGTAACCGTTGCGCCAAGGTTGGTGCAGTTGGGATCCCGGTTTGATGGCCAGGTGCAGGTGCTCTCGGGTCTGCAACCGGGCGATCGCTATGTCCTGCGCAGTAGCGGCCCCCTGGCCGCGGGCGATCGGGTGCGACTGAGTGCAATTTCTGAACCCGCGAGGTAAGGCAAATGTTTGATTCGCGGCCCACGGGCTTTAGTCTCAGCGCCCTGTCGATTCGTCGTCACATCGCCACCCTGATGTTGGCAGTGGCGGCGATCGTCCTCGGGGGCTTCTTCGTCAGCACCATGCAAGTGGACTTGCTGCCCTCCATCACCTATCCCCGGATTGGTTTACGGGCCGATGCACCGGGCGTGTCACCGGAAGTGGCGATCGATGAAATTACCCGTCCGCTGGAGGAGGCCCTTTCAGCCACCGAAGGCGTGGTGCAGGTGTATTCCCAAACGCGAGAGGGCAGCATCAGTCTAGATTTATATTTCCAGCCGGGCGGCAACTTAGATCAAGCCCTGAATGATGCAACGGCGGCCTTTAACCGGGCCCGGGGCCGACTGCCGGACGCGGTGGAAAATGCGCGGCTGTTTAAATTTGACCCTTCCCAGTTACCGGTTTATGAGTTGGCGGTGACCTCCCCTGCCCAATCCCCTGCTCAGTTGCGGGTGTTTGCCGATGAGGAACTCTCGCGCGAGCTGAATGTGGTGGATGGGGTGGCCTCGGTGGATGTGTCCGGCGGGGTGGAAGAAGAGGTGCGGGTCACGCTGGATCTGCAACGGCTCCAGGCGATCGGGCTGGATCTGCAAACGGTGTTGGATGGCTTGAGCGATCGAAACCAAGATATTTCCGGTGGCCGAATCTATGCCCCCGATGGGGAACCCTTGACCCGGGCCACGGGCCGGTTTCGCAGTGCGGCTGAGTTAGCCCAATTGCCCTTTGTGGTGCGGAATGGCAACGGCAGCGCCCCCACCCAAACCGTAACCCTCAGCGACTTTGCCACGGTGGTGGATGGCACGGCGGAGCAGCGGGTGGAAGTGCGCTTGAATGGTCAGCCGTCGGTGAAGCTGAGTGTGCAAAAGCAGCCCGATGCCAACTCGATCGCCGTGGTGGCCGCCGTCAAACAGCGGCTTCAGGAACTGGCGGCCAATGGCACGATTCCGGCAGATGTGACCCTGTTGCCTACCCTAGATGAGTCGGTGTTTATTCAAAACGCTGTCTCCAACGTGATTTCCTCGGGCTTGATGGGGACAGGGTTGGCGGCCTTTGCGGTCTTTGTCTTTTTGGGATCCCTGCGCCAAACCCTGATTGTGTCGATTTCGATTCCGCTGGCCACCCTGGCGGCGGTGATTTTGATGCGGTTTTGGGGCCTGACGATCAACGTTTTCAGCTTGGGTGGTTTGGCCCTCGGTGTGGGGATTGTGGTGGACAACTCGATCGTGATGATGGAAGCGATCGTGGAAGGAACCCGCGCCAATGGCCGAGAGGTGGAGCCAGCGGAAGTGGTCGATCGGGCGATCGCCAGCAGCCAAGCGGTGGAGTCGGCCCTGTTGGCTTCCACAAGCACCAACTTGGTGGCCGTGTTGCCCTTTTTGTTCATTGGCGGGTTCATTGCCCTGCTGTTTAATGAACTGATTTTGACCATTAGCTTTGCGGTGGCGGCCTCAATTTTGGTGGCGGCCACGGTGGTTCCAGCCATGGCGGCGCGGTTGCTGGCGGTGCGTTGGTCGAGCGGTGTGGGTCGTTGGTGGCCCCTGCGAGCGTTCGATCGCTGGATGGATGGGGTGATGGTCAACTATGGCCGGCTACTGGGCGGGCTAATGCGGGTGCGGCTGTTGGTGGTGTTGGTCATTGCCACGGCCCTCACGGTCAGCAGCCTGTCCGTGATTGGTTACATTCCCCAAGAAATCCTGCCGCGCATTGCCACGGGCCAGGCGCAATTGGTGGCGATCTTTCCACCCAGCACCACCCTGGAAACCAATCGCCAGGTGATGGAACGGGTTGACCAAATCCTGCGCCAACAGCCGGAAACGGAATACGCCTTCACCACGATCGGGGGATCCCTCTTTGGCAGCAACACCAACGAAAATCCCCTGCGCAGCACCAGCACCATCACCCTGAAACCGGGAGCCAATGTGGAAGCCTATGTGGAGCGGGTGAATCGGCAACTGCAAAAGCTGAATTTGGTGGATATTCGCCTGCGGTTGCGGCCCGGGGAAGTGCGGGGCTTGATTTTGAATAACTCGCCCGTGCGGGGGGCTGAGTTGGATGTGATTTTGCAGGGGAATGATCCGGCGGCCCTGGCACGGGCCGGGCGGCAGGTGTTGACGGCCCTTGATGAGCAAGCCACGCTGGCGGCCTTCCGGCCCGATGGCGATCGCCCGCAGCCGGAGGTGCAAATTCGCCCGGATCCCACCCGCTTGGCCGATCTGGATCTGGACATCACGGACATTGGCCGGGCGATCGAAACGGCGATTCAAGGTTCCGTGCCCACCCAATTGCAGCGGGGGAACCGGTTGGTTGATGTGCGCGTGCGGCTTGATCGCGCTGCCATCAGCAACCCCTCCCAACTGCTAGACCTGCCCCTGTTTGCCGGGGCCGATCGGCTCGTGCGTCTGGGCGAAGTGGCCAGCCTCGACAGCGCCCAAGCTCCCAGTGAAATTCAGCGGATTAACCAGCGATCGGTGTTTTTGGTGGCCGGGAACCTGAATCCCGGAGCCAGCCTCAGCGATGCCCTGGCGGAAGTGGATCAAATCCTCAGCAAGCTGGAGTTGCCTGCGGGGGTGACCCGGTTGCCCAGCCCCGCCGCCGAAAGCAATCGCCAAATCCAAGGAGCCTTGCCCCTGTTGGGTGGTTTGGCGGCCTTCCTGGTGTTTGTGGTGATGGCGGTGCAATACAACTCCCTAATTGACCCGCTGGTGATCATGTTTGCGATTCCCCTGGCGGTGGCCGGCGGGATTCTCGGTCTCTATTGGACCCAAACGGCGATCGGGGCCACGGTGGTGGTGGGCGCGGTGCTGTTGGTGGGGATCGTGGTGAACAACGCCATCATCATGGTGGAGCTGGCGAACCAACTGCGCGAACAATACCAACTCACCCGCAAAGCCGCGATCGTCCAGGCCGCACCCCAGCGGCTCCGCCCGATCCTGATGACCACGATCACCACGGTTTTGGGGATGTTGCCCATGGCCCTGGGCATGGGGGCTGGCGGAGAATTTCTGCAACCATTGGGGATTGTGGTGTTTTCGGGGTTGTCTCTGGCCACGTTGCTGACCCTGTTCTTGATCCCCTGCCTTTATGTGTTGATGCATGAGTGGGTGACTTGGCCGGCGGCCTTGCTGAACCGCCGACCCCGGGCGATCGCCCCGGTGCTGGAAGGGCCCCTGGATGGCGAGCCAGAATTGGATCCGGTGACGGTTCCGATCGAACCGTCCGAAGCCGCCACAGCCGGAGATCGGCCGCCGGACTACACCCGTTAAACTCAGAGACCAACGGCGATTGCAACAGCATTCTCTGGAGATCTCGTCTATGCCCACTTCCCTGCGCCGATCGCCCCCACTGCGATTTGGCCAGGCCCAGTCGATCGGGGCCGCGGCCGCGGCGGCCCTGATTGTGCTTGTGGCAACCAGTGTGTTGGTCGGTTCCGAAAACCGCCAATTTCGCAGCCAGGAACGGGCCACGGTACTCAGCAAACTCAGCACGGTTCGCGCCAAGCTCGAAGGCTATATCAACTCCCAATTGCTGCTGGCCGAGTCTCTGGCGGCCTATGTGGCGGCCAATCCCCAAGTGACTCAGGCGGAATTTGCCCGCATGGGTACGGTGCTGCTGGAAAAAAACAACGGCATCCGCAGCGTCAACTTGGCTAAAAACTCCGTCATTAGCCATATCTACCCCTTGCAGGGGAATGAGCTGGCCCTGGGATTGAACTTGGTGGCCAAACCGGAGCAACGGGCCGCCGTGGAACGTGCCATTCAACAAAAGCGCTCCACCATTGCCGGCCCCGTGAAGTTGGTGCAAGGGGGAGTCGCTTTCATTAACCGCACCCCGGCTTTTGTGGTGGATCAACCGGGCTTGAACGCGTCACCGACCTACTGGGGCCTGGCCAGTGTGGTGGTGGACGAAATGGCGATCTATGAAGCGGCGGATTTGCCAAAGGTGAGCCAGCAATTGGCGCTTACCATTCGGGGCAAGGATGGCCTGGGAGAGCGGGGCGATGTGTTTTGGGGCCAGGCTCAGGTTTTTCAACAGGATCCGGTGTTGGTGGGGGTGGCGATTCCCAATGGCACTTGGCAGTTGGCGGCGATTCCCCGATCGGGCTGGCGCGATCGCTCCCCGGTCGCGGGGGTGATTTGGCTGCTGGGCGGTGCGCTGTCGATCGGGGTGGGGGCAGTGGTTTGGAAGCTGATGGGCGAACCGACCCGCCTGCAACGGGCCGTTGACCAAGCCACGGCGGAGTTGCAAACGGCCTTGCAGGATTTGCGCCAGGAAATGGACAACCGCCAGCAGGTGGAAGCGGCCTTGAGCAACAGTCAATTAGCCTTAACCAAAACCCAAGCGGAGTTAGAAATTGCCCATCGCTTACACAAAATGTTGCTGCCACCCAAGAGCGAACTGGCGGCGATCGAATCGTTAGAAATTGCCAGCTTCACGGCGGCCGCGGCGGAAGTGAGCGGTGATTATTACGATGTGATTTGTCAGGGCGATCACATCAAAATTGGCATCGGTGATGTGACGGGCCATGGCCTAGAAAGCGGCCTCTTAATGCTGATGATTCAGATGGCGGCTCGCACCCTGTTGGCGGCCTGTGAGCATAATTCGGCCCGCTTTTTAAACACAATTAACCGTGCAATTTATGAAAACCTACAGCGCATGAACTTGCACAAACATGCCACCCTGGCGCTGTTGGATTATCAAGGGGGGCGGCTGTGTTTAACGGGGCAGCATGAGGAGGTGATTGTGGTTCGATCGAGCGGTGCGATCGAACGATTTGACACGATGGATTTGGGTTTCCCGATCGGGATTGAGCCAGATATTGCCCATTGGGTGCAGAAAGCCACCCTGGAACTACAAGCGGGTGATGTGGTGGTGCTTTACACGGATGGTATCACGGAAGCCCAGGGCGATCGGCAGACAGCCTATGGATTAGAGCGGCTTTGTTGGGTGGCTTGTCAACAGCGCGATCGCCCAGCAGCGGAAATTATCGAGGCGATTGTTGCGGATTTACGAAGTCATCTCAATCACCAGCAGCCTGAGGATGATATGACCCTGTTGGTGCTGAAACAACGCTAGGATTCCTGTGAATAATCCAAACCTGAAATTCAGTCCTAAAAATCCACGCCGCGCTTCAGATCCATGCCTTTTTCCGCATAGTGCTTGTGGCAAATCATCTCCGAATAAACGCTGGCTAGGTTGAAATAAGCCGGTGGATTCAAACAACGGCCGGTGATGATGATTTCGGTATCTTTGGGTTTGCGTAATAGGTCGCGGGCGATCGCTTCCCCATCCAGCAATTCCAAATCAACGGTGGGGTTTAGCTCATCCAGAACGATCGTTTTATATAACCCCGAGGCGATCGCCGCGCGGGCTAGTTCCCAGCCGCGCTCCGCTTCGATGTAGTCCAGTTCCTGTTGTTGGCCGCGCCAGACGATCGCGTCGCGCCCAAACCGCAGATGATCCACCAGGCTGGGATAGCTCTGTTGCAGGGCGGCGATCGCGGCATCTTCGGTGTAGCCGCTGCCCCCTTTCAGCCATTGGGCAATCAGCACCCGGTGGGAACTGTCCCGGCCAATGCCCCGCCCGATCGCCTGGAGCGCTTTGCCGAGGGCGCTGGTGGATTTGCCCTTGCCCGCGCCCGTGTAAATTTCAATGCCTTCAATGCCTTCCAAGTTCAGGTTGGGATCCAATTCCCGAGGGCGCATTTCCGAGTGCAAATCGGCAATATCCAGCAGGGCCGTGGGGGCGCTGCGGCCTGTGGCAATAATTTCCAACTCCGATGGCTTGTTTTTCAGGGTGCTGATCACTTCATCGAGATCCAGCAACCCCAAGTCCAACACGGGGTTAATTTCATCCAACACGACGACGGAATATAGCCCCGAGGCGATCGCCCCTTTGGCCACATCCCAACCCCGCTGGGCTTCCAGGCGATCGAACTTGGTCACGCCTTCGGGCCCGAAATATTCCGATCGCCCTGTGCGTACCTGGTCAATCAGGTGGGGAAAGCCGCGCTGCAAGGCCGCGATCGCCGCGTCTTCGTCGTAGGGGCGATCGGGCCCCTTCAAAAACCGCAACAGTAAAACTCGGGTTTGCCAGTCGCTGTGGATGCCCAAGCCAATTGATCGCAACACAACGCCCAAGGCCGCTTGCGATTTGCCCTTACCCGCGCCATCGTAGACGTGGATTTGCCCCAATTCCCGATCGTCGCGGGTCTGGGCTGTGCGAATACCAATGCCGTTTCGTGGTGCGGTTCTCATGCCGATGCTACAAACGTTGCTGAAGGTTACTGAAAAACCGGAATCTGAGCCATTGCTCAGGGGCCTGTGTCTAGTGCCGCTCGGGTCGTCAACGGGACAGGGAACAAGGCATCGCCCCAGGCTCCGGCCGCCGCTTTTCCCGCAGCGCCAGCGATGCAAAATGCAGGGCCAATGCAGGGTCATAATCCCAATGCCGCGCCCTCAGGATCTTAGACCGAAGCGCCCAGACCCGATCGCCCCGATCAGCTCGATCGCGACCGAACCCCCCCGATCGCAGAGAAGCCAGCCCGGTAAAATCAGCATTAACCGGCCCCAACTTCCAGCCTGCAAACCCTGACACCCCCCGATCGCCCCTATGCCTCTGATCTTGCCTTTGCCCACCGTTATTTTTCAGATTTTGTTTCTGTTTATCGCGATCGCCAGTGAAGCGGTGATCTTCAACCGACTGGCGGGCATGAACCAGCGCCGCAGCGTGGAATATGCCGCCGCCATGGAACTGCTGGTGCTGTGCGTGGGGTGGGCCTGTTTCTTCACGGCCTATGAGCTGTTCCCGCCCTCAATTCAAAACGATTTGCAGTCGCTGATCTTGCAAGGCGTTTGGTCGAGCGAGCTAAATAACTGGCTATTAATTGTTGTCCCGATCGTCTTTTTCCTGATCTTTGAACTGAAGTCGATCGCCGTCCAATTCCTAGACTTAATCTTGAAATATCCTGCCCCCGGTGCTGATTTGGGCCTTCCGGAAGAGCCGGAAACCGAAACAACCCCCACCCTCACCATCACCATGCGCAAGCAGCTCCAGAGCTTCTTTCAGCGCTACCAGTCCATTCAAAGTGAATTAGCCAAAAAAACGATCTTTTGGGGACATATTGCCAGCACCGGCATTGGCGCTTTGGTGATTGCCATTCAAAGCATTCTCTTTGCCCTTCGTCAGGCTTAGGGTGACTCATTGAGTTCAAAGACAACCGTAAGACCACAAGACCACTGTAAGTCATAGGAAATTGACAGACAATGCTCAAAGAAATTAGCGGTGATTTTTGGAAAATTGTACAACCCAGAAAAGCCTTTTCCTGGCAAACTCTGCTCTGGGTCAGTATTGGCTTTTTAATCTTGTCTGTTATGGCACGGTTGGGAGCGAATAACCTGGAATTACAGCGCACCTTTGCGGGCTTCAGTGCCCTGATGTTGGCCCTGTCTGGGGTGGTTTGGTCGATCGAGCAAAAGCCAATTCAAATTCGGGGTGTTTCCCTTGGTCCCTGGATGGCCGGTGCTCTGTGCTCCCTGCTGCTCTATCGGTTTTTGGCGGATCCCAGCAGCGATCGCACCGATGCCCTGTACTTAGCTTGCTTAACCTTTCCGCTCAGTTCAATTACCATCAAAATTGTCCAAGATTTTCTCAGCAAGCCCACGGATTCTCGCTACAAAGTGCCGATCAAAGAACGCATTCCTCTGGCGATGTGGTTGCTGGGCCATTTCTTGCTGGCCTTCTGGATTCGGTTTGCTTTCATGATTCAATCCTGGATTGATCAACATCCAGCTCTGAATAATAACGATGTCCGAGCCTATGCAGCTAGCATGTTTGTCTGGCCAGTCGATCTGTTTCAATAGGGTTGATCGATCTCATCAGGATCATTAGGATCAACAGAGTGATCGTAACTTCGGCTTCATTGGCTTTGAGTTAATTAGTCTTGGATCAATCATCCTTGAACTAATTAGCATCAGATCCAGCGTTAGCCCGTAGGGTGGGCAGTGCCTACCTCATAATTGCTCCATGACACCCACGATATGATGTGCCAATCGTTCTAGGTAAAGGCTGTAATTGATTTAGGATTGATTAGTATTGATTGATCTTGAAGGAATCGACACGCGATCAATCAACGTTGAATTCAGCGACTTTGCCCTTTCTCTCTTGTATTCACGTTGCGTTCAGAATTCGTCAGGAACATGGGTCAATTAACAGGTTGGCGAGCATTCTTGGCTGGGTTCAGTGGCCAGCGAATTTGGGCGATCGCCCACAATGCTTTTCTGGAGGCTTGGCGCGCCAAAATCGGCTATTTACTTTTGGTCTATGCCGTAGCCTTGGTGCTGGCGATCGCCCTAGTACCCTTAATTTCCGCCGGTGATTCCGCTGGCAAAATTGTGCTCGATGGCTGCTTGGCCGCCACCAGTCTGCTGGGGCTGTTGGTGACAATTTTGGTGGGCACAAGGCTGATCGATCGCGAAATCGAACGCCGCACCATTTTGCTCGCGATCGCCAAACCCCTCAGCCGCACAGAATTCATGCTGGGCAAGCACTTGGGTTTGTCGATGCTGTTGGCGGCCTGGGTCACGGGGGCCACGCTGGTGCAAACGGTGGGCCTGTGGTTGTGGGGACGGGCCAGCTTTGAACTCAGTGCCATGGTGTTGACGGCTCTGTTTGCTTGGCTGGAGCTGGTGCTGATTGCGGCGGTGACCCTGTTGCTGGGATCCTTCACCAGCCCCCTGCTGGCGGTTGTGCTGACCCTGGCGATTTACCTGATGGGCCACATCAGCCGCAACCTGCTGACGATCGGGATTCAGCTTCAAGATCCCTTTATGCAGCGGCTGACGGAAATTCTCTATCTGATCCTGCCGGATTTGGAGCGGTTTAACCTCAAAAACCTCGCCGTGTATGGCCTGATTCCCGAGGGGCATCTGTTGATCGGTGATGCGGTGTATGGGGTTTTATACGCTGTGCTGCTGTTGTGTGGGGCAATTTTCGCCTTTTCGCGACGAGAGTTCTAAGGGCCATTCTTCCGCTCAGGGAACGATCGCCCATCCAACGCATCCTATGGCGACTTGTCCGTATATCGCCCCTATATCGCCCCCGTATCGCATATGTGGCGATCATGCCCAGATTTTTCAAGAATCTCCCCTAAATCGATTGGGAATGTGTACTTTCGGGAACCCTTTGGCTTATCCTGAAAACGACTTCGTTGCAAAATCCCTATGACCGCCAACGCAACTTCCCGCCGTCCGCGTCGCAGCTGGGCCTGGCCCCAGAACCTCTCCATTCCCTGGCAGGTCACGATCGGCTACATGTTGCTGCTGTTGCTGTTGCCCTTTGCGGCCATGTTCAGCAAAGCCAGCACCCTCCCGATCGAGAGCTTTTGGGAAACGGCCACCGCCCCGATTGCCCTGGCCACCTATCAGGCCACCTTTTTAACGGCTTTTTTGGCCGCTGCGGTCAATGGTCTGGCGGGGTTCATCGTTGCTTGGGTTCTGGAGCGCTACCAATTTCCCGGTAAGCGGCTGCTGGATGCGGCGATCGACCTGCCCTTCGCCCTGCCCACCGCCGTAGCCGGCCTGACCCTGGCCACGGTTTACAGCGAAACGGGTTGGATTGGCTCCCTGCTGGCTCCCCTGAAAGTCCGCGTTTCCTTCACCATCACTGGGGTTTGGGTAGCTATGCTCTTCATCTCCCTGCCCTTTGTGGTGCGCACTTTGCAGCCCGTGATTCGGGAAATTGAATCGGAACTGGAAGAAGCGGCCTGGAGCTTGGGGGCTTCCCCTTGGCAAACCTTCACCCGAGTGCTGTTGCCGCCCCTGCTGCCCGCCACCATCACGGGGGTGGCCCTGGGATTTGCTCGATCGGTAGGGGAATTCGGCTCAGTTGTGCTGATTGCCAGCAACGTGCCTTTTCAAGATTTGGTCGCTTCCGTCTTGATTTTCCAAAAGCTGGAACAGTACGACATCGAAGGAGCCACCGTCATTGGCACCACCATGCTGCTGATTTCCCTGGTCATGCTGTTGATCATTAACCTGCTGCAAGCTTGGGGTCGCCGCTACGACTAGTTTTTTCCCCAATGGAAGCGACCGCCGCAACCACTGTTTGCAGTCCTTTCACGATTAATCGTTAAAAGTTAATCGTTAAAAGTGCGTCGCGCCTGCCGCCACCAGCCGCACGCCACCCCTTCGTCAATCCACCTTTGCGAACTTTTCCCCGTCGGTCACCATGGCTTCGACCCCTCTGAATCCCCCCAACGCTCCCCAGTCTTTGCCCCAAAAAAACTTCAAAGTTGATTGGGTGAAACTAACTCTCATCTTGGGAGTTGCTGCCTATCTATTGCTGGTGCTGGTAATTCCCCTGCTGAATGTGATTTACCAAGCACTCGCGGGCGGTTTTCCGGGGTTTTGGGCCGCGCTGCAAGAGAGCGACTTTCAAAAAGCTGTTCTGCTGACGCTGCTGATTGCGGTGATTGTGGTTCCTTTGAACACGGTTTTTGGGCTTTGCGCGGCTTGGGCTTTGACGCGGCGCAATTTTCCCGGTCGCGCTTTTCTGTTAAGCGTGATTGACCTGCCGTTTTCCGTGCCGTCGGTGGTGGCGGGGTTGATGTTGGTGCTGCTCTATGGGCGGGAAGGTTGGTTTGGCCCCTTGCTCCAAGATTGGGATGTCAAGATCATCTTTGCGGTTCCAGGCATGGTCTTGGCTTCGGCCTTCGTAACGATGCCCTTTGTGGTGCGGGAAGTGTTGCCGGTGCTCGAGGACTTGGGCAAAGACCAAGAGGAAGCCGCCCGCACCTTGGGCGCGAATGAGTGGCAAATCTTTTGGCGAGTGACGCTGCCATCCATTCGCTGGAGTGTGATGTATGGGGTGATTTTGACCAATGCTCGCACCATGGGCGAGTTTGGGGCGGTGGCGGTGGTTTCCGGCAGCATTGCGGGCAAAACGCAGACCTTGCCGCTGTATGTGGAGGAAGCCTACAAGCAATATCAAACCCAAGCGTCCTATACGGCGGCGTTGCTGTTGGCTTGCTTGGCGTTGGTGACGTTGGTGCTGAAAACGGTGCTGGAACAGCAAACGCAAACAGGGGATGAGTAGTCGATCAAATCGATCGCCCCGCGCCACCAATAGATCAGTAGCCGATCGAGTCGATCTCTCCGCGCCGCCACAGGAGAATAGCCTTGAGCAATCCCTAGCCAAATTTTTTCTTGGCGGCTTCGTAAACTTCAACGGTGATGGTGGTTTCACCGGCTTCTTGGGCGAATTTCTCGATCTTTTTGCGAGCGGCGGGCCGTACAAAGAATGGAATTTCTTTGAGCTTGGCTTCGGCTTCGGGAGTCCAGTTCATAAGTAAGCAAATCAAGACGAGCAAGTTAACAAGATTGCCTGGGATTTACGACTGGTCAAGCGGTCGCCACCCAGGACAGCGGCAACTGAGAGCGGTGGCAACCGGGTCAGCAGGCCCCTAGGCCATCTCTTCAGCCAGGGTGCGGGCGATCGCCCCGAGGTTAAAGCCCGATGGGTAGCAATGTTCGGCTTTGCACCGCTTCAGTTCCGTTTCATTGATCACGATTTTGAGCCGCTGCATGATTTGGCGGGTGAGGTCAGCGCGATCGAGCGTGCCCACCACGGAACCGATCGGACTCAAAACCACCAACCGCTTCACCTGCCGTTCTTCCATTAGCAGGGCCGCTTCGGCCAGGGTGGCACTGTCCGCGATCGAGGCGAGGCGGTCAATGGGTTCAATGGCATCCACCACCCGAATCCAGGGCCAGCGCTCATGGTCAATGGCTTTGAGGCTTTCGGGATCAATCCGGCCCCGATCTCGGCCATCCATGGCCACAAAGTACTCCGGGCGATCGGCCGTCAGCAGATAGTTATCCACAAAATCCCGCAGGCTCAGGTGGCCATCCACGATCCGGAATTCCCGGGACTGGGCATTGGCCACCCGTTCATTCACCAGGGCTTCTTGCACGGTGGTCAGGCGTTCGTAACTGGCGGCATTTCGCAAACAGAACCAGCCAATTAACCCAATCCACCACCCCTGGAGACCACCGGGCACAAACAGGATCAGGCAGGCCGCCAAGCTGATGCCCAACCAGCCGATCGCCTGGCCAGCTTTGGCGGCCCAACGCACGCCCGTAAACCGGCTGCCGGTGGCTTTCCAAACCAGTGCCTTCAGAACCTGGCCGCCATCAAGGGGCAAACCGGGAATCAGGTTAAACACCGCCAGCACTAAATTAATCCGCGCCAAATTCAAGCAAAGAATGGTGAGCGGGCTGGTGGGAGCCAACCGCCCGATCGCGGACAGCAAAATAAACAGGCTCAAGCTGACGAGGGGCCCCGCGATCGCCACTTGCATTGCGCCGCCGGGGGTTTTGGATTCCCGGTCGATCGCAGCCACACCGCCAAACATGAACAGGGTGATCGAATTCACGGCGATGCCTTGCGATCGGGCCGCCAAGCTGTGACCCAACTCATGCACCAGCACGGAGCCAAAGAGCAACAAAGCGGTCAGCAAACCCAACAGCCAAGTTAGCCCCGCGCCCCAATCGGGATAGCGGTTCGCCCACTCAACACTGTTGGCGGCCGAAAACCAAACCAAAATTAAAAACCACGATGGATCGACTAGTAGCGGAATGTTAAAGATCGACCCCACGCGCCAACCGCTTTGCATGGTAACCGCCTCAATCGATCGAACTCTTTCTTCCAGGGTAACGCGCTTCCTTGGATCGACTGAATCGACGCAAGGAAATTGATAATTATCAGCTTTACAATCTCGTTAGGCTCCCTTTTCCAATCCCTTTCCCCCTGCCGTGACTGCGATCGCCCCTGAACTCACCCAATTTTCCGCCACCGATGCTTGTCCTTATGTTTGGACTTGGCAAGGCCATCGCATTTGCTATCAGCATTCGGGTGATGCTGGCCCCGCTGTGGTTTTAATCCATGGGTTTGGCGCTTCCTGGCGGCATTGGCGTAAAAATATTCCCTTTTTGGCGCAACATTGCCGAGTATTTGCCCTTGATCTAATTGGTTTTGGGGGGTCAGCCAAGCCCACGCCCGATCGGGAAATTCGCTACACCTTCGAGACTTGGGGGCAGTTAGTGGCGGACTTTTGCCGCGAGGTGGTTGGGGAAGCGGCGTTTTTGGTGGGCAACTCGATCGGCTGCGTGGTGGCCATGCAGGCGGCCGTTGACCACCCCGAGCTGGCGCGGGCGGTGGTGTTGTTGAACTGTTCCTTGCGCCTGTTGCACGATCGCCGCCGGGCCGAGCTGCCCTGGTTCAAGCGAGTTGGCTCCGGCTATTTGCAAAAAATCTTGGGTTGGCCTTGGTTGGGCCGAACTTTTTTCCAACAAATTGCCCAGCCGGCCACCGTGCGCAAAATTCTTTGCCAAGCCTACCGAGACACCAGCGCGGTGACGGATGAGCTGGTGGAGATCCTGATGGAACCGGCACGTGATCCGGGGGCGGCCGATGTGTTCTTGGCCTTCACGCGCTATTCCCAAGGGCCGTTGCCAGAGGACTTGCTCCCGAAGCTGCCTTGTCCGGCCATGATTCTGTGGGGCGCGGCGGATCCTTGGGAGCCGATCGAGCGTGGGTTGGCCTTCGAGCAATACCCAGCCGTTGAGCGGTTTGTGAATTTGGAAGGAGTCGGCCACTGCCCCCAAGACGAGGCTCCCAAGCAGGTGAACTATTTGCTGCGGGATTGGATTCTTTGGAAAGCGGCAGCCAAGCAGCAGCATTCACCCTTGTCGATCGGGGATTGGGTGGAAATTGCAGTGGTGCGGCCCGATGGAGACCCAATTTGGAACGGCTTGCGCGGCCAGGTGGCACAGGTGGGCGATCGGGCGGTGACGGTGCGAGTGGAACAGGGCCAAGGCATCCGGCACTTCTATCGAGAAGATGTGAGGGCGATCGAACCGCCAACGGATTTGGAGTGGGAAAAAGATGGGGAATAGGTTGCGCAGGAAGTCCATCACTGCCGCCGGATCCGGCCCATCACTGCCCGATCGCCCCTGATACAATGGGGCCGAGCCGTTTAAACAAAACTCGATTTAAATCCCGAGAGCGATCGCATGGAAACGCCCGTCACCGACCTGGCCCCCGAGACCCAAGACAGCGCCGCCCAAACCGCCCCTCTGGATACCAAAGCATTTCGGCGATCGCTGAACCATTCTGATAATTACTTTCGGCGCGGATTTGGTCACGGAGAAGCGGTGGCTGAAACCATGGCCACCTCTTACCAAAGCGGTTTAATTCAAGAACTGCGGGCCAATGGCAACGTGTTGACCCGGGGCGATGTGACCATTCGCTTGGCCCAAGCATTCGGGTTTTGTTGGGGGGTGGAACGGGCGGTGGCCATGGCCTATGAAGCCCGCAAACAATTCCCCACGGAGCGCATTTGGATCACCAATGAAATCATCCACAATCCATCGGTAAATGACCATTTGCGACAGATGGGTGTGTTGTTCATTGAAGTGAACCATGGCCAAAAAGACTTCTCGGTGGTGGAACGAGGAGACGTGGTGATTCTGCCGGCGTTTGGGGCCAGTGTGCAGGAAATGCAACTGCTGAACGATCGCGGTTGCATCATCGTAGACACCACCTGTCCTTGGGTGGCGAAGGTGTGGAACAGCGTTGAAAAACACAAAAAAAGTGATTACACCTCGATCGTCCATGGGAAATACAACCATGAGGAAACGATCGCCACAAGTTCCTTTGCCAATAAATATTTGGTTGTGCTGAATATGGAGCAGGCGGAATACGTCAGCAACTATATTCTGCACGGCGGAGATAAGACAGAATTTCTCGCTAAGTTTGCCAAGGCTTGTTCTCAAGGGTTCGATCCCGATCGGGATCTCGATCGGGTGGGTGTGGCGAACCAAACCACCATGCTCAAGAGCGAAACCGAGGCGATCGGGAAACTATTTGAGCGCACCATGATGCAACGGTTTGGCCCCGACAAACTGAACGATCACTTCATGAGTTTCAACACCATTTGTGATGCCACCCAAGAACGGCAAGATGCCATGTTTGAGTTGGTGGATGCGCCGATGGATTTGATGATTGTGATTGGTGGGTTTAACTCTTCCAACACCACCCATTTGCAGGAAATTGCCATCGAACGCCACATTCCTTCCTATCACATTGACAGTGCCGATCGAATTGTGGATGAGCGGGCGATCGAGCACAAACCCCTCCACGGCGACATCGAACGCGCCGAAAACTGGTTACCCGCCGGGCCGATCACCGTGGGCATCACTTCCGGTGCATCCACGCCGGATAAGGCCGTTGAGGAAACGATCGAGCGGATTTTTGCCTGCAAAGAACGCCTCGCTCAATAGGTTAGCCAGAATTTTTATTCTGAGAGGCGGTCTAGAACGTTAACGGTTGATGGGCGATCTAATGGGCGATCTTAATGGGTGATCGTGATAGGCAACTTTGTTAACCCACGAAAGCCCCATCAAAAGCCTCATCAGAAGCCCCGCCAAAAACACTATAAAAACGGGGTACTGGCTCTTAACCAGCACCCCGTTTCTGTTGTGGCAAAAGCTTACAGCAACTTGGATTGACTAGGGACTTGAGATCCTTATATTTGAACCCAAGAGTTGAATCCAATCTTGGTTGAACTCAATCATTTCATCAGAGAAATGCTGCTAGAGAGAACCTGTTGGATATTGTGTCCTTTGCCTTCTTGGTTTGACCTTTATTCAACTTTTGCTCCTGGAGCTAAAAGCGTCTGGTGGCCAGGTCGCGACCATCCGATAACCCCAACGATTCCACCCGATCGCCTCTGGATTCCGTAACTCGTTCAGCGACTTCTTGGTAGCGGTTTTTATAGCGTTGCTGTGCGATCGACAGCAGCAAATAAACCACCGCCAAATAGACTACCGATGCCCCCAAAATAGTCCAAGACGTTTGCTGCGGAAACACCAAATGCGCCACGTTATTAATCGGTAATGAATACCGATTTGCGATCACCAATCCTTGGTAGAGGGCCAATCCCACCAACAGTCCCAGCGCGTTCATAGCAGTAACTGTACATGAATATAGTTTTTGTGAGCTGAAAATATGGTCGCGCTGAAGCCAGCACTGAAATATGGTTCAAAACGCGATCGACATCCCCCGGTCGCCGTTTCAAAACAATGACAGCACTCACCATGGCGCACACCAAGGCCGAACCCTGACTCAAGGCAATTGAGAATCGGAGTCCAACCTAGTGCTTAACCCCTATCTGGGTCTGGGCCTCACTGAATAGAACCATCCCATCGGGAACCGGAACACCCTTTAAGGATGCTGATTCGCGATCGCTACCGGATTGGTTCGGGTCAGCAGACCTGATAGCGGCTTGGATCTGGTCGTCTTTGTGTGAGAGTGCTCACGCAATTCACATTTCGGAGTCCAGTCCTATTCAATTCGGCAAAGCTTGCAGCGGGCAGCTTTCCCATGAAGTTTTTAGAAACCCCTGACCTATAGAATAACACCTGATTTCTCAGGGTTGACAGTGAATTTTTGGTGGTTTTTACAAATCTTTAGAAATCCCCAAAAGCCCGTATTGATGGGCATTCGTGCAACAGCGATCCCCGATCAATCACCGTAACCTTGACAAATCCCGATCCCACTCATCTACACGGATTGGTCTGGGGTTAGCTTAAAATAATCACAGAATGCGTAAAATTTCGTAACCTGATGCTGCACCGGGCCAATCCATGACCTCGACGATTTCCCTGCTTTCTCCGGTTGAAGCCGATCTTGATGCCATGACGATGAACCTGCGCAAGCTGGTTGGCGCAAAGCATCCGATCCTCTATGCAGCGGCAGAGCACTTGTTCAGTGCAGGCGGCAAGCGTTTGCGACCGGCGATTGTGTTGTTGGTGGCCCGGGCCACGATGGGGTCAGCGGAAATTACGGCCCGACATCGACGGTTGGCAGAAATTACGGAAATGATCCACACGGCCAGCTTGGTTCACGATGATGTGGTGGACGAAGCCGGAACGCGGCGGGGTGTACCCACCGTACACAGTCGTTTCAACAACCGGGTGGCGGTGCTGGCGGGCGATTTCCTCTTTGCCCAGTCCTCTTGGTACTTGGCGAATTTAGACAATCTGGAAGTGGTGAAGCTGCTTTCGGAAGTGATTATGAATTTGGCGGAGGGCGAAATTGACCAGGGCCTCAATCGCTTTGACACCAGCCTGACCCTGGAAGCCTATCTACAAAAGAGCTACTACAAAACCGCATCGCTGGTGGCCAACAGTTCCAAGGCGGCGGCGATTCTGAGCGATGTGGAGCGATCGGTGGCTGAACGGCTCTATAGCTACGGTCGCCATGTGGGTTTGGCGTTCCAGGTGGTGGATGACATTCTCGATTTCACCAGCTCCGATGAGGTGCTCGGGAAACCGGCAGGGTCGGATTTGCGCAGCGGCAATCTGACGGCTCCGGTTTTGTATGCGCTGGAGGAGTTCCCCCAACTGGAGGGGCCGATCGAGCGGGAGTTTTCAGAGGAGGGCGATATTGAAACGGCCCTAGAATTGGTGCGATCGAGCCAGGGTATTGAGCGGTCTCGTGCTTTGGCGAAACATCACGTGGAGCAGGCGATCGAGGATGTGATGGTGTTGGCTCCGTCGGCGGCGCGGGAGGCCTTGGTGGGGTTGGCACATTACGCGATCGAACGGATTTACTAAGGTTGGCTGGGTTTCAAGGGGGGCGATCGGGTGATGGTCGCCAACGGGTGATCATCCCAGAGCAATCACGATCCAGAGCAATCACGATCTCAAACCAACAGCCACTCCAGACAAGGGGCTTAAGCCCCTTGCCCTCCAGGATTCTGCGACGCAAGAACCGGTGTTTGGCGAATCCGAGTGATCGGCCCTAGCGTTTGGGATGGGGCTTCAGGATGCGTTTGGCCTTGGTCAGTGCCCGTTGCCAGATCGATCGCGGGGGTGGCGGGGCCAACGGGGAGACGGTCGGTTTCGGTTCGTGTAAATATCGATATTGCTCCCACAGTTCCCAGTAGGGACAACCGGGCTGGAGTCGAATGCCGGCCCAATGCAGATAGGGAACGGGTTTGTTGACCTTCGGATCGATCAAGCGATCGCCCTGCCAAACAAAATGTTTGCTACCGGCCCAGCTTCCGGGCCCCTTTGCGGGCCGCTGTGTCCAATTCCAACGCCGAGGAAACCGACGTAAAACCATGTAGTTAATGATCGGTTGGTCGGATGTTTTCTTAGAAAAATCAAAATATTCTGGGTGGGCGGCACATTCAGCAAAGGTGTCGTACAAATCCTGTTCGGTAATTAATCCCTTGCGAGATCCCCACAAACCACCGTTAAAAGTTCCCCGCAAATCTTCTTCTGTAAAAATGCCTTGCTCTAGAACGGTGGATGTGAAAACGTCCTTCAGACCTCCAGCATGTTGATAGTCATAGCAAACAAAGTCTGCTTCAGAGAGGGCATCAAGGCATTGAATAATCGGCTCAAAAACAATCAGGTCTGTGTCAATGTAGAGAAATTCATCAAAGGGGCCAAACCAGCAAGCTTGTTTACGAAACTGATTAGGACGAGCGAAAAATTCCTGACCAAAGATGCTTTGAAGCTGAACGGAAAGACGCTGAATAAACTCTAGATCTTCAAATAATAAAACACCGAAGCGATCGCTCAGAATTTTGGCAACCTTTTGGTAGTGATCATCATAGGGAATGAGCATAACGGGTGTTTCGGAATCAGTTGCCCGAATACTTTCGAGCAGCGCGATCGCATGTTCCGTTACTTTGTCATTGGCGATGATATAAAATCCACGACTCATAGTCGATCGATCCTTTGCAATTCAGTTCAGCCGATCCTTGGCCATTTCAGCATAGGCCTGAACCTCTATTCTTGCCATCGGTTGCCAAATCCCCATAAATCGGAGCTATCTTGGATTGTGCTCAAAGATGATGCGCCCAAGAATCATGCGCCCAAGAGTCATGCGCTCAGGGCTGATCGGCTGAGAAAGAATTGGGCGATGAGATTGATCAAGAATAATCTGCTCAGAAATTCAAAGGGGCGATCGAACCTGCTCGATCGCCCCTTAATTTGCTCGATGGATGCCGTTAACCCCTGAAAACGGCAACCGCCAGTGTTTTTCTATCGCATGTTGGTGCGTTGAATTAGCTCTTGGGCTTCTCGGCTGGGCGTGTAGCTGTAGCCAGCGGTTGAAGCATTCGAGTCGTCCAGCAATTGCGGTGTGAGCAACACCACCAACTCCTTGCGCTCGTTGCGGCGATCGGTGCGGCGGAACAGAGAACCCAACAGCGGTAAGTCACCCAAAATCGGAATCTTGCGCACTTCGCTGCGGTCAATGTCCTGGATGATACCTGCTAGAACCAAAGTCTGACCATCTCGTAAGCGAATGGTTCCAGAGGACAATTTTCGCTCATTTAGCAGTGTAATGAGCGTGCCATCGTCCAAGGATCCTTCAATGCTAACTGGAGTTTTGAGCGAGGGCGAAACCGATAGGGTCACAAAACCATTGTCATCGATGCGATCAATTTGGATTCCCAAAATTAAGCCAGCCTTTTCCTTTTCTGGCTCGGAGGTTGTTACTGCTGCACTGCTATTTGTCGTCGTGGTTGACTTGATTTTACCGATTACTTCCTCGGTGAGTTCGACATTGGCAACTTGCCCTTCTTGAACCACAAGTGTTGGGTCAGTCAGAATCTTGGCATTGCCATTGACCACTGAAGCCTGTAACTGTGCCAGAAAGTCATTGGCAATGTTAAATCCGTTCGGATTTTGCCCATTCCGAATCGCAACATTATTGACTACATTGACACCTTCACCAATCACTGAAGATGGGCGTAATCCCACTTCTCGATCTGCGACATCCACTGAAAATGGTGCACCACGATCACTCCAGTTCACAACACCAAGACCGCCGGTGTTAATAATCCGAGTGCCTCCAATTCCAAAAGAGAAACTTGTACCCAGGCGCTCATTTTGCAGCAAATTGATATCAATGACTCGCACATTGACCACCGCCTGTCGAAGGCGGCTATCAATTCGTGATAGTTGGTCAGATGCTAGAACAATTAGGTCTCGCCGTCCTACTAGCGTGATTGAGTTAGTCCGTGCATCTACAGCAATTTGCAATCCACGCAAAATAGGAACTGAGTCTTTGGGGTCATGGCGCAGCGGGTTGATAATGGTGCGCTCGCTGGTGCGAGTTTGAGTCAAGGGAGCTGCCTGAACAGATGCTGAAACCCTAGAAACACCTTGATTATCATCTGAGCCGCCATCCAGGCGCACAACTTCCGTTGTTCGCTCCGTGGCTGCCGTGGCACTTTCGGCCCCCAAAATCACCAAATAGCCGGCCGCTTCGTTGGCCCGCACTTGGTTAAGCCGCACGGAACGCATGGCCACATCCTGGGCTGAGTTCGGGAGGTTACGCCCCACGAAAATGGTTCGACCACTTCGGTTAGCCTGAAGACCGCTAATCCGCAAGACGTAGTTAAAAACGTCCTGGGCCGATTCGTTTTCAATGTCGAGGCTAATGCGAGCATCGGCTCCGCTGGTGGGAGGCGTGCCGGGAGCGGTGGGGCCAGCCGCGTTGTCTGCGAAGGCAATGTTCACGCCGCTGGCCCGGGCTAGCAGCGACAACACCTCGCGCACGGGGGCTTCTCGCAACACCAAACGGGGAATGATTTGGTTGCTGCCCAGGTTAATGGTGTAGGGCTGGATCGGCAGATCGGAAATGGCAATGTCGCCAACGGGTGGGGCGATCGCCCGGGGCATGGTGGGAGGAGCCACCGCCGGACTGAGCACGGCCGGTTGACCATCGATGGTGATGGTGGGGTTGGGAACCAGGACGTTGGGTGCGCCGTTGCCAACCGGCGAGCCGGTGTTGGCCGGTGTTTGGGCTACGGGACTGCCAGTATTGCTGGGGGTGCTTGGGGTGCTGGGGGTGGTCGTGCCGGCATAGCTCAGCAGAACGGCATTGTTGTTGCTGGGGCGAATGCGACCGGTGGGGCGAGCCGTAGTGCCACGTACCGTCACCTGGACGGTGCTGCCATCCAGTTGGGTCACTTCCACTGCTGCAATCCCGGGGGCTGGGTTGGCTCGGGTCACGTTGCCGCCGGGAACCACCAACCGCGCGCCGGCCACATGGGCAATCAGGCTGGTTCCTTGGGGCGGCAACAGGAACACCTGGGGTCGATCGACCGAATCGGTCACCAATTCCACATCCACGCCGCTGCCGCTGCCGCTGATCCGCACATCCAGCACGTTGGTTTCGGCCAAGGCGGGCTGCACGATCGCCACCGTTGCCAACCCACCCATCAGCGCTGCATTGCCCAAAATCCGCTCGTAGTTCACCGTTCGCTCCTCACTGCTGTTTTGTCGATCGTGGTTGTTGGGGTTAGGGAAAGGAAAATGGGTGTTCGCCAGGGCGATCGAGTCAGAACATCATGATGCTGCGGATCCCTCGGCCACCAATCTCGTGATTACTTTCTGGCGATTACTTGGGTGCTTCGCCCTCCGGTTTATCTGCGTTTTCGCCTGCTTTGTTGGCTTCGGCGGCGGCCTGTTGGGCCAACTCCCGAGCCGAGAGTGGTAGGAGCACCTTCAACGAAAAATTGGTTTGAATCCGAACCTGGGGCGCACCTTGGGCGACAAACTGCCCAGTTTTGTCATCAAACCGCACCGCCTGCTTGGAGAGTTTTAGCTCGGAGGTCAAATCATCGATCGCCAGCATTGACTGATAGCGCTCAAGGTTGCGCAGGATGTTGCCGGTGCGATCGTAGTCCGCCTCGAACCCCACCTTCAGCACCAGTTGCCGAATTTTGCTGTTGACCGCATCGCCCCAAGAGCCATCGGTGACCATCTCCTCCGATGGACTTTTGACCGGGACAGGTTCCAGCTTGGTGATTTGGCCAAACTGTTCAGAAACAATCCGGTTGAGATCCAGCGGCAGCACCGAAACCGTTGTGGGAGCGGGAAACAAAGCCAGTACTTGCTCTTGGGTGGCGCGGGCCCGCTGCAAATTGTCGAGGGTTTGCTGCACCTTGCGCTTTTCTTCGGCCACCTGCTCTAGGCGTTCTCGTTTGGTGGCCACATCCTCTTCAAGCTTTTTGTATTCTTCGTATTGGGGCATCACCACCTGAATCAGGAGCGCCACGCCGCCAATGACACCGACGGCGGCCACAACACCGCCGAGGATGGTGGGTGTGAAGGTAATCCCAAAAACAACGGGATCGCTGGGTTCCGTGACCGCTTGCTGTGCGCTAAACGCCATTGTTGGTATTCTCCTTAGGCTCGCTGTCGCCGGCCGGTGGGGTGAGACCGGTGTTGGGGGTTTTGCCTTGTTCAGCCAAAATGCGGCGAATGGTTTCGATGCGCACCACAAGGCCGGAGGCTCCGTTGCGATCGAGCACCGGCAGCAACTCTTCAGCGGGCTTGGTCGTATAAGCCGACTGAATCGTGTACCTAATGACCTTCGGCGCAACGATTCTAACTTGGCCACCGGCGGCCGCCGCAGTGGGCGGGGGCGCGGCTAGCACATAGGCAATGCCATCTTGCACCTCTTGGTTCGCCTGGACGATCTGGGCGGGGTTATCGATCGCCTGGCTGCCCACTAACTGAGTTTTAGCCGCATCCAAAAAGGGCGACTTTTGCAGCAGCAGCAAAAACTCGCCCACCCCTTCCAGGGAGTTGGCATAACCCTCGATGGTCAGGGTTTTCGGGGGACGAATGGGTTTGTTGGCCGCGGGCGCGGCGGCTGCGCCAGGGCTGGGTTTGGGGGTGCTGGCGGCGGCGGTGGCAGCGTTTTTGTCTTCGACCTCGCGGATGGCCGTCATCTGCACGCCCACCGGCAGTCGATCGCGCAAATCACCCAGCAGGGCAGACCAAGACTTCACGCGACTGAACACTCCCACCAAGCCTTGGGTGAGCTGGTCGATCGCCTTCATCTCTGCTTCGGCCTGGGCCGCTTTGGCCAATTCCGCTTCCAATTCCTGCAAGTCTTTATTGAGTTCGGCTTGGCTCTGTTCCAAGGCGGCTTTTTGGAACTGGAGATAGCCCCAAAATCCACCGATGGCCGCCGGAACCGCCAAACCCACCATCACACCCAAAATCAGCGGCAACTTACTCGCCTGGGCGACAGCCGCACCCGCTGTTTTGCCGGCCCCGGCGGTTTGGTACTCGGGGCGATCCTTCAGGAAGTTGATGTTGAGACTATACATAGCGAGGGCAACAGTCGGGTGGCTCGGGGTTTGCAGTCTCGGGATTCAGCTCGGTCATCACCCGGGGCAGAAGGGTGGACGATCGACAAGGGGCGATCGGGCAGGGAGTCGATGGGTCAATTCAGAAGTTGAGCGGTTGAACCGACATTAATCAACAGGGGTAACAGCAACAACCCTTGCGAGTCAATGGCTGCGCGTCGGTGGCTACGTGCTAGGGCCCCCTATTCCCGGTCATCGAGTGCATTCCGCAGCCCCAACCCTAACACGACTCCCAAGCTGGCGCGTTGGGCTTCGGTGATGTCGCTGTCGGCCTCCAAACCCAAGGACTCGATCGGGTCAACCCGCATCACGGGCACGTTTAACCGTTGAGTAAAAAACTCATCAATTTCCCCGATCGCCGCGCCGGGCCCCGCCAACATCAACTGGGCAATTTCCAAATTTTCGCTTTGGTTGAGATAGAAATCGACCGATCGCCGCAACTCATCGGCCAACTCGCCCATCATCTTCACGATCGCCACCGAACCGGGACTCATGCCCGTTGTGCCCGAAGCGGCCCCCACGGCCTCGATTTGCGAAATGGGAATGGTCATCTCCATCAGCATGTCCGTGCTGCGGCTGGGGGGCGTGTTCATCGCCCGATTCAAGGCCTCTTGCATTTGTAATGTCCCGATCGGGACTGTCCGCGAAAATTGCGGCACGCCATCCACCACAATCGCAATTTCACTGCTATCAAACTGAATATCCACCAGCACCACGGCCTGATTGGAAGCATAGCCCCGGAGCTGTTCGCGGATGGTTCGGATCAGGGCAAAGCTGCTGATTTCTAAGGTCTTGATTCGTAGCCCCGCCTGCTCAAAGGTGTCCAGGTAAGCATCTGTGACCTCCCGACGTGTGGCCACCAGCAACACTTGCACCTTTTCAATCCCATCTTCATCGGTGAAGTAGCCGAGTTTTTGATAGTCAACATCCGCCTCTTCCCGAGGAAAAGGCAGATAAAGACCCGCTTCCTGGTTCATGTATTGCCGTAGTTCATCATCATTGAGTTCCGCTGGCACAGGAATCAAACGAATCACGGTTTCACGCCCCGGAATCGCCGTGGCCACTTCCTTGACCTTGACGCGGCTATCTTGAATGACCGCCTGAATGAGTTCGGCGGCGGCGGGGGGATCCACAATCGCTCCCTCCTCAATCACGCCTTCAGGAACTTCCACGGAAGAGAGGATATTGAGCTTGAATTTCTGGCCCTTTTTTTGGAGTTGAACCAGGTTAATTCGTTCGGGTGAAATTTCGATGCCGATGCCTTTTTTCCCGCCTCCTAAGAGACTGCCGATCGCGTTGGTTAAGGGGGCAAACAAGTTTCCAGCAGCGTTCATAGTTGGGGACGGTTAGGAGACCCGAAAATGGCAGTCAAGGGGCCGATGGGCAACCATCAGGGATCCAAAATCAGGGGGATTGTTTGGCCCCAAATGGGTTGGCAGGCAGGGAATGGATGGCTCAAAAAGCCGAAAACGCTGATGGTTTCAGCACTACCATGGACTACGACGCATGGTATCCAATTTCGTTTAAGATCGCCATACCCGAGGGTAAAGAAATCTTGCTGGCCGTAGGTTTTCACGATTGACGGTGATCGGGAAATCGCCGCAAAATTCCGTGTAAATTCGGAGAGAGCACCATGGGGATGGCCAAGATGCAGCGGAGAGGGCAGCACGGAGGGTGGAGCCGTCGATCGTTCTTGCAGTTGGCTGGCGGCACGGCGATCGGGCTGGCGGCCTGTGGCCGATCAAATTCATCATCGGCGCTGCAATTTTGGACAATGCAGCTCCAGCCCAAATTCACGGACTATTTTCAGCGGGCGATCGGGGAGTTTGAATCGGCTCGATCGGGCCTGCGGGTGAATTGGCTCGATGTGCCCTGGGCCGCCATGGAAAGCAAAATTCTGACGGCGGTGGCGGCCCGCCAGGCTCCGGATGTGGTGAATTTGAACCCCAGCTTTGCCTCCCGGCTGGCGGCACGCGGGGCTTGGCTGACCTTGGGCGATCGGGTGCCTGCGGCCGTTCAAAGGCGCTACTTGCCCAATATTTGGCAAGCGAACGCGATCGGGGGCGAACCCTTTGGCGTGCCTTGGTATTTGACCACCAAGGTGACGATTTATAACCGATCGCTCCTGGAACGGGCCGGGATCGATCGGCCGCCCGCCACCTACGAGGACTTGGCGGAGTTGGCCCAACGAGTGCGCGAAAAAACTGGCAAATATGGCTTTTTCATCACCTTTGCTCCCAATGATTCGGCTGAGGTGCTGGAAGCTTTGGTGCAAATGGGGGTGACCTTGGTGGACGATCGGGGGCGGGCCGCCTTTGAGTCGGCCGCCGGGCGAGCCGCCGTGAACTACTGGGTTAACCTGTTTCGGCGGGGCTGGTTACCCCCGGAAGCCCTCACCCAAGGCCACCGTCGCGGCATTGAGCTATATCAGGCGGGAGAATCGGCTCTGGTTGGTTCCAGTCCTGAATTTTTGAATGCGATCGCCACCAATGCCCCCTCGATCGCGGCCCTGTCGGCGGCGGCTCCCCAAGTGGTTGGTTCCTCCGGGGTGCGCAGTGTGGCCGTGATGAATCTCACCATTCCCAAAAAATCGCCCCGAGCCGAAGCGGCCGTCGATTTTGCTCTGTTTTTAACGGACGATCGCCACCAACTCAGCTTTGCCCAGGCTGCCAACGTGTTGCCCTCCACCCAAGGCGCTCTGGCCAGCTTGCGGGCTAGCCTGGCCCAGGCCACGCGCCAAGGTAACTCCAGCGCGATCGACCAAGCCCGCAAAATTGCCGCCGACCAACTGACCAGCGCCCGCGTGTTGCTGCCCCCAATTAAAAACCTGAAGGATCTTCAGCAAATTTTGTATGAAAACATCCAAGGCGCGTTGCTAGACGAAAAAAGCGTTGATCAAGCCCTGCGGGATGCGGCGATCGAGTGGAATCGTTTAGCCCCCAGCTAGGTAGATTCCCAAACATCAAAAGGGACAGCACCACACAGGGCTGTCCCTTTCATCGGTCTTGGTCGAAAATTGGGGTTGCGATCGATACCGCACCGGTTTGCGATCAAACACCTCACCCGTGGCGAGGGGCGATCGAGCGATAGGAACTGGCGCGGCCTGAGATTGCCCAATCTCCATAGCCAACCAGGAAACTACTTTTGACCCAACACCTGACCCTTCAGGGTTGCAATCTTGCTGGAGAGTTCCTGACGGTTTTCGGCCCGCAGCAGGTAGCGATAAATGAACCAACCGGTGTAGGTGGCCCCAATCAGCTCGAACGTGGGCGACAGCAGCGGGATCTCGTTGATTGCACCCAACAGGGCCAACAGGATCTTCACTGAAATCAGCGCGAAAACAATCAGAGCGACGGTGACTACGGGCTGACGGTATTCGCCATAGAACTTGCCGATGTATTCCGGCAGTTTGGCCAAAAAGTCAGAAACTTGGTCAAGGATTTGCTGAAACTCAGCGTTGCTTGCTTCTTCGCTACTGGCCGGGGCTAGCGAACCGCCTTTTTCGGCACTTACGGAGCCAGCGTCGGCATAGTCAGATTTTTGCAGTTCGGGTTCCATTGTTCACGACCGATATACAGCGTTTCGATAGTAGACTGCTGCCGCAAAGGGGGACTGTCCGATCAAAACATCCGATGGGAACAGTTGTTTTGGGGGGACAGCTCACGGTTTACGCAGTCAGTCCGGTGTGTGGTGGGTTGGGCTGGAGCGAGGGGCATTCCCGATCGAGCGATCGTGGTTTAGCTAGGAAAATACCCTAGACTCTTCAGAACTGCAATCCTGGGACGATCGCCCGGCAAGGGGCCTGCCGAAAGTCTAACCAAGCTAGCACGGCCGATGAATATCGGTAGATGGAAGTTTTGTTGAGCAGGGCGAAACCATGAGTGAACCAATGGAACAACGGGGACTGGCTTCTCAATCCCGATCGACCCGATCGGCCGTTTTGCGAATTTTGGATGCCAACCTCGATCGGGCCCGGGAAGGCCTGCGGATTGTCGAGGAATGGTGTCGGTTTGGCCTAGAAAGTGCCGAACTCACCGAGCAGTGCAAAGCCATGCGCCACGAGTTGGCCCAATGGCACAGCGATGAAATGCGATCGGCCCGCAACACCCCCGCCGATCCCGGCACAGCCCTGACCCACAGCAACGAAGAGACCCGATCGAGCATTCAAGCCGTTTTGCAGGCCAATCTGTGCCGAGTGCAGGAAGCCCTCCGCTCGATCGAGGAATATGGCAAGCTGCTATCCCCCGAGCTATCCCAAGCTTGCAAGCAACTGCGCTACCAAACTTACAGCCTAGAGAGCCGTTTGCAGGGACGGAACCGCCACCAACAATTGGCAGCCGCCCGGCTTTATTTGGTCACCTCACCCCATGAATACCTCTTTGAGGTGGTGGAAGAGGCCCTCAAGGGGGGGCTGTCCCTCGTGCAATATCGCGACAAAAACGAGGACGATGGGCGGCGCTTGGCCAATGCCCAACGACTTTGCGACTTGTGCCATCACTACGGGGCGCTGTTTTTGGTGAACGATCGGGTTGATGTGGCGATCTCCGTCGGGGCCGATGGGGTTCACCTGGGTCAGCAGGATTTTCCTTTGGAAGCGGCCCGGCAGATTTTGGGACCCGAATATCTCATTGGCTGCTCCACCACCAACCCGGCTGAAATGGAGCGGGCCCTGCGAGGCGGTGCTGATTACATCGGTGTGGGCCCCGTCTATGAAACCCCCACCAAAGCGGGCAAGGCGGCCGCTGGGTTGGAGTATGTGGCTTTTGCGGCGGAAAAGTCGCCGGTTCCCTGGTTTGCGATCGGGGGCATTGATGCCCAAAACTTGCCGGCCGTTTTGGAAGCCGGTGCGCAACGGGTGGCCGTGGTGCGGGCCCTGATGGCCGCAGAGCAACCCAAACAAGTCACTCAATATTTACTGTCCCAACTTTACGCCCGATAACTTCGCGTCCTTTAACTTCGCGCCTTTTAACTCCAAGCCCTTGAGTCCTTTGGGCAGGACGGGGGCACAACCCGATCGCCGGGACTGTTGCCCCAATTGCAGCAAACTTTCCACATACCCAGACCCTTTGAGCCGTTTTTGAGCCGTTTTGGAGGATCCTTCATGAGTGAGCTATCCAGTTCAACCATTGCCTTGCAGGTGAATGGCGAAGCCCGCCACTGTGCTCCTGGCACGCAGCTCCCGGATTTTTTGACACAATTGGGACTAAATCCGCGTTTGGTGGCTGTGGAATATAACGGTGAAATCTTGCATCGGCAGTTCTGGGAGCGCACCACGCTACAGGGGGGCGATCGGCTGGAGATTGTCACGATCGTGGGTGGCGGCTAAGGGTGGGGCTAGGGGTTTAGCCCCCTTGTCTGTCAGGTAGGCGGGCCGACAATCTGGAGATGGAGTCGTCGGAATTGCCTGATCGGGCCCGATCGGGATGGATTGCCCACCGATGCCCAAACCATCAAAGGCGGATGATTTTGAAGCGGATGATTTTGAAGGATTGCGACTCGGGAAATTGCAATTCAGGAAATTTGGATCCAGGGCAATAACGATTCAGCTCGATTTAGGTTGATTTAGGTTGATTTAGGTTGATTGCCCATCAGGTTGATTGCTCACCGATCGCTACTGATCGCCCAGTGATCACCCAGTGATCTCCACCGATTGCTCACCGATCATCTAAACCGATCGTCCGATGGGGCGCGATCGCAAAAAAAGCTCCCCACCCGAAGGCGGAGAGCTGAGATATCGTCAGGGTGCATCTACCTGTCTTTTCCCTTCGCAGAACCATACGGTTGATCCGGAGAAGCTGACGAAAAAAGTTTTAGCTAGTTTGGTTTTTGATTGTTCTTATTTACTTTCCGCTTGTTCGCTTTCCTTTTGTTCGCTTTTTTCCATTGCCACCCTATGGCTGTCTGATTTTTGGCTGTCTGATTGTTCGCCCGCTGTAGCGCCCTTGTCCTATGCCGACTTCCGTGATCGCCAAAGCCGTCTTGGAATTTCACCTGTCGATTACGCCGTTGGGTGGGGACGATCGGGTGTTGATTCGCACGGAGCGAGCGCCTAAGGGAGTGATGTTGGCAGAAGAGCAAGCCATTTGGCCGATCGGGGAATGGTTGGTGCAGGCGGAACGGTTGATGGCGGATCCTCTGTGGGATCTGTTTCGCACGGAGCCAGCAACCGATGAGCGCCTGGCCAGTCTGGTGGCCTTGGGAGAACAGCTATACAGCGCTTTATTTCAAGGCTCCATTCGCGATCGATGGATTTCTGCCCAAAGCGTGGCCGATAGCCAAGATGCGGCACTGCATTTGCGGTTGGGACTGCGGGGCGATCGACTGCTGCAATTGCCCTGGGAAGCGCTCTATGGCGATGGGCGATTGTTGACCACGGGCACGGATATCACCTTTTCTCGCTATCGATCGCAGTTTGGCCGCTCCGGTAGCTTTGATGCGCGGCGGTTGACCCTGCGCCGTTCAGACTCATTGCGAATTTTGGTGGCCCTGGCGGCTCCCGACGACCAAGCGGCCTTGGCCGTGGAGCAAGAAGTGGGGCGGTTGCGCCAAGAGCTGCAACAAACCACCGCCCACATGGAAATTGATGTGCTGGATCAGCCCGATCGGGAACAACTCACCCACGCCCTTGAACAGGGGCAATACCATGTTTTTCACTACGCCGGCCACAGTGACCCGGGCCCCGATGGGGGCAGTTTGCACTTGGTGAATCGGCGCACGGGTCTGGCGGAACCCTTGGCGGGCAACGACTTGGCGGGGCTGTTGGTGAATAACGGCGTGTGGCTGGCTTTTTTGAATTCTTGTCGGGGCAGCGACTCGCCGGTTTATCGATCGGATGCGCCGGAAACCGATGCGGACACGTTGGCGGCGGCCCTGATGCGGCGCGGTGTGCCGGGGGTGCTGGCGATGTCGGAGCAAATTCCCGACGATGTGGCGATTACTCTGATGCAGTTGTTTTATCGCAACCTGCGTCCAGACTATTCCCTAGATTTAGCCACCAGTCGAATGCGTCAGGGGTTGGTTTCCACCTATGGTTCGGCGCAGTTCTATTGGGCCTTGCCCATTTTGTATTTGCATCCCGATTTTGACGGGCTGCTATTTGCGGCGGGTGTACCCATCTCGCTGCCGGGGCGATCGCCCTTAATTCCCAACGGTGAGCCACTGCCCACCACGCCCCGATCGCCCGATGAGTCGGGGTTGCGGCCCCCAATGCCCCTCAAGGGTCTGGCGGATGAGCAGCTAGCGGATGATCAGTGGGCTGACCAAACCATGGCGGTGAATCTGGAGGAACTGGTGGCGCGATCGCCCTCAGATGCCTCAAGGGGTGATCACCCGGCAGCGAGCCAGGGTGGCTCCAATCATCAAAAGGGCCAAGAGGGTCAGGGGCATTTATTTTCTGCGGCCTCCTCATCCGCTGCGGCCTCATCCCCTGCGGCTCCATCGGCGGATCGATCGCACCCTCGGTTTGACCTGGGATCCGCCGACGCGGACAACGCTGCCCGATCGGGGGCTGCCAAGGCCGTCACAGTGCCCCAATCTTGGTTAGTGGCCGGAGCCTTGGCCGTGCTGTTGGGGGCGGGCGGGTTGTGGTGGACGGGGGCCCGATCGGGAACCCAATCGCAGCCAACGCCCCAACCCACCGCCCCGATCGCCCAATCCCTGAATCCGCCAAACGACTGGAACAACACCGACACGGAAACAGTGCAGGCGATCGCCCTGCAAGCCTTGCGCCAAAAGCAACTCCCCACCGCTGTTCAGGCGATCGAAGCCCTGCTGGCCCCCAACCGCAACGCCGCCGCCATTGCTCGGGACGTGCTGCAAACCCTCCCCAACAGCCAAGACACCGCCGAAACCCTCTTCTTGCGCGGGCGGGTGACCTGGCAACTGGCACGCCAACAGCAACCGGACTACAGCTTCAACGATGCCCAGCGGTTTTGGGAGCTGGCCATTCAACAAAACCCCAATGATCCGCGCTATCACCTGGCCTTAGGGTTTGCGCATTTTCAGACCCAAACCCTCGATCGGGCTGAGCAAGCCTTTGCCGAATCCCTGAACCTCTCCCAAACGGCTGACGGAGCCATCCTCAGCGATAACCTGGCCCTCACCGCCCAAGCCGGACTCGCACTGGTGGCCCAGGCCCGGGCCCAACAAAACAACGACTCCGCAGCCCTGCAACAGGCCATTCGCTACCGTGATCAGGTGCAAGCCAATGCTGGCAGCCAGTTTCAGCCCCCCGTTTTGGCGCAAAATTGGCTCTGGACAGAGTTGGCCCTCAGTCAATGGCAGCAACTACTCAGCCGATCGTAATCTTTTGAAATCTTGCCATTTGCCCCGATCGAGCGACCCCAAAACCGGGGCCAGATCTCCCCTTTGTTGGCCAGAGTTTGGCTCCGTTGGCTTGCGCTGTGCCCCTTTGCCCCGTTTTCTCGATCCCAATGCTCGATCGCCTTTGCTACGAACCGTAACGTTAATTACGAAAATTCATAAGATCCCAAAGTATTTGCAAAGTTCTAGCTATACCTTTCCTGATATATTTTTTTTGGGCAATTCGGCTACAACTTCGCGAGAGTGCAGCCCGTTGGCGGTATCGTCTCGACCGTCACCTTTGAAGAAACTGCTTCTCTCGGATTTCTAGCTGCTTGATCGCTCGTCTAAGCGCCGATTCATCGAAAATAATGCAATTTGCATAATGCGGTTCGCATTCCTCGGTTTGCGAAGCTCCAAGATCTAAGGGGCTTCGCAAGATTCTGCTGTGAAGACGCTGCTGATCTCTCAATCGCCCACCACTTTCGCCGACCCTCGATCGACGAAGCAGTTCTTAGGAAGGGACGTTATGGCTTACGCACAGACGCAATCAAAAGCTGGCTACGACGCTGGCGTAAAAGACTACAAGCTGACCTATTACACGCCGGACTACACGCCGAAAGATACTGATATTTTGGCTGCGTTCCGCATGACCCCGCAACCGGGCGTTCCCCCGGAAGAAGCTGGGGCAGCCGTGGCCGCTGAGTCCTCGACCGGGACTTGGACCACTGTGTGGACTGACCTGCTGACCGACCTCGATCGCTACAAGGGTCGTTGCTACGATCTAGAGCCGGTTCCCGGTGAAGACAACCAATACATTGCCTACATCGCCTATCCCCTGGATCTGTTTGAAGAAGGCTCCGTTACCAACCTGCTGACCTCGCTGGTGGGTAACGTTTTCGGCTTTAAAGCCCTGAAAGCGCTGCGTCTGGAAGACTTGCGGATTCCCGTCGCTTACCTGAAGACCTTCCAAGGCCCCCCGCACGGGATCCAAGTAGAGCGCGATCGGATCAACAAGTACGGTCGTCCCCTGCTGGGTTGCACCATCAAACCCAAATTGGGTCTGTCGGCGAAGAACTACGGTCGTGCAGTGTACGAATGTCTGCGCGGCGGTCTGGACTTCACCAAAGACGACGAAAACATCAACTCGCAGCCCTTCCAACGTTGGCGCGATCGCTTCTTGTTTGTGGCTGATGCCATTCACAAGGCGCAAGCGGAAACCGGCGAAATCAAGGGTCACTACCTGAACGTGACCGCTGCCACCTGCGAAGAAATGCTGAAGCGGGCCGAGTACGCCAAAGAACTCGAAATGCCCATCATCATGCATGACTTCTTGACGGCTGGCTTCACCGCCAACACCACCCTGTCGCACTGGTGCCGTAACAACGGCGTGCTGCTGCACATCCACCGCGCCATGCACGCGGTAATCGACCGTCAGAAGAACCACGGGATCCACTTCCGTGTGCTGTCGAAGTGCTTGCGGATGTCCGGTGGTGACCACATCCACACCGGTACGGTGGTCGGTAAGCTGGAAGGCGACCAAGCCGTAACCCTGGGCTTTGTGGACTTGCTGCGCGAAAACTACATCGAGCAAGACCGCAGCCGTGGGATCTACTTCACCCAAGACTGGGCTTCGATGCCGGGCGTGATGGCCGTGGCTTCGGGTGGTATTCACGTGTGGCACATGCCCGCACTGGTTGACATCTTCGGCGATGACGCGGTGCTGCAATTCGGCGGTGGTACGCTGGGTCACCCCTGGGGTAATGCTCCGGGTGCAACGGCCAACCGTGTGGCTCTGGAAGCTTGCGTCCAAGCCCGTAACGAAGGCCGCAACCTGCTGCGTGAAGGCGGCGACATCCTGCGTGAGGCTGCTCGTTGGTCTCCTGACCTGGCTGTGGCCCTGGAACTGTGGAAGGAAATCAAGTTCGAGTTCGAGGCGGTTGATACCGTCTGATGATGCGGCGAGCCGGTTGATTGGCCGATCGAGGGGGAAGCTGCGCACCGATGGAAATCGGTAAGCCGGTAGCGGTTTCTGAAGCTGCGATCGTCTAGCATCGTGAGAACGTTGGGCGATCGCGGAGGCTGCGTATGGATCTCAAGCAAATTGCCAAGGATACGGCCAAAACGCTGCAAAGCTATTTGACCTACCAGGCAATGCGGACTGTCCTCGCGCAACTACATGAAACTAATCCCCCCAAGGCGGTTTGGCTGCATCGGTTTTCGGCGGAGAGCAACTTGCAAGATGGGGAAGCCTACTTGCAATCCCTGCTGACTGTTGATCCGGATTTGGCCTTTCGTCTGATGACGGTGCGTGATGAGTTGGTCAGTGATGTGACTGACTATTTGCCGGAGATGGTGCGTGAAGGGGTTCAAAAGTCCAATGGCCATCTCCGTCGCCAGCACCTCGAACGGCTAACACAACTGGTTTTGGCTGAGGAACCCGATCGACTCCTGGAATCGGAGCGGCGATCGGGTGACCACTCGATCGATGATTAATTCCACTCCTGGAATTAGCCACGGGATGAGTGAATCGCATTCGAATTGCATTCGTTGAAGTTTTTTCTCTTCGCCCCGTTTGGAGACAACTGGCATGAAGACTCTGCCCAAAGAGCGTCGTTTTGAGACCTTCTCGTATCTGCCTCCCCTCAGCGACCAACAGATCGCCAAGCAAATCCAGTACATGATCGACCAGGGCTACATCCCCGGTGTTGAGTTCAACGAGAACTCGGATCCCGAGGTGTACTACTGGACGATGTGGAAGTTGCCCCTGTTCAACGCGCGTTCGGTGCAAGAAGTGTTGACCGAAGTGCAAGCTTGCCGCTCGGAATATGGCAACTGCTACATCCGTGTTGTGGGCTTCGACAACATCAAGCAGTGCCAATCGGTGGGCTTCATTGTGCACCGTCCTAACCTGAGCCGCTACTAAGTCGCGGTGGGAGCTAGCTAGCGCGATCGAGATCGTTAGCGGCTAAAGTGGTCATTTTGAATCAGCAGCAGGGGTGAGGTTGACTCGCCCCTGTTTGTTTTTCTGCGGGTTTTTTCCGTAATCCCGCCGATTGGCAGGGCATACTGAGAACAGGCTTGAAGGCGAATACCGGTCAATCGCTCACGGATGCTACGGATGCTGGGTCTATGGTGGAAATGAAGGTTGCGGGAATTGCATTGGATGCGGCGAGCCGCACGCCGATCGTGTTGCTTCGAGATACGGCCGATCGGCGTGCCCTCCCGATCTACATTGGGCCGGATCAAGCCAAGGCGATCATCAGTGCCATGGAGGATCGGCCACCGCCGCGCCCGCTCACCCATGATTTGATGGCGAATCTGCTCCAGGCTTGGGAAATGACTCTGGAGAAGGTGATTGTCCATTCGCTGCAAGATGGCACGTTCTATGCGGTGCTCTGTGTACGGCAAGGGGATGTGCAAAAGGATATTGATGCGCGCCCAAGCGACGCGATCGCCCTGGCCCTGCGCACCGATAGCCCCATTTGGGTGATGGAGGAGGTGATTGCCGATGCTTCGGTGCCGGTCGATCGGGACGCGGACGAGGCCGAGCAAGCTGCTTTTCGGGACTTTCTTGCCAATTTACGCCCGGAGGACTTCTCGGAGCGGGGCAATCGTTTCCAGGGCGAGCCGACTAGCGAATCGGAGAGTTAGGGCGACAGAAGCTGACGCGGCTGTAAAGGGCGAAGGCGGCATCTTCGCGCATGGGCTGGGCGTTGCGGCGAGGAACAGGGACTTGGGGATTGAGCCGATCGAGCAATTCTCGGTAATCCAAGGCTGTTTCCGCAAAACCGGTGAACCGATCAAACACCCGGGCGATCGGGGTTTGTTGAGCCACAAAGGTCACGAGGGCGTTCCATTGGGTGCGCCGGGTGGGGCGACCGTCATCCAATTCCTGCACAAAGGAGTTGGGCGAGAATCCCATGGGCGCAAAGGCCACACCCCGATCGAACTGATAGGCACTTTCGCAAAGGCGCAAAATGCAGCCCCGATCGGGTAAATGCAAATCCACAAGAGGAACCCAATCTTGGGTTTGATCTCGGCGCACAATTTGGCCGCGTGCATTCAAATCAATCACCGATTCCACCACGGGCACGGCTCCTAACACGCGCTGGCTCACCTCTGCCCACCGGAAAGCCAAGGTTCCCAACTGGTGTCGATCGTTTTCGCAAATCACGATCGGGTCTGGATCAACGGATTGGAAATGCTTGATGGTGAAAGCTTTGACGGCTTGTACCGCTTTTTCATCCACACAAAAGCAGGGAATTTGGTGCGATTGGAGGGCTTCCGCATAGACTTGCAGTTCTCCCAAGAGGCCGGTGCGATAGAGTCGCCAATCGCGGCTGGGCAACTGCATCCGGGCGGTGTAGGGATCTAAGTCAAAAATGCGGGCAAATTGTTTCGCCGCTTCCGGGCGATCGTCCGAGGCGATCGGTTCCAAAATTAAGATGCCGTGGGCTGGTTTTTGGGGTCGATCGCCCTGGTTCGCGCCTTGATGGGTGGCTTGGCTGGCGGCGGCTCGGGCTTGGGTAATGGCGGCTTGGCGTTGGGTGCGATCGGCTGTTTCCAATCGCTGCAACCCCTGGCGAGCTTGGGCCAAAATCTTGGGATTGGGGTTAGTTGTGTTTTTCAGCAGCTCTCGATAAATGGGTTCCGCCACCGTCGGCCGCCCCGCCAGCTCATGGAGCCGTGCCGCATAGAGTTGCACCCAAGGATCGCGTGGGTGGCTGGTGAGCAGTGGATTCAGCAACCGGGCGGCGGTGCGATAGTCCTTGTTTTTAAAGGCTTCGATCACGCGATCGATTTCGGGAGGACGACTCATGGGCGATCGAACCTACGATGGCCGTTGCAGCAAGGGATGGGGGAACTAAACTCAACTCAATTCAACCAAACCCAAAAATCTAGATCCCAAAAACCTAGATCCCAAAAATCTAGATCCCAAACTAGACGCTAACAACGATTCAAGGGGAAGGAATTGTGATGATGGATCCAAGCATGGCACAGGTATGGCGGCGGTTGCGAGTGGCGATCCTTGGCGCTGTAATTGGCGCGATCGGAACCGGAGCCATGGTTTGCCCGCAGTCGCTGGCCGCCGCCCTCACTCAGCCCCACCGGGCCGAGACCCAACCGGAGCGCCCCCAAATGCCACCCCGAATGCCACCCCGAACGCCACCCCGGATGCGTTCACCCGTGGAGTTGACCGAAAATCAGGTTCGATCGCGCTTGGAAGGGCTGCTGGCCGCCATCAAAAACCAAGATATTGAGGCGATCGTCAGCTTCTATGCACCCAATGCGGCAATTCGGGCAACGGTGAACCTCGCCGGAGGATCTCAAATGATTCGGCTTGACGGTCGCCAACAAATTCGAGATTTGCTGGAGCTAGCCTATCCCCAAATGCGCATGACCGCCGTTCGCTACGAAGATTTGGTGATTGAGATTTCGCCCGATCGCTCCCAAGCGGTGGTGACCTGCACCCTGTTTCAGTCGGCGCTGGCTCGCGATCAGCCCCTGAACAGTGTGGCGAATCAGCGGTTGGTGTTTCGCGTCATTGATCAAGAAATTCTGATTACCGAAGACATTTCTGAGGAAACGAGTCGTAGTTTTCCCAAAAATTAGCCCTAACCTAGCGGCCCTGTGGGAAATTCGTGACCGGGAAAATTGCCTAAAAATTCCCGCGCTGAAAACCGGAAACCCCTTGGAAAATATTGATCAAGACTCAGCAGAATTCTGAGAGCGTGGGGCGCGGCTGTCATGACTCATGATGTGCAAATCCACTGACTGCTCCGTTAGGAGATTCATCAATCGGTAGGTTAAAGAACCGCGCAGCAATAATTGCCACCGCGATCGACGGGTTTCGCCCAGCACAATTTGTGTAATTCGATAATCTCGGGCCACTTTGGCGATCGCCTGGGGAATGTTGGAGGCTTGAACTTGTAAAAACTCCCCCCCAAACTCCTCACAAAGTCGCTGACAGCCCTCAATTTGGAGAGCTTCGCTTTTGCTTAAAAACCGATCGGGCGGACAAACAAATAAGCCATATAAGGGCGCATTCATATAGCTCGCCAAACGCGCTGCCCGTCGTAATAGGCGCATCGATCCTTCGTAGGTCGAAACACAGACCAACACGCGCTCGTGAATGTTACAAAATGGAGTGCTGGGATCTTGGTCGATCGCCTGTTCTTCAACATTGTCGGCCACTTCCCGCAAGGCCAATTCTCGCAGAGCAATCAGGTGGCGACGCTGAAAGAAATTGGTCAACGCTTGGGGAATTTTATCCAGGGCATAAACCTTCCCATCCTGTAGGCGCTCTTCCAAGGTTTCAGGGGTGACATCAATCACCACCACCTCATTCGCTTCCTCAAGAATTCGATCGGGCACGCGCTCTCGAATCACCACACCGGTAATTTGAGTCACGAGATCGTTGAGGCTTTCTAAATGCTGAATATTCAGCGTGGAAAACACATCAATTCCCGCCGCCAAAATCAGCTCCACATCTTGATAGCGCTTGGGGCGATCGCTCGTGGGCACATTGGTATGGGCCAGCTCATCAATTAACACCAACTGGGGCTGGCGATCGCAAATGGCGGCCACATCCATCTCTGGCAGCAATCGATTTTGGTAAGCAATTTGGGCGGGGGAAACCACCTCCAACCCGATCGCTTTGTCGGCGGTTTCTTTGCGGCCATGGGTTTCCAATAACCCAATCACCACATCCACGCCCTCTGCTTTTAATTGCTGGCCTTCTTCCAACATGCGGTAAGTTTTGCCAACACCGGGAGCCATGCCGATGAAGACTTTATGTTTACCGCGTTTGGGAATATGCATGAGCCGATCGCCCTTTCAAACTGACTGCGCCCCTAGGGATTGGCCGATCGCCCATTGCCGGGTTTCGCCTTGTTATTCAAGATGCTGTCGAGGGTCTGCCCCGGGGGCAAATCCGTGAAGACCCGATCGCCCGGCTTAATGCCTTGGAGTACCTGCACCTGATTGCCCAAGGTGGGGCCCAAAACCACCGCGCGAAACTCGGGCTTTTGGGTGGCATTGGGGACTAAAACGCCCGTGCGCCCGCGATCGGTCACCACGGCCACCGTCGGCACAACCACGGCTTGGGGCAGGCGATCGCCCACAAAGACCAAATCCACATTCATGCCCGATCGCAACACCTCCTGCCCTGACAGAATCGCCACGCGCACTTCAAAGGAGGTGACATCGCGCTCCCGAATCGCTTCCGGAGCCACCAGCTTCACCCGTCCCCGAAAGACCCGATCGGGATAGGCATCGGCCGTAATTTCCACCGTTTGCCCCAACTTGATTTGCCCAATGTCCACTTCCGGAACCCGCGCCAACACCTCCAACCCGCTGGCCAGAGCCGCGATCGAGGTGGAAGTTGCTCCACTGCCGGAGGAAGCGGACGTGGTGGGGGTCACGAAGGAGCCGGGTTCCGCATACTTTTGGGAAATGAATCCGGCAAAGGGCGCACGGACCACGGTGTCATTCAATTGCGTTTGGATCAGGGCCATTTGGGCGCGGGCCTCGGCCACATCGGCCCGGGCGGCGGCGATGTCCTCAATCCGGGAACCGTTCCGAATTCGATCGCGCCCCTTTTGGGATTCCACCAACGCCGCCTTGGCTCGATCGACATCCGCCTTGGCACTGCGGGCCTCTTGCTCAAACCCATCCAGGCGATCGCGCTCAATTACTCCCGCTTCCGCCAGCGATCGGTTGCGTTCCAGCCGTTCCCGCGCCAAATCCAGCCGCGCCTGGGCACTCACCACATCCGCGCGCGATCGATTAACGCGAGCTTCCGCCTCGGCAATTTCTTCCGGTCGGTTGCCGGTTTGGGCCTCCGCCAGCCTTGCTTGGGCCCGCGCCAAGCCGGCCTGGGCCCGTGCCAGTTGCGCCTGTAGCTCCGCATCATCCATCCGGGCAATCACTTGGCCCTTTTGCACCGCATCTCCCTGTTCCACATACAACTCCAGCAGTCGTCCAGAGGTTTTGGGACTCAGGTTCACGGTTTGGATCGGGCGGATAGTGCCGCTTGCATCAATCTTGACCGTCAAATCAGCGGAGGTGACCGGAACGGTCAGCTTGGCCAAGGGATCAACCGCCGGATCCGCTGGCTTGCGCAATTGCCACAGACCCCAACCGGCGGCTCCCAAGATGGCCGTGGCCGCCACCCCAAACAAAGGCCAAAACAAACGGCGCGATCGCTGCTCCCATTGGTTCAGCTCCTGGAGTGCCGAGGGTGAGGCTGGGGGGGCAGATCCAGAGTCCGAATCAGCAGCCGGGGCACTTGATGGAGATCGCTGGGCCGTGCCCGATCGACCCGCATTCGATCGCTGGGTATCAGGCTGAGACTCAAGTTGCACAGGTTGCTACTCAGAACGCGCTAACTATATCCATTATGAAAGGGATTGGGCGAACTGCGGGAGCCGCCGCCCGGCGAAATCTCCACACCCGGCGATCGCCCCAGCGGCCTCCCGATCGTCCCCAGTTTTTGCCCCCAGCGTTGCCCAAGATCCCGCCCTAGCCGGGCCAAGCGCTGCCTCAAAAAAATTTAAAAAAATTTTGGGCTGCCTATTGGGAATTTTCGATCCTTGTGCTATTGTTATCTCCCGTGGTGGAAGCGGGTCGATGCCCGAGTGGTTAATGGGGACGGACTGTAAATCCGTTGGCTATGCCTACGCTGGTTCAAATCCAGCTCGGCCCACCACCCCGCCTCTGTAGCTCAGTGGTAGAGCGCACCCTTGGTAAGGGTGAGGTCACGAGTTCAATCCTCGTCAGAGGCTCTTTTGATCAGCTCATTGAAATCTTTGAGCTTCGATTGTCAACCCCTATTCAGTCCCTATAGCGAATTGAGCGCACCAGTTATGGCAGCGTCTAACTTCGATTGGCTCCATCGCGGAACCGCCGATATTTTTCCCAACCAACCCGACTCAGCGGATCCGACCCAGAACCTAGAGCGGTTGTTGGCCACGACCGATCGCCCCTTGCGCGTCAAGCTCGGCATTGACCCCACCGGCAGCGAGATTCACCTGGGGCACAGCATTCCCGTTCGCAAATTGCGCGCTTTCCAGGATGCGGGCCACACCGCCGTCCTGATTATTGGCGATTTCACCGCTCGCATTGGCGACCCCACCGGTAAATCGGAAGTGCGCAAGCAACTGACCGAAGCGCAAGTGCAAGCCAACGCGGAAACCTATTTGGAACAGGTGCGATCGATCCTGGATTTTGAAACGCCTGGCCGCCTGGAGGTGCGCTACAACTCCGAGTGGTTAGCCAAGCTGGACTTAGGCAAAATCCTGGAACTCCTCAGCACCATGACCGTTGGCCAAATGTTGGCCAAGGAAGGATTTGCGGAGCGCTATCAGCAGGAAAGTCCCATCTTTTTGCATGAATTTCTTTATCCGTTGATGCAGGGCTACGATTCCGTGGCTGTGCGGGCGGATGTGGAACTGGGTGGCACAGACCAAAAGTTCAACCTAGCCGTAGGGCGAGATTTGCAGCGCCACTTTGGCCAAAAACCACAATTTGGATTGCTCACGCCCATCTTGATCGGGACAGATGGGGTGCAAAAAATGTCCAAATCCTTGGGGAACTATGTGGCCCTGCGAGAAGACCCGCTCACCATGTATTCCAAGCTGGAAAAGGTGGCCGATGCGCAACTGGAAACCTACTTTGAACTGATGACGGATTTACCGTTGGATCAGTTGCCCGAAAATCCCCGCGATCGCCAGAAATTGTTGGCCCTGGAAATTACCCAACAAATCCATGGCGAGGCGATCGCCCTGCAAGCCCAAAAAGATGCCATGAATTTGGTGTCGGGCGGTGGCGGTGCGGAAAATGTACCGGAATTTTCCTTGGCGCAGGTGGAATTTCCGGCTCCAATTTTCTATCTTTTGAGTGCCACAAAGTTATGCACCACCAGTAGCGAAGCCCGTCGCCAAATTCAAGGGGGCGGTGTGAAACTGGATGGCGAAAAGCTGGCGGATGTGAACCAAAAGTTTGAATCGGCGGCGGATTTGTTGGGCAAAGTGCTGCAAGTGGGAAAAAAGAAATTTGTGCGATTAGTCGCCTAGGAACAGCCCAAAGCCTAGTAGCGCGATAGGGTTAATACATTGGGTCAACGTTGCGGGGCCAGTCGTGGTAACAAGGGGCTTAAGCCCCTTGCTGCTTAACGATCAGGTGATGGCAACAGCCATATCATTTAACCCAGCGAATTAAGGCAGCCACGCTACTAGCCTGAGAGTTGATTGCCCCTGGCAACCAACAAAATTCGATTGTTATACTGGCCGGCCGGGCTAGCCTCAAAATGGTTACTCAAGCCAGCCTGGCAAGGTTGGGCAAAGTAATGCTGGGCTGGGCAATGCTGGGCTAGGGCTAATCAACAATCGGTGATTCCCATGTTTAAGAGTTTGGCTTCGGATGCCTTGGGTCTCAGTGATATTGGGGTGGTGATTCGTCCCCAGGATTACGGCAAAGTTGATGCGGACGACTACATCATCAATGAAGAAGGCGAGAAAATCTATTTTTTGATTAAGTCCAAGATGGATGAATATTGCTTCACCAACTTGGCGCTAATCCATGTGGATGGCACATCGGCTGTCAGCAAAAAACGCACTTTGCGGCGCTTTAACTATGCCCACCATGCCATTTCCCATGTGACTTTGGAAACGGCGGGAACGCTCGATCGGGATGTGGAAATTAAGTTTTCCATGGGCAGCCAGCATTACTCGATCGATGTGGCCAAAGTCCATATTCACGAACTCAAGGACTTGTATAAGGCCCTGCTGAAAATTGCCTTGATTCAGCAGGAAAATACTGCGTTCCACGGCTATGCACAAACCAGTTTGAACACGGCGGCCACCACCATCAGCCGATCGACCAGCACTTCAACGGCCGAAGAGCAATTCAAGGCAATTAACCAATACGCATTCAATTGGTTAAAGCTGGCCCATGAGTCCTATGTGCGCAAGGATTTTGGGGAAGTTTTCGAGAAGTTTATTAATAACTAATCGCTCGCGGCTAACTTCTTGCGGGGTTGTCGCCTAATCTTCTTCAATTCGGTAACCCAAATCGGCCAGGCGAGCGGGCGATCGCCGCCATTTGGGTTGCAGCTTCACGTACAACTCCAGGTAAACCTTGCCATCAATTAACTTTTGAATTTGTTCGCGGGCTGCCGTGCCGATCGCCTTCAGCATGGAACCACCTTTGCCGATCAAGATTGCCTTTTGGCTGGCCCGTTCAATGTGAATGGTGGCTAATACGCGGGTAATTTTCGGGGTTTCCTCTACCCGATCGATTTCCACCGCCACGGAATGGGGAATTTCGTCCCGGGCATGGAGCAAAATTTGCTCGCGAATTAGTTCGCCCATAATGAATCGCTCGGGGCGATCGGTCACCAATTCCGGGGGGTAATAAAACGGGCCCGGCGGCAGTCGATCGATCAGCGCCTGCAATAGGTCTTCTGTCCCTTCGCCCTGGAGCGCCGAAAACCGCACGATCGGCCAACCCCGATCGGCCGCCAGGGCCACGTAGGACGCTTCCACCGTCGGATCCGTTTGCAGATCAATTTTGTTCAGCCCCAAAACCACCGGTACGGGTGCTTGGGCCAGCCACTCGGCCACGAAGCGATCGCCCCCGCCTGCTTCCACCGACCCATCGACCACAAACAGCAGCAAATCTGCCGAATGGATGGCCATGCGTGCATTGGCCACCAACACTTTGCCCAATTCGTGGTGGGGCTTATGAATCCCGGGCGTGTCTACAAACACAATTTGCGCATCATCCCGGGTCAGGATGCCCCGCAGTCGGTTGCGAGTGGTTTGGGCGATCGGGGAGACAATGGCCACCTTTTGCCCCACCAAACCATTCATCAGCGTGGACTTGCCCATATTTGGCCGCCCCACAATTCCCACAAAGCCCGATCGAAAATCGTCGGGAGCCGTCGGAATTCCCAAGTTCAGCGCCTCTAGCATTTCATCCAACGAGTTGGCCACAGCGGCGCGATCGTCCGTTGGCTGGGAATGCTGTTCAATGCTCATAGGGTTGCGACTGACGATGTGGGAAATGGTGTTGGAGAAGATGGCAGGACAAGCCGTTCAAAAGTTTTCAGCCCACGGTGAAATCCATGGTGAGGCCGATTGCTGAGCCGATTGTGCAGCCAATCGCTAGACAAGTTGTTCAACAAATTGTTAAACAATTTGTTAAACAAATCGTGAAACCAACTGTTAAAACGGATCGGCGATCGGGCGGCAGGTAGCGGATTTGGGGCGATCGCTTCGGGATCGAAATGGGGCAATATGGCCAAGGTAGCCTCGGCAACCGCTTGACCACGGCCAATCCATGGCCCCGTCAAGATTCTAACCCGCCCTTGCCGTTGGGTCTTCCCACCCTTGCGTTAGGACAACTATTCGTTAACCCCCGCATGACCGAGCCATCCCTCTTGCCTTCTCCCACGAATCCCGCTGACGATCCGCTTGAGGATCCCCTTGCCAAGGTGCGGGCCCAGTTCGATCGCGCCCCCTATCCCCGCATTCCGCTCGATCGCTTACCGGCCGAAACCCATACCTACTGGCACGATTTCCGCACCGCCTACTATCGTCGCAACCAAAAAATCGCCAACACCGAAGGGCGGTTGATGCTGGATGTGGGCTGTGGCAGTGGATACGGCGTGTTGAGCATGGCTTTGGCCAACCCCGGTGCGCGCATTGTGGGGGTGGACTTGTCGCCCGCTTCCGTGGACTTGGCCCAAAAGCGCTTGGAGCATCATGGATTGGGCGATCGCGTGGAATTTCATGCATTGGCAATGGAAGAATTGCCGCAATTAGGCATGGAATTTGACTACATTAACTGCGATGAATTGCTATATCTGCAACCGGATCCTGCCGATGGGTTGGCGGCCATGAAAGCCGTCTTGAAACCCGATGGCATTATTCGTTCCAATCTCCATAGTCTTTATCAGCGATTTGACTATTTCAAGGCCCAAAGCTTGGCTCACCTGATTGGGTTGATGGATGACAATCCGGGTGAGCTGGAAATGGGAATTCTGACTGAGTTGATGGAGTCTTTGAAGGATACAACACTCCTGAAAATGCGAATTTGGGATTCTGGAAAAATGAAGGATGAACAGCGGGTGATGATGAACCTGTTGTTTCAGCGCGATCGGGGATTTACTATTCCGCAGCTTTTTGACTATATTGATCGCTCCGGTCTGGAATTCATTAGCATGACCGATTGGCAGTCCTGGGAAGTGACGGATCTGTTCAAAGACCCAGAAAATATGCCCATTTCGATCGCTTTTGGATTATCAGAAGCGCCGATTTCCGATCAACTACACTTTTTTGACTTGATTCGATCGAACCATCGACTTTTAGATTTCTGGTGTGGTCATCCTGACGCGGCGCAACCCTGGACAGCCCTCAGCGATTGGGAACCAGAAGATTGGCATCAGTCCCGAGCCGCGCTTCACCCGCAGTTAGATACGCCAGAATTTGCCGCAGACCTCAAAAATGTGGTTTTAAAGGGCACTGATTTAAAGTTGAGTCAACACTTGTCTCTGAACTGGGGTTGGGAGTCGGTCAGCAGCGCGATCGCCCTTGGGTTGTTGCCCCTGTTGGAAGGGACGAAAACCTTTACGGAACTCGCAGATTCGCTGCAACAATTGCGCCCTGTAGATCCAGTAACCTTGGAACCCATTGCGCGATCGGAAGTGGAAGCCGCCTTGCGTTATCTGCTCTCGGAATTGGGTCAAGCGGGTTATTTGTTGGTTGAACTTGCCTGAATTGAACTCGCTTGAGTTGAACTGAATTAATTGGTGAATTGAACTGACGAGTTGACGAATTAACTTGACTTGGCACGAATTTTGTGAAAATTCACGAGAACGCGAACAAAGTAAAGCCAAATTAATCCGAGTCAAATCAAATTCAAACCAAACTCAAGTCAAATTCAAGTCAAGCCAGATTGAATCGAATTGATTGATTTTGCAGCCCTGATTGGAAGCCCTGATTTGCCATGAATTTTGAATCTTCCGCTGAACGAGAAGCCTGGATTCAGCGACAGTTTGACCAAACGCCTTATCCTCGCGAACCGATCGAAACGGCTCCCGATAGTCAGCCCGACGAATTTCATGCCCACTCCTTGGCTACCGCATTCTATGCCCGTGATCGCCGATCGGTCAGCTCCGAAGGAATGCAGATTCTGGATGTGGGTTGCGGCAGCGGCTTTAAGGGGTTGATGTTGGCTCACCTGAACCCGGGAACAACCATTACCGGCATCGATCTTTCTCCGGCTTCGATCGATGTGGCGATCGAGCGATTTCGGCGGTTTGATTTGCTCGATCGGGCCAAATTTTTAACCCTCAATATCGATCAGCTTCCTAGCCTCAATCAGCAATTTGACTACATCAACTGCGATGAGGTGCTGTATCTGTTGGAAGATCCCCTCGCTAGTTTGCGGTTGATGGCCAGCGTGCTGAAACCAACGGGTATTTTGCGAGTGAATCTGCATAGCTTCAACACTCGAATTCCCGTGCTTTGTGCCCAGGAATTTTTGCGGGATGTGGGCGCAATTACACCTGATCGGGATGAAAAAACCACCATGGCCCTGGTGGAATCCATTGTGTTGTCCCTGAATCCGCGCAATGTGGATGTGCGGAAAATGTGGGATCGCAATGACACTGACAATCCTGATATTCGCGAGCGGATCTTGGCTTTTAATTTCATGCTCCACGGCGATCGGGGATTTTCAGTGCCGGAGGTGTTTGACCTAGTTGATGGTGCAAACTTACAGGTCATTGCCCCGGTGGAACCCCAGGATTGGGCAGTGAAAACTATGCTGGATCTGGAGCAATTTCCCGAGGAACTGCGATCGCGATTTGAGAAAATCAGTTGGCGTGAGCAGATGTATTGGCACGATCTGTTGGTTAGCCGCAACCGATTGATCGACATATTCTGTACGCCAAAAACCATGGCAGAACCGCCGCAGTCGCCCACGGTTGAGCAGTTGATCCAGCAGCCCGATCGCACCCAAGCGGTGCTGCACCCACTTCTGAACAATCCAGAATTTGAAGCTGCCCTCGTGGAATCCTGCCGCTACCTCAAGCCCCTGAACTTCGCGAAATTTTTGCGGCGGCCGGAAGGCATCGCAGCGGCCAGTGCCAGCCTAGTGCCTGTGTTGGTTCCGCTGTTGACGGGGCCCCAACCGATTACGCAACTGATCGATCGGTTCATGCGGGTGCGGCCCCTGAACCCAGTCGATCGCTCACCAGTCGATCGCGCCAGTGCCACCCAAGCGGTTTGCAGCTTCTTGCGGGACTTGGAAACCTTCGGCTACATCTTCCTAGAGTCCACTGAGGCCTAGAGCCTGTCGTCAAATCGCCTGAGACCCTGATCTCACTGTTCATGGATCGTGGAAGACAAGGGGCTTAAGCCCCTTGCTACCGAACGATTTGGCAACGGTAGCAATCACTTGAACGGTAGCAATCATTTGAGCTGACCTATAAAAATAAGCTTGCCGCAGTACTGGGATTGACCCAAAATTCAGCATTTCCCAAACGGCATTCCTTGGGCATCCCGAAAAATGGTGCTGAACAGGTGCTCCGCTCGCCCGTCAGGATCGCGGAAATCATGATCCTGATCCAAAAGCCACCTAAAAATTCCTTGGGGTTAACTCGCGAATATGCCTGTTTAGCAAGGGTTTTCAGGCTTTTTCCCTTGACCCCAAAAAAATTCTGCTGCGGTTGATATGAATCCCCGGTAACCTGGGTAAGTTGCAAGCATGAGGGGAACAAAATCCCCACCTTCCCAACCTTCCTCCCCCGACTCTCGAGGAGACTATCCCAGATGAAAGCTGAATTCAAAGCCAAGCTGATCCAACACCTCGCCCAGCGCCGCAACAGCGAAGAAGGCTTCACCCTGATTGAACTGCTGGTTGTAATCATCATCATCGGTATTCTGGCAGCAATTGCTCTGCCCTCCTTCCTCAACCAAGCCGCTAAGGCTCGTCAGTCGGAAGGTAGCACCTATGTTGGTTCGCTCAACCGTGCTCAACAGGCTTACTACGTGGAGCAAGGTAAGTTTGCTGCTGACCTGAAGACCCTGAACGCTGGTATCAAGGAAAAAACCGATAACTTCGAGTACAAGACCGTTGGTACCGACACGGAAGCAACCAGCACCGCTGATAAGCTGCAAGCTTCTCTGAAGAGCTTCAAGGGCGTGGTGAAGTTGGAAGACCAACAAGCCAAGGCTATCTTGTGCATCACGGCTAAGGAAAATGAAGCTGCTAGCGCCGCTACCAAGTTGGCTAGCGACTCTACCAAGGATTGCAACTAATCAAGGCTAGCGCAGTCCATTGCGAAAATGGATAGCCTTGGGTGGAGCCAGTGTTGTCGCTGGCTCCACCTTGTTTTTTGGGAATTTTTCCTTGGGAATTTTTTTTCTTTGGGAACTTTTCAAGGATCCGATCGCTAGTGATCGGCTGAAATGAGGACAAGACATTGTTGAACGCTGAGGTCCGCACAGCCGGTGCAGTCGCCGCCGAGGGCCAGGGTTTGCTGAATTTGGCCGATCGCCTCGGCAGTGATGACTTCTCCAGGCACGATTGCGGGAATTCCCGGTGGATAGGGACAGATCCACTCAGCGGCAATGCGCCCGATCGCCCGGTTAAGGTCGATCGCCTCGGTGGGGCGCTGGCTGGCCTGGCGCGGGGTCAGCGGGGCCGGACTGGGAGGCGCAAGTAACCCGACAATGGCATCCAGCCCCCGATCGGGAGCCACTTGGGGCGATCGCGCCAGGGCCCCCAAAGCCGCCACCAAGCGATCGGCTTCCTGGTCAGTGTTGGCCGGTGTCCAAACAAAGGTTAAGTGCTGGGGGCTGCTGAGTTCGGCGGTGATGCTCCAATCTTGGTCTAACGCTTCATCGGCCTGGTAACCATTCCAACCAACCAAGTGAACGGTCAAGCGCGATCGATCCAGATTTGGCCCCGAAAGCACCCGAATCGCTCGATCGCCCGCCAACTGCGATCGCACCTGATCGACCCGCACCAACGTTTGGCCCCAATCAACTTGACCCCACAGCGCCGCCCGCCGCCGAGCCGCGTCCAAGCTAGCCATCAGCAAGTAGCTGGGGCTGCTGGAAGTGACCCATCGCAACACTTGATTCAGCCGATCGCGATCAATCAAAGCCTGGGAGTGTAGATGAAGCAGCGCCGATTGGGTTAAGGAACCAAGGGTTTTGTGAGCCGAAGCCACCACCAAGTCAGCGCCGGCCGCCAAGGGAGCGATCGGGAGTTCCGGATGCAGCCCAAAGTGGGCCCCGTGGGCCGCATCGACAATTAAAGGAATACCGTGCGATCGAGTGAGTTGGGCGATCGCGGGCAAATCCGAAACCCAACCGTGATAGGTCGGTGACACCAGCAGCACCGCCTTCGCTTGGGGATAGGTCGCCAGGGCTTGGGCGATCGCCTCGGGAGTCACCACCGTGGGCATTTGCCATTCCCGATCGACCGTTGGCCAAACCCAGCAGGGCCGCGCCCCCGCAAGAATTAAACCTGCCAAAACAGATTGATGGGCATTGCGAGCCACAATCAGGGAGTCGCCATCTTGGCAAACTGCCCCGATCGCCGCCACCAGTCCGCTCGTGGCCCCATTCACCAAAAATCGAGTGAGGCCCGCCCCAAAGCAATCGGCCGCCAACGCTTCGGCCGCCGCGATCACGCCCTGGGGAGCCGCCCAATTATCCAACCCATCCAGTTCTGTTAAATCCCAGGCCCAGCAATCGCCCCAAGCATCCGCCAACAGTGGGTCGATCGCCCGGCCCTTATGACCCGGCACATGAAACCGCCCCGATCGACGGCCCGCGCGATCGGCCAGCGCTTTGAGCAGGGGTGCGGCTTGCTGACACTCAGCATGATGATCCGTGTGATGACCCGTGTGATGACCCGTGATTGCGTTTGCGATCGCAAACTGTCCCCCCAATTCCATGCATCCCCATCCTGTATTTCACAATCAATTCATTCAAGAGCCATTCCTTCCACCCAAAACACCCTCTACCATGCGCCACACCACCGCCTGGATCGTCCAAGTTTGGCTATCGTTCCTGTTTTCAACCGGGGGGACAGCCCTTTGCATCTATTACCTTCCGGTCGATACCTGGATGAAATTTGCCATGTCCATGGGTTTGGGTTTCACCATCAGCTCAACCCTGACGCTGGCCAAAACCACCCGCGACCAATATGAAGTCAAACAATTGGTGGCCAAGGTCGAAGAAGCAAAGGTTGAAAAACTGTTGGCCCAACATCATTAACAGAAGGAGACTGAGACATCTCTTGAGGTGCTCGCAAATCACCAATCACCTTGGCTTGGGCAATCTCTAGGGGTAGTCATCCACAACGGCAACCTGACCCGTCGCCCCCGCGCCCAACCAGTGCCGCGATCGCCCAACCGCGCGGGGGCTGCCAAAGTCCGGTACTATGTTGAACTGGATTTCCCAAAAAATTAGCCGCGCAACCGGTGGGATGGCGCAATCGATCGCCGCCACCCTTGCCCAGGCAATCCGAACCCTCTGAATTGACCGACTCAGCCCGCAACCCCAGCACCAGCGAAATGGTACAAGAACGCGTACTTCCCGCAACCCCGACCACCCGCGCCACCGTCACCCGCGAAGAAGGGCTTATGCTCTACGAAGACATGGTGCTGGGTCGCCTTTTTGAAGACAAGTGCGCCGAGATGTACTATCGCGGCAAAATGTTTGGCTTCGTTCACCTCTACAACGGCCAAGAAGCCGTTTCGACGGGGGTGATTCGGGCTTTGCGCCGCGATGCCAATGATTACGTGTGTAGCACCTACCGCGATCACGTTCATGCCCTGAGTGCTGGTGTGCCTGCCCGGGAAGTGATGTCAGAGCTGTTTGGTAAGGTGACGGGTTGCAGCAAGGGCCGTGGCGGTTCCATGCACTTGTTCTCGGAGCCGCACCGCCTGCTGGGGGGCTATGCCTTTGTGTCGGAAGGAATTCCGGTGGCAACGGGCGTGGCCTTCCAAAGCAAGTATCGACGAGAAGCCATGAATGACCCCAGTTCCGACGGGGTGACCGTTTGCTTCTTTGGGGACGGAGCCGCAAACAATGGCCAGTTCTTTGAATGCTTGAACATGGCGGCCCTTTGGAAGCTGCCGGTGATCTATGTCATTGAGAACAATAAATGGGCGATCGGGATGGCCCACGAACGGGCCACCTCTGTACCCGAAATCTACAAAAAAGGCCCCGCGTTTGGGATGCCCGGCGTAGAAGTGGACGGGATGGATGTGTTGGCGGTGCGCGGTGTGGCCCAAGAGGCGATCGCCCGCGCCCGCGCTGGCGAAGGCCCCACGGTCATTGAAGCCTTGACCTATCGTTTCCGGGGTCACTCCTTGGCCGATCCGGATGAACTGCGGGCGAAGGAAGAAAAGGAAGTTTGGGGTAAGCGCGATCCGATCACTCGCCTGGCCGATCACCTGCTTGGTGAAGGATTGGTTAAGGCGGAAGAACTGAAAGAGATCGATCGCCGGATCCAAGAGCATGTGAACGATGCGGTGAAATTTGCCCTCGACAGCCCTGAACCGGATCCCAAGGATCTGTACAAGTACATTTTTGCGGAAGATTAAGCTAGCCAGAACCGTCAAAGATCGAATGAACGGGCTAATCGAAAGCTAAGGCGATCGTCCGTCAGAAACCGCGAAATTCCGCATAAACTGGGGCAAAGGGTCATCCTTCCTGCCCCAGTTTTTGATCGGACAAATCCGACAAATCGGACAAACAGATCGCACAGATTTTCCGATCGAGCGATTGGCGCGAATGATTGAGCGAACCTATCGATCGAAGACTGGCAACAGCAATGGGGCAAAACAGAAATGGTCAAAACCAAGGACTGCCGGATCGGGTCATTGTTGATCGGGTCGTTGTTGATCGGGTCATTGTTTTGATTGATGGGCTGTGGGGTGACCTATTGATCCAGCCATCTTGATCCAGCCATCGCGGTTTTGCCCATGAGTCGTCGCTCCCAAGATGCCCCATTACTGATTACGGCTCTGTTCATGTCCTTGGCCCTGTTGGGCGGGGGCTATTGGTTGGTGCGATCGAACGGTCTTTTGGGCAACGAGGGCCAGACCCCGCCAACTGCTAATCCTCAAGGGGGGCCGGCCCCGTCCTTGAGCAGTGGCGAGCAGGTTTTGTTGGCAGATTCGCCCGATAAGTTGGCGGCGGCCGCGGCGGGACAAGCTGGAGATCCAATCCAGGCGATCGCCCTGTTGCGCAAAAGCCTGCAACAGCGGCCTAACGATCCGGAAGCCCTGATTTATTTGAATAATTGGCTGGCGCGGGAGGCTCCGCAACGGACGATCGCCGTGGTTGTACCGGCGGCTAATTTGCCCGATGTGGCCAAGGAGTTGCTGCGGGGAGTGGCGCAGGCCCAAGCCCAATGGAACCAGGGCGATCGGGAGCGATCCGGCCCGAAACCTGCCTGGCAATTACGAGTGGTGATTGCGGACGACAGCAACAACCCAGTCACCGCCAAGGCCGTGGCCGAAACCCTAGCGGCAGATCCCCGAGTGTTGGGGGTGGTGGGCCACTTCAGCTCCACCACTTCGCTGGCGGCGGCTGGGGTTTATCAACGGGCTGGGCTGCCGATGATTTCCCCTTCCAGCACGGCGGTGACCCTCAGTGGGTTGGGGGATGCGGTGTTGCGAACGGTTCCGAGCGATCGCCAGGCGGGACAGGCCCTGGCAATGGTGGCCCGTCAGCAATTGAAACTGGCGCGGGTCTCGGTGTTTTACAACCCCAAAAGCACTTACAGCCAATCCCTGAAAACGGAATTTGTGCAACAGTTCATGGCCGACGGCCGGGGCCAGGTGCAGTTGCAAGAGATGGGTTCCGAGCCGATCGATGCGCAACGGGCGATCGGTCAGGCCCAATCGTTCAACACGGAGGGCTTGGTGCTGTTTGGGGAACGCCAAAGCCAGGGTAGCGAAGGGTTAGTGCTTTTGGGCGATCGCTCGACGCTGCCGTCAGCTTTGGCGATCGTGGAAGCCAATCAAGGACGGCTGCCGGTGTTGGGGGGCGATTCAATTTATTCACTGGACTTGTTGAAGTTGGGAGCCAGTGCGCAGGGCACGATTCTGGCAATTCCCTGGCATCCCGATTTGCCCCAATCGCTGGATTTTGCCAAGGCCATGCGTCGTCGTTGGGGTGGGGATGTGAATTGGCGAACGGCGATGGCCTACGATGCGGCCCAGGCTTTGATTCAAGCAATTAATCAGGAAATTACTCAAAAACCAGACCAAAAACCGGTTTCCGGCAGTGATCTGAACGAGGCCCAAGACCCCACGCGATCGGCTGTGAAGGCTGCGTTGCATCGGCCAGATTTCCAAGCGGCGGGGTCTTCCGCTTCCGTGCGCTTTGCCAATACGGGCGATCGCTCATTGCCCCTGGTGTTGATCACGGTGCGGGAGGGCAATCGATCGGGAACGGGGTTTGATTTCCGGCTGTTGAATCCTGGCCCCTAAGCGCCCAATTTTTGCTGATTTCTGTTGATTTCTAGGGATCGGTTCCGTCTGTGGATTCTGAGTCGATCAAGCTGGAATCGATCGAGCTGGAATCGATCGGGGCGTGGCCCGCGGCCTTGGCCCGCCAGCCTTGGAACAAAACCCCCTGACGCGGGCTAAACAACAGCGACAGCACAAAGAACCCGGAAGCCACCAGCACGATCGCCGGCCCCGAAGGCAAATTGAAAAAATAACTGAGATATAGCCCCGCCACGCTGGAGCAACAACCCAACAGGGCCCCTAGCCCCATCATTTGGTGGAGTCGAGGGACGAGCAAATAGGCTGTGGCTGGCGGCGTAATCAACAGGGCCAACACCAACACCACCCCCACCGCCTTCATGCTGGCCACGATCGTGATCGCGATCGCGGTGGTCAGCCCCCAATCTAGCCAACGGACGGGCAAGCCAGCCGCTTGGGCCCCGAGGCGATCGAACGTATAAAAGTGCAGTTCCTTATAGCAAAGGGCGATCGCTCCGAGCACCAGCGCCGCCGCCAGCCCCGTGTCCCACAGGTCACCGCTGGTCACCGCCAGAAGGTTGCCAAACAGGAAATGATTGAGATCGATTTTGTTGTCTTTTTGGATTGTGGTGATCAGCACAATCCCCAGGGCGAAAAAGGCCGAAAGGACAATGCCCATGGCCGCATCTTCCTTGAGGGGCGATCGATTGCGGATAAAGTCAATGGCCGCCGCGCTTACCAACCCAGCCACCAGGGCCCCTAGGAACAAGCTGCCACCCATGGCAAAGGCGATCGCCAAGCCCACCAACAGAGAATGGCTGATGGCATCGCCCAACAGGGCCATGCGCTGCACCAAAAGATAGCTGCCCGTGCAGGCACAAAGCAGGCCCACCACCACCGCCGCCACCAACGATCGCTGAAAAAAGGTGTATTGCAGCGGTTCCGCTAGGGCTTGCAGCAGCCCGTCCATTAGGCGGCCTCCTGGAAAAATTTCACCCGGCTGCCATAGGCCCGTTGCAAATTCAGGTCATTCAACACCGCCGCCCGATCGCCCGCGGCCACCAGTTGGCGATTGAGCAGCACCAAATCATCAAAATGGGTAATCGATTCGCCCAAGTCATGATTCACCACCATCACCACCTTGCCGTCTTGGGCCAGTTCCCGAAACAGGTCAAACAAGATAGCTTCATTGCGCCGATCGACCCCCACGAAGGGTTCATCAAAACAAAACACATCCGCTTCTTGGGCGATCGAGCGTGCCAAAAACACCCGCTGCTGTTGTCCTCCCGATAGCTGAGCGATCGGGCGATCGCGCAATTCCCACAGGCCCACCCGCTCCAGGGCCGCCCGGGCCGCTTGGCGGCTGGTGTTGGAAAAGGGCCGCAGCCAGCCCGTTTTGCGCGTTCGCCCCATCAACACCACATCCCAAACCGTGGCCGGGTAATCCAAATCCACCTGCGATCGTTGGGCCACATAGGCCACGCGATCGAGCTGTTGTTGCAAAGGGCGATCGCCATAGACCACCCGCCCCGCCGCGATCGGCACCAGGCCCAGCATGGCCTTCATCAGGGTGCTTTTGCCCGCCCCATTGGGCCCCACCACGCCCGTCAGCCGTCCGGGCTGGATGCGCAAACTCACATCCAGGAGCGCCTGCACGCCGCGATAGGCAGCATTTAAGTGGTCAATTTCGATCGCATGAGTGCTCATCATCATTGGAGTTGGGCCCATGGGCAAAAAAAGTCCAGATCAAATCGTGCGAAATGACCTGAACCCGATCTAGCAGCTACCTGCCTTTCACGATATCAAACCGAGAAAGATCATGAAAAGATTATGAATGCAATTATGAAATGATAATGAAAGTTAAGTCAAGCCCTCCCAGTGCTCTGATTGGGGCCAGGCTGCGGGCCCTTGGGCAAAAACACCGCGATCGGGCTGGGGTTGGCCCCGGTCTTGGACTGCTGGCGGTGGCTTGATGATGGCAATGGAGAAACGGCACATGATTCGACCCTTAGAACCCCGAAAACCACGGCAGAAATTACCCCAATTACCCCAGAAAGCACGCCAGCAATTACGCCAGCAATCACAACTGGCATCACTGCGAAAACACCACACAACCGGCCAGCCCTCGATCGGGCAGCGGGGCCCCGGTTTTTCTTGGGGGCGATGGCTGGGCAGTTTGGGGATTGGGGTCTTGCTGGTGAGCTGTGGGTTAGGAGAACGATCCAGTGGGCCCGATCGGCCCACGGTGGTGGTCACCAACACGATCTTGACGGACTTAACCCAACGGGTGGCGGGTGATGAAGTGATCGTGAAAGGTTTGCTCCGACCCGGTGATGACCCCCACCTCTATGAACCCGTGCCGCGCGATACGGTGGCGATCGAGCGAGCAAATCGGATTTTTTACAATGGCTATAACCTGGAGCCGGGAATTATTAAGCTGATTCAATCTTCAGGACAGACGGCAAAGGCCGTGGCGATCGGGGAGCGAGTGCCGGCCCTCACCTTGACTGAGCAGGGGGCAACGGTTCCGGATCCCCACGTGTGGGGCAGTGCCCGCAATGGAATGGTGATGGTGATGGCGATTCGGGATGAATTAAGCAAGCTTTCCCCGGGCGATCGGGCGGAGTTTGTGGCCAATGCCGATCGGTTGTTGGGGGAACTCAAACAGCTTGATCAATGGATTGGTGTCCAAATCCAAACCATTCCCGCCGCCCAGCGACGACTGGTGACCACCCACGATGCTTTTCAGTACTATGCCCAGACCTATCGGATTCCAGTGCTCGGAACCCTGATTGGCATTAGCACGGAGGAGCAACCCAGCGCCCAAACCATGGCCCGGATGGCGGCGGCCATTCGCCAAGCCAAAGTGCCAGCAATTTTTGCAGAAACAACCATTAACCCGGCTTTGATTGAGACGGTGGCGGCTGAAAGTGGGGTCGCCCTGGCTCCCGACAAGCTCTATGCGGATTCGATCGGGGTGGCTGGGGGGCCGGCCGAGAGCTACGTGAAGATGTTGGCGCAAAATACGCGGGCGATCGTGCGGGCCTTGGGTGGGCACGATCGCCCCTTTACGCCAAACCTTGCGCCCGCCAGCGCACCCACTCCCTCAAGCGCCCCAGCCATGCCGCGTTAGGCTGGTTGGCCAAACTGCAACCGCTCAGGTGCGGCAACTGGGCGGCAGGGGCAGCAACACCGGCAGTCGAATCACAAATTCTGTGCCCCATTCCGGGTCGGAGGTCCAGTCGATCGTGCCGCCGTGATTTTCCACCACAATTTGATAAGTGATGGACAGGCCCAAGCCCGTGCCGCGACCCACGGGCTTGGTGGTGAAGAAGGGATTAAACAGATGGGGGCGAATGTCGTCAGAAATCCCATAGCCCGAATCACGAATGGCAATTTCCGCGATCGATTGGGGGCCGTTGCTCAACAGGCGAGTGCTGATTTTCAAGATGGCGGGCCGATCGATCGACTCCATCGCGTCAATGGCATTGCCAATGAGGTTCATCAACACCTGGGCCATCTGCCCCCCATGGCAGGTCACCAGGGGCAATTCTCCCCGATCGATCTCCAATTGAATGCCCCCAAACCGCCCATTGGGTTCCAGTCGGTGGCGCAGGAGGGTGAGGGTTTCGTCCAAGCATTCGTGGAGATTGGTGGGTTTCATTCCTGCCCGATCGAGGCGAGCAAAGTTGCGCAGGGAAAGGACAATTTGCCGAATTCGCTCCGCTGCCAACCCCATGGCTTCTAGGAGTTTCGTGAAGTCTTGGCGAACAAAGGTTAAGTCAATGTCCCGCAACAGTTGGTCGATCGCCTCGTGGGCTTCGGGATAGGTCGATCGATAGGTGTCAATCACCCTCAGCAATTCCGCCAAATATTGCCGGGCATATTTCAAATTGCCATGGACAACGGCGATCGGGTTGTTGATTTCGTGGGCAATGCCGGCCACCATTTGCCCCAAGCTGGACATCTTTTCGCTTTGAAACAGTTGCATTTGGGTGGACTGCAACTCATCCAGGGCTTGGGCCAGGCGATCGGCCTGGTCGCGGGCTTGGCGGGCCTTGTCTTGGGCATCGGTGTAAAGGGCCGCTTGATCCAGGGCGATCGCCAATTGGTCGCACACCCCCCGCAACAGGCCCACCTCGCTTTCGCTCCAAATGCGATCGCCCCGATGCTCCACACAGGCCACCGCCCCCAAAAAGGTGGTGCGGCTGCCCTGAACCGGCAAAATCAACGCGGCCCCCGCCGACAGTTGCGCCAAAAATTCCTGCACCGTAATCGCCGCCGGCCGCACCACCTCATCGGTGCAAACAATTTCCCACTGCAACAGCAACGGCGCAACTCCCGCCGCCAAGCCGTGTAACTGCTTGCCCACAAAGCTTGGTAGACCGCCCTGGGCCGACTCGGCCGCCACTTCCCAATAGGATTGCTCCAGGAAGGTCACATCCTTGTTCACCGGCCGGGGGCAATAGTTCAAAAACAAGCAGCGATCGACATGCAGCAGCGATCGAATCTCCTGCACCGCCGCTTGCAAAACCACTTCCACATCCAGGGATTGGCGAATTTGCCCCGCCAACCGAAACAGCAGCGCCTCCCGCCGCGACATCAGGGCCTCGCGGGCCCAGGCTCGGTCAATGGCCATGGCCAAGACGCTGGCAATCCAACCCAGGGCCCCATGTTCCGCCGACACCATGGGCCGCCGCCCAAACAGGGCCATCACCCCCACCAATTGGTCATCCACAATCAGGGGATAGCCCGCAAAGGCCACAACCTGCTCACTGTCGAGCCAATCGCGGGCCTCAAAGTTGGGGTCGGTGGCGGTGCAGTTGGTCAGGTAGGGTTGGCGACTTTGGGCGATCGCCCCCACCAAGGAAGCCCCGATCGGGATATAGGTGGGAAATTCCGCCACCAGGGAATGTTGGCCGGCTGAGGCTCGCAACTCCAGCAACCGCGCCTCCCGGTTATAGGTCCAAACCCGCACAAAGGGCACTTGCAGGGCCCCGGCGATCGTTTGGGTGCAACGTTGCAACACTTCCGACAGCGATCCCCCAGAAGCGAGGGCCGCCCCCACCTCTGCCTCCAACTTGGACAGCCGGGCCCGTTCAATTAACACCCGATCGGCCAAGCGCCGTTCTGTGATGTCGTGGCAGTTCACCACAATGCCGCGCACGGCCGAATCGTCCAGCAGATTGGTGGTGACCGCATCAAAAAAACGCCAAGAGCCGTCCCCATGGCGCACGCGATAATCCGACAGCCGTTGACTCACGCCGGGTTGGGCCAGGGCCGCCGCGATCGTGCCTTGGACGGCGGGCAAATCTACCGGATGCACGAAGTTTTCGACCGGTTGCCCCACGGTTTCAGCGGAGGTGTAGCCCAAAATGCCCTCGGTGGAGGGGCTGACGTAGCGAAAAATTCCGCAACTGTCCAAAATCACTACAATATCCGTGGCTTTTTCAATCAGAGATTGAAAATTGACCTGATGCTCATCAAAGCTCACGGCCCGGTAGGGGGGAGCCGAATCGGCCTCCGGGTGCAGAGCAATGCTCGCGTCAGGTTCTGACCGAGACGGTGGGGTCGATGGTGAGGTCGATCCAGCAGGAGATGAGGCGGTGCTGAACGGGTCGGTCATGGGGCTAGGCAACAGGACTTCTCGAAGGCAGGATGACGGATCCCCAGGGGCGATCGCACGGGACGATCAACGCTTCCCATACGTTAACAACAGTCTGAAAGGACGGCCTGAATTATTTTGGGAAGAATTGCTTTGGGAAGAATGACTTTGGAAAGTCCGTCGGGAATGATTGGGGGACTGGGTTGAAGCTGAGGAGACTGGGGCCAGCGGCTTGCGGGCATGACTCCAGGGCAATAGAGGCACAAGCGAATGGGGCAGGGCAGCACGCGATCGGCCATGGTGCAAGAGGCTTGGTTTGAGCAAGCGACAATTCCCTCAGCACAGACTAACTGAGATTACCCGGACGCTGCCGCAGAAAGTCCCGATTTCAAGGTTTTGATTCGCTCCCTGAAGCCCACCAAATTAGAGATGCGAACAGAGATGCAAACTGACATCTAGACTGATCCACCAACCGATCGACTAGCCGATCGACCAGCCGATTGATCAGCCGATCTATAAAACAGAAAACAAAACAGAAAACAGATGCGGGCTAAGCAGCCTCGCCAGGATGGGACTGCTGAACCCGCATGGATGTTGTTGGAGTTGCCCGATCCCTCATGATTTGAGCATGAGACCCTGCTAGCTTCCGTCGCAACGATCACGCTTCGGAGGCCAACCAGCGCCCGATCGAGCACTGAATTATGGGAAGGAGCGGTTTTGGGATGTGACTTGGTTGTCGCCCATTAGGCTCAAGACAGGGCCCGCTGCAAGGTTGACTGTTTGGGGCCACCGGGGCGATCGCCCGAAATTGAGCTGCTACCGAAACGGGCGATCGGGCTGGGATATACCAACGGGGACGGAGGCTGATCGCCAAAGCCAGGAATTTGGTAATGGGCCAACCCTTCCAAAATGCCCCAAGCGTAGTGCCCTCCGGCAAAGTAGATGTTTGGATGAGTGCGCAGCCGATCGAGTTCGCGGCTGTGGTTCCCCACCACCACGGCCCGGGTGTTGCCCCGCAGCATGGAAACATCATTGCCCGAATCGCCCGCCACCAGCAGGTTTTTGATCAAAAATCCCCACTTCAGAGCGCAGTAGCGAAGGGCATCGCCCTTGGAGGCACGCCAGGGCAAAATATCTAAATATTGCCCATGGGAGCTAATTAGCCGGACATTTAGCCCCTGACGGCGCAGATATTGGCGAATTTGGCGAACTTGGGGCGCAATTTGCGGATCAATCCAATAGCTGATCTTGTGTGATCGCTGGTTGGCAGCGGGCTGCAACACCAGGCCTTCCATGTCGTTCAAGGCGTTGCGGATGGCGTTCGGTTGCCAATTGTGGCTGATGTATTGTCGCCAACGGGTGTCGGGAACCAGGTCGGGGCCGTAGTGAATTTCGCTACCAACGGCCGTGATCAACACATCCGGGAGCGGAATTTGCCAATCTTGCAGGGTTTCGAGGGCGCTGGGCAGGGTGCGCCCGGTGGCCACACCAAACCCGATCGCCCGATCGTCCACCAGCAACTGGGCCAAGAGCTGATCCAGTCCTTCGCGATCGCCAATCAGGGTGTTGTCAATGTCGGAAATGAACAGATGTTCTGCCCGAATCAGCGGATTCGTGGAAACCTCCCGCCGCTGGCGATGGGCCGGGGTGGTGACGCTGAGGGCGCTGCCCACATGCAAGGCCTTGGGTTGCAGCAGTTGCCGAATCTGTTGCAGATATTTTTCCGTATGGGCTTCCCAGGAAAAGGTGCGTCGCACGCCTGCCAAACCTTGCTCAGACCATTGTTGCCAACGATCGGGCTGGGTCAAGGCTTGGTAAAGGGCCGATCGAATTTGGTCAAGATTTAACGGATCCACCAACTGCCCGTTGGCACAGGCCGCCAGAATATCGCGCGGGCCGCCGTCATTGGTGGCCACCACCGGCAAACCGCTGGCCGCCGCCTCAATCAACGTTAAGCCAAAGGGTTCCGTCAGGGCCGGATTAATGAACACGCCCCGAGTTTGGGTGGCCAGGCGGTATAAATCCGCCACGTCGGTGCTTTGGTGTTGCTTGGGATAGGCCACCTTGCCGTAGAGATCGTAGCGATCGATCAACAGCATCAGTTCCGTCATCACCTGCCTGGGGCCCGGCTCCATGGCTGCAATGTCCGTTCGGCTGCCCAGCACCAACACCAGGTTGGCCAGGGATTGCAACTCCGGCGACTCGCCATAGGCCTGCACCAAACTGGCCACATTCTTGCGCCGCTCTGCCCGCGACAGGGCCAGGATCATCGGCTTTTGCGGCTCGGTGAGGAATCGATCGAGCTGGGTTTGGATCGGTGGGGTGGGCCATTGGTCCGGCGGTGGATAGAACTGCTGCAGCTCCGTGCCCGGCGGAATCACCACCATCCGATCGGGCTGGTAATTGTCATAAACCTGATATTGCTCCTGCACTTCCTGTTGTGTGCTGGCCACAATCAAGCTGGCACTGGCCAGGGTGACTTCCTCCGCTTCAATGCGGGTGTTGAAGTGAAACTGCTCCTCCAGGGCGGCCGGCTTGCTGCCTTGCTCCAACATCCGCTGCAACTTCACCCGCCCCAGTGAATGGCCCGTATGTACCAGGGGTACCCCCAGCCACCCGGCCACCCGGGATCCCACATAGCCCGCATCGGCGTAGTGACTGTGAATCAAATCCGGCGTGCGGCCCACCGTGCGCAGGTAGCGCAAGACTTCATCGGCAAAGATATCGAGATGGGGCCAAAGTACCTCCTTGCGCAGATAGCGACGCGGCCCGGCCGGCAGCCGAACGATTTGCGATTTGGGGCTGAGGGGTTCAATGGGCTGGGCATAGTCGGCGCTCACTTTCGGGTCTTGGATGCGGCGAGTGATGAGATCGACCCGATCAATTTCTGGACGCTGGGCAAGCGATCGCGCCAGCTCCACCACGTACTTGGTTTGACCACCCGTATCAGCATCGCGGCCTAGTTCCAAATTGCTGCCCCGCAGCAGGCCGTGAATGCTAATGGTGACGATATACAGGTTTTTCAAGTCAGTCATGGTTCTGTTGGAATCCTCCATGAACAGCCCGTTCTTCAGCGATGGGTAATGACCAATGACCCTCGGGATGCTGAATCGAGCCTTGAGTAACTCGGCAACTGACGGTGAAACGACTGGTTGAACGACCGGCCGAAACGTGCCGCTCGGCCTCTCCAGCATAACCAGCGAATTTTGAGTAGCTTGGAGGGGTTACCCGAACCTCAAATTGCCCGGCGATCGGTTAAGCACCGGCCACAAGGCGATAGATTTCCGCTAAGGATTTGCATTTATGGCTCGATTTGACAGCGTTCAAAGTATTCATCACGCGCGGCATTTGCTCTATGACAAATCAATTGTTTACTGTCGAGATCGCCCCGTGGGAACCTTTGCCGCCTTGCCACAACCTCGGCGCGATCGACCCGATGCCCCGCCGGATCCTGACCTGAATTACAACGAAGTTTTCATCCGGGATAACGTACCCGTGATGATTTATTTTTTGCTGGATGGACGAGCGGATTTACTGCGAGATTTCCTAGATATTTGCCTGGACTTGCAAAGCACCGATCCCCAAACGGAAGGCATTTTTCCCAGCAGCTTTTATGTGGAACCCAACAGCCAAACCCTGGTGGCTGACTATGGCCAACGGGCGATCGGGCGGGTTTCCTCCGTTGATGCCAGCCTTTGGTGGCCGATTTTGGCCCATGTTTATGTGCAACGCACGGGCGATTGGAGTTGGAGCCAACAACCCAAAGTCCAACAGGGAATCCAGCGGTTTCTGCGGCTGATTTTGCATCCTTGGTTTCGGCACGCTCCAACCCTTTACGTACCCGATGGAGCCTTCATGATCGATCGTCCCTTGGATGTGTGGGGCGCACCCTTAGAAATTCAAACCTTGCTGTATGGAGCCTTGCTCAGTTCCGTTGTTTTAATTCATAGCGATCTGAAGGAAAAAGTGATTGGTAGCACTGCCGGATCGGCAGCCCTCACCGATCCCTTTATCCGGCAGCAAATTTGGCAATTACGATACGCCACTGCCCTGGCCCGTCGCCTGCGTCGCTATCTGCTTCAGCACTATTGGATTAATGGCAAAACCATTCAAATCCTCCGCCGTCGCCCCACTGATCAATATGGTGAGCGAGTCTCCAATGAATATAATATTCGCACCGAAACGATTCCCCACTGGTTGCAAACCTGGCTGGGCGATCAAGGGGGATATCTGATTGGTAATATCCGTACAGGTCGCCCCGATTTTCGCTTTTTTTCCTTGGGCAATTGCTTGGGCGCGATTTTTGATGTGCTCACCTTTTCCCAACAGCGTGCCCTCTTTCAATTGGTGCTGAATAACCAAGCCGATTTGTTTGGAGAAATGCCTTTGCGCATTTGCCATCCTCCGTTGGATGCCAGTGATTGGCGCAATAAGACCGGGTATGACTCCAAAAATCGCCCCTGGTGCTATCACAATGGCGGTCACTGGCCCTGCCTGCTTTGGTATTTTGTGGTCGCTGTTTTGCGACATCAACAAACGTCAACCACGCCCTACTATCGCTTTGGACATTTGCATGAGTCGCTCTGGGATTGCTTGCAAGATGCCTATCAGGTGTTGTTGAAGCGGTTACCGGAACAAAAATGGCCGGAATATTTTGATGGGCCCACGGGGGTTTGGTTGGGGCAAGAGGCGCGTCTTTACCAAACCTGGACTTTTACGGGCCTGCTGTTGGTTCATCATTTTTTGAATAAGCCGGCCGATGCCACGGTGTTGGATATGCCGGGATTGCGATCGATCCTGTCGATCGAGGCGCAATATCAGGATTTGCGATGGGATTGAGGACGCTGGCAGCCAACGCGATCGCCCATGGCGACCGAACCAGGCCCCGCAGCGGGCGATCGCGTGAGTTGCCGGTTCGGGCCCGGCGATCGCCCCAGGGCCCTGCCCTGAGCATCGACCCGCAAAATGCCGGGGAACTCCCGGCCGAATTCCTGGGGCGATCCCCTAGCCGGATTTAGGTAAAGAAAGTTAAACTTTTCTGAGAGTGATTGTGGCGATTCGATCGCTTTGTGCTTAGTCGCCCTTGGCCATCGATCATCCCTGACCTCTCATTTTTGTCATTTATTTCCCTTCTTACTCGGAGTTCTTCCATGACCATCGCAGTTGGACGCGTGGGCACGGAACGCGGGTGGTTCGACGTAGTGGACGACTGGCTGAAGCGGGATCGCTTCGTCTTCGTCGGCTGGTCGGGTCTGCTGCTGTTCCCCTGCGCAT